>NZ_JBFRCM010000012.1:0-291998 GCF_040965735.1 Paraburkholderia sp. BR10936
CCTCATAGCCGGGCCACAGCACAGCGAGCACGGCGCTGTCGCGATTCAGACCGAAGCGCGCGGTCCAGGGCGCGCCGTCGCGCTGACGGCTCTCGAGCGTATCAATCTGCTTGTCGAGACTGTCGAGTGCCTGCATGCCCTGCGCCGGGCTCAGGGTTCCAGACAGTTTCGCGAGCGTGTCCTGTGCTGCGCCGATCGTGGCGCGATTCGACAGGCCCGACACCATCGTGCCCACGATCCAGAGGGCGGCCACGCCTGTTGCCATCCACGCGGCGAGAATCGACGGTGAAAAGCCAACGCGGCGACCGTGGATTTTTCGGCTGTGATCGGCGACGGTCTGCCAGATCGAGCGGTGCTGTGGAGCGATGGGATCGTCTCCCCCCTCTTCGACGGCTTTACCCGTGGCCGCAGGTGGGGCCAGCTCCCGCTCGCTCAATAGCGGTGCGAAAAGCAGGCCGTGAACGGCGTGGCGCCAGTAGCGCGAGCGGGCCGTCTGCACCACAAGTCCCGACAGGGCGCTACCTAGCCGCTCGATATGCTGCGAAAGTTCGGCCGGGTAGCGGTCGTGATTGTCCCGGGCAATGCGTTCGACCCCGGTGTCGGCGAGATTGCGTATGAGGCTGCGTAGCGACGTGTGGACCTCGTCCGCGTTCACGCAGGCGTTCGACCACGTGAAACCAATGGCCTCGTCCGGACCCGTGGGCTCGGTGCCAAAATCCGTCACGTTGACCAGATAGGTGGGTGCCACCCAGCGCAGTGCGCGGGCGTGGCGCGCCAGGCGCTGGGCAAGCTCGTCGGCGTCGAACGCAGCCCTCGCCGACGTGCGGTTGCGGGTCACTGCCACGATCGCGTCGATCGGCCGGCGGGAGCGCAGGCGGCGAATCTGGTTGAGCCAGTCGGTGTCGAGTCTGTCGGTGGTCTGCTTCGCGTAGAGCAGGACGGTGTCGCCGGTGATCAGGTAGCCGGTGGCGACAAGGCCGGGGGCGAGACGCTTGACGAGTGGTTCGTCGCCAGTGATGAGCACCCAACGCTCGTGATAGCGCCAGCGCCATCCGTGCCTGTCGCGAAGACTGTTACGCAAGTCTGCTGCGTGCGAACCCTCCGCCGATGCCACGCTGCCAGACTGCCCTGATGACGGGCTGAACTGCTTCGCTACCCAGTACCGGATCCGCCGTGCAGCGATGGCTGGTCGCGAAGATTCATCGAAGCTGAACCACAGGAACAGCACGACGAACACGGTACAAAGAGCGACGATCCACCCTGCCCGACGTTCGGCTGAATGTAGACCCAACCACGGGTCGCCCCTGAACCAGATCAGCAATCCGGGCAGCACAACCAGTATGACGACGCTCAGAATGTCGGTCCGGAACTTGCGTAGCATATTTCGTTACAGTCGAAGGTGAAGTTGCAATGCCAGATGGCAAAGCCGGTGGCCTGCCCTCGGAAGTGAAGCTGCCGCGGCAGTTTCGGCCTACGCTCAAACATCCACGTAAGATGAGTATTGCGATGGAAGCAGACGTGGAGGTGGATCACACCTGCACACGCACAGGTCATCGCTCAGTGCGCCTTCCCTGCCATCGGGTCCCGTCATTGACTGACGCGGCCCGTCGCACACGATGTAACCTGTCGACTGACATTCAGGACACCATACTTCGTCCCTCTCGTAGGCCTGCTCGTGTTCGCCAATCCTGTCCTTGGGATCGCCACCCACTACGGTGCCATCCGCCGTCGTCCTGTCGCCCTTCAGAATGTCGTACCGCCTGACCATGATGTGATTCCAGATTGATGAGATAAATCGTCTCGTGTTCCACACCGCAATCGACTAGCACGCGGAACGCTCGCGGGGTGCCTCTTCGTCAAGTGACACTTCGCATAACCGAAAAACAGACGCCGGTTTTTCCAGCCGTCGCAACAAGCTGGGGCGCACCATCCTGCACAGCGCCATTGCCCGCGCACGCCACGGCGAACCACGGCGCCGCCGGCCCGGCATGGCCAACCATGTAGTCGATATCTGCCACCTTTGCGCCAATACCTGCCTTGACGACAGCTTTGGTTACCGCATTGGCGCCAGCACCATCGAGGCCGCCCTGCCAGATCCGTTTGATGTCCGCGGGCTTGCTACATCCCCATCGCAGGGTACGCGCAAGCGCGTCGTCTATGGCACAG
Organism: Paraburkholderia sp. BR10936; assembly: GCF_040965735.1. Classification (NCBI taxonomy): domain Bacteria; kingdom Pseudomonadati; phylum Pseudomonadota; class Betaproteobacteria; order Burkholderiales; family Burkholderiaceae; genus Paraburkholderia; species Paraburkholderia sp. BR10936. The sequence goes on from NZ_JBFRCM010000012.1 coordinate 2,167, forward strand.
TCATCTGTCCCGTTCGGCCGATGGAACATCGCGATCGGCGCGAGTGCAAATTTCTGACATACCGCTTCGGGCGCGACGAGAAGGGCAACAACAACTTCTGCACTTCCGTCAGGAGGGAGCGCCTGACAAATTGCGTTCAGTCTCACGCAAACGACAAGCCGTGCCTCCTCGTCGAGCCTGCGGTTGACCCGGTCAAGCCACGCGTCGGCGTACATCAGGTCGGACGGCTCTGGCATGAGCCTGACCTGAACCGGGCGCAGGTCCGAGCACGCCCATTGCCTGTTCCAGATTGCCAGCGCTTCGTCCGTGTCCACCATGCCCGCCAGCAGCAACTGGACCCTCACCCCCAAATCCGGCGGCAACGAACGTACCGCTTCTGCAACCGAATCGGTCACAGTGCTAAACGCCCATGCCAGGACATACCGGCGGCGCTCGTCGTCGTTCCTGAAACGCATCCCGCCCTCGTCTCTGTCCGGCTTCTCGAACCAGCGCGCATTGACCGGTAGAGCGCCTGACTCTGGGGCCGTCCGCGGTTCGAGCTTGACGGATCCATCCAGCAATCTGCCAAGGTCATCGTCCTTCGCCTCACTGGCAAACCTGACGGTCGAAGCGAGAACACCCAGCGGTCGGCTGGCCCGCTCAAACACATCGTTCACGTAGCTTTCGCGGGCGTCGTTCCACGCGATGGCGTCCAGCCGACGCCCTTCGTAGACGCTATAGCGCCGAAGGACAACGAAGGTTGCGATACCCAGCGGGTACACGGTAACGCATGTCCAGAACCACGGTGTTTGAGTCGGCTCGCCCTTGGGCCAGAGAAGCAATACCATGAATATTCCAGCGATCACAATGACGAAGAACACGATGGTCCAGACGATGCGCGACGGCGGATTCTCCGGCATCGGTTCCAATGGCGGAAGCTTCGAGAAGTTGACAGCCATACCTGATTTCCTTCAGAAATCGCAATCAAGCAGTCGCAGCCTCTGGCGAGGGTTCTGCCATCGAACCGGACGGTTGCGTTGTCCCGGATTGGGCTGTCGCTACGCTTGCCCCCTCAACGTCAATGATCTGCCGTGGCTTGAGGTACCCGCTACCGTCGATGCGCAGGAACCCGGCTCGCGAGTCGTGCACGTATTGATCGAAGAAGCGGATCATGTTGGGCGACAGGGTCGGTGGGTTCAGCCACACATTCCAGTAAGCCAGTTGTTCGTCGGACAGCGGCTTGTTGTGAGGGCGATCACCACCGGCCGCTTCGATCACGCGATCGTATTCGCCTCGATCTGTCTTCCACAGCTGCGTCAGGTAGGCCCGCCAGTTCATCGTGTCCACGTCGATCTGCATTTGCTCGTGGAACTGCTGAATCCGCTCGAGTTGGGCCTGGATCTCCGGATCGGCCGAGCACACCCCGTTGTAGACGTCGCAAGGCCGCTCGCTGAACCGCACCTTCAACCAGCCATAGTAGAGGCGCATGTGCGCGAAGATCTGCTGCTCCAGAGTCCCGTTTGTGTTCACGGTGCCCATGTACTCATCGAACAGCGCCTTGACGTCGTCGTCATATTCGAAAAGGGCGAACACGTCCTTCTCGGCGAGCTTTGGTGCGGTGAACGGCACGCCGCTTATTGCTGCCTCAAGGCGCATGCGGTTCAGCGCTATGCGGGCGAGCAGGTCGGAGCGGGCCTGTTCCTCGGGCCGATAGCCGCCGCCCACATCGGAATGCACGCCCGGCAATACGATTTCTTCGTAGAATGCCTGCGTGCCGCGCACGGGCGTCACGGGAAAGCAGGCACGCAACTCATGGCCGGCGACGAAGTGCACACATCGCTCCACCTGCTCGGGCACCATCATGCGCATGTCGGAAAGGTTATGGGCTGGCAGCCCGACCGACTCGACCGTATCGAACACACCGAGAAAGCGGAAGTGCAGCGGTGCCGACTGGCCGTCCACCGCCGTCGGACACGGCCAGTGCGGCACGCCGTCTTTCAGCGTGCACTTCTTCAGCAGCCGGTTCACGAACGCCCGGGCGAGTGTGGCACCGCGCGAGAATCCGAACACCGCGACATCGATGCGACTAACTTTGTGGTTTCGGCGAAGGGCGAGGTTTAGCTCACCCTCGGCTTTTGCTAAGCGAACGTCGCTACCCAGTCCAACGCCACCACCCATAATCTCGCTATCGCGGATCTTTTCCCACCAGCCAGGATTGCTTGCGTCCAGCGGCGTACCGACGCCCTGATAGTAGAGCGGAACGATCAGCGGCCTCTCGTCAGCAACGTGCCCCAAGTACAGGCGTGCGACATTTGACAACTGCTTTCGTGGTAGATCATTCTTGAGATTGTTTTCGGTACCGTCGAAGAAGAAGCTGAACCATGGCTGCTGCTCGCACGTGGTGCAGGTCATGAACTCTTCCGCATGCTGCTGCGTGGCAGTCTTCATCGACCGCAAGAAGTGCATCGGGTTGTCGGTTATCCAGTCCTGCACTTTCATTCTCCCATTTGTCGCATGACTCGGCGCCCATAAAACAATTGATCTACTCGGGGACTTGGCTTGCCATCGTACTCTGCTGATTCAGAAACGAATTCGGCCTCGATATTGTGGCCGGGAAAGAAACGTACAATCAAAAAATTCATCGCGTCAGGCGCGCTCGACGTCGCACCCGCGACTGCCACGTCTTTGCTGTACGTCTTCCACTCTGACCTGGTTTCTTGCCGCCCCCCTACGCGCCACACTACCTTGATCGACTGGCCGACGCCCGGCATTAGTGAGCAACAGATGCTTCCAGACTTCCCACCTCGCGAGAATTCCGCCAACTGAACCCCTCCCACTCCGGTGTCTTTCCCCGAAGCCGTTTGAATCCAGAATTCATGGATATAGTCTTCGGTATAGTTCGCTCCCCACGCCGACGCATCGACGTAGCCACTTGGCTGAACGACGGCGCACCCAGTCATCGTGCTCAACAACACTATGAAGAACCCACATATCACGCGTCTCATTGCTCACCCTTCGTTCGGTCATCGTCTACCGCCACCACGCCGTCGTAACGCCTTCTCTATTGACTCGCGACAACTTTCTCAGCGGCAAGACAAGATCTCGATTATTTCCCGTGCCATCGAAGAAAAAACTGAACCACGGCTGCTGCTCGCACGTGGTGCAGGTCATGAATTCTTCCGCACGCAGCTGCGTGGCGGTTTTCATCGACTGCAAAAAGTGCATCGGATTGTCAGTTATCCAGTCCTGCATCGTTATTCTCCTATGTGGCGCATCACGCGCTGCCCCGAAAACAGTTTGTCGACGCGAGGACTTGCCGAACCGCCCGATTCCCCTCGGTCCGGTATTAACTCTGCTTCTACGTCATGGTCGAGAAAGAATCAGACCATCAAGATGTTGTAGGAATCTTTCTTCGTTGGCATCGCGCCAGTGACCACGACGTCCCTGCTATACGTCTTCCACTCTGACCTGGTTTCTTGCCGCCCTCCAATGCGCCACACCACCCTGATCGTTTTCCCGACGCCTGGAATTCGCGAACAGCATTCGGAAGATCCCGTCCCCCCCTAGAGAATTCCTTGACCTGAATACCACTCAGCAGCGGATTCTTTCCGGACGTTGTTTCAAGGTGGAACTCAGGAATATAGTCCTCGGTGTAGTTCGCACTCCATGCCGATGCATCGACATATCCGCCTGACTGGCTAAGGGCGCACCCGCCCGCGCCAAATACCATCACCAGGAACGCGCGTACCATCCATCTCATTGTCTGCCTCGCTTTTTTTCGATTTCGGTTACCACGGTAGCAGCTAGCACGAGGTGCAGATCATGGATTCTTCTGCATGCTGCTGCGTGGCAGTCTTCATCGACCGCAAGAAGTGCATCGGGTTGTCGGTTATCCAGTCCTGCACTTTCATTCTCCCATTTGTCGCATGACTCGACGCCCATAAAACAATTGATCCACTCGGGGACTTGGCTTGCCATCGGGCTCTGCTGATTCAGAAACGAATTCGGCCTCGATATTGTGGCCGGGAAAGAAACGTACAATCAAAAAATTCATCGCGTCAGGTTCGATCGACGTCGCGCCCGCGATTGATACGTCCTTGATGTACGTCTTCCACTCTGACCTGGTTTCTTGTCGCCCCCCAACGCGCCACACCACCCTGATCGTTTTCCCGACGCCTGGAATTCGCGAGCAGCATTCGGAAGATCCCGTTCCCCCCCTAGAGAATTCCTTGACCTGAATACCACTCAGCAGCGGATTCTTTCCGGACGTGGTTTCAAGGTGGAACTCAGGAATATAGTCCTCGGTGTAGTTCGCACTCCATGCCGATGCATCGACATATCCGCCTGACTGGCCAAGGGCGCACCCGACCGCGCCAAATATCATCACCAGGAACGCGCCTACCATCCATCTCATTGTCTGCCTCTCTTTTTTTCGATTTCCGTTACCACGGTAGCAGCTCGCACGAGGTGCAGGTCATGGATTCTTTTGCATGCTGCTGCGTGGCAGTCTTCATCGACCGCAAAAAGTGCATTGGGTTGGCGGTTATCCAGTCCTGCATTCTTATTCTCCTATATGGCGCATCACCCGTTGGCCTAAAAATAGCCGGTCAACCCTTGGGTTTCGTGCGCCACGGGGATCATCGCCAGGAACAAACTCCGCTTCAATTTCATGCTTCGGAAAAAATCTCACAATCAAATAACTGTGACGGCTTGAATCTTTTGATACTTCCCCCTTCACCACGATATCCCGGCTGTATGTCTTCCACTCGGCCCTGGTTTCTTGACGCCCACCTACGCTCCACACTACCTTGATCGACTGGCCGACGCCCGGCATTAGTGAGCAACAGATGCTTCCAGACTTCCCACCTCGCGAAAATTCCGCCAACTGAACCCCTCCCACTCCGGTGTCTTTCCCCGAAGCCGTTTGAATCCAGAATTCATGGATATAGTCTTCGGTATAGTTCGCTCCCCACACCGACGCATCGACGTAGCCACTCGACTGACCGACGGCGCACCCGAGTCAGCATGATCAACAACGGTACGAAGAATCCACATATCACGCGTCTCATTGCTCACCTTTCGTTCGGTGCATCGACTACTGCCACCACGCTGTCGTAACGCCTTCTCTATTGACTCCACGATGTCGCGACTGTATGTCTTCCACGCTGACCTGTCTTCTTGGCGCCCGCCGACGCGCCACACCACCTTGATCATCTGCCCCATACCAGGGATCAGCGAGCAGCATTCACGTCCACCTTTGCCGCCTCGCGAAAACTCCGAAACCTGAATACCTCCCATTCCGGTGTCTTTCCCCGAAGCCGTTTGAATCCAGAAGTCGTGGATATAGTCCTCTGTATAGTTAGTACTCCATGCCGACGCATCGACGTAGCCACTCGGGTGACCGATGGCGCAGCCGGCGAGTATGCTCAACGTCACGACGAGAAATCCACCTATCAGCTGTCTCATTGCTCGTGTTCCCTTTGTTCGATGACTACCGTCACATACCGTTAAGAGACCTTCTTCATCAATCTTCGGCTACTACTTCCAACAATTGAAGTCGGGGTCAGACATGCGCTGCTTCTCGCACCAGATTGTGAATGCAGTAGACATGCATCCTGTGAGTGATGTAGCCATAAGAAAAATGACCAAAAGTCGAAATGTTCCTTTCAAATTTCGCTCTATCTTTATCTAACGTCGCAGACGTGTTTCCGCTCGACGTCGTACTTGACGTTGGAGCTTCTTCACCACTGCCAAGCGGCCCCCTTCGGTTCATCAGCATGCATGCTCACGTAGATTCGCCAGTTGCGCGCAAACCTCACGACCGCTGTCCCTTCTCCATCGGCACGGGGCAGCTCCCCAGTCACCACAACCTCATCCGATGACGCTCCCGTTGGCCCGATCCACTTCACAGTGACAGGGGTGCCCGGAACCGGCACCCGCGCGGATGCGATTTCAATTGCCGCAGCCTCAAACCCTCTATCGTCAACGTCGCCCAGCATCGCGCTGCACGGATAGCTTTCACTGGATGACAGCAGTTCGATCTTTCGCCTGGGGATATCGGTGTCGTTCAAGATTTGGACGCGCACGAACGTGTAACCGCGCCCCATAATTTCTGTGTGGTAATCCTGTGCTGCGACTTCCGCGGCACGCAGGCGGGCGGACTCCGCCACCTCCCGCCAAACCGTTTGGCCCACTGCCATGTAGGCATCGATCAGCGTTTGCCCGCCGTCCGGAAAGCGCGTGAGGACAGCCTGCAGCGCAGGATGCTCATCGTACTGTCGTCCATACAACAGGCCCGATGCGGCGTACACACCCTGATCGACCTTGCCGGTCAGGCCATACTCGAATGCACGTTCAACGAGAGGCGTGATCCGCTGAAATTGCTCATTGGCGTCAAGCGAGTTGTCGAGCACGTCGGGACGGGCGCGTTTAAGCCATGCCAGCACCTGAGCGGGAGCGCCAACGCGGTAAATTTTCTCTTCCACATTTTCTGAGATGGGGAAAACGTCCCACGCCGTGGGGATCGGCAGATTCTCGCCGGGCAGTTCGACCAGTACGCCATGGAAATCCAGACACCACCATGCGACGCACGGGCCAAACATGTACCGCCGGATGTCGTCAGGCAGCGTCCGATACAGAACCGGCAGGTAAGACGGCTGATGAAAGAAGAACCACGATTCCTGGTCGTCCGATTCAAGCCGTGCGTGCAGCAGCGTCTGCAGGTGGTCGACGAGTGGTTCAACCTCATGCGTGACCCACAACCACGACACGAGCCGGCTATCGCGTCTGGCCAGCCCCAGAAGCACGCGGATCAGGCGCAACGGTTCAACGCCTTGCGGCTCGGGACATAAAACCAGCACGGGCCCCGTCTCCGACAGGTTGTCGAGACCGGTGTTAGCGTACAGCGATACGCGCGGCATCGTCTCAATGACGTCGGACAAGGCATACGGCCTGTCATCAGACATCGAGGCGAAATCGATCAGCGCATAAAGTTGCAGACGCGGATGAATCGCTTTGTACGCGGCGTACTGGGTTCGAAAACGTTCCAGCACAGGTTCAATTTCTGTAAGTGGCATACCGGATCAGTCGGTGGCAACAGAATTACATGCGTGCGAAAGGCATACCGGCGCGACTCGCGCGCTGCGCGCATTCCGTCTCAGCGGGTACGGGCAACACAGGCAGATCGCCAGCGAGGCTGGCTGGGCCCTGCCGGCTGAAGGCGGCCGATTTGATCTTCCGGTTACCCCGCGTGCCATCTTCAATGCCTGCGGACGAAATCCGGACATAGGACCCGCCGCATTTGAGGAGAAGCTCGCTTTTCGCTTCAATTGTGATCCGACCATTGGCACTGGTCATCCACATGTCCTTGTCCGACGTCAGGTGCATCTCATCGCTTTGTGCCTGAACCTCGACTTTGCCGCGCGCGGCATAGAGTTTCAGCCCAAACTTGCGCGCGAAAATCGACACGAGCTCACCGGCTGCGACCGTAAAGCGCTTCAAGACGCCGATATCGGCGTTCCCACCAGCGGTCGCAATCAGATGGTTGTCCGCACTCAGCTGGAGATCCGTCCCGGAAGCCAGTCCCATCCCGTCAGGTGCGCTCACAAGAACGCCGGCGCTCTTCAGGTCCCTGAGCGTTCCATTGAGCAGCTCGCGCTGACGCTCGTAGTCTGCTGCCACCGCTTGCGCCGCGATCGCAGCCTGACCGAGTGCCTGCATCTGCTGAAGGGCCTGCTCCAGTAATGCCTGAGCGGGTTGCATGTCCAGTTGCGTGCCCTGGGCAGCAGGTTGCGCGTGCGCCGAGATCAGGCCGCCTTTAGCTCCTCGCACAGCGACGTGCTCGTCCGTACGCAACTCCGCACCTTTTCCCCGCTCCTTGCGACTGCCATCGACCATATGCCCAAGATTGAGCTCGCTAGTCTGAAACGGCGTCGTCAGGTGAATGTGCTCGACGCCTTCCTTGTCCTCCATGCGCATCTCATTCTGCGCAGCCGTGCGGATGAGATTGCGCGTATTGTTCAGGTTGTTGACGAGATCCGGATGCAGGCTGTCATGCAGCGCTCCGATGATGATGGGCCGGTTTGGATCCGCGGCCGTAAATTCGAGCGCGACCTCCGCGGAATCGATCAACGGGAAGTGGTGACCGTAGTTGTCGCCGCTGTAGGGCTTGGCAAAGCGCACCGGCCGGCTCGTGCCACCCGGGCTCCATTCGTCCAGATCGAACGGCAGCTTGATGACGTACCAGCCTTCTTCCGTCAGATAGGCATATTTGTAGTTTCCGGGCGACGTGATCCGGGCCGGGAGCACGCCCCTGATTTCCGGTTTCGGGATCGTGTCCATGGATGTTCGCCAGACCCGATCCGAAGGAATCCCCTCGAACGTCACGCGGTACGACTTGTTGCGCCCACCGTGCGAGCGTACCGACGTGATGAAGATCCCGTGCTTCGCATCGACCTGAACCGGATCGACCAGCATGACCTCCCCGGCTTCCAGCCAGAACGGATTGCCGGTGCCGATAAACGTCACCTGACCCGCGAGGTGAGCCTCGTGCCGCAGACGGGCAATGCGCCGGCCTTCCTCCGGCGTCTCGTAGTGCTCGCCCCAGTGATAGTCGACGGCGTTGGTGGTCTTGTCCCCGCGTGCCGTGTTCTCCTCGACCAGAAGCGAGACGTCGGCCTGGCGATGGTTGTAGTCGTGCAGGCGCACGGATTGTGGCACGCGCCGGGTACGCCGCCGCAGCGACTTGATCGAGTCGGCACCCACGCTCTCGAGGCCCGAATCACGACGATGCGGCACCGTACGCTGCTTGCGCGCGTACGCATCCAGATCGTCGCCGAACACCATCACCGCGTAATCCTTTTTCTGCTCCCACCGAAACCAGATGCCTTCTTCCGCACAGATGCGCTGGATAAACGCGAACGTCGTCTCGTGGTACTGGGTGATGTACTCGTGCCGCTTGTATGTACCGCGCAGGTTGAATCTGAAATCGACACCGGCCCGGTAACCGTAGTGCCGCAGCGTGTCGGTAATGATCTCTTCGACCGACTGCTTCTGGAACAGCCGGCTTGTCCTGCCACGGTTCAAGTCCGCCATCGCAGGCTCGAGCCTGACGCGGTAGCGCGTCTCATCTGCGGAGGTCTCGTGCTCATCGAACTTCGTGATGATGCCGTGGACGGCCTGTGCGGGCGGCCTTTTGCTGAACTTTTCAGCGTTCTCGCCAAACATGCGTTGCAGGTGGCCCATGTTCGGGTCGACCGGATCGATGATGAACCGGGCTGGACGCCCGAGTACCTGATCCATCGGAAGACCCGCTATCGGGCTTGTGAATTCAATCTCGTACTCGTAGAGCTGGCTGATCCGGTCATGGCCCGCGAACTTCACTATCGAGAATGGCGCCGGATGGGGCGCCAGCTTCAATTCATAAGCCTGTAACGGCATGAGCCACGACATCGAAAACCTCCCGGATACGTCGCGAAAAAGGCGTTGGGACGCAAGAAGTACACTGAACGGAGCTGGCCAGCAATGCTCAATCGCCCGATCTTTGACCGGGCTCCCAGGAACAGCCAGATAAATCGTCAAGGATTGCCAGGTACAGGGGGGCTGTGCGAACCGTTCGCCGGTGTTCGCGCCGGCTCGCACGCCATCCGCGCGAGCCGGACGGAGGTCTGGCTGCGTGCGAACTGCAAAGTGCAAAGAGCTTCTGGGCGTGACGACCGCGGCAAAGAAAGGAGGTGCGGCCCCACACAGGGGCGACGCCGGGGTACCGAAGCGGAACCAAGGAAAGGCCAAAAACCAAAAACCAAAAACAAAAAACTAAAAACAAAAAAACTAACGCCCGACAGCAGGATTAACGAGCGTCCGATCCGACGCAGCCGGATCATCCACCCTCACAACGACAGCGGTAATATTATCCCGCCCCCCAGCCTGCAAGGCCATTTCAACAAGCAAATCAGTGGCATGCTGGCAATCCCCAGCCTCGAGCGCCCGCACCATCTCGGGAACCTGCACTTCATTGCTCAGGCCGTCGCTACACAGCAAAAAGAGGTCTCCGTCGCGCACGACGATGCGGCCTTCGTCCAGATCAAGCCAGTCTGCCGCACCGACGGCCCGTGTTATCAAATGCTGCGATGGATGGTGGCGCGCCGCTTCGGCGCTCAAATGCCCCTGCGCCTGTAGCTCCGCCACGTAACTATGGTCCGTCGTGAGCGCTTCGAACTGTGCATCACGGTACAGATAGATGCGGCTGTCGCCCGCCCATAGCCAGCCAAACTCGCGCCCCTTCGCTATCAGCACGGCAACGGTGCTGCCTATCATGCGAACCCCGCGCCGCGCGGCTTCTTCGCGCAGCTGGTGGTTCACTGTTTGCAGCGTGCCGCGCGCCGTGGCCGAGAAACTGGTGAGGGTGTTGGGTATGGCAATCGCCCCAAGCGCGCGCACGATCATGCCGCTGGCCAGATCGCCCGCCGTGTGCCCGCCCATGCCGTCGGCCACTGCCCACAAGCCCCGTTGGGGCTGATCGAGACATGCATCCTCATTGAGCGCCCGCACACGGCCTACGTCCGTGCGCGATGCCGAGCTCCATAACAATCCGCCTGTCACGATCGAGCCTCCATAGGCTACGCGACGAGTCCGTTATTCCTGCCGTTCTGGCCCACGTTTACCGCAACGTTCGAGTTCGACGCCGAATTGGTCACATCGAGCGTCTGGTACTGATTGACGACCTGATTCGCGTAGAACGTGTTGTTGGTCTGATAGAGGTTGATGATCGGACCGAGCGGCGAAGGCTGCGCGGGCTCGTAAGGCTGTATCCAGCCGAATACCCACGGCGCGCCCGCGCCCCGGATAAACGACATGGCGTTGCGGTCGAGATCGCATTGCAGATGAAGGTCGGTGATGGCGAGCGAGGTCATGACAGGTCTCCGTCAAGATGATAGCCGCAGGTCCGCGGCGTTCCGACCATACCTTGCAAGCAGCATGCCATTTTTCGGCGAAACGCGGCGCTCGCGCGCCATCTCCCCGTGAGGCTTGCCCCATATGACATCGCACTCACGGAGCGCGGTCCGCGCGTGCCCGCGTCTCGTGCGGTCGCGGTGCGATGGTCGTGCGCTCGCCAACACGTTGCGTGCCTGTCGTCATCAGGACTCCGACACATACACAGTGCCGCTTCCTCAGCCGGATTGGCGGCGACCCGATGGTTCGACGCCGACACAATCGAAGCACACGAGTTGGTGCAACGCCGACACACGAGCGCCTCCAGCGCGCACATTATCCCGCTCCGCCTTATAGAACCGTGATCGGCCGCCTGGCATATCTGATGCAGGGTAGTTGGCAACCGGCAAACGTCGAGCAGCACAGGAAGCCGGCAACCCGCCAGACGGATGCAGCCATGAGCCCCGACCTTCAACCGACGATGCACGCAGACGAACCGCCGCTCGGCGCGCATCTCGTATCGCGTCGCGCGGGCTACAGCCATCACGGCATCTATGTCGGCGGTGGGCGGGTCGTTCATTACGCCGGCTTGTGCGTATCGCTGCATCGCGGTCCGATCGAAGAGGTCACGCTCGAACGTTTCGCCGCCGGCTACGAAGTCGCCGTTGTCGCGCATCCGTGCGCAGCTTTCGTGGGCCGCGAAGCCGTCGCGCGGGCGCGCTCGCGTCTCGGCGAAGACCGCTATCGACTGCTCAGCAACAACTGCGAACACTTCTGCACCTGGTGCGTGGACGGCAAGGGCCGCAGCGACCAGGTCCGCACCTGCATTGCCCATCCGCTGGCCGGCTTGCGCGCGGTGCGCGCGCTGGTTCACGCGCGCCGCCTGCAGGCCAGCCGCGAAACGTACGTCGCGCACGCGGTGTAAGCGCCATATCCAGTCGAGACCAATACGACACGTATCGCCGCTACTTGCATCGGAGATCACCATGAATTCCGCCGAAACCTCGCTGCGCACTCTCGTCGACAAGTGGCTTGCACCCAACGCGCGCGTGCCGGCCCGTGTAGTACGTTTCAGCCGCACGCACGAGCAACGGCTGCGCTATGTTTGCGTCGAGGCAGTCCATCCCGCGCGCACGATTGCAATCTTCTTCTTCCGTCACGACGACGGCACGTGGTGCGTATTTCCGCCTGCCAGCACGCGTCCGGCGATGACCGCACGCGCTGCGTGAACTCAACGCAGCAGCGTCGGGCGGGGCCGCGCCGCGAGGACGGTTGCCGGCCCTCGCTGCGCGGGCGAGCCTTCGATCTCCACACGTACGCCGATAAACGGCCGCGGCACGAGTAGCGTGCGCTGCGAAGCGACGCGGGCGCCGCCCACGATCGCGGCCATTGCCTGCCTGTCCAGTTCCACGCTTTCCGGAAGGTCCTTGATGACGATAATGCTCATGGTCTGCTCCACGATAGCGGATTGGGCTCGAGGGGTGTCGTTCGAGTATAGGCGGTGGCGCGCGGCGCACGTAAACAAGCAGGCGGCGCCTCGCGGCGCCGTCTACATTTTCCCTTCGCGGCAGCGGCTAGAACGTCACGCCGGTGTTCGCGTATTGCGAGGGATTGACCTTGAGATTCAGCGGCCCGAAGCCAGCGCCGATATAACCGATGTTATTGAGCGCGGCGACGTCGACCACCTGAACCTGCGAGATGTTCTGCACGATGTTGGGCGAGACGGTGATGTTGGCAATCGAGCCATAGCCACCGTAAGAGCTGCCGTTGCCGCCGCGTACGGCTGTCAAGGCGCGGCGGTCGAGTGCCGTTCCGGGAGCCAGCTCGCGGATAACGAGGGAACTCATGATGAGCCTCCAGTTGCTGATGAATAGGGCGGGTGGACCCGGGCGGGCGCGGCACGCGAATGAACGCAGCGTGCGGCCGCGCCGCCGGCGGGACGATCAGAAGTTGATCGTGTTGTGGGCGGTCTGCACCGGGTTGACCGTCGCGTGAATGTTCTGCGCGAAGGCGACGTCGTTGCCCACGTTGTTCTCGATGGTGTTCGTCTGGCCGATCAACTGCTGGGCGGTGAAGTTCGTCGTGTCGTACTTGAACGACGGCGCCGGGTAGTAGCCGGGCCAGAGGCTCAGGCCGCCACCGCCGCGAACGGCGCTCATTGCTTTGCGGTCGAGTTCTTGCGCGACGCTCAAGTCGGCGATCATCAGCTTGCTCATGACAGTTCTCCAGAAGGGCAGTACGGTGTAGTTGGCGATTGAGCTGCAGTATCTTGCGGGCTCGCTCCTCCTGATGCACAGGCTGTGCCAGCGGCTTCGCGCCAGCCTCACGAACCGCTCGACGCCTTGTGCGACGGAGCTTTGCGGCAAGCCAGCCGGTGTGTGCGGGACAGGTGGCGGCACTTGCGCGCGAAAACGCTGATGGTGGAAGCCCAACAGCGCGTGGCGCGCTCGTTGGATTCGCTGCAACACGTGCGAGCCAAAGGCCTGGTTCAGGCACCGATTGCACTGCGCCGTGCCGCAGATTAATCTCTCATCAGACCTTGTTGCATGGTTGCAGGCGCGCGCCGGCTGAGATCACGGTGCGCGCAGGTCCGGCGGCGACTCTGTATGCTTTAAAGATGACGAGACCGCGCTGCAGCGGACTCGACGGGGATCGCGGCCGCAGCTACACGCGGCGCGATCGTGCGCCGGGAACGTGTGACGCAAAGCGCCTCGGCCATCCTGAAGCTGAGTTGAAGGCATACGAATGATGAGCCTTGCGCAGCTGATCCAGACATTCCAGAGCGGGGCGCTCTCACGCGAGGCGTTCTTCGCCGAGATCGACCACGTGCTCGCGGTCGACGCGGCCAATTGCGCTCGCCTGCGCGAAGCGGTGGACGCGACGCAAACGGTCCATCCGCTGCCCGATGCCGTGTATGCCGAGGTCCTGCGCCGCATCGAACATCGCCAGGACAACGCGGCGGCCGTCGACGACTCCACTCGCATTCACGAAGCCCTGGCCGCTGCGCGTAGCGCCACCACAGGTGACGATGCGGACCACGTGAAGGGAATCGGCGATACGCTCAATGGTCGCTTCGTGCTCGAAGAATGTCTGGGTGTGGGTGGCATGGGCACCGTCTACAAGGCGCTCGATTTGCGCAAGCTGGAAGCTTCGGATCGCAAGCCTTATATCGCGATCAAGGTGCTGAACGTGCAGTTCCGCGGCCAGCCGACTTCGCTGATCGCATTGCAGCGTGAAGCCCGCAAGGCGCAAACGCTCGCGCACCGCAATATCGTCACGGTGTACGACTTCGACCGCGACGGGCCGCTCGTCTACCTCACGATGGAATATCTCTCGGGCAAGCCGCTCAGCAAGCTGCTGCGCGCGCCGGGTTTCGCGGGCATGCCATTCGAAAAGGCGCGGCCCATCATTGCCGGGATGGGGCAGGCGTTGGCCTACGCGCACGAGCGCGGCTTCGTGCATTGCGACTTCAAGCCCGCCAATGTTTTCCTCACCGACGGCGGCGATGTGAAAGTGATCGACTTCGGCATTGCGCGTGTGTTCCAGCGGCCCGAAGAAGATCCCGACGTCACTGTGTTCGATCCCGCGACGCTCGGCGGCATCACGCCCGCCTATGCGAGTCCGGAGATGTTCGAGCATCGGGAGCCGGACCCGCGCGACGATGTCTATGCGCTCGCCTGTGTGACCTATGAACTGTTGACTGGCAAGCACCCGTTCAATCGCAAATCGGCCACGCAGGCACGCAGCGACAAGATGCGCGCTGAGCGAGCGCCTGGCCTCGATCGCGGCCAGTGGCGCACCTTGAGCGCGGCGCTTTCGTTTGACCGCGCCTCGCGCACCGCGAGCGTCAATCAGTTTCTCCAGGGCATGGGCGTGCTCAAGCATGCACCGGCGTTCCCGGGCGCGCGGGTTGGCGCCATTGGCGTGGGGGCGGTCGTCGTCGCTGCGGGGTTATGGGTAGGATATCGCGTGCTTTCGGGACATGGGCAAACGGGCGCGAGGCCCTCGATGGCCGCCATGGCGCCCGCTGGCGCGACGAAGGCGGCCTCGGAGGCGCCGGCCTCGCCGGTGCTTGCCGCAGCGCCAGCCGCGGTTGTGGCGAGCATGCCTGCCGCGAGCGGGGTTGCAGTGGTTCCCGCATCGAGTGCGCCGGTGGCCGACGCGGCGTCGATTGTCGCGCTGAACGCGACGCTCGCGCGCATTCCGTGCTCGGCGCTTGCGGCGTCGCTGCCCGAACACGTGGTCCAGGTGCGAGGCTTTGCCAACACGGGCGAGAACATGGCGCACGTTCACGACGCGCTCGCGCAAATGCCCGGAGGGCTAGCCGCGAAACTCGACGTGACCGCGGTGGAGAACCACAACTGTGAAGTCGTGAGCGCGTTCGCGCCATATTGGCGCGCCAACCATCTGGCTGGCGGCGGCGCGACGATCCATACCCGGCCACTCGACGCACGTCTGACGCAGGGCATGCCGCTCATCGTCGATATCACCACGCCGCATTACGAGTCATACGTCAACGTGGATTATTTCGCGCTCGACGGCAGTGTCGTCCATCTGGTTCCCAGCAATGTCGAGCGCGACAATCAGGCGCCGCCCGGCTTCTCGGCGACGGTCGGGGGATCGGGATACTGGCTCGTGGACAAGCCGTTCGGCACGGAGATGATCGTTCTGCTGATCACGCCGGCACCGTTGTTCGATGGGCTGCGTCCGGCTTCGGAGTCTCGCTCGGCTTACCTCGCGGCAGTGGGGCAGCAGTTGAAACAGATGGAAGCACACTACGGCGAAGGGCGTATCGTTGCCGATTTCGTGCAGATCACGACGCACGCGCGCAGTGATGCACAGTAGTGCGAACTAGTGCACTGCGAGGGTCGTCACTCCCCCGTGATTGATTTCATCGCACCGAACGCCCAGCAGATGCGTTGCCATCGAGACGATGCCTGTTGCCATCACCATCGCGAAAGCGGTGGGCGGAAAACCCGGCAGCCAGGATTGGCGTGGACTCGACGCCGGCATCTGTCATGTCGCCGTGTGCCATACCGAATGGGCGAGGCGCAGAAGATCGTCGAATTGTGTGACCAGTTCGAAACAGAGCAGAAAACCGACCGCCGCGACCGGCCCAGGGTAGCGCATGACGTAGCGCATGAAGGGTTTGACCGTGCGCCGTCTCACGGCTCTGCGCGTCATGATCCAGGTGATCACGATGCCGATGAAGGCACCGACGAGCAGATCCGTCGGGTAGTGATAACCCAGGTACGCACGCGGAAAGCAGACAAATGCCGCGACAGACAGAAACGCAAGAATGCCGATGCCTCTCCAGACGAGGAAGATCCCCATTGCCACTGCCGTCCACAGCATCGCGTGATCGCTCGGAAAGGAACTCCAGTGCATCAGCCCGGCAAGCTGTACGGGCGACGAGGCGAAATGCAGATTCAGCCCCGGTGTGAATAGCGGCCGCTCCCTGTACGGCAGAATGCGCGCAAGCAGGCGCCCCACCGCGAGTGCAATCAGGCCGCTCGCCAGCGTGGCGAGTACGATCTCGCGGCGCCAGCCGCGCCGCTCGTGTGGCTGGAACCAGATCCACCACAACAACGGGATCAACAGATAGCCCTTGAACGTGTAGAAGTCGGCAATTACCCCAATGGCGTAATTGACCTGTTGAGGAAGCTGGAGTTGAGTGAGGGCTCCCAGAATGACGGTATCGAAGCTGTTCATTATTGTGGCCATCCCGCTGATGAATTCGTGAGAAGGGCGGTCTCGAACAGAATCCTCAACCGCCTCCGTGCCACATACGCAAGGCATTTTTCATGTTCTTTTCAAGCCAGCGCACACGGTGAAAGCAGTTCGCAGCGGCGAGCTGCTGCGATGCAATCTCATACGTGCGCATATAGCGTGCCTTGGATCACACTGCAGTGCGTCAAGGACCCGGCGGCATTCGTATTCAAGGAAATCAGATCGCGGTGCGCGCCCTCACGTCAACGCACTTCCAGCTTCTAGAGGGGCGATGTCTGTAGGCATGCGCTCGTGATTGCCATCTCGTCGCGTCGGGCAGCTTCCAGGAATTCGCCGTTGTGCCTGATGTCGGCTTCGTTCGTTTCTGGCCTGTATAAGCAGTCTCGCAAGAAAAGCTGGCAGCGTCCAGCAGAGATCCGATGGGGAAGAATTTGTCTTGTGATTGATTCGATCTCCTTCCTATGTGTTGCGAAGGCCGCTAACAGGCCGGCGCGGCCCGAGCGCGCACGAAAATAGTCTTCTAGGGCCTCCGGAGATATTTCGCACATGACCCAAGTGCCGTCGACGACGGCGCGATACCGGATCGTGCCACTCGCGTGGTAGAAGGCTTCTTCATCTGGGAATTGTATAAACACGGTCGCATACCTCTTTGACTGCCGGACCTGCCCTCAGCAACTGGTGTTCCTCGCACGTCTGATGAAGCGCTGAAAGCCTGCATCACGAGTTCGCCGTTTGAATCGAAATCAATTCTCAGTTCGTTCACAGCAAATAATCCCGGACGATGCTAGTTACCCTGATCGGACGACGCGCTGCTGCTGTGGGGAGGCGATAACGGTCCGTAGCGAAGGTGTTGCGCCACCGACATGGGCACCTTGGGCGAGAACATGCCGACGATCGTGAGCGCATAAACGATCGCCGCGACGCCCGCCACAACGCGTACGGGGCGGGCGATCGCTGAATTGCCGAGGCCGATGTTGAGGTAGAACCAGATGCCGAGCAGCGCGAGCAGCAGCAGGCGCGGCATGGGCTTCCAGCCGTCGCGCCCGACTTCGGAGATAGACCAGACGAGTGCCGCGACGAGCGTGAAGAAAACGCTCCAGACGCCCGCCGAGCGGCTTCGCACCATGAGGGTACCCGAGCCGATCAGCGCGAGGCCGGTGACGACGTAGTAGGGCGTGGAACCCATTGCGACGAGCCAGCCGCCAAGCACAGCGAAGGCGGCGCCCACCAGTACCAGGACCTCCCCCGTCTCGGCAGGAGAGGCCTCGTGTCGGTTCGACATAGAAGAGCCCCCGCTCATGCAAATGTCAGGCATCGCGTCGCACAACTCCAAGCGCCGTCAGGGTCTCTGTGGGCCATCCGGCAATCGGCGTACACGGCAACGCGCTTCGCTCGTGTTGCAATCGCCGTACCTTCCCGAGCATCAGAAAATTTGCAAGGGTCCGTGTAAAGGCGAGGGCGTTATTCATTCGATACATAGCGCCACGTTTTTATCTCGGGCTGTGACCGAAGCCACAATCAGACATAGCGCTGATGGCGCGCTGGGGCGCTTGAATGGTAACCAGCAAATGAAGGAGAGACAGATTTGGATTCCAAATCAACCATATGAACTATCGAGAGGCTGAAAACTGAGGGAACGAAGCGACGCGATGCGTTGACATATCTACAAGAAGTCAGTGTAGAAATGGCGCGTACTGCATCGTTTACCCTTGCATTGAATCGAAATCAAAACTGGAATGGTGAGAGCTTTCGAACTCCGCGCTGTCTGGCGCCAGACCTTCGCGGGCCGGTCGACTGGCAGCCCCGTCGGCGGGTCGAGAAACAGCTTGCGCTGCGCGATGTCTTCGTAGCGGCGGCCGAAGTCGAACATGCCCATGATGCTGCCGGCCTTGCTGTCGAACGACCCGCCGCCGATACGTTCTCCGTCGAGCCAGTTGTCTTCGATGAAGCGAACGACCGACGACTGGTCGATCAACGTATGGTCGACGTAATTCTCTTTCGCCCAGGGCGAAATGACGAGAAACGGAATGCGTGCACCCGGGCCGCAGCGGCCGTTCACGGGTTTGCCGTTCACGCCGTCCTGCGCGGAGCCGGTACCGCATTTTCCCTGACCGTTGAGGTGATCGGCGAACGAATCGTATGACGCGCTCGTCGGCGATGCGTACGCGTGGTCGTACCAGCCATCCGAGTCATCCCACGTCACGACGATGGCGGTGCTGGTCCAGTCCGGCTGGCGCTGCAGAAAGTTGACGACCTTCGCGACGAACGCCTGTTCGTCGAGTGGATCCGAATAGCCCGCGTGACCGTCCTGGAAGGCGGGAGCCTTGAGGAAACTCACGGCCGGGAAGTTCCCGGCGCTCACCGCGCCAAAGAAGTCGTCGGAATCGTACTGATGATTGGCGGGGTCCGGGGTCCGGCCATCACGTTCCAGGGTATGCCCGATCGCCTCGATCGAACTCGGGCGTAAATGTTTCGGGTTCGACGTCGACGCGTAGTACTGGAACCAGTTGTGGTGTGGAACGTAGTCCTCCTTGGCAGCACCGACGACCGCCGATAGCGTGCTGCGCCTGCACGCGGTCGTGCCATTGCTGTTCACGGTCTCGAGGTTGAAGCCGCCCATGAAGCCGCCCCACGAAATATTGCGGGCGTTCAGGAGGTCGCCGATGTTTCGACCCGTCATCATGACTGTGTCGCGCTGGCTCGAGCATTGGTCGAAGGCGGGATCGACGTCGTCGATCAGCGTGAAGCCGCCCTGTCCGTCGTTCACGTAGTAGGAGCCCGGGACCGAAGGCTTTTTCGTCGTCAGCACGGGCCTCACGCCGTTGGTTTGACCCGAGACCACCTCCAGCGCGCCTGGCGTCGACGGGCCATAGGTCGACGACCAGGCATTGTCGCTCATCGCGAATCGCTGCGCGTAATTCCATAGCGCGGTGACCGTGTTGCCGTCGTAATAGCCCATGACCTCGCCATTGTTTCCGGACCCGCCGTCCCGGTCGCTCTTACCTTTGCCCGTGTACTTCGGGAACAGATCGACGGCGCCGTTGTCGTAGGCTTGCTGTTCTGCCGCATAGGCGTGATCCTGGTCGGCGGTCGCAGCTTGCGTACGGTCGATGCGGAACGGGTTCGCTGCGCCCGCGCCATTGGCCGGATTCGTGGCATTCGGATTTCTGGAGAGGAGAGGTCCAGAGAGGCCGTTCACCGCGGGCGTACCGGGCAGTGCGTTGAACGCCGGTTCGTCTGAAGGATTTGCCGCATGCGGATAGGTGGCAAAGTAGTGATCAAACGAGACATTCTCTCCATAGATCACGACCAGGTGCTTGATCGGAGTGGCAGTATGAAGGTCGTTCGGCCGATTCATGTGCTGGTCGTCATTTGCACCCCATGCAATGTGTAATGAGAATGCCGCGGCTATGAGCAAACCAAGCGCTAGATGACGCCAGTGCATGTCGAGCTCCTGTAAGTTGCGTTCCTCGTAGCGCAATGGGAGTTCCCGGCTGACGTTGCCGCGGCGATCGCAAGCGAGGGCCAGCTCGCGCTGGCCCTCGCCGGGTTACAACACGCGCAGGCCGCGAGATGCTGGAGCACATTGGAGAGTCGAAAGCCGCTTAGGTCTACAGACCGTAGGTCCGCGCCATCAAGGCGGCTGTCGCGTAACTGTGCGTTGCGCAGGCTGCCGCTTCGAACACGGCGCCGCGAAGATCCGATCGTTTCCGCCGCTGCGGGCACCAGGTCATCGGCTATCTGCCTCGCTTGCCCACGCGCGTATCTGATCGATGGTGGCCGTCGCGCCGCCGCATACGACAACCAGAATATTCCGGTATTTGGCCAACGCGGGATGCCTCTCGTAGGCGACGGACAGCGCTGCGCCGCAGGCCGGCTCAACCAGAATGCGGTGATCCGCAAGAAAGCGCTCGCAGGCAGCGAGTGCGCTGGAGTCCGATACGACGAGACTGTGGACAGGGTGCTCGCGCACGCAGCGCAAGGCCTGCTCGCACACCCGCTTGGCGCCGAGCGAAGTGGCGACGCTGGAGATACAGGGCAATGCCACCGTATGACCCGCCTCGACAGCGGCATGAAGCGAAGCGGCGCCATCGGTTTCGACGGCCAACACCGGCACGTCGTGCCAATGATTGCGCTGGAGGCCTTCCACGACGCCACAAAGCAGGCCGCCGCCGCCAACGGAAAGCACGATGGCATCGGGTTTGAAGCGGGCCTGGGCAACTTCATCGATCATCGAGGCATGGCCGTGCCACAGCAGTGGATCGTCGAAGGGATGCAGAAACGCGTCCGTCGCGCCCAGCAAGGTCAGCGCGAACTGGTTGGCCTCTTGCCAGGAACTGCCGTGCACCACGACCTCTGCAGCTTCCAGGCGGAGCAACTCCCTGGCGCGTTCCGTCGTCGTTTCCGGCACCACGACAAGCACGGGAATGCCCAGGCGCCGGCCCGCATAAGCCACGGCAAGACCCGCATTTCCCCCGGACGACGATACGAAACGCTGCGCGCCACGGCTTTGGTGAACGGCGCAAGCGTGGCCGATGCCCCGGATCTTGAACGATCCACATGGC
Source organism: Paraburkholderia sp. BR10936 (assembly GCF_040965735.1). Classification (NCBI taxonomy): domain Bacteria; kingdom Pseudomonadati; phylum Pseudomonadota; class Betaproteobacteria; order Burkholderiales; family Burkholderiaceae; genus Paraburkholderia; species Paraburkholderia sp. BR10936. The sequence goes on from NZ_JBFRCM010000012.1 coordinate 23,370, forward strand.
TGCAAGGCGTCGAGCTTGAGCCACACGGATTGTTCACCAGGGACGCTCAAGGCGCGCGACTCCACCAACGGGGTTTCAAAGTGCAGATGCATTGCAATGGGCTTCCAGGATTGCGATCGGACCAACCGTTCTTCTGCTGATCCTAAAGAGGAAGAGAAGAGTCTGGCTTGTAAGATATTGACGCGTCAGGCGAGCGAAGGCCAAACGCGTGACGGAACGCCCTGTTGAAATGACTTTGATCGTAAAACCCGACGCCTTGGGCACGCTTGTGAGCGAAAGTCACGAGTTTTGCCGGTCCTGGTTTTGCCGTGTGAGGCGCCGTCAGTCTGCACACACCCGTGACTCGCCCGTGTATGGCTACGTCGACCGGTCGCGATTGCGCGCGCGCGTGGCGCCCGTGATCACCGCGACGCCGAGCAGTATCACCGCCACGATCTCGATGATGTGCACCGCAACATGCAGCGCCATCAATGCCCACGCCACGCCGCCAATGAAAATGATCCATCCGATCAGATAGATGAGCAGGGTCATCGTTCTTCTCCTTGTGGTTTCGGCCTGGGTGCAGTGCAAACAGCGCCATTGGCGAAAGAGCGGTCCCCGCCTTTCACCGGGCGAAAAAGGTCGAAGCACATTGCGCGCCTGACTTCGCCATGGCGCGCGGAGCAGCTGGCGCTGATAAATCGACCCGCATTATAAGGATGCCGAACGGATTTGATCATGCAGGTCGCGCATGCGGTAGCCGAACGCACGCAAGGCGTAGCGTCACCCGCGCCGTCGCTGCGTGCGTTGTTGTGCTCCGCGCTGACAGCGCAGGATGGTGTGCCGAAAAGGTTTGCTAACCAACCATACCGGCAGTTCTGATATACGGACGGACGCGGACGGCAAGTCGCGCCTCAGAAGCCTGCTGCTTCCAGCAGGCTTCTATCCGGGCAACGACAGCAGACCGTTTGGCAGGAACGGCGCGCGGGCTAGTTAGTGCCCATGCGCCTCGCGGAAACCGGCGTCCTTTTCGAGTCGGCGGCCGTGGCTACCGACGTGGAATCCCGCTGAGATCACAAACAGGACTCCGGCGAAAGGCCAGATATAGATTGCCAGCGAGAAGCAAACCCAAATCGCTTCCTGTGGCGGATACGCCTGGAGTGCCCAGACAAGACAGGCAACTGGCAACAGCATCAGACACACCGCCGACCGGGTGAGAAAGGTGGCGGCTTTTGCTTTCTTTAGCGTCTCTGCTTGCATGCCTGGCTCCATAGGGAATGGCATTGGGACATAGAGTCGCACGGTGACCATTTGTCGCATACTTAGTAATATCCCTGACAGGTGCCATTTTCCGCACTGCAATCTCCGAATAGGATGCGTGATGCTGCATAGCCTTTCCGAATCGATCGTAGTTCTTATCGACTTGCAAGTGAGACTGATGCCGGCGATTCACGACAGCGAATCCGTTGTCGCTCAAGCCATTCGGCTTGGGCGGATTGCTCGGGGTCTCGATGTTCCGGTCATCGGGACAGAACAGAATCCGGGCGCACTCGGCGACAACTCGCCGGAAATAAAGGACCTGTGCGCGAGAACTGTTGCAAAGCACCATTTCGACGCCACCGCGGATGGTCTGTTTGAAGCGCTGCCTGAAGGGCGAACCCGAGCCATCGTCGCGGGATGCGAGGCGCATGTCTGCGTATTGCAGACAGCGATGGGTTTGCTGCAGCGCGGTCTATCGGTCACTGTCGTTACTGACGCGACAGGCTCGCGGAAACTCGCCGACAAAGAGGCGGCCATTGCGCGGCTGTACAAAGCGGGCGCTGAAGTGGCGACGGTCGAGATGGTCGCGTTCGAATGGCTGCGCTCGTGCCAGCACCCGCGCTTTCGCGACATACTGCAGTTGATCAAGTAAGCGGCTACCAGCGGCGCGCTCATCTGCAAAACGCGGCGCCGGTGAGCAAGGCAAGCATCGTCGAAGGCGCGAGATACTCGACGAACGTCCAGACAATAAGCGTTACGAACGAAACGGCCAGCATGACCTGCATGATGCGCCAGGCCACGACCTCGCTCACGAAGGTTGGCCGGCGATCATGGCGCGCTGCACGACCCGCTCGTCGTCGATCGGCAAGTGCATCAATCCCGCGATGACGCCAAGCGCAATCGAGCCCTGCCAGAGCAGGCCGTAGCTATGCGTCGCGTCGAACACCACGCCGCCCAGCCAGACGCCGAAGAAGCTCCCGATCTGATGCCCGAGAAATACGAAGCCGAAGAGCGTCGAGATATAGCGCACGCCGAACATCTGCGAAACGATCCCGCTCGTCAGCGGCACGGTGCCGAGCCACATGAAGCCCATCGCGAACGCGAACACGTAAAGCGTGAGGGGCGATAGGGGCAAGGCGAGGAACAGCGCCATTACGCCCGCCCGTGCGAAGTAGATCGCCGAGAGCAGATACTTGCGCCGCAGAAACCCCCCTGCGTAACCGCAGAGAAACGTGCCTGCCGTGTTGGCCAGCGCAATCAGCGCGAGCGCCAGGCTCGCTTCGCGCGCGCTCATGCCCTTGTCGAGCAAATACGCCGGCAGGTGCGCGCCGATGAACGCAAGCTGGAAGCCACACGACAAAAAGCCCACATTGAGCAGCCAGAAGCCGCGATGCGCGAACGCCTTTCCGAGCGCTCGGCGCAGGGTGTCGTGCGTATCGATCGCGCCGCTACGCTGCAGCGGCCGATCGCGCAGCCATGCCGCGAGCGGCGCGCTGGCGAGCATCAAGGCGGCGAGCACGAGAATGGCCGTGACCCAGCCGAATCTGCCGATCATCCCTTGAGTGAGCGGCACGATGCAGAACTGGCCCAGGCCGCCGAACATCCCCGCCACGCTCAGCGCCCAGCTGCGCTGGTCGGCTGCAAAGAGCCGCGAGAGCGCGCCATAGACGGCGCCGAAAGCCGTTCCGGACAATGCCACGCCGAGCACCACGCCCACGCCAAACGTGTAGACGCCAGGCGTCGCGCTCAATGCCATCATCGCGAGGCCGAGCGCGTAGAGCAGGGCGCCCGCGAAGATCACACGTGCGGAGCCGAAGCGGTCGGAGATCATGCCCGTGAGCGGCTGTGCAACGCCCCACAGCAGGTTTTGCAGCGCGAGCGCGAGGCCGAACGTCTCGCGCGACCAGCCGCGCTCGAGCGTGACGGGCAACAGAAAAAGCCCTTGCACGTTGCGCACGCCGAGCGCCGCACCCATCACGACGCCACCTGCGATCACGAGCAGCCAGCGGCGGCGCCATGCGTCGTCCATCCCGGTCATCGTTCGCCTCCTCGCACTGGGCGCTTCGCTGTTGCGCAGCGTGGTGCCTAGTAGAGCGCGGGAAAGCGGGCTGGCTCAAGTGAGTTTTCGGCACGCTTCGCATGCGTGCCGCTCATGCGACATGGTTTTGGCGAGCCTGATCGACGATCCAGTCGATGACGGCGCGCACGTCGTCGCGCGGCGCTTCGTCGGCCTGATGCAGCCAGTAGGCATAGCCAGTCGGACCCTCGGCGCGCGCATTGCCGATGGCGGCGAGCCTGCCGTCGGCAAGCAGCGGTTGCACGAGGGCAAGGCGCCCGAGCGCGATACCGCGGCCGGCGGTGGCGGCCTGAATGACCTGGTCGTACTGGTTAAAACGCAGCACGCCGCGAAGCGGAGCGCCGTCGAGGCCGCGCGCGCCCAGATGATCCGCCCAGCGCAGCATCGGGCGGCGCACGCCCTCGAATTCGAGCAGCACGTGGCGCGCGAGCGTGGCCGCGTCGAGCTTCTTCACGTTCAACGAAGGATGCGCGACTGGCAATACGTATTCGTCGTAGAGATGCACAGCGCGATTGGCTGCCTCCGGCGCGATGCGGGCCGGCGCGTAGCGCAGGGCGAGATCGATGCCTTCTGCGCGCAGATCGAGCACCTTCTCTGAGGTCGCAAGGCGCAGATCGATATCGGGAAGCTGGCGTTGCAACTCGCCGATGCGCGGCAGCAGCCACAGTCCTGCAATGCCGATGCTGGCGGTGATCGTCACCGGCTGACGTGCTTGGGGCGCGGCCAGCGCGCCGACGATTTCCTGCATCTGCTGCACCGCGCCGTCCGCAACGCGCAGCAGGCGCTCGCCCTCCGCTGTGAGCGCGATCGAACGATAGCCGCGGCTGAAGAGGCGCACGCCTAGCGCTTCTTCAAGCGCGGCGATCTGGCGGCTCACGGCGGATTGCGTCACGCACAGGTCGTCGGCGGCGAGCGTGATGCTCATGCGCCGGCCCACCGCGACGAAACCGCGAATGAGGTCGAGAGGAGGGAGTTTCACGAGCGGCACTGACATGCGTTTTCCTCATGCGAAAGCTGCGCAAAGATTGATTGATGCAGCGGGCAAGGTCAAGTGAAATCGATACTCCGGATTCTTCAGGGAGCACGCTCATGGATTCAGCCGATCCAGCCGAGGCACGTCCCATCGCTGTCGCCATCACTGCTGCCGATGGCTTTACGCTTCGCGCATATGTGTGGCGTCGTCACGCGCCGCCGAACGCGGACGCGTCGCGTCCGGTGGTCATCGTCAATTCGGCGACGTCGGTGCGCTGCCACTACTATTTCCGCTTTGCCGCATGGCTGCACCAGCAGGGTTTCGACGTGCTGGTCTACGACTACCGTGGCATTGGCGGCTCGCAGCCCGTCGCGCTCGCCACGCTCGATGCGAGCTGGCTGGAATGGGGAGAGCGCGATTTCGAAGCGGTGCTGCGCTACGCAAGAAGCCTGTTCCCTGGGCAGCCGATCGATGTCGTGGGGCATAGCATTGGCGGCTTCCTGATCGGGCTCGCGCCGTCGAATCATCTCATTCGACGCGTCTTCACCGTCGGCACGCAATACGCGTATTGGCGAGACTACGCGCCGCGCTGCATGCCGCTCATGCTCTGGAAATGGCATGTCGTGATGCCGGTTTTGACCGGCCTGATGGGCTATTTCCCCGCATCGTGGTTCGGATGGATGGAGGACACGCCGCGCGGCGTCGCGAGGATATGGAGCCGGGGCCGCGCCCGCTTTGAAGACACGCTCACCGACGGGGCGCTCGCACGCACGCCCGAGCAGCGCATGGACATCGTCGCTCGTTTCGGCAACATGCGTGCGCCGATTCTCGCCGTGAGCTTCCACGACGATCCGTTCGGCACGATTCGCGCGATCGAACGCGCGCTGTGTTATTTCACACAGAGCCTGTCGACGCATGTACGCATCGCGCCCGCGTCAATTGGCGAGCGCAGCATCGGACATTTCGCGTTTTTTCACTCGCGATTCGAGCGCAGCCTGTGGCCGCTCGCGCGGGATTGGCTGGCCGATGGCAGCGTCATCGCGATGACTCCGGCAACGACGCACCCGAGCCCCAGCCACGCCGAGGTCGAAAGCGATTCACCGAGCCACGCAATGCCTATCGCCACGCCGATCGGCACGCGCAAATAGGCCTGCGCCGTCGTGCCGACCGAGCCGAGCGTCTGGACGAGCCGGAAGTAGATGACGAACGCGATCGCCGTGGAGAAGACGGCGAGTGCGATCAGCGCTGCGATCGATTGCAACGACGGATGAAGCGTCCACGGGCGGTCTAAGGCCAGGCTCACGGGGACCAGCAGTATCGCACCGACGATGAGAGACCCCGCAGCGGGTGCGGCCGGCGCGAGTCCCTTGAACGAACGGCCGTAGATCGCCGCGCCGGCGTAGCAAACCGTCGCGGCGACGATCGCCAGCTGCGCAACGAGTTGCTGGCCGAGTCCTTCGAATGCACTCACGCCGACCACGAGGCATATGCCAGCGAGACCCGCGGCGACGCCGAACAGCTTGCGCGCGTTGACCGGTTCGTGGCGGGTAATCAGCCACGTGCCGAGGAACGCCATGACAGGCGAGGTCGAGTTGAGGATGGTCGCCAGACCGGCTTCCACCGAACGCTCGGCCCATGCGATCAAGGTAAAGGGAATCACGCTATTGAGCAGCGCCTGCACGGCGAAGCGACGCCACACGGCCGGGTCTCGCGGTACCGGAATGCGCTGCCACAGCATCCAGAACAGAAGGAGCGTTCCGGCAATCGACGTTCTCGCGGCGATGAGCGTCAACGGCGGGATGGTCGTCACGCCGACTCGAATGAACGTATAGGACGCGCCCCACAGCGTGGAAAGTGCGAGGAGCAAAAGCAGGTCGAGTCCGGCCGATTTGCTCGCGGTCGATGTTTGCATGCTGGGCGGTCGATTTCACGCGGACGCGGTGAGATTACGGGCCACGCTCCAGGGATAGAGCGCGTATCGACAGTATGCGGGCATCTTCGGTGCGAATATTTCGGCCTGGCGTGAAATGTGGATTGTCGATGAACGGAATCAGGAAGCGACGCGCAATGCGTCTTCGCGCTGCGTGGCGTAGCGGTTCGCGGGACGAGGCAGGCCAAGATGCTCGCGCAATGTGCGCCCCGTATATTCCGTGCGAAAAAGTCCGCGACGCTGCAATTCGGGCACCACGTACTGCACGAACTCGTCGAGGCCGCCAGGCAGCCAGGGCGACATGATATTGAAGCCGTCGGCGCCTTCCTCCTCGTACCATTGCTGAAGCTGGTCCGCAATGCTTTGCGGCGTGCCGATCACCTGTTGATGCCCGCGCGCGCCCGCAATGCGCAGATAGAGATCGCGTATGGTGAGGTTGTCGCGCCGCGCGAGATCGAGCAGCAAGCGTTGCCGGCTCTTGCCGCCGTTGGTTTCCGGCAGGTCGGGCACGGGGCCATCCACGGGATATTGCGAGAGGTCGAGGCCGCCCGACATGTTCGCGAGCAGCTGCAGTCCCACGCTCGGATGGATCAGCGCCTGCAACGCGTCGAACTTCTCCTGCGCTTCTTCCTGCGTGCGGCCGATCACGGGGAAAATGCCCGGCATGATCTTGAGATGCTCGGGGCGGCGGCCGTAACGCGCGAGCCGCCCTTTCACGTCGCGATAGAACTGCCTGGCTTCATCGAGCGTTTGATGCGCGACGAAAATCACTTCGGCGGTTTGCGCCGCGAGTTCCCTGCCGGCTTCCGAGGCGCCCGCCTGCACCACGACGGGCCAGCCTTGAGGCGAACGCGCGACGTTGAGCGGGCCGCGCACCTTGAAGTGCTTGCCGCGATAGTCCAGCGTGTGCAGCTTCTGCGGGTCGAAGTAGAGGCCGCTTGCCTTGTCGCGAATGAAGGCGTCGTCTTCCCAGCTGTCCCAAAGCCCGGAAACCACGTCGTAGAACTCTTTCGCGCGCTCGTAGCGCAAGGCGTGATCGAGATGCTTGTCGAGGCTGAAGTTGTGCGCTTCGGTTTCGGTGCTCGACGTCACGAGATTCCAGCCCGAGCGGCCGCCGCTCAGATAATCGAGCGAAGCGAATTTGCGGGCTACGTTATAGGGCTCGTTGAACGAGGTCGACACCGTGGCGATGAGCCCGATGTGCTTCGTGACCACCGATAGTGCGGAGAGCAGCGTGATCGGCTCGAAATGATCGGCGCGCGCGGTGCGCGAGAGCGAAGGCACATGGGTGTCGCGCACGCTCACGCTATCGGCGAAAAAGACGGCGTCGAATTTGGCGCGCTCGGCCGTTTGCGCCAGCTCGGCGTAGTGCGCGAAGTCGAGGCCGCCGGCTGCGTGTGCATCGGGGTGACGCCACGCGGCGATATGGTGGCCCGTCTCCATCAGGAAGGCGCCGAGGCTCAATTGTCCCGCGCGTCGCGGTGCTGCGCTCATGTGTGCTCCTCGAATGTGGTTGGCGTTCGCTACGGAATGGAAGGCAGATTCAATGCGCGAGCGGCTTGTGCGCCGTGGCGATGATCATGCGCCGCGTGAGCGCATAGCCACGCGCGTTGCGATGGGGTTCGAGCGCGCCCGCGAGCCGTGCGCGTACGCGTGCGATGTCGTCGGGCGTGAGCGAGGCGAGGAAATTGCCGAACGAACTGGACCGGCTAAAGGCGAGCACATCGTCGACGTTGTCGAAAGTGTCGCCGAAGGTGCGGATCTCGTTGTGCGTCACGTCGAAGCCGGCGCCCTGGAGCAGCGCTGCCGAGCGCTCGCGCGTGAGTTTGTTCGGCGCGCCGATTCCAGCGCGCTGCCATTCGGGCTCGCCCGCAAATAGCGCGCGCAGCACGACATGCAGGTCGTGTGGCGCTTCTTCGGGCATGGTCGTGAAGCCGATCCGGCCGCCTGGCTTGAGCACGCGCCACGCTTCGCGCAGCGCTTGCGCCTGATCCGGGATCCAGTGAATCACGCTGTTGAAATACACCACGTCGTAGTGCGCATCGGGCACCGTTTCCAGCGCTTCGGCGCGGCCGACGCGCGCGGCGAAGCGGCCCTGCGCGCGTTCGAGCGCGCGCTGCACGCGCAGCGGCAACGGATCGAGCCCGAGCACTTCGCCGTGTTCGCCCACGCGCTGCGCCGCCGATTCGGTGAGACGGCCCGTGCCGCAACCCACGTCGAGCACGCGTTCGCCTTCACGCAAGCCGAGCACGTCGAGCAGTTGCAGACCGTGATGAAACTGGCGAATGCCAAGCCGGTCGTATTCTTCGACGAGCGTGGCGGAATCGAGCTGAAGGCTGGGCGCGTTCGACATATCGTGGTCCTGACCAAAGTTTGGCAGGGCCATTCTTGCCGATCGGTTATCTCACCACAAACAAGCAATTGAGCTATTCATAGTAGCGCGAGCGCGTTCGCGACGATTGCGCTGCTACAGCGGATTTTCAAACTGAGGGGGCAGTTCGTTACGCTCGTCGGTGGCAATCCCCGGTTGATCCTGGCCGTGATCGCCATCGCCCGTTTGAGGTTGGCCGTCATGGCCGCGGATTCCGGCGTTCGTCTGGCAATTATCGTGGTACGGTCGTCGTTCGCCATGCGTCGTTTTTCTCGAGATACGCCGGATCGTGCCTCAGAGGTTGATCTGTCCACCCATCTCGACAACCCGGTTCGCGGGGAGGCTGTAGTATTCGGCCGCCTGCGCTGCGTTGCGCGCCATGAACGCGAACAGCTTCTCGCGCCATAGCGACATGCCTTTGCTCTGTGCCGTTGCGAGGATCGTGTCGCGGGCCAGGAAGAACGACGTGGCCGCGGGTTCGTACTGCCACGTAGGTATCTGCTTCTGCACGAGCAGGAGCAGTGCCGGCACGTTGGGCATTTCCATGAAGCCGTGACGCGCGGCGACCGCATAGCAACCGTGCCCAAGATCGCTCACCGAGACTTTTTCGCTTTCGGGCACGTGCGGAACGTTCTCGGTCGTGCCGGCCAGAAAGATATTGGTCTCGTGCATCACGCCGTTATGCTTGAGATTGTGCAGGAACGCGCTCGGCGTCATGCCGGGCACGCCGCCTGGAAACACTGCCGTACCGCCCACGCGGGGAGGCGGGTGCGATCCATCGCACAAGGAGTGAATGAATGCCGGAAGCGGCAGGTTGTCGCTTTTCACGCGCTCGACGACCATCTCCCGCCCGCGATGCCATGTCGTCATGATAGTGAACAGCGCGCCGCCCGCCAGCAGCGGGAACCATCCGCCATCGAGGACCTTGCTCGCATTGCTCGCGACGAATATCGCATCCACGACGGCCAGCGGCCCGATCACTGCCAGCGTAGCGACCGGTTTCCAGTTCCACAGGCAGTGGGTGATGAAGTACATGAGCAGCGTCGTGAGCAGCATCGTCGAGGCGACGGCAATGCCATAAGCGGCCGCGAGATTATCGGAAGACCGGAAGAACACGACGAGGAATACGACCGCCGCATAGAGCGAGATGTTGATGAACGGCACGTAGACCTGACCGACTTCGTGTGTCGAAGTGTGGACGACGGGGATGCGGGGCAGCAACCCGAGCTGGACAGCCTGCTTCGTCATGGAAAACGCGCCGGAAATGACGGCCTGCGAAGCGATGATCGTCGCCGCGGTTGCCAGCAGAACCAGCGGAAGCAATGCCCGGTCCGGCGCCTGGGAGAAGAATGGCTGCGTGAGCGCCGAAGGCTTCGACAGCACGAGCGCGGCCTGGCCAAAGTAGTTGAGGATGAGGCTCGGCAGCACGAGCAGCAGCCACGCGAGCCGGATCGGCGTCTTGCCGAAGTGTCCCATGTCCGCGTAAAGCGCTTCGCCGCCCGTCAACGCAAGGAACACAGAGCCGAGGACGACGAATGCCGTGCCGGGTGCATGTGCGATGAAGCTCAGGGCGTAAGACGGCGATGCGCCGCGCAAAATGCCGGGGTTGTGTGCGATATGAGCGACGCCGAGTACGGCAAGCGTCAGGAACCAGACGATCATGACCGGCCCGAAGACTTTTCCGACCGTGGCCGTGCCGTGTTTTTGAAGCTTGAACAGGCCGGTCAGGATCACGAGCGAGATCGGCACGACCCACGCGGCCAGATGAGGATCCACGAGTTCGACGCCTTCCACTGCCGAGATGACCGAAATCGCCGGCGTGATCATCGAGTCGCCGTAAAACATCGCGGCGCCGAATACGCCGAGCGTCAGCAGCACGGTGCGCAGGCGCACGGGCGCCACACGAGCGGCCAGCGCCGTGAGCGCCAGAATGCCGCCTTCGCGGTCATTGTCCGCCCGCATGACGAAGCTCACGTATTTGAGCGTCACGACAATGATGATCGACCAGAGGATCAGCGAAACGATCCCGAATACGTTGGTCTGGCTAATTCCGCCGGCGGCTTTCAGGCATTCGCGCAGTGTGTAGAGCGGGCTGGTTCCGATGTCGCCGAAAACCACCCCTATGGCGCCCAGAATCAGGGCGGCGGGGGCGTCAGTAGTTTGACTGGATGAACGCGCAGATATAGAGGCCATGGGTAAGGAAAATGAAAATCGACGTCCCTCGGGACAGGCTGCGGAGCACAAACGTCAGGCCTGGCGGCTCCCGACTCGCACGCTACAATCGCCCGACAGATACTACAGGCGCATCCTTTCAGAACGCATGACTCGTCTCCCGACGCTCAAGCAAACCGTTTCGCGTGGACTGCGGGGGCTCGCCCTGTGGGGCCCAGGTCTGCTCGTGATGCTGGCCGACTGCGACGCCGGCAACGTCGTGACGGCCGCGCAGGCCGGCGCGCAAACGGGGCTGCGGCTCTTGCCCGTGCTGCTTGCGCTGGTCCCGCTGCTCTACATGGTTCAGGAGCTGACCGTGCGCCTGGGCATTTTCACCGGGCGCGGTTATGGCGAACTCATCCGCTCGCGCTTCGGACCGGTTTGGGCCGCGCTCGCCGCGGCCGGACTGGTCGTGGCCGTGCTGGGGTCGCTCGTGACGGAGTTCACGGGCGTTGCCGGCGTGGGGGAAATGTATGGCGTATCGCGTGCCGTCACGCTGCCGCTCGCCGTCATTCTGTTGACCGGTATCGTCGTTACGGGCTCGCACAAGCGCGTAGACCGGATCGCGATTGCCATCGGCGCGTTCGACCTGACGTTCTTTGCCGTCGCATGGAGTGCGCGTCACAAACTTCAGGTCATGGTCCCGCAAATGACTCATCTGGCAGCGGGCGGCCGCGAAGCCGGCTACCTGGCGGCGGCGCTCATTGGCGCGACGTTCAATCCGTGGATGGTGTTCTATCAGCAGGCGGCGGTCGCGGACAGCCTCACGGCGAAGGACTTCACGTCGGCCAGAGTCGAGACGGCGGTTGGCGCCGTCCTCACGCAATTGCTGACGGCAGCGGTGCTCGTCGCTGCGGCGGCTACGTTGTCGGCGCATGGCGAGCCGCGCTCCCTCGGCAGTATCGGCGAAATCAGCAATGCGCTCGTTGCGGTAACGGGCCCGTTTGCGGGGCGCCTGCTCTTTGGCGCAGGCGTGCTCGGTGCGGCGCTGGTGGCCGCCATCGTGAGTTCACTCGCGCTGGCATGGGGGCTCGGCGATGTATTCGGGTACCGGGCCTCGCTCGATGACCGTCCGGGCCGCGCGCCCTGGTTCTACGGCGCGTATGCGCTAGCCGTTGCAGGCAGTGCCTGGGCTGTCTGGCTCGCACCCGACCTCGTTTCCCTGAACGTTGCCGCGCAAGTGGTCAACACGTTGATGTTGCCGCTCGTGTTGGGGTTGCTCGTCGCCCTGAGCCTCACCGCGCTCCCTCAACGGTATCGGCCTCGCGGGCTTTATTTGTGGCTTGTGGTTTTCGTGGGTGCGGTCGTGTGTGCCGCGGGTGTGTGGGGCGCGGTGCAGGGTTTGCGTCCTTTACGCGCGATCCCTGACTTACAGATTCTTTAATAATGCGTAGTAGACGGCGGCGAATACCACGACGATGCCGATGTTCACGGCCAGCCGTAGCCAGAAGAGATTTTTCAGGAAAACCACATCCACGCCGACGATAACGGCTATCAACAACAAGATGTAAATCGCAACGTACACGTTTCTCATCGTTTCAATGGCCAGTCAAAAGATCCCGGTGGCCAACTGCCAGAAGTCAGGATACGCCGGGACCGCGCGCCTCACACATCGCATACGTTTTCATTCGTTTCACAGCCTGGTGCGGCGCATCAGCCGGGGTCGTCCCATGCTGCCGGACGCTGGTTTCCGGGTTTCTGTTGTTTTGTTGCTATCTTGCTGAAATCGATGTTGCGAAAGGCTTTTCTGGCTATAGTTAAAGTGCTTTCTCAAACACTTGATGCGACGCGGTAAGAATTGCGCCTTGCATCAAGAGCGTTCGGTTTGCGCAGGGCGTTTTCGCGGTTTCCGGCGAAAAGGCTGCAAAACCAACCGATCTCTGGGAGGACCAGATGAGACGCACGAAGACGCAGTCACTGCGTTATCAGGTCGAAAAATGGCTCGCACCGACTTCGCCGGTGCATGTCACCGCGTTTGGCCATACCCCTTCCGGCAGGGCACGCTATGTGTGCGTGGAGACGCGCCAGACAACGGGTTTTCACGCGCTGTTCTTCTTTCAGCACGACGACGGTTACTGGAATGTATTTCCTCCCGTGGGTGAATAGCCGCTGCAAGGAAGAAAATATAATCAGGCATCCAATATAAGCGAAAGCAGTTTCACTGCATCGCCTGCTACTGGCTCCAGCAGGGCACCTGCCTCACGTCCTGCGCGTTCGGCACCGTGCTCCGCGCAGATCGACTTCTGATAGCGAGGACTCCGGAGCAAATCACTGCGTATTGGTTTGTGTGCCGGTTTGTGTGCCGGGACCGTTTGCATGCGTGCGCCGATGCAGCGGTCCCAGCGCGGTGGAGAGCAGCGCGCAGGGCAGCAGGATCGCGACGAGTGCGAACATCGTCGTCTTGAACGCATGTGCGTAGTCGATCACACCGGGCGCCGCACCGAGCGTCGAGAAGAACAGGCCGCCTAGTGTGGCCGCGCCGACGGCGGCGCCGATCTGCAGCGTTGCCGTGACCATGCCCGAGGCGATGCCCGCGCGCTCGGGCTCCACTTCGGCCAGCACGATGCGCACGACGGAGGGCAAAACGAGCCCTTGGCCGATGCCGATCGCCGCGAGTCCGAGATAGAAACCGGCGCCGGGCTGTACCGCCCCCGCGAGCGCAGCCGCAATCGCGAGTCCGCCCGCGAGCATCACGAAGCCCAACGTCAGCACGCGATAGCCGCCGAACCGGTGCACGAGGCGCGGCATCAGCAGCGGGCTGGAAAGAAAGCCGATGCCGAACGGCAGGATCGCGAGTCCCGAAGCGAGCGGCGTCCAATGCAGGCCGCCTTGGAGATAAATACCGTAGGTCAGGAAGAACGCGCTCATCGTATAGAAGAGGAACGCCAGCACGAGACCGAGCGCGATGACCGGATTGCGGAAGAGGCGCACATCGAGCAGGGGATCCTTGCCGTTGGCGAGGCTGCGCCACTCGACGCGCAGCAGCAGACCGAGCATGGGCAGCGAGCCGGCGAGGCAGGCGAGCATCCACAGCGGCCAGCCCGACTCGCGTCCGCGCGTGAGCGGATAGACGAGCATCAGCAGAAACAGCGACAGCAGCAGGGTGCCCGGGACATCGATGCGCTTGCCGCGCGGCGGCCGGCTTTCCGGGATGAAGCGCCAGCTGCCGATGAGCGCGAACACGCCGATAGGCAGGTTGACGAGAAAGATCGCGCGCCATCCCAGACCGAACGGATGCAGGCTGATGAGCGCGCCGCCGCCAAGCTGGCCGATCACCGCGGCCACGCCGAAAACGAACGCGTAAAGCCCCATCACGCGCACCTGTTCGTGCGGCGTGAAAACGCTGCGGATCGTGGCGAGCACTTGCGGCGCGAGGGTCGCGGCGAACAGGCCTTGCAGGATGCGTCCGGCGACGAGTGCCGTGCCGCTGGTGGCCAGGCCGCAGAATGTGGAGGCGACGACGAAGCCCGCCATGCCCACCATGAAGATGCGCTTGCGGCCGTACAGGTCGCCGAGGCGCCCGCCCGTGATCAGCATGACGGCATTCGCGCACGCGTAGGCCGAGACGACCAGCTGGAGTTCGGACGCGTTCGCGCCGAGTCCGTCGCGGATGGCGGGCAGCGCGAGGTTCACGATGAAATAGTCGAGCGGCGGCAGAATCGCGCCCACCAGCAAAACGACCAGCGCCCAGCCGTGATGGCCGTGGCTGGTATCGGCTGCGGCGGCGCGAGGCGCCACGGCACAGGCGGCGTACGTATTGTCAGACATGAGTGTGCTCAGCGATAAAGGGCCGGATTTCGTCAGGCTGCACTATTCAGCACGCGCGCAGCGTGAGCGTCCAGTCGACATTCTGATCCACCTCGATCTGACGGAAAAGCGGGAATAGGTGGTACTATCCATCGAGTTATTCGATGGATGTTGAATGTCATGCGTGGCTTCGAATTCGACCAGTTGAAGACGTTCGCGGCTGTGGCGAACGTGGGCAGCCTTTCGGCGGCCTCGCCGTTGCTGCACCTTTCGCAATCCACGATCAGCGAGCAGGTGCGCAAGCTCGAAGCGCGCGCGGGCATGCCGCTTTTCGTGCGTAGCAAGCGCGGTGTGGAGCTCACGCCCGCGGGCACACGATTGCTCGACCATGCGCGGCGTCTCGTGGCGCTCAACGAAGCCGCTTTCGACGACGTGCGCGGCCAGGCCATCAAGGGCGAGTTGCGCGTCGCGATCACCGAGTACTTCCGCACGAACGAGGTGGCCGGTCTGCTCGTGCGGCTGCGCGACTGCTATCCGCAGCTGAGCTTGCACGTGAGCGCGATGAAGAGCGCCGATATCGAGCTCGCGTATGCGAAGCGGCAAATCGATCTCGGCGTGGTCATGCATCTGTCGCGCGGCCCGTTCCGACCCGCCGCCACCGACGCGGACGCGCGCTGGGAGTTGCTGCGCGAACCGCTCTATTGGGTCGCGTCGCCGACGCTCGCCGAGCTGTTGCCGCAAGCGTTGCCGCTCGTGCTGCTGCCGGGCGACTGCATGATGCACCAGGTCGCGGTGCGTTCGCTCGAAGAAAACGACATCCCGTACGTGCTCGTCCACAGCGCGTCGGGCGTGGCCGGGCTGCAGTCCATGCTGGCAGCCGGTCTGGGCGTGGGATGCCTGTGCGCATCGGCAATCGGGGAGGGTCTCACGCGGCTCGGCCCGAAGCACCGGCTGCCGGCCTTGCCCGACGCCGTGTTCTCGCTCCTGCCGCCGCATCCCGGCGAAGGGGACACCGTGACACAAGCGAGAGAAGTGCTGGCGCGGCAACTGCTGGTGTGATGCGCTCGCCGCGCCGGCGTGCTTCGCGACTCAATGCGGCACGTTCACGACGCCGTCGTTCGCGCGAATCGCGTTGCTGCCCGGATTCTCCACGATGGCCGGCAGGTTCGCGAGACCCAACGGCGGCGCGGCGCCCGGGTTGCCGCCGCGCGGGATCGTGCGTATGACCTGAGAAGGCGGCAGCGGCGTGCCATTCTTCAGGTGATTCCACATCAGATTGAGCGCCGCGATGTTGTAGTAGTGCACCGGCACGAAGTGCGTATCGAAGCCCGGCACGGCGAGGAATGCATCGAAGTGCTGCCCGTTCGTCACCTCGTACAGCGACAGGTGGCTGTGCGAACCTTCCCGTTCGCTGTTTGCCGCGAGATACGCGCGCGACGCATGATTGATCGGCACGAGCGCGTCGCTGCGGCCTTGTACGATGATTGCGGGCTTGCCATGCAGGTTCGCATGTACGCTGATCGCCTGGACGCTCTGGCGCATGCGCGGATCACCGTTCGTCCACAACGCGCGCAGACATGCCGCGCCCGCGAAGCTGGCGTCGGGCGTGGCCAGCCGATGGTCGGCGCCGCCAGGCGGCGTGACGTTGTAGACGAGATTGACGCCATTGGTCGGCGGCACGCCATTGCCCACGCCAAAGATGGTCAGCATTGGCGAGACGGCGGGCGCAACGCCCGCGGCGCCCGTCAATGCGTTCGTCGTGCCGAAGCTGAATCCGCACAGGTTGTCGAGCACGCTCGAGCGCGTGTAGGCATCGGCGTAGGTCACCGCAACAGCCGGCACGGCCTGTGAATCCCACATCGGCGCCTGCAGCAGATCGGAGTCCGCTTCATAGCCCGCTTCATGCAGGCGTTGGAGCGCGTCGTTCGCCTGCGCCTGCGTATCGCCGCCGTGGACGTAGCCTGCCGCCGCGAGCGAGGTGCAGCGCGCCTGGCGAATGACTGTCGTGGTCGCCACGGGCAGCGCGGTGAGATAGGGCGCGCCGGCGGCGGCGTCCGCGAGCGCGGCGCAGGGTTGCAGCAGGTTCGCGAGCGTCATGTAGTCGGCCAGCGGTTTGCCGGCCGCGGCAATGCGCTGCCCACCTTCCCTGACTTGCGCGTCACCGGGCATGCGCACATTGATCTGCGGTTCGCCGACCACGACCGCCGTGATCCACTTGCCCGTGTCCTCTTCGGCTGCCGCGAGCGATGCGCCGCCGCCGTTGCTCACGGAAGCCGCGATCGTCGTAATGTCGCCGGGCGCATAGCGCACGCCGCGATTCGACGCGTCGACGCGCGGCGCAAACTGCTGGTTGAGCACCCAGTACGCGAACTGGACCGCCTCGAGTGTGTCGCGGCCCCAGTCCGCTTCGGGGTTCAACTGCGAATGCGCGTGCTTGAACGCATAACGGTTCGGAAACTTCTGGTTGTAGGCGGCAAGCGCGCCCGCCGGCACGTCCGCGGTGAAAATACTCGTGCGCCCAGCCGTTGCTGCGTTGGCCGTGACGCCATCGATCAACGTCACGAGGCCGCTCATCAGTTCTTCTGCGCCGTTGCCCGTGCCCTTGTCGGTATAGGCGACCGCGCAGCCTCGCTTGAGTCCCCACTCGCCGGCCGCGGAGATCGCGCCGTACACGCCGCGCGAGCCCGACGACGTGGCGGTCACGATGCACGGGTTCGCCGGATCGAAGCTGGTCGGCACCTGCACGAGCAGGCTGACGTTCCGGCGGCCGCTGCCGTCGTCGGCAAACGCGAGATATTCGGTGCCGGCGATTTTGCCTTCGCCCAGTGTGTCGTTGCCGTACACATCGACATTGGGCCCCCAGAAGCGGCCATAACCGCCGTTCGCGCTCATATCGACGAGCGCCCGATAGTTCGACCAGATCGCGAGCCGGCGCAGTTCCGCTGCCGTCGGCGCCGAGTGGTCGGCGATGGCAGGCTGCGCCCCGGCGAGGCCGGTTTTGCCGAGACCGGCGGTCAACAGATCGTCGCTGACGCCATCGTAGCTCGTGGTTTGCAGACTGCTCGCCACCACGAACGACGGCAGCCGGTTGAATTCCGGGTGATGGGCGTCGTTTTCGGCAGCGTGTGCGCCGGGAACGAGCGCCGCACCTGCGATGGCGATCGCGGCACGCAGGTGCGCCGTTTTACGCCGGACTGTGAACGGGGTATCTCTCATGGGTGTCTCCTTGTTTGTTGTTAGGCTAGGACGCACTGCATCGGGAAGACCGTTTCGACGTGCCGGCATCACGGCACTCATGGACATTAGGACATCCTGAAAGCAGATACCAGGAGAGAATGCATGTGGCACAAGGGGATCGCCTTCCACGCCGTGCTGGCGTTTGAAGGGTCCACTTGTTTGCTGTTCACGCGCGTCGGGGGCCGCGTTCGGCTGGCGGATTCGTCGGGGGATTATTTGCAGAGCAGGAGCAGGCGCTCCTGATCCGGGCATGGCCGCCCGTCGACTTTTTGTGCGGCGGGAGCGCCTTGCGCCGCGGTCGAACCCGTGGCGGCCTGCATCGCGGCGCGATGCGCGAAACACGCCTTCAGGCGTCGCTCAACGGGCGGATAGTATTGCCAGCCTTTGCCGAGGCCCGGTAGATCGAGCTTGACCTGCTTCCATTTCGGATGGCCGTGCTCCTGCAGGTTGTCGAAGTTCGCGCAGAGCGAATCGGCAAAGCGCTTCAGGTTGCCGACCGTATCGCGCAGGTTGTAGTCATAGGTGACGAGAAAGGCCTTGACCGTCCATGTCGGCACGTCTTCCTTGAGCCAGTTCGGGTAGCTCGACACGTGAATCGTCGCGGGATAGTAGGTCTGCTTCGCGCGCGCCGTTTCCGGCGCGTTCGCATCGACGCGCAGGAAGCGGATCTGCTGCAGCAGTTCGGGGTTCATGTCGGTAAAGAGCTTGGCGGGTTGCCCGGCGACGATGATCGCAACGTCGATCTTCTTGACGATGAGCGCGGCGAGTGCGTCCTCGTTGCTCAGGTGCTGCGCGTTCTGCTCCGGAATCGGCTGGCCGAACATGAGGCGGTACAGCGTCGTCGCCGACTGCGCGGTGCCGCTGCCGATCAGCCCGACGCTCATTACCTTGTCCTTGATCTCGTTGATCGTCTTCATCGGCGAGTCGTTACGCACCACGAAGTAAATCTCCTCGTCGTAGAGCGGCATGATGAGCCGCAGCGGCCGTATCAGCGTGCCGGCCTCTTCGTTGCCGGAATTGGCCATGTCGACGTAGGCCTGATAGACGTCGGACTGCACGAGCGCGAGCTTCACGCCGGGCTCGAAACGCATGCGCTGCACGTTTTCGGCCGAGCCTTTCGATGGGATCACTTCGAGGTCGATGCCCGCCGGCTGCGCGACCCATTTCGCCAGGTCCTGGCCGATCTGAATGTACGTCCCGCGCTCCGGGCCGGTCACGATGCGGTAGTGCGCGTCGACCTCGGCGGCGACGGCGAGCACAGAGAAAAGCAGGGCGATCAGCGCCGCCACTCCCGCTAGAGTCGTTTTCAGCATGGTCTCTCTCCCGCCTTGTTTGCGATCTACGGCAGACTTCTATATGTTATGGAATCCTGTTCAATGTGCGGCGCCAGATGGCGCGGCGTGCTTCCAGCCGTTTTGCAGGATCGCCCGCTCCTGTGCGTCGACGCTGTTGTTGCCGCCGGCGGGACTGGCGGCCGTCGCGACATTCGCCGCGGTCGGGGCATTCGTCGCGTTCGCCGTGTTCGTCGCGCCGGGCAGCGGAGGCGGCGATGCGCCCGTATTCCAGTCCTGCGACGAGGGCAGCCGTACGGTGTTCGCGCCGTGCGGCAACGCCGCTGCCGCGTTCGTTTGCGGGGCGCCATTAGGTGGGCTGAGTGGCTTCCAGGCGGTCGATACGATGGCGCGCTCCATCAACGATTGCGCGACTTGACTGCTCGAATCGATCGCGAGCGCTTCCGAAGCCTGTTGTTGCACGCAGGCCCAGGCACGCTGCGCGACACAGCGGTCTGCGTTTTGCAACGCGCTATCGCGCCGTTGCTCGCGCGCGGCGATATCGTTTTGTAGCGCGCGTGCCTCCTCGTTGTCCCCGCCGCGCGCGAGCACGGCGTTGGCCGCAGTCTTCGCGTCGAACAGGTTGTTTTCCGCGAGGCTGTTGCGCGCGGCACGCAGAGCTTCGGCCGTGTCGGCGAATTGCGGCGCGGGGTGCGCGTTGCGCGGGGGGGATTGCGGATGCTCGCTGGTCTGCGTGCCGGCGGCAGGGGGCGTCTCGTTGGCCTGTTGCCCGGACGCATCAGTCGAAACCGATCCGCCCGATGAGTGCAGGGTCTCTTCGCTGGCGGTGGCCTCCCGCTGGCGGTTCGCACCGAGCAGCAGATACGTGCCGTACGCGAACGCAAGAATCAGTGCGAATACGAATAGACCCCTGGGGAAGATCCATTGCCCCATCTGCGAAAACCGCAACCCGTGTGGAAGCGCCAAGGCGTGCTGCGCGGCATGCGGGTAGCCGGTCTCCAGCGACGGCCCGTCGGATGCGGGTAAGCGCGCCTGCGCGAGCTTCGCGGCCGCGGGTGCGGGGGGCGCCGCGGCCGTGGCGCCGAGCGGTGTCAATGTGGCCTTCGGATGGGTGCCGAGCGAAACGGTGTCGAGTGGAAGATCTGTGCCGCAGTAAGGGCAGAATTCGAAGTTTTCGTACAGCAGTCCGCCGCAATGCTTGCACGCTGCGGGGAAATTCTGGTCGCGACCAATCTGAGCGGACATGATGTCGTCCCACCGTTATGGCGATGCCATTTCGGCATGCTCAGAATCGTCGTTGAAGCGATCGGCAAGGCGTCGCGGAACTCACGATCTGCATGCGCAGGAAAGCGACGGGGCCCGACCGAGCGCAGCCGTCTGGTCAAAATATGGTTGATTTCGCACAGCGCGTCAATCTCCGTTGTTGCCCGGCGCACATATGCGTGCTGGCTGCGTGCTGGTAAGGATTGCCTTGCGGAATTTTTTACCATGGTGGCGTTTTATTTATAAGAATAGCTAAATGAGCGGACGGCTTCTTAACCGTCACGCACTTCACCTGGAAGTATGGCCCCAATTGAATGGGTGACAGGCGCGCAAGCGATGGATTGCATTCATTCATACAATCCGTGGGCATTGTCGAGCATCCATTTCGCTCTTCGTTCGCGCTCGCGTGGCACCGAGATCTCGCATCGCCGACCCGCATGCACGCGGCCGTTTCGTGCTCGACGCAATTGCTGCGTGCGCAACGAATCAGCGCGCATAGGTTCAAGAACTATCCCTTGACAAAGTACTGCGGCGCCTCCTATTTTTCCTCTGCTATCTTTCATTACCAAATATTTCCAGCGAAATTCCGTCGGCGAAACTCAGTGGTTTCTCCCGATGCTTTATGGATTATTTAGGCATCCATAGTAAATAGATGTCGCTTAAATTGAATCGACTTTGTCAGGAATGGAAAGTTAAATGTCAGCCGCCTCGCGCAGGTAATTGTGTTTGAATTTCGGTGACTTTTTCAAGGCGTTATTACCGGCGACCGCGGCCCCCGCGTAGTGTGAAGTCATCATTCGAAGGGGTATAACAATGCATCCGGACAGTAAACCCAGTGTGGAGTTCAGCCGCAGTTGGTGCGAGCTGCGCCATGCAGGCGCAATCGCTATCGGCGTGTTGATGCTAGCGGCTTGCGGCGGTGGAGATAGCCCGACCTCGTCGGCCGCGAGCGCCATGAACCAGGTTTCGGCAAGCGCTAAAGCCGCCGTGCAAAATTCAAATTCGCCAAATGCCAACCAGCCTTATACCGACCCGATCGCCTATTCGCCGAACGCTACCGATGGCCTTGCCGCGTCGCAGGTCGCCGAAAAGGCCGCGATCATGCATTACCAGTGGACTTCGGGAAAAACGACCATCAACTACACGACGACAACGGGCCATTTGACGGCTTCGGACGCAAACGGCAATCCGGAGGCGACGATGTCGTATGTCGCCTATACCGCGCCGAGCACGAACGGTTCGCCGCGGCCCGTGACGTTCATCTATAACGGCGGGCCGGGTTCTTCGTCGATCTGGCTGCGTCTCGGCTCGTTTGCGCCAACGCGTGTCGCGACGCCCGATCCGCTGCTCACCAACTGGCCGAACTTTCCGCTCGTCAACAATGCGGAGAGCCTGATCGATACGACGGACATGGTGTTCATCGACCCACCGGGCACGGGGCTCTCGGAGGCCATTCTGCCGAACACGAACCAGAAGTTCTGGGGCTGCGATACGGACGTGGACGTGATGCGCGATTTCATCAAGCGCTATCTGGCCGTGAATAATCGTAGCAGTTCGCCGATCTATCTCTACGGCGAATCGTATGGCACGCCGCGCACCGACATGCTTGCGCTTGCACTCGAAGCGGCGGGCGTGCAGTTGACTGGCATCGTGCTTCAGTCGTCCATCCTGAACTACTTTGCCGATGCGATCGAGGCGACGGCCATCACGAATTCGACGGCTGGCCTGGTGCTCGATACCGACACACTCGCGGGCTATTACCCCGGCTATGCCGAGGTGGCCGCCTACTTCAACCTGGTTTCGCCGCCATTGATCGATCAAGGCCTCTTCGCGTTGCAGTCGGAGATCTTTGCGACGGGCCAGTACCAGCATTTCCGCAAATACGCGCAATCGTGGGTGCTGAGTCAACTCGGCATTCCCGACGCGCTCGGCAAGCCGGTCTTTCCGCCCGAGAAAACGCTGGATTCGTGGCGTTGGCCCTCGAGCCTCACCTTGCAGGCGCTCAATGGCTATTTCAACGTGAATCCGTTCAGTAACGAACTGATCCCGGGCACGACGATCGGTCGTTACGACGGACGCGTATCGCTGCCGAATTCGGATCCGCGCTTGCAGAGCGACGGCGACCCGTCGGACATCCTCATCTCGCAGCCGTTCACGACAGCACTCGCTACGCAAATGCCGGACTATCTCGGCTATACGGCGCCGAATGCGACGTACATGCCTCTGAACGACAACATCATCGGAGTCTGGGACTTCTCGCACGACGGTCAGCCGTTGCCCGATACGCTGCCCGACCTGCTCGGCGCGATCCAGCTCAATCCGCAATTGAAGGTGCTTGCGGAGAACGGCTATCACGATCTTGCTACGCCGTTCTTCAATACGGAGAAGCAGCTTGCGCGTCTGCAAACGGTGGCCGGTTTGAGCCCGAACCTGCAGGTCAACTTCTTCCAGGGTGGACACATGATCTATCTGGACGACGTGGCGCGCCCGAAGATGAAGGCCGATCTCGTGAGCTACTATGGTGGTCAACCCATACCATTGGCGCTTTCGCTCTGGACGCTTCCGCAGCCGTGGCCCGACGAGAGTCCCGCGGGTACGCCGACTTCCACGGCAGTCGCCGCAGCGGGCCAATAACCTGACAGGCCGGGGCCTTTCCTCGAGCGTCGATCATCGATAGCCGATTGAGGCCCGCTCCTCACACATTGAAGGCGAGCGATCATGTCTACATTCAAAAAGCTGTGGTGCATTGCGCCGTTCATGCTTGGCGCGGTTGCTGTGGTCACAACAGGCATTGCCCAGGCGGCAACGCAAGCGGTGGCGCCCGTTCAACTGCCGAAGGGCGGCCACGGTGTGGATGGCCCATTTTTCCCGACGAGCCGGCCAGCGCCGCTCACACCTTCCACCGGTACGCAATTGCAGCAGCAGGCGCAACAGCGGGTTGAGGCTCGCCTGGGTGCGAATACTGCATTGAACAACGGCGCTTCGATCACGAAAGCGCAGGCGCAAAGTAGCGGGCTGGGGTATATCTCGCAGCATTTCGATCAGATCGACACGGCGCATACAGGCAGGGTGTCGATGAGCGATGTGCGGCAATATCTGCAGAAACAGGGCCAATGAGGCCGCAAGTCTGTCGCACTGCATTGATCGGCGTCGTGAGCGTGCTGGCGGCCCGGGCGCCCCGGCCAGCTTCGCGCTCGACGCCGCTGCCATCGCGCTGCCTCAAGACGTGCCGCACTACAGGGTGGGAGACAACTTGCGAGCCGGCGCGCGCTATGAAGCGGACTGCATGGCCACCGCCCCTTCGGGCATGAGGGTGCAGCGCCGGGCCCAATGCGAAGTGGACGGCGTCGAGACGGTCAAGACGAAGGCGGGCGTTGTCTCCGCGATCAAGATCACGATGAGCGGCGTCTGGCAGCCGCAGTACGGCCCGGGCGGCGGCCCGATGGAGGAGACGCTCTGGTATGCCCCGAGCGTCAAGCGGGTAGTGCGCGAAGAATTTCAGGGCCGTCTGGCCGGAAGAGGCGCACCCGCAACGAACGCAATCGAACTGGTGCATTACGCAGTGAAGCTGTAATGCAGTGAGGCCGTAACGCCGTTCCCATCGAGTTTGTCTGCACACGAAATCTCCTGTTGCCTCGCTCTCTCCATCAAATGATGGAGGCGCAAGCGTGCGCGGTTCCATAGGCTTAGGAAGCGGAGCGCACACCGGCACGAGCCGGCGCCTCGCTCGACGCCTGCTTTTGGCCCGCTGCGCGTTATGAAGCCAGACGCCTGCTATGGTGACAAGGAGATGACCATGAAGATCAAGCATTCAAGCATTTTGTCGGCAACGGCCTTTGCACTGCTCTCGCTCAGTGGCGTCGCGCAGGCCGACGGGCGCCTTTGCTCGAACGCAACGCTAAGGGGAGCTTATGGATTTCACGGACATGGTGAGATCCTTGGCTTGCTGGATAGCAACAACAAGCTGCACCCGTTTGCCTCACCTTCGACACTCGATGACGTCGCCATCGTGACGTTCGACGGTTCGGGTAAATTCACCCGCACCGACTTCGGCATGATCAATGGCTTGCCGAAAGGCGGGCAGACCGCCTTCAACCCGTACCAGAGCGGCACCTACACGGTGAACTCCGATTGCACGGGGATCATGAAACAGGTCTATGGCAGCGGCGGACCGGTGCTGGCCGGCGTCGAGACCGACCTGCAGATCGTGGTTTCCGACGACGGGACACTCATCGAATCCGTTGTCTACAGGGCGTATTCGCCCGCGTCCGGTCCCACCGCCGACGGCACGACGTGTCCGCCCAACTGCGAACAAGGTGTGCAGGAACAATTCGAAGGAAAGAAGGTTCTCGTTTACGGCTTCCGTTAACCACGCCTCTCATTTTCGGGACGGCCGCGTTGCACGTATTCGTTTCGCGCAACGTGGTCTTTCCATTGCCGCAATGCTTCGTTCCTTTCCCCTTTGTATGGCGATATTCAGACGTGAAATTTCGCGCCGAATAAGCGCGAAAGCCACGGCATCGAATTAATTCGGCATATCCGGCGCATGCACAGCTTTGCGCGGCAGCAACGGGCCCGATGGTACGCTTGGGCTTCTCGAGATCATGTGGCTGGAGATTGCCTATCATGAAGCGCTTGTGCTGCGCAGCGTTCCTTGCCTTACTCGTTGCCGGTTGTGCTTCGCCGTCGCCGCCCGCCGCCGACACCACCACCTACATGCTGCACACCCCCGATGGCGCGAAGCCCGGTTCACCCACCTCGAAGCCGCCGAGGCTCACCGTGGGCGTTAGCGATCCCGACACCCAGTTGATTCTTCCGTGGTTTCTCAATGACATCATCAACTTCGTGAACTATCGCTAGCCTCATTCCAAAACACGTAGTGTCGCTCGGTCGTCGGGCGCCGGTCGGCCATGAAGCGTCATTGGTTTGCGTCGACGGCGAGACGTTGAGGCGTCCCGTTTGGCTCAGGGAACGGACACCCAGGTCAGGCTATGCGACTTTTCCGATCGGACGTGGCCGACTGTTGTTTGGATAGATCGGAAAATGCAGCGCCTTCTCACCCCACGAAAGATCCGCGTTGGGACCGGTCCCGCCGCGAGCCGTCAGTTGGATTTCGTCGCTGTGTTTGCACAAGCCTACAGCCTGGGCTCGTTTATCGACGCTGGTAGACAACGCCCTGAACCAAGACCTGATCTGGCTCCGGCTCCTCGTCAAAACGTTTATGCGCCTCGGCAATGGCGACTTGATTCTCGCTCGCCCAGTTGACCAGCGCCATGACAGGCTTCAACAGCGTTCTTCCCATGTCAGTGAGTTCGTAATCGACGCGCGGCGGAATCGTTGGATACATCGTTCGCGTTACCAGTCCGTCGCGTTCCAGTCCGCGCAAGGTCAGCGTCAGCATCCGCTGGGAAATGCCGTCGATGCCGCGTTTCAATTCGTTGAAGCGCCGCGGGCCAGTGGCCAGCATGGCGACAATGTAGAGGCTCCACTTGTCGCCGATGCGGTCCAGGATTTCACGGGTTGCCAGGCAGCCGCCAGCGTCAGGTGCAGGCATATCGGCAGGTAGCTCGGTGTGACTAAGTGACATGCGTGTGCCTTCTTGTGGGGAAACGGCGGGAACCATACCATCCTTCGTATGAATTGGTAAGTCAGAGTCAATATCTAACTTAGTTCTCATTTTATACCTAGGAGCCGTCATGAGCCACACCCTGCTTGTCACTTCCAGTCCGCGCGGGGCTGACAGCCTTTCCACCCGCTTTGCCACCGAAATTGCTGAAGGCATCCAGGCCCGCTCGGGCGGCCCGCTGACCGTGCGCGACCTCGCCGCGAATCCGCCGCCGCACATCGCACCGGCCTACATCCAAGGCCGGAGCACGTCGCCCGAAGATCGCACACCGGAACAGGTCGAGGCGGTGAAGGTCGCGCAAGAGTTGGTCGATGAGTTAGAGGTCGCCGATGTGATCGTGCTCGGTTCGGGCATGATCAACTTCGGTCTGCCCTCGCAGCTCAAGGCGTGGTTCGATCACGTCACCTGGCCGGGCGTCACCTTCGGGTACGGCGATGCTGGGCCGAAGGGGCTGCTGACCGGCAAAAAGGTCTATCTAGTTACCGCTACCGGCGGCGTGTTCTCGGAAGGTGCCTGGGCACCGTTCGACTTTCAGACCAACTATCTGCTGCACCTGTTCGGTTTCATCGGTCTGACCGACGTTGAAGTGGTGCGTGTCGAAGGCACGGTTTTCGACCCCGATGCGGCGAAGGCCGCAATCGCCAACACCGAAACGGCCATCAAAGCCTTGTTGGCGAAGGCTGCGTGACCTCATGGCCGGGGAAAAAACCATCGCGCTGTTCGGTGCGACCGGGCCGACCGGAAGGCACATCATCGAGGAAGCCTTGAAGCAGGGCTACAACCTGTCGGTCTATACGCGCGACGCAAAGAAACTCGCGTCGTTCGCGGGAAGGGTAGAAATCGTTGTCGGCGACCTGCAAGACCAGAGTGCCATTGCGAGGAGCGTTCAAGGTGCCGATGCAGTCATCAGTGCCCTTGGTCCCAACAGTCTCAAGGTGCAAGGCGATAAGCCGATCATGCACGGCTTGACCAACATCATCGCCGCGATGAAGCACGCAGGCGTGCGCCGTCTTATCCAGATTTCTACGGCTGCCTATCGTGATCCCAAGGATAGCTTTGCTTTCAAAACCCATGCGTTCGCGCTGTTGTTCAAGGTTATCGCGCGCAAGGGGTATGAGGACATCGAGGCGACTGGCGAATTGGTCGCCAATTCGGACCTGGACTGGGCTCTCCAGAGGCAATCTTGCGAAGTTCCTGGTTGACCAGGTGACCGACAGGAAGTTCGTGCGTGCCGCGCCAGGCATCGCTAACCATTAACGCAATAACGTCTCGACAAGGTTCACACCATGAGCGGATTCACCCATGCTGATGTACCCGATCAATCGGGAAAGACTTTTGTCGTCACTGGCGCCAACACCGGCATAGGCTTTGAAATAGCGAGTACGTTGGCGGCACGGCGAGCCAGGGTGCTTCTCGCGTGCCGTGACGAGTCGAAAGCGGAAGCGGCTATCAGCCGGATTCGTCTGAAGACCCCTGGAGCGAATCTCGCATTCCTGCCGCTTGACCTCGCAGATCTGACGAGCGTGCGGAACGCAGCAAAACTGGCCGAAAAGGAACCGCGCATCGACGCGCTCATCAATAATGCGGGCGTGCAAGGGCCGAAGCTAAAGCACACGGTGCAAGGCTTTGAGCAGACATTCGGCGTCAATCATCTTGGTAGCTTTGCGTTCACCGCGCTCATGTTGCCCAAGCTCACGAAAACATCCGGGTCGCGCATCGTTGTCACGAGCAGCGGCCTGCACAAGGACGCGAAGATCGAGTGGGACGATCTTGATGCGGAGAAGAGTTACAAGTGGATGCCTCGCTATGCAGCCAGCAAGCTTGCGAATCTGCTTTTTATCTTTGAGTTGGATCGGCGACTGCGTGCGGCGGGTATACCTGTTACGGCAGTGGCCTGCCACCCGGGCCTTGCTGGAACCAACCTTGCGCGCGATAGCTGGTGGGGCAACATCGCAATGTCATTGATCGGCCTGTTCTTCAATACGCCGGCTCAGGGCGCGTGGGGTGCATTGCAGGCGGCGACCGGACAAATAAAGTCCGGCGGCTATTACGGGCCGACGAGAACTTCTGAATTGCGAGGCCCCTCTGGTGAATGCACTCCGTCTCAGGACGCGCGGAATCCAGAACTCGCTAAACGACTGTGGGACGTATCGGTTCAACTGATCGGAATCAATGCCGAACTACCTTCAAATTCATAGCGCGAAGACCAGATCACGAGAGGATGGTTATGCAAATAGATCTCTATACTGAAATCACATGTCCGTGGTGCATCGTCGGGCATCACCGTCTCGATAAAGTGCTGGCGGAGCGTTTCCCCAACCTGGCCGTTGACATTCGGCAGCATCCAGTCCTGCTACTGCCAGATGCGCCGGCAGGCGGCCTCTATGTTCCCGACTTGCTGCGTTCGCGCTACGGCATAACCGATCCGAAGGTCGCCTTTGCTCGCCCCGAGGGAGAAGCTCGCGCTTCGGGCTTCGACCTGGATCTTGGCCGCCTACTCTGGACCTATCCGACTCAAGCTGCTCATGCGCTGATTCTGGCGGCCGCTGGGCGTAGCACGCAGCACAGGCTCGCAGTTGCAATCACCCATGCTTATTTCATCGCAGCGAAGAACATCGCCGATGCGGACGTGCTGGCCGACATCGCAGCCGACTACGGTTTCGACCGCGATCAGGCGCGTGCCATTGCACTTGAACCCAAACAGCACCGCCGCGTCGAGCAGGAAGCGGCCAAGTCGGCCGATGCCGGTGTCCGTTCGGTTCCTCACTTTGTCTTTGGGGGAAGCATTGCAATCAATGGGGGGCGCAGCGAAGACGAGATTGCTGCGGCAATACAAGCAGCTTCCGGCGCAATCTCTCTCTGACGCGGCTTCCTCAAATCCAATGACTCGGAACTCGGCGTACGCCAAGTCGATAAGGTCTGCGGCGCTGTTGACTGTGTTGGCCGATGCCCGACCAACAAGATCGGCCGTCGGATGACCGCAGTACCTCAAGAAGCGACGAAGGGACCGCGATCTGACGACCGACCGCAATGAACTCGGTCCGTTTTGATCGAATTTCCGCTTCCGATGAGGAGCCCTACCACGCGCATGCGCGTTGAGATGGGAGAAGGGCGTGGGGTGGGCAGCTTTGAGCCCGCCGGTCTTTCGGTTTCACACTGGATGCGTTACAAGACCGCGCTACACCCGCACGGGCGTCGGGCGAAACCGTTGCCAGACAAGGCTTTGGCGCCGTCTCGCTGATTGTTTATAGGCGACCTCTGAGCTTTCTCAACGACATCATCAACTTCGTGAATTACCGCTAGTCCTCGCGCGCGCTCCCCGGCGACCCGGAAAAACCCTCCCTTGAAGCCTGAAAATCCATTTCCTACTCTATGAAACGTTTCAGTTCGGACGGGTAACGGACGGATAACGCCGGCGCATCACCTCGGGCGGAAAGACCAGCATGGACGACCGCAAGAAAAGTGCCAGTACACTCAAGGACGTCGCGAATGCGGCGGGAGTCTCGCTGGGCACGGCGTCGAAGGTGCTCGCGGGTGCAGCAAACGTGAGCGAAGCGCGCCAGCGCCAGGTCTGGGAGGCGGCTCGCAAGCTCGGCTACCGGCGCAATAGTCTGGCCGCCGAACTGCGCAGTTGCCGCTCCACGTCGATTGGTTTTGTCGTGCCCGACCTGACCAATTCGTTCTTCATCGAACTCGTCTGCGCGCTCGAAGACCACGCGCTCGAATCCGGTTACCGGCTCATCCTCGCGCACGCCCAGGAGGACCCGGAGCGCGAAGCGGAGCGCATCCGCTTCGTTCTCTCGCGCCAGGTCGCGGGCATGATCATCATTCCGTGCCACGGCTACGAGCACGCAATCAGCGAACTGCGGGAATGCGACGTGCCGCTCGTGATGGCCGATCGCGTGGACAACAGTTTTCCCGCCAACACGGTCACGACCGACAGTCATCGTGCGGCGATGGACGGTACCGCGCATCTGATCGCGCTCGGTCACCGCCGCATCACGTTCATCGTCAATGCGCTCGATCTCGTGAACAGCCGCGAGCGGGCCCAGGGCTACCAGGACGCAATGCAGCGCGCCGGGTTGGCGCAGCACGCCAACGTCGTGGTGTGCGGCATGAGCGATACCGAAAGCCACGCGACGACGCTCGGCGTGCTCGCCGCGCGCGAACGCCCCACTGCGCTCTTCACAGGCGCGAACGTCGCGACGCTCGGCGCGCTGCGGGCGATCCGCGATGCGGGCCTGCAGCTGCCGGACGACATCTCGCTGCTTTCCTTCGACGACGCGCCGTGGATGTCGGTACTGCGCCCCGGCATCAGTTCGATTCGTCAGCCCGCCGAAGCGATTGCCCGCGGCATCTGGCATCTCCTGCACAAGCAGTTGCTGGGCGAGAGCCCGGAGATCGTGCACTTGCGCATGCGTGCCGACTTGCGCGTGCGCGACAGCACAGGCCCGGTGCGGTATGACGAATGGGGCGAAGCGGCGCGCGCCTCCGCCGCGCCGCCGCTATAACGTTTTATTTTTCGCAGCACCCGAGGCCGGCCGCACGCGCCGCCCGGTTCAGACAACAAAGGAGACAGGGCAATGGACAGTCAACGACGCATTCTGGTTGCGGCTCTGGTCGCCGTGCCGTTTGCCGGCGCAGCGGGTCTTCTCGGGACGCTCAGTGCGCCCGCGTTCGGGCAGCAGAAGAAATACCGCTTCGGCTTCTCGCAGGTGACCACGGTCGAGCCCTGGCGCGTGCAGTTCAACAAGGACATGAAAGCCGAAGCCGCGAAGCATCCCGAGGTCGATCTGATCATTGCCGACGCCGGCGACCGCACCGACAAGCAGAATGCGGACATGGAGAATTTCATTGCCCAGAAAATGGATGCGATCTTCATTTCGCCAAAGGAGTCGGCCGGGCTGACCGGCGTGGTGGAAAAGGCCTATAAGGCGGGCATTCCTGTGTTCGTGCTCGACCGCGAGGTGAACGGCGAATCCTATACGCAGTTCATCGGCGGCGACAACGTGCAGATCGGCCGCGAAGCCGGCGCATTCATCGTCAAGCTGATGGGCGGCCCGGGTCACGCGCAGGGCAATCTCGTCGAGGTCTGGGGCGGCTTCGGCGCGCAGCCGGCGCACGACCGCCACGACGGCGCGGCGAGCGTGATCGGCAAGGAGTCGGGCATCAAGCTCGTTGGCGAACGCGTGGACTGCGACTGGAAGCAGGACAAGGCGTACGAGTACATGAAGACGGTGTTGCGCGTGAATCCGAAAATCGATGTGGTGTACGGGCACAACGATCCGATGGCCTACGGCGCCTATCTCGCGGCCAAGGACGCGGGGCGCGACAAGAGCATCAAGTTCGTGGGCATCGACGGGTTGCCGCAGGAGGGCGCGACGTGGGTCTCGCAAGGCCTGCTTGCCGGCACGTTCATGTACCCCACGCCCGGCGCCGAAGGCATACGCCAGGCGCTCAAGCTCCTGCACGGCGAAAAGATCCCGAAGAAGGTGACGTTGCCGACCCAGGGTATCTTTGCGGACAACGCCAAGGCGTATATTGCTAGCCACTCCTGAATGAATGCCACCGCCACCGCGCCGCTCATCGAGGCGGCTGGCCTGTCGATTTCGTTCAACGGCAGCGCCGTGTTGTCGAGCGTCGACTTCGATGTCGTAGCGGGCGAGGTGCATGCGCTCGTCGGTGAGAACGGCGCGGGCAAGTCGAGCCTGATGAAGATGCTGGGCGGGCTCTATACGCCCGACAGCGGCACGATACGCGTGCGGGGCGTGCCCACGCGCCTCGCGAGCGTCAACGACGCGATCGATGCGGGGATCGCGGTCATTCATCAGGAGTTGAATCTCGTCGATACGCTTTCCGCCGTCGACAACATATTCCTTGGCAAGGAACCGCGCACGCGCTGGGGCTTTCCCGACGGGCGCGCCATGCGCGCGGCAGCGCGCAGCGTACTCGGCCAACTGGGCTTTCGCGCGAGTCCCGATACGCTGGTCGGCGCGCTGCGGGTGGGCGAAAAACAACTCGTGGAAATTGCCAAGTCGCTGGTGGCCGAAGCTCGGGTGCTGATCATGGACGAGCCGACCTCGGCGCTCTCCGACGCGGAGACCTCCGCACTCCTCGCGCTCACGCGGCAACTGCGCGAACGCGGCATGGGCATCGTGCTGATCAGCCACCGGCTGGGCGAAGTCTTCGCCGTGGCCGACCGCGTGACCGTGCTGCGTGACGGCCGGCGCATCTCGACGCTGCCGGTCGCGCAGGTGGAGTCCTCGACGGCACTCGTCTCGATGATGATCGGCAAGGACTTCGCGCCGCCAGAGCGCGGCGCGGACGAGGCGCCACGCGCTCGCAGCACGAGTGTGGAAGTGCGCAATCTGTCGCTGTGGGGACCGGCGCGCGCGATGGTGCGCGACGTGTCGTTCGCGGTGCGCGAGGGCGAAGTGTTCGGCCTCTCGGGTCTGCTCGGCGCGGGCAAGACCGAAGTGCTCGAAGCGATCTACGGGATTTCGGCCTACCAGCAGGAGGGCGCCATTGCCATTGCCGGGCGGAACCGGTCATTCAGGTCGCCGAACGAAGCCGCAGAATCGGGTCTTGCCTTCGTGACCGAAGACCGCAAGAAGGATGGCCTCGTGCTCGACCAGTCGCTCGAAGCGAATTTCGTGCTGCTGTCGTTGCCGCGCGTGCCCGGCTTTCCGTTCTACCGGCGGCGCAGGCTGTGCGGCTGGGCCGCCGAACAGGCGCGGGCCTCGCGGGTCAAGCATCGCAGCCTCGCGCAAAGCGCCAGTAGCTTGTCGGGCGGCAATCAGCAGAAGCTCATTATCGGCAAATGGCTGATGACGAAGCCGCGCATCCTGCTGCTCGACGAACCGACGCGCGGCGTCGACGTCGCCGCCAAAGCGGAGATCTACCGCCAGATACTCGACGCGGCGCGCTCGGGCGTGACGGTGCTGATCGCCAGTTCGGAAATCGACGAATTGACCTTGTTGTGCGACCGCATTCTCGTGCTGTGCGAAGGGCGCGCCAAACAGATCGTACCGCGCAGCGATTTTTCCGGCGACCTGCTGATCAATCTTGCTTCGCCATGAATCGATACTGACTGGAGACTGACCATGCTGCATGTGCAGGACCATGTCGCCGAGCCGGACGCGCCCACGCGCAGGCGTCAAATCAGCACGCTCATGACGCACCTGAAGTACTATCTGGGGCTGATCCTGTTGCTCGTGGTGGGCGCGTTCACTTCGCCTCACTCGACCGATGGCAGCAACATCTTTCTTTCCAGCGCCAATATCTCCGACGTGTTTCGCGAGGTCGCCAACGTCGGGGTGATGTCGATCGGCATGACGCTCGTGATCATCACCGCGGGTATCGATCTTTCCGTCGGCGCGATCATGGGCCTCGGCAGCGTGCTGACCGCCATGCTGCTGACTACCGAGGGATGGAACCGGGCGACTTACGCCTCGCTCGTGCTCAATGCGATTGCCGTGTTCTCGATCGTGTTCATCGTGCTCGGAGCATGGCGCAGGCCGCTGCGTTCGCATCGCGCGCATATGGGCGCCACACGCGCGGTGCGCGGCGGCATTGCGCTGCTGTGCGCGGCGCTGGCGTGCCTGTATATCGCGTTGCACGCGGCGCACCGCATGCCGCTCGCCGGCGTGCTCTGGATCGTGCCGCTTGCGGGCTTCACGGTAGGCAGCATCAACGGCTGGATCATCACGCGCGGGCGCATGCAACCGTTCATCGTCACGCTCGCGGCGATGGTCGGCGTGCTCGGCGCCGCGCGGCTGATCGCCGGGCAGGACACCGCCGTCTATTCGATTTATAGCGGAACGAATGCGACCGCCGAAATCGAGAATCTGCGCGCGCTGCTGTTCAATCTGATTCCCGTGCCTGCGCTTTTCTTTCTCGTGATCGCGCTCGTCTTCAGCTTCGTGATGAACCGCACGGTGTTCGGCAAATATCTGTACGCGATAGGCGGCAACGAGAAATGCGCCGTGGTTTCAGGGCTCGACGTCAACCGCTACAAGCTGATGGCCTACGCCATTTCCGGCCTGCTCTCGGCGCTCGTTGGTGTGCTCTATGCGGCGCAGTACCGCCAGGGGAAGGCCGATGCCGGAACCGGCTGGGAACTCGATGCGATTGCGGCCGTTGTGATTGGCGGCACGAGCCTGGCCGGCGGAGTCGGACGGATATCGGGCACCGTGGCGGGCGTCCTCATATTCGGCTTCCTCGGCAACATCCTGTTGCTCAACGATATCGACAGCAATACGCAGCTAGTCCTCAAAGGCCTGATCATCGTGATTGCCGTGTTTCTGCAGCAGACCGACTATGGGCGCGGCGGCTGGATCAAACGGATCAGACACAGCATCGCGCAGCGCGATCGATAAAGAACGGCGCGCGGACGAGAAGCGCGCCGTCCGCGCGGCGATGCATTCGATCGCATTGACCTCAGCGTCCACGCGCAAGCCAACTGTCCACCGATTGCACGCCCTCGACCGAAGCCGCGCTGCGCTCGGCCAGCGCGACCTGTTCGTGCGCGTCGACCCATCCGAGCAGCGTGACGGTGCCCCCGCGAGCAAAGACAAAGATATGAGAAGTGTTGACGCCATTACGCGCAAAAGCGACCCGGACGTTGTGCGCGAGTTGCGGGTTGCTCGCGCCTGAGTCGGTTTGAGCCTGTGCGGCCGGCACCATGGCGCTGGAAATCAGCAATGCGAGCGTGGAAGTGATGATGGCTTTCACGATACCTCCTTGCAGTGTGGCAAAAATGCCGGTCACATCCGGCAGCAAGTCTTCCGGTCCTTCTTCAACGCAGGGCCGCGGAAGTCAGAGGGCAAACCAGCCCGCGCAGTGCGCGGTGCAATGGTCACCGCAAGGACGCGTCAGGGGTTCCGCCAGCCGGGCATGGAACGGCAGCGCCGTCGCCCGGCGAAAGTTGCGATGGTGCGTGCTGGTGCATTGCGTTCGGACGGGACGTCGCGCGCGACGTGGCGGGGAACAGCGGGAGTCGAGGCGCGGGGAATTGCGTGGCGCGATGGTCTAAAGCCGGAAAGCCCGCGGGATTGATTCAACGCCCGCGCTGAATGTGCTTACCGGAGAATCTCGACTCGTTGCCCGGCAGGGTATACCTTGATCATAGTCGCTATTGCCCAGGCCTGCTGGTGACAGCGCTATCAGCAGATTTGCAACGCTGCGGACGCAACAGGCAAGAAACTCTCGTGTCGCCGTTGCAACTTCACAACGTCAGAGCGTCGCTTTTGAAAGCGCTGTCAAGCGCGATTTGGCCGAAGTAGCACAGCTGTTCGGTACATTTCCCTCGCTGCGCATATTTTCCCTCACGACCGCAAACGGAGTTGCGAGCTTTATGACCATAACGGAATGGTCACAAAGCAGGGGCCTACCCCGGGGCCGCGCGTCGCGCAACTGTTATCGGTAACAGCGTTTTCCCTAGCCCGCCGGTTCGATACACCGGGGCAGGGGCGTCCCTATAATCGCCTCGAAATGTGATTCGGAACATTTCAGTGAGGCAGCCTGGTAGGGAACGTGTAGAGCGCACGCGACCTGCGCGGTTTGGAGACGCCAAAATATATATAGGATAGCTAATGAAAAAGAAGCTTATTGCATTGTCGGTGATGGCAGCTGCGACGACGATGGCGCACGCGCAAAGCAGCGTCACACTGTATGGCCGTATCGACAACGGCGTGCAGTACGAAACCGGCCTGCCGGGCGGTAACAGGTTCTCGGCACAGAGCGGCGACTGGGGTTGCTCCTGGTTCGGCTTGCTGGGTTCGGAAGATCTCGGCGGCGGCACGAAGGCGGTGTTCCAGTTGGAAGGCCAGCTCAATACGATGACGGGCGCCTCGGCAGGCAACCTGTTCGGTCGTCACGCCACGGTGGGCTTCAGCAACGACCGTTTCGGTCTGTTCAAGATGGGTAATCTCGGCGCCGGCGAACTTTCGCAGGACAGCTGGGGCGCGGACCCGCAGTTGATGCAGCGTTACGCGATTTCGACGCTGGTGCGCGGCCGCAACTGGGCGAGCACGAGCAACGGCGCGGAATATGATTCGCCCACGCTGTTCGGCGGTCTCGTGTTCAAGGGCCAGTATTCGCTGACCAACAACACGAGCTGGAACTCGGCGCCGGTCAACGCGAAGGGCGTCCCGACGGGCCAGGGCCGTACGAATGCGATCGAAGGCATCTATACCTGGGGCAGCGGCGATTTCCGTGTGATCTATGACGAAGTCCGCGGCGCGGACGGTTCGTTCAACAACGTGTATTCGGCTTCGCGCTCGATTCTCGCTGGCGGCACGTACGTGATCGGTCCGGTGAAGATCTACGCTGGCTACCAGCATTTGAGCGCACCGAGCGCCACCAACGCAAGCATGGGCGTGACCGACGCGTCGCAGCCGGCTGGCGTGCGCGCACCGACGACGGTGGACCACGAGTGGATCGGCGCTGGCTGGCAGGTGAACGACACTTCGGCGATCACGGCTGCGGTGTTCCACGCGAACGCGAACAACGGCAACGGCAACGCCACGCTGTTCACGCTCGGTACGACCTACAACCTGTCGAAGCGTACGTTCCTGTACGCGGAAGCCGGCTACGTGCACAACAGCTCGACGTCGAACATCAACCTTGGCAACGGTTCGTACGGCAACAACAACTTCGACGCGACGACGGGCACGTCTTCAAACGACAACCCGAACTACGGCCACAGCCAGACCGGCGTGTTCGCGGGCATCATGCACATGTTCTGATTTGACTTCGTTTGACCTGTAGTTGTTGTGATCTCTTTGTGTTAGGTACTGCTTAATTCTCTACATAGAGAGGCCGGTGCGATCTCTCCTCCACCCTGGTCGCACCGGCTGCTTTTTCTGCGTTCTTTTAGCCCCTTCGAATTCGTATCCGGGAGCGCTTTTTTCAGTGTTTGAAAGCGCTTTCATGAAAATGTTCAGGCGGAACTCATGACCGACGGCACCAACGAAGCACCCGGCGCGCCCAGTGTCCAGAGCGGACCCACTCCGGGTCCCAACGTGACGCTGGAAGAAATTGCGCGCGCAGCCGGCGTGTCTCCGAGCACGGTGTCGCGCATCCTGAACGGCACCGCGCGTGTTCTCCCCGAAAAGCAGCGCGCGGTGGAAGAGGCGATCGCGCGGTTTAACTATCGTCCGAATGTGCTGGCGCGCAGTCTTGCGAGCGGCCGCACCGAAACTATCGGTGTCCTGACACAAGCCGTGTCGAGCCCGTTTTACGCCGAGTGGCTGCGCGGTATCGAAGAGGCGCTTTCCGAGCCGGGCTTCACGCCGATTTTCGTGAGCAGCCGCTGGAATGTCGTCGACGAAAAGGCGCGCCTCGAAGAATTCATCGCGCGCCGCGTGGACGGCATCATTCTGTTGCATGCGCAACTCGACGAATCGACGCTCACCGAATACTCGCGCTACGCGCCCATGCTCGTACTTGGGCGCTCGGTGCAAAACGGCACGGCGCTCGCTGGCCTGCCGATCGACAACCTGCAGGGCGCACGCGACGCGACCCGCCATCTGATCGAGCAGGGCCACCGCGAGATCGCGTTCATTGCCGGCCCGAGTAGTCACGAGGACGCGATCGAGCGTCTCGACGGTTACCGCATCGCCCTGGAAGAAGCGGGTATCGGCTTCGACGCCGATCTGGTCGAGCAGGGTGATTACCTCGAAACGGGCGGGCTCGCCGCCATGGAGCGGCTGCTGATGCGCCGGCCGTCGTTGAGCGCGGTGTTCTGCGCGAACGACCAGACCGCATACGGCGCGCGTCTCGCGATGTTCCGCCGCGGCGTACGCGTGCCCGAAGATGTGTCGCTGGTCGGCTTCGACGATCTGCCGACTTCTTCGTACATGACGCCGCCTCTGACGACAGTGCGCCA
Organism: Paraburkholderia sp. BR10936; assembly: GCF_040965735.1. Classification (NCBI taxonomy): domain Bacteria; kingdom Pseudomonadati; phylum Pseudomonadota; class Betaproteobacteria; order Burkholderiales; family Burkholderiaceae; genus Paraburkholderia; species Paraburkholderia sp. BR10936. The sequence goes on from NZ_JBFRCM010000012.1 coordinate 61,226, forward strand.
GCCGACCTATGAAATCGGCCGTCTCGCCGCGCAAGGCATCGTGCAGATGATCCGCAAGCAGCCCATCACACTGAGCCCCATTCCGCTCACGCTGGTGACGCGCGAGACGACGCGTCGCATCGGGCCGTCGCCGAGCCCGGGAGAGACGGGTGCATAAGGTTCGAATCCAGATCGGGCCGTTTTTTTAGTTTTGCGGTGAAAGCGCTTTCAAACAGATGAGCGCGGCAAGCAGGGCGTCAGGCACTGCGAATGAATACAACAGGGGAAGTAGTTCGTAGCAGCAGGGGAGCAATTGAACGTCACTCACAAACGTTTCACCAGGAGACATGTAATGAATTTCCGTTTTTCAGGCACTGCCGCTGCAGTTTTGCTCAGCCTGGCTACCGTGGCTGCGCATGCCAGCACCACGCTGACCGTCGCGGTGTTTCCGAAGCTCGACCAGGAAATCAAGGACGCGATTCCCGCGTGGAAGAAGCTGCATCCGGACGTCGACATCAAGGTGTCGTCGCTGGCGATCGCCGATCACCACAACGCCATGACCACCGCGCTCGCAACGAGCTCGGACCTGCCCGACGTGATGGCCGTCGAAGTCGGCTTCATTGGCCGTTTCGCAGCGGGCGGCGGTCTCGAGAACCTGGCGAAGCCGCCCTATAACGCAGGCCAGTACAAGAGCCAGTTCATCAACTACACGTTCGCGCAGGCTACGACGCAGGACGGACAGATTGTCGGCATGCCGGGCGATATCGGCCCGGGCACGCTGTTCTACCGCAAGGACATTCTCGACAAGGCAGGCGTGACCGAAGCCGACTTGACCAAGTCGTGGGAGTCGTATCTGGCGGCCGGGCAGAAGATCAAGAAGGCGACCGGCGCGTACCTGATGGCGTCGTCGCGCGATATCGAAGACATCTATATTCGCGCCGACCTGAAGGAAGGCGATGGCGTGTACTTCGACAAGGCCGGTAATCCGGTCGTGACCTCGCCGCGTTTCGTGAAGGCATTCGAGCTGGCGAAGAAGGCGCGTGATCTCGGCCTCGACGCGAAGATCACGCCGTGGTCGAACGAATGGGCCGAAAGCTTCAAGCGCGGCACGGTCGCCACGCAAATGATGGGCGCATGGCTCGGCGGCCACCTCTCCTCGTGGATCGCGCCGGATACGAAGGGCCTGTGGCGCGCAACGAATCTGCCCGACGGCGCTTATGCATCGTTCGGCGGCACGTTCTGGTCGATTCCGGTGAAGGCCACGCAAAAGCAGCTGTCGTGGGAATTCATCAAGTTCCTGACGACGCGCCCGGACGAGCAGCTCGCTTCGTTCCGCTCGATCGACGCCTTCCCGGCGCTGCTTTCGGCGCAGCACGACGACTTCTTCGCGCAGCCGGTGGCGTTCCTCGGCAACGAGAAGGCACGCCTGATCTGGCGCGATGCGGCCGCGCATATCCCGGCGATCCAGCGCAGCAAGTATGACCAGGTTGCCGAAGAGGCGGTCCACTCGGCGCTCGACAAGGTGGTCGACAGCAACGAGGACATCCACCAGGCGCTGCAGGAAGCACAGGCTGAAATCACGCATCGTGTCCGCCGTTAAGCGGCTCTGATGAAACGGCGCGGCACGCATCGCCGCGCTTTGAAGCCCGCTGCAACAGCGTGGCCGGTCGCCCCGGCCGGCCACGCCCGAATGGACGGAATTATTGATGAACTCTCCTCTGCCCACAACTGAACAGGTTTCCCGGGAAGGGCTCGTGCCCGATACGCACGCGCCGCTCGCCCACGCTCGTGGCAAGCCGCGGTTCAATCCGGTCAGGATTGCGCCGTACCTCTTTCTCGCGCCGTTTTTTCTGCTGTTCGCCGTGTTCCTGGCCTTTCCGCTGCTGTTTTCGCTGTATCTCTCGTTCCAGAGCTGGGACGCGACAGCGGGGCTGGCGAGCATGAAGTGGGTGGGCCTGTCGAACTTCACCTTCACGCTGACGGACCCGTGGTACTGGAAATCGCTCTACAACACGGCTTCGATGGCGGTCATGTCCGGCGTGCCGCAGCACCTCATTGCGCTGCCGCTGGCGTTCTTTCTGCAAACCGCATTTCGCCGCTGGCGCAATTTCGTGGTCGGGCTGTATTTCCTGCCTTTCATCACGTCGAGCGTGGCGATCGCGCTGATCTTCTCGTCGCTGTATTCGACCGACTTCGGCATGATCAATCTCGCGATCGCCGAGATCGGCAAGATTCCGGGGCTGCACTGGATCGTGCCTTCGAAACCGATCGAGTGGCTGTATAACCCCGCGAACGTGAAGCCGGCGGTTTCCGTCGTCGTCTTCTGGCGCTACGTGGGCTGGAATACGGTGCTTTATCTGTCCGCGCTGCAAACCATTCCGAAGGATCTCTACGAAGCGGCGCGCATCGACGGCGCCAATGGCTGGCAACAGTTCACGCGCATCACGATTCCGCTTCTCAAGCCGATGATCTTCTTCGCGGTCACGCTTTCGATCATCGGTGGGCTGCAACTGTTCGAAGAGCCGTTCATCCTGCTCCCGAACGAAGGCATGGGCACAAGCCAGTCCGGCCTGACGACGGCGGTCTACATGTATCGCACGGCATTCCACGACGGCGACTTCGGCACGGCCAGTTCGATTGCGTGGCTGCTCTTTATCACGATTTCCGCGCTGATGTGGCTCAACACGCGCATTTTCCACCGCAGCGGCATGAAAGAAGAGGCACAGCGATGAAACTGTCGAAAAACAAGGCGCGTTATACGGGCTACGCCGTCGTGCTGGCGGGCGCGGTGCTGATGTTCTCGCCGTTCTGGTTCATGTTCGTCTTCGCTACACATACGAGTTCCGAAATTTTCTCGATGCCGCCGCCGCTGTGGTTCGGCAACGCGTTTCTCGACAACATGGCGTCGCTCATGCGTCACATTCCGTTCTGGCGCAATCTGGGCTGGAGTTTTTATACGGCCACGATCCAGACCGTGCTGACCCTGCTCGTCACCTCGATGGCCGGTTACGCGTTTGCGATGTATGAATTCCGCTTCAAGAAGACGCTCTTTGCCGTCGCGCTCACGGCCATGCTGGTGCCGCCGTTCCTCAGCATGATTCCGACCTTCATGACGATGAATCTGCTCGGCTGGATCAATCAGCCGCGCGCGCTCTACGTGCCCGGCGCGGCTGCCGCGCTCGGCGTGTTCCTCATGCGCCAGTACATCGCGTCGGCCATTCCGTCCGACCTGATCGAGGCGGCGCGCATCGACGGCTGCGGCGAGTTCCGCATCTACTGGAGCATCGTGCTGCCGCTGCTTGGGCCGGCACTGGGCACGCTCGGGCTCATCAGCTTCATTCAGGCCTGGAATAACTTCCTCTCGGCGCTCGTGGTGCTGCGTTCGCCCTCGATGTACACGCTGCCCCTCGCGCTGCGCATTTTGCAAAGCCCGACCAATTCGGACTGGGGCGCGGTAATGGCAGGCTCGGCGGTCGCCGTGGTGCCGTTGCTGGTGCTGTTCGCTTTCACCTCGCGGCGCTTGATCGACGGTTTGACGACCGGCGCGGTCAAGGCCTGAGTTTCGCTTCGTTCATTTCATGCCGCTCGAGCAAGAGCGGACACGACTATTCAGGATACCTACCGTTATGTCGACGTTTCAATTCAAGGAAAATTTCGTCTGGGGTGTGGCCACCAGCTCGTATCAGATAGAAGGCGCAGCCCGTGAGGACGGCCGTGGCGAATCGATCTGGGACACGTTCTGCCGGGTGCCCGGCAAGGTCGTGAAAGGCGAAAGCGGCGACGTGGCCTGCGATCACTACCATCGCCTCGAGGAAGATCTCGATCTGATGGCGCAAATGGGCGTCAACGCCTATCGCTTTTCGATTGCATGGCCGCGCGTGCAGCCGGATGGCCGCGGCGCGTACAACGAAAAGGGCCTCGCGTTCTACGAGCGTCTGGTCGACGGCTTGCTCGAGCGCGGCATCCAGCCGTTCGCGACGCTGTATCACTGGGACTTGCCGCAAGCATTGCAGACGGAGCAAAACGGCTGGGAAAGCCGCGATACGGCTTATCGTTTCGCCGACTACGCCCGCAAGATCGGCAGTGTGCTGGGCGACCGCGTGGCGTCGATCGCCACGCACAACGAGCCCTGGTGTACCGCATGGCTCGGCAACGCAACGGGCTACTTCGCGCCGGGCAATGCCGACCTGAAGAAGGCTGCGCACGTGGCGCATCATCTGCTGCTTTCGCACGGCCTGGCCGTTCAGGCCATGCGCGCCGATGGTGTGAAGGCGCCGCTCGGCATCGTGCTCAACCAGTCGCCGGCACACGGCGCGACCGACGCGCCTGAAGACCTCGCAGCCGCATCGCTCGAATATGCGAAGTTCGTCCGCTGGTACATGGACCCGATCTTCAAGGGCGAATATCCGGCCGAAGCGCTGCAATGGTATGGCGCGAACGGCCCGCAAGAGGTGATTCGCGAAGGCGACTTCGACATCATCGGCACGCCGCTCGACTTCCTCGGCATCAACTACTACACGCGTATCTTCGCGAGCGCTTCGGGCAACAAGCGTCCACCGGGCGTGCACGGCTTCACGGACATGGACTGGGAAGTCTATCCGGAAGGTCTGACCGAACTGCTCACGAAGCTCAATGCCGAGTACAAGCTGCCGCCGATCTTCATCACCGAGAACGGCTGCGCGTCGAAAGACGTGCTCGAAAACGGCCGCGTGCAGGACACCGACCGCATCCGTTTCCTCGATCTGCACCTCGCCGCATTGTCCGAGGCCGCACGACAAGGCGTGGACGTGGCCGGCTATTTTGCATGGAGCATGCTGGACAACTTCGAATGGGCGTCCGGTTACGACAAGCGCTTCGGCATGGTGTACGTCGACTACGAGACCCAGAAGCGGACGCTGAAGGACAGCGCGCACTGGTATGGCAAGGTCATCGCGGAACATGCCGCCGCCGATCAAGCGTACTAAGGAGGACATAACAATGGGCGAACTCGTATTGCGCAACGTCGTGAAGACCTATGGCGAAGGTCCGCAGATCATTCAGGGCATCGATCTTCATATTCCCGATGGACAGTTCACGGTATTCGTCGGGCCATCGGGTTGCGGGAAGTCGACCATGCTGCGCATGATCGCCGGGCTCGAGGAAGTGAGCGGCGGCGACATTCTGATCGACGGCATACGCGTGAACGATCTGCAGCCTGTGGACCGCGGCGTGTCGATGGTGTTCCAGAGCTACGCGCTCTACCCGCATATGACGGTTGCGGAGAACATGGGCTTTTCGCTGAAGCTCTCGGGCAAATCGAAGCGCGAAGTACGCGAGGTCGTGGGCCGCGCTGCCGAAATCCTGCAGATCACGCACCTGCTCGAGCGCAAGCCGAAGGCGCTCTCGGGCGGTCAGCGGCAGCGCGTCGCGATTGGCCGCGCGATCGTGCGCAAGCCGCGCGTCTTTCTGTTCGACGAGCCGCTGTCGAATCTCGACGCGGCGCTGCGCGTGCAGATGCGCATCGAACTCGCGAAGCTGCACCGCGAACTCGGCACGACGATGATTTACGTCACGCACGATCAGGTCGAGGCGATGACGCTCGGCGAGCAGATCGTGGTGTTCAACAAGGGGAACATCGAGCAGACGGGCGCGCCGCTCGATCTGTACGACCGGCCCGCGAACCGTTTTGTCGGCGGCTTCATCGGTTCGCCGCAGATGAACATGCTCGGCGCGACGGTCGTGTCGCAAAACGGCGTGCAGACCGTCCTCGCGCTTGCGGGAGCGAGCCACCGTATCGCGTTGTCGGGCCGCCCGGATCGCGCACTCAATGGCGAATTGACCCTGGGCGTGCGCGCCGAACACTTGAGCATCGGCTTCGCGGACGAAGGCATCGCCGCTCGCGTGGAGCTGGTCGAACATCTGGGCGATGTCTCGATCCTGCACGCGCGTCTCGACGGCATGGCGCACGCCGTCGCGCTCAAGCTCGACAAGAAGGACGCGCAATACGAGCCGGGCGCGCGCGTGGCCATCAAGGTGGCCTCGTCCGCGGTCACGCTGTTCGATGCGAAAGGCGACGCGGTGGCGTTCGAGCGTCCCCAGGTGGGAGAGCACGTTCAAGCCGTCGTTTGACGTGCCGGTTTGGTCGGGGAAGAGTGCCATGACGAACAAAGGGTCGAAGGACGATTTCGCGTCCGCTGTCAATGCGCGCAGCGGGCAGGCCGCGACGTCCGATGAAACGCGCGATGTGACGGAGAGGGAGCGCGAGTCGCAACGCGACCGCCAGGAGAAACGGCGCGAGCCGCTGCATGCGTTTATCGTTCATTTCGACGCGGAGCCTGCGACGAAGCCGCCGCCGGATGAGCCGGACCAGCGAGTGTGACGATATGGGGGCAGGGATGATTATGAGTGTCGCGAATCGGCGTTACGACTTTTCTTACCGCCCATTTAACGTTAGCCGGAACGGTACTTTTTTGCAGTACCCTGTGGCCAGCTTTCCAGGCACTCTTTCCTTACTGGGCCGGGATCCGGCGCGGTTTACGCGGACTCCGCGTCGATTCGCCAAGCCCAGGTAAAACACGCATGGCGGCGCCGGAAGCGGGCATTTAACATGAATTAACGTTAAGGGTAACGTTATTATGTTTCTGCTTAATCGATGGTCTGCAGCAAAGGTAATCACCTCCCCCAACGCTCCGCTTTCCTGCGGCAGCGTCCGTATCGGCAAGCGAAGCGTACACCGCTACTCGCGCATATCCGCCGGCAAGCAACACACCCTGTTGTCGTGCCTCGCGGGTCGCTCGATCACAACTCGGGCTGCTTGACGGGCATCCATCAGACAGACCGATTATATGAAAGCGCAAGGGCCGCGGGGCGGATTCGGGCGAAACATGTTACCGGTAAAAACCCGCAGTTCGTTGGTGCGAGATATACCGGTGCAGGGCGTAGTTCAGGCAGGAAACGGTTGGGCAACGCCGATAAAGAGCCATTGGGGTGCGAAGCGCAATTTCGTTGCGTGCGCAACGACCCGATGCAATAAAAATCCGATAGAATTTTGATGGGTGGAGAGCGTCATGGAAAAGCGAGTATCCAAAGCCATTTTCAAGTCCCGCGCCTGCGAGCTGTTCCGCCAGGTCGAAACGCTGGGCGAAACCGTCGTCGTGACGGACCGGGGACAACCCACCATTGAAATCCGGCCGTATCGCAGCAAGACGGAGAATCCGCTCGAGCTGCTGCGCGCGTCGATCACGCATTTCAATCTCAAGCACGCGCTTGCACCGGTTCCCGCCGAGCAGGAAGAGTAATGATCACGCTCGACACGCTTGCGCTCGTGTGCTGGCTCGGCAAACAGAAAGCGCTGAGTCAGGCCGCGCACGATGCGATCGACCGTGAACTCGACGGCGGCGAGATCCTCATTTCAGCCATCAGCGCGCTGGAAATCGCGGAGTTCGTGAAGGCGGGCAGCCTGGGGCTTTCCATGGATGCCCGTAGCTGGCTCTCGACGTTTCTGAAGCTGGATGGCGTGCGCCTGATTCCGGTCGATTCGGAAATTGCGTTCCGGGCGGCGACGCTGCCGCCCGCGCTCACTTCGCATCAGAGGCTGATCGTTGCGACCGCCCGCACGCATGGCGGCGCGCTCGTGACCTCCGATGCGAAGGTGCGCGCCTCGACTTACGTCGAAACGATCTGGTGACGCGAGCGGCGGTGGCGCGCTCGCACCGGTCCGGTCGAGTCGCGCACCACCAGCTCGGCAGGCAGCGTGATGCGCTGCGAAGCGGCGTCGATGCCGGCGATCTGCGCGAGCAGCGTATTGACCGCCGAACGCGCCATTTGCTGAAACGGCTGGCGAATCGTAGTGAGGGCAGGATGAAACTGCTCGGACATGGGAATGTCGTCGAACCCGATCACGGAAATGTCGTCGGGCACGCGCAGGCCTGCTTCCCTGACTGCGGCGATCACGCCGAACGCGCTCTGGTCGTTGGCCGTGAAGATCGCGGTGGGTGGATCGGGGAGATTGAGCAGGTCGAACGTGACGTCGAACGCCATCATTTGCGAGAGGTCGCCCGCGGCGACCAGCGCGTCTTCACGTGGCAGGCCGAGCTTGGCGAGGGTGTCGCGATAGCCGCGCTGGCGGTCGCGCACGCCTTCGATGGTTTCGTCGCCGGCGAGAAACGCAATGCGCTTGTGGCCGAGTTCCGCGAGATGCTCGACCGCGAGACAGGCGCCGCCGTAATTGTCGACGGACACCGAAGGAAAGCCCGTGAGCGTGCCGCGCTGATCGACCACCACTACGGGCACTTTGGCCGTGGCGAGGGCTTCGAGGCAGAGCGATTCGCGCGGCAGGATGGCGAGAATGCCGTCGGAAAATTGCTGGATCAACCCGAGCAGGTCGTGATGCGTATGGCGGTCTTCGTCGAACACGGTGTACACGAGCATTTCCATGCCCGCGCCGCGTGCCGCGCGGCCCGCGCCGAGCACCAGTTCGCTCGAGAACTGCGTGTCGAGCGTGGGCGTAATGATGCCGATGATGCCGTTGCGCCCGCCCGAGAGTTTCTGGGCGGTGCGGTTCACGACATAGCCGATGTCCGAAGCGATTCTCAGTACTTCGTCGCGCGTTTCGCGCGACACGCCCGGGCGTCCATTGAGCGCGCGCGACGCGGTCATCTGCGACACCCCGGCAAGCTTGGCGACGTGCTCAAGCGTTGGAGTTTGCCTTGCCATGCGTGGTGTGGGCTTACGAGAGGTCATGTCTGCGAAGACTCGCTCGTGACTCGCTGGTTACTCCGCGGATGGGCCGCTCGTCACGTTAGCGATACCGTTTGTGTGCTGGTTATTCTATCAGATGCGCGCTTGTGCAACCGTCCCCGTGCGTACCACCCTTGCGCAGGGCGCAAGCTCCCACGGGGGCTCACCAGGAAAATCCCGCATAGCCGTAGTTTGAGTCTCGGCTTAACATCCACTAACGTTAAGGCTAACGTTAAACCCGCAGATAACTCAGGTAGCTCTCAAAAATCCTAAAGAGGGGACACAAACATGGCGTACCCAGGTTTCTCCACGGCGCGGGCCATTGCCGGCGCCACGGCACTGCTGTTTTCACTGTCTGCAGTCGTTTCGAACGCCGTTGCGGCGGAATCCAAAACCATCACGGTATGGGATCAGCAGACCAATGCGTCGTCGAGCAAGATCATCCGTGACGCGTCGGACCGCTTCGAAAAGGCCGATCCGGGCTACAAGGTCGAGAATTCGCACGTCCTGAACGAGGCGTACAAGACGAAGCTGAAGGTGGCGTTCGGTGCGAACCAGCCGCCGTGCGTGTTCGAGAACTGGGGCGGCGGCGGCCTGCAGGAATATGTGAAATCCGGTCAGATCGTCGACCTCACGCCGTACCTGAACAAGGACCCGGCGTATCGCAACCGCTTCATGCAGTCGTCGTGGAGCGTCACGACGTTCGGCGGCAAGACCTACGGTGTCGCTGCCGAAAACGCCGCGGCCGCCGTGATCTTCTACAACAAGGAAGTCTTCAAGAAGTACGGCATTACGCCGCCCAAGACGTGGGATGAACTGATGCACGTCGTGGATGTGCTGAAGCAGCACAACGTGGCAGCGTTCTCACTTGCGAACAAGAACAAGTGGACGGGCTCGATGTACTACATGTACCTCGTCGACCGTATCGGCGGTCCGCAAGTCGTGAGCGACGCGATCGCAGGAAAGGGTAAGGGCTTCGAAGATCCGGCGTTCATCGAAGCCGGCAAGCGCATTCAGGAGCTCGTGAAGGCGGGCGCGTTCGCGCCGGGCATCAACGGCCTCGACTATGACTCGGGTGCATCGCGCCGTCTGCTGTATACGGGCAAGGCCGCGATGGAGCTGATGGGCGCCTGGGAAGCTTCGACGATCGCCAACGAAAATCCGACGTTCTCGAAGGATCTCGACTTCTTCCCGTTCCCGAGCGTGCCGGGCGGCAAGGGCGACCCGCGCGACCTGATCGGCACGGTGGGCGATGGCTTCCTGAGCATCTCGACCGAGTGCAAGACGCCGGAAGCCGCATTCAAGCTGATCCAGTCGCTGACCGACGACCAGGCGATGCAGGCGCGCGCGTCGGATGACCACAAGCTTCCGCCGGTCAACAACGTCAAGATCGACGATCCGTTCACGCAGCGTCTGCAGCAACTGCTTGCCGCGGCGCCGAGCGTGCAGCTCTGGTACGACCAGGCTCTGCCGCCGGCGTTGGGCGAACTGCACAAGGACACGACGCAGGCGCTGTTCGGTCTGTCGGTGACGCCTGAGGCGGCCGCGCAGCAAATGGAAGCCGCTTCGAAGAAGGGCGGTTGATCTCCAGCACTCAGGAAAAGTCCGGCTGGCGCCGCAAGGCGCCGGCCGGCAGAAAAGCTCGTGAATATTGCACTTTCCGCTACACCCGAACGCCGGCTGAAGCTCTCCTCGCAAACGCTCGTCACGGTCGTGTTTCTCGCGCCGGCGCTGCTGCTGCTGGCCGTGTTCCTGCTTTATCCGCTCGTTTCCAGCTTGCGGCTGTCGCTGCTCGACTGGAATGGTCTCGGCAATACGGCCCGCTATACGGGGCTCGCGAACTGGGCGCGGCTCGCCCATGACACGGTGTTCTGGCAATCGCTCAAGAACAACGTGATTCTCGCGCTCGCCTCGATTGTCATTCAGCTTCCTGTCGCGCTGGCGCTCGCCGTGCTGCTGGAAAAGGCCGGCCGTGGCTCGCGCGTACTCAAGGTTCTCTATTTTTTGCCGCTGCTCATGTCGAGCGTGGCGATCGGCGTGCTGTTCAAGCAGATCTACGATCCGAATTTCGGACCCCTGAATGTCGCGCTGCAGGCATTCGGGCTCGATGGTCTCGCGAAGGACTGGCTGGGCGACCCGCACTTCTCGCTGGGCGCGACCATCGCCGTGATCATCTGGCAGAACGCGCCTTTCTACATGATTCTGTTCCTCGCCGGCCTCTCGTCGATGCCGGCCGAGGTTAACGAGGCAGCGCTGCTCGACGGGGCTTCCGAGTGGACCATCTTCTGGCGCATCAAGCTGCCGCACCTGCAGGGCACGGTGCGCACGGCCGTGATCCTTTCCGTGCTCGGCTCGCTGCGTTACTTCGATCTCGTCTTCGTCATGACCGGCGGCGGCCCCGAGGGCTCGTCCGAGGTGATGGCCACCTACATGTATCGCACGGTGTTCAGTTCGTTCCAGCTCGGCTACGGCAGCACCATCGGCTCGGCGATGTTCCTGATCGTCATCGCAGTGGCGGCGGTGTCGATGTACTTCACGCGCCGCTATGCAACCGAGGTCTGAAGCATGATCAAGAAATTCCGCTTTCCCCGTGTGACGATTCCGATCCTCGCGCTGATCTGGCTGGCCGTCACCACGGTGCCGTTCATCTTCATGGTGGTGTCGAGCGTCAAGAGCCAGGAAGAGACCTTCACGACTTCCGTGTGGGCGCCGCCGAGCCACCTTTACTGGGGCAATTACGCGGCCGTGCTGAAGGGGCCGTTCTTCACATATTTCCGCAACAGCCTGTTCACGGTGGGCGTGTCGGTCGCGCTGATCGTCGTCATCAGCGCGATGGCGGCCTATGTGTTTGCGCGCATGCGCTTCAGGCTGAACAAGCTGCTCTTCGGTCTCGTGGTGGCGGGCATGATCGTGCCGCTGCATGCGACGCTGGTGCCGATCTACCTGCTTACGCGCAACCTCGGTCTTTACGATACGCAGTTCGCGCTGCTCGGCCCCTATGTGGCGCTCAGCCTGCCGGTGTCGATCTTCATCCTGACCGAGTTCATGCGGCAGATTCCGCGCGAGCTCGAAGAAGCCGCGCAGCTCGACGGCTGTAGCCCGTTCCACATTTTCTGGCGCATTTTCTTCCCGCTTTCGGGACCGGGGCTCGCCACGGTGGCGATCTTCAACGGCATTGGTCTCTGGAACGAGTTCATCTTCGCGTACATGCTCACGTCGACGTCCGAGCACCGTACGCTGCCCCTCGCGATCTGGGACTTCATGGGGCAATACGCGTCGAACATACCCTCGATGCTTTCCGTTCTCGTGCTCACGTCGTTGCCGTTGATCGTCGCTTACGCGTTCGGTCAGGAGCGCGTGATCAAGGGGATGATGGCCGGCTCGCTCAAGGGCTGATTCAGGTCTGATTCGCACCGCTAACCGAACTTCGCATAAAACGATATGGCAAGCATTTCCCTCAACAACGTACAGAAGGCCTACGCGAGCGGCAACGCGGTGATCCGCGACGCCAACCTCGAAGTCGGCAAGAACGAATTCTGCGTGTTCCTCGGCCCGTCGGGCTGCGGCAAGTCCACGCTGCTGCGCATGATCGCCGGACTCGAATCGATCACCGACGGCGAACTGCGCATCGACGGTGAACGCATGAACGAGGTCGAACCCGCGAAGCGCAAGGTCGCGATGGTGTTTCAGAACTACGCGCTCTATCCGCATATGAGCGTGTACGAGAACATGGCATTCGGTCTGCGTCAGGCGAAAATCGACAAGGCCGTCATCGACAAGAAGGTGCGCAGCGCGGCTGCCGCACTGCAGCTCGATAGCTATCTCGAACGCCGCCCCGCAGCGCTTTCGGGCGGCCAGCGCCAGCGCGTGGCGATCGGGCGCGCGATCGTGCGCGAGCCGGGCGTGTTCCTGTTCGACGAGCCGCTTTCGAACCTCGATGCGGCGCTGCGCGTGCAGACGCGTACCGAAATCGCGCGTCTGCATCGCGAGTTCAGCGAGGCGAGCGCCGTGTATGTGACGCACGATCAGGTGGAAGCCATGGCGCTGGCCGATCGCATCGTGCTCCTGCAGGCCGGCGATCACATGGAGCGCCACGGCAGCGTCGCGCAGGTGGGGGCGCCCCTCGATCTGTATCACCATCCGAAGAGCCGGTTCGTCGCGGGCTTCATCGGCTCGCCGAAAATGAACTTCTTCGCAGGCACGGTGGTGGGTGGCGACGATGGCGGCGTGGACATCGACCTGCAAAGCGGCGAGCGCGTGCGTGCGCGCGTGGACGGCTCGCGTGCGCGCGCCGGCATGAAGGTGACGCTCGGTGTGCGTCCGGAGCATCTGCGTGTGGCCGGCGATGCACGCAACGAACAGACGCTGGCGTGCCGCGTGAAGCTCGTCGAGCACATGGGCGAGCACAGCTACATCCACGCAACGCAGACCGGCTCGGGCGCGGCGACACTGATCGCCAAGCTGCCCGGCGACAGCGCGTTGACGCACGATGAAGTGGTCAAGCTTGCGCTGCCCGCCGAGGCATGCCACGTGTTCGACGAACACGAAATGGCGCTGCGTCGTCTCATCTAAGCCGGGCGCCGCTTTCGCCGCGCGCCCGCGCAACGCCATTTTCAAAAGCACAACTAAACGGACGGCGAAACATCAGCGCCGTCTCGTGCAATACCAGGGAGTGAAGCAATGTCGCTTGAACACACCACAGAGATTCCGCTTTACCGCCGCTCCGACGCACCGACCGCGCAGCGCGTGGCGGATCTGCTCGCGCGCATGACGCTCGATGAAAAAATTGCCCAGCTTCACGCCGCGTGGCTGGTGCTTTCGGCCGACGGCGAGCACAAGGCGCGCAGTATCGACTTCGCGCAAAGCGCCAACAGCCTCACGGTGAACCAGATTCTCGAACACGGTCTTGGACAGATCACGCGTCCGCTCGGCACCCACACGGTCGATCCCAAAGAGGGCGTGCGCGCGCTCAACGAACTGCAGCGCAAGATGGTCGAAGATACGCGCCTGGGTATTCCCGTCATGTCGCACGAGGAATGTCTCGTGGGCCTGATGATCAAGGACGCCACGCTGTTTCCCTCGCCGCTGAACTACGCGGCGACGTGGAACCCGGATCTCGTGGGCGAAGTGGGGCGCATCATCGGCGAGCAGGCACGCTCGATCGGCTGCCACCAGGGCCTGGCGCCCGTACTCGACGTGTCGCGCGATCCGCGCTGGGGCCGCACCGAAGAAACGCTCGGCGAAGATCCGTATCTGGTGGGCGTGCTCGCGTGTCACTACGTGAACGGTCTGCAAGGCGAGCGCCGCGACGTGCTCGCCACGCTCAAGCATTTCGTCGGCCACTCCGCGAGCGAAGGCGCTCGCAATCATGCGCCCGTGCACGTCGGACCGCGCGAGTTGAACGACGTCTTTCTGCTGCCGTTCGAAATGGCGGTCAAACTCGCGCACGCGGGCTCGATCATGCCGGCGTACCACGATATCGACGGCGTGCCCTGCCATGCGGACCGCACGCTGCTGCACGATACGCTGCGCGAAAAGTGGGGCTTCGAGGGGCTCGTCGTTGCGGACTATGCTGCCGTCGACCTGCTCTACAGCCATCACGCGGTGGCGCACGACAGCGCGTCGGCGGCGGCGCTCGCGTTCAATTCGGGACTCGACGTCGAGTTGCCGGGGCACGAGTGTGCGGTCCATCTGAAAGAAGCGCTCGATCGCGGCGAGATCACCGAAGCGACGATCGACACCGCGGTGTCGCGCGTGCTGAGCACCAAGTTCCGCCTTGGCCTGTTCGAGAATCCGTATGTGGATGCCGAGCGCGTGGATGTGAAGGGCACGGCGGCGGCCGATACGGCGTATCAGGTCGCGCTCGAATCGGCGGTGCTGCTGCGTAATGAAGGCGGCGTGCTGCCGTTGAACGCCAATGGCGCGCAAACAATCGCGGTGATCGGCCCGACCGCCGACGACCCGCTCGCGCTGCTCGCCGGCTACAGCTTTCCGGTGCACCTCATCAACTCGGGCGAGCAGTCTGTCGCGTCGATCGCCACGCCGCTGGGCGCACTGCGCGCGCTGCTGGGCGATTCGCGCGTGCTGCATGCCAAGGGTTGCGACATCATCAAGACCCGCCGTGCGGGTGCGCCGGTTTTCCCGGGCGACGTGTCGCTCGACCTGAGCGCCGCCGCCAACCGCGACGAACTGATCAGCAAGGACACCGATGCGATTCCCGACGCGGTCGATGCTGCGGGAAAAGCGGACGTGGCCGTCGTATTCGTCGGCGATCTGGCGGGCTTGTTCCAGTCCGGTACGGTGGGCGAAGGCTCCGATACGGACAGCCTGGAACTCCCGGGCGTGCAGCTGCAGATGCTCGAGGCCGTGGTCGAGAGCGGCACGCCTACGGTCGTCGTGATGACGGGCGGCCGCCCGTACAACCTCGGCGGCCTCGAAGATCGCATCGCCGCGCAGATCATGGCGTTTGCGCCGGGCGAGCGCGGCGCCGAGGCGCTTGCCGATCTGCTGGTGGGTCGCGCCGGGTTCAGCGGCCGTCTGCCGCTCTCCGTGCCGAAGAGCGCAGGGGCGGTGCCGTATGTGTACAACCATCGCCTCAAGAGCGCGGGCACGCCGATCGCCTACCACTTCGGCAGCCGCTATCCGTTTGGTTTCGGCCTCGGCTACACGCAGTTCCGTTACGGCAGTCTCGCGGTGGCGCAACACGAAGTCCCGCTCGAAGACGGCACCGTCGAACTGAGCTTCACGATCGAGAACACCGGCTCGCGCGACGGCACGGAGATCGTGCAGATCTACGTGCGCGACCAGCATGCTTCGACGGCGCGACCGGTACGCGAACTCAAGGCGTTCGCTCGTGTGCCGCTCGCGGCAGGCGCGCTCACTCGCGTGAACGTGAAGCTGCCCGTCGATATGTTCAATTTCACCGACGCACGCGGCGAGCGCATCGTCGAGCCGGGCAAATTCGATCTGATGGTGGGCAGTTCGAGCCGCGATATCCATCTGAGCGGCACGGTCACGGTGGTGGGCAATGCCACGCGCACGCTCCCGCGCGACTGGCGCATGCTGAGCGCCGTCGAAGTCGTCTCGTAAGCGAAAGGGAAGCGGCAGGTCAGGGCGGCGAGCCATTTGCGGCTCGCCGCCCTGTTTGGGTTCTGACAAGTCAACACTGGAATATTTGATGTCGTACGCAATCTATCCGAGCCTGGCGGACAAAACCGTCGTTATCACCGGCGGCGGCAGCGGGATCGGCGCCGCGGTCGTGGAGGCATTCGCGCAGCAGGGCGCGCGCGTGTTTTTCCTCGATGTGGCCGAAGACGATTCGCTCGCGCTTCAGGAGAAGCTTCGCGGTGCGAAGCATCCGCCGCTGTTCAAGCGCTGCGACCTGTGCAGCGTGGACGCGATCGAAAGCGTGTTCGCGTCGATCGTCGATGCCGCGGGCCCGATCGACGTGCTCGTGAACAACGCGGGCAACGACGACCGCCATGATGTTGGCGAGTTGACCGCGAGTTACTGGGACGGGCGCATCGCCGTCAACCTGCGCCATCAGTTCTTCTGCGCGCAGGCCGCCGCGCGGGGCATGCGCCAGGCGGGGCGCGGCGTGATCCTGAACTTCGGTTCGGTGTCGTGGCACGTCGCGTTGCCGAACCTGCCGATCTACCTGACCGCCAAGGCCGGCATCGAAGGTTTGACGCGCGGCCTCGCGCGCGACCTGGGCGGCGCGGGTATTCGCGTGAACTGCATCATCCCGGGCGCCGTGAAAACGCCGCGGCAGATGAACCTGTGGCAAACGCCGGAGAGCGAGGCGAAAGTCGTCGCGGGGCAGTGTCTGCAGCTGCGCATCGAGCCCGAGCACGTGGCCCGCATGGCCTTGTTCCTCGCATCCGACGACGCCTCGCGCTGCTCCGGGCGCGATTACTTCGTCGACGCGGGATGGTACGGAGAATGACGATGCCGGCTCCCGTATGCGTGTGGCCGATCGGCGCCGAGCTGGCCGAAGGGCCGCTCTGGCAGGCCGCGGAAAACGCGGTCTATTTCGTCGATATCAAGGGCCGCCGGATTCATCGCTTCGTGGTCACGACCGGGGAGCGCACGACGTGGTACGCGCCCGACCAGGTCGGCTTCATCGCGCCGCTGGGCGACCGGGCTTTCGTGTGCGGCCTGCCTGACGGCCTGTATCGTTTCGACGCCGTGAGCGGGGAATTCGACAAGCTGGTCGATGTCGAGCCGCATCTGCCGGGCAATCGCCTCAACGACGGTTTCGCCGATACGCGCGGGCGCCTGTGGTTCGGCTCGATGGACGACGCCGAGCAAGCGCCGAGCGGCACGCTGTATCGCGTGGACGCAGGCGCGGTGGTGAGCACGCAGGACAGCGGCTACGTGATCACCAACGGCCCGGCCATGAGTCCGGACGGCCGCACGCTCTATCACAACGACACGATGCGTCGCGTCGTGTATGCGTTCGATGTTGCCATTGACGGCACGCTGTCGGGCAAGCGCGTCTTCACCGCCATTGCCGGCGACGGGTACCCGGACGGCATGGCCGTGGACGCAGAGGGCTACGTGTGGGTCGCACTGTTCGGCGGCTGGCGCATCGACCGTTATTCGCCCGAAGGCGAACTGGCCGGCCAGATCGCGTTTCCGTGCGCAAATATCACGAAACTCGCGTTCGGCGGGGACGATCTGCAGACCGTGTACGTTTCCACCGCGTGGAAGGGGCTCACGGCAGCCGAGCGCGAGAAGCAGCCGCTGGCGGGCGGCCTGTTCACGTTCCGCTCGCCGGTGCCGGGGCAGGCGCCGGGAAGCTGTGCGGCGGCCTTCGCACGGTAGGCAGCCTCGACCCCAGCCTCGACCCTATAGGACCAAAGTCCGATGGTCGGCGCGTCCTGCAGTGTTAGGCTCCGAGAACACACGCCATGGTCCCGGACCGGCGCAGCAAGCGTGGCACCTGATCGTTTCAAGGGGACTACCATGCTCTACCGATCGAATACGCGCATTGCGTTCGCGCGCTGCCTGGCGCTCTCAGTCGTAGCATGCGGCTTCTTTGCGGCCTCGGTACCCCTGTGCCGCGCGGCTGACGAGGACGCCTCTGCTGCCTCGGAGGCCATGCCCGCCGGGGCCTCCGTCGACACGGAAAGCGGCACCATCAGTTTGATCGATCAGAAGAATGCACTCATCGTCGTGACCGTGCCGGGTCACGACGACCTGAGCTTCAATGTGAAAGATCATCCCGATGTGCTTAAGGTGATCCGGGTCGGCGACAAGCTGACGACCCACTACATGGAGCCGTACGTCACCGGATTGACGCCGGCCGAAGGCGCGGCGGTGACGCGCCTGACCCACACGGCAAAGGTGACCCAGCACTCCTCCGGCGCCGACCAGGAAAACTTCCAGGTACTCCGGGTCTTCAGCGGCGTGGCGCAAGTCACCGGCGTCGACCGCAAGCTCAACCTCCTGACCGTCGTCGACAAGTCCGGCACGGCCCGTTCCATTCGGGTCAGCCGCCCGGATCTGATCGAAGTGATGCAGTCCCTCAAGCACCATAGCCACGTGCGGATCAAGTACGAATCCGAGATGACGATCATCGTCGCCCGTTAGCGGATACGCTGTGGGACGCCCGTTTCTTCCGGCCCTAAAAGGTGGTGCGTGTCGGACCGATAATTCTCGCCGATCACGTGAAGCCAATCAGCTACCTCAAGAGTGAAGCCGCGCAAATCGTCAAGGATCTGACCGATTCAGGGGAGCCGCTCATCATCACGCGGAAACGCTTCGCTAATGCAGGCCCTGCTGCTGAAGTACCGCGTCCTGCCGACCGCGCGGATCGGTATCGATGAGCTGAGAAGCTACATCGTCCGCGCATCCGGATGGGAGACCTGGCGTCAGACGTCGGCTCAACTCCAGGACACCATTGCGCAGACCCGCGAGTTCCCGGAGAGCGGCCATGTGCCTGCCGAACTCGATGGCTTTGTCGACGACACTTTTCGACAGATGTTTTCGGGCAAGAACCGGATCATCTATCAGGTCCGCGACGACACCGTTTTTATTCACCTCGTGATCGACACGCGACGTGACCTGCAAGCGCTTCTCCATAGAATCGTGCTCCGCTTGATGTAAATTGCATGGGCGCAGCGTATCGAATACCGTGGCCGTGTCTCGCCGGGCGCGCCGCTTTCTTCAGGTTTTCGCGCCGAGATCCAGCAGCCGTACCGCATTCTCCTTGAGGATCAACGGGCGCACTTCCGGCTTGATGTCGAGCGTATCGAAATCCGCGAGCCAGCGATCCGGACGGATCAAGGGAAAGTCGGAAGCGAACAGCACTCGCTCGCGCAACAGCGTATTCGCGTACTTCACCAGTTCCGGCGAGAAGTATTTCGGCGACCAGCCCGACAGGTCGATATACACGTTGGGCTTGTGCAGCGCGATGGAAAGCGCCTGCTCCTGCCACGGCCAGGAGGGATGCGCGATGACGATCTTCATGTCGGGGAAATCGGCGGCCACGTCGTCGAGATAGATCGGCTCCGAGTACTTCAGACGCAACCCGCCGCCGCCGCGCATGCCCGAACCCATGCCCGAGTGGCCGCTATGAAACACCGCGGGCAGGCCATATTCGGCAATCACTTCGTAGAGCGGGTAAGCCAGCCGGTCGTTGGCGAAAAAGCCCTGCATAGTCGGGTGAAACTTGAAGCCGCGCACGCCATGCGCCTCGATCAGCCGCCGCGCCTCGCGCGCGCCGAACTTGCCCTTGTGCGGGTCGATGCTGGCGAACGCGATCATGATGTCGGCGTTCCGCTGCGCGAAGTCGGCGATCTCTTCGTTGTCGATGCGGCGACGCCCGATATTCGCCTCGCAATCCACCGTGAACATCACGAAACCGATGTTGCGCTCGCGGTAGTGCTCGATCGTTTCCGGAATCGTCGGGCGGCGGCCTTGCTTCAACACGGTGCCGAAATACTTGTCGGCGGCGTCGTCGAACTCCTTCGCGAAGAGGTCGGGCGGCTGGCAGCACGACACTTCGGCGTGGACGTGCGTGTCGATCGCAACGAGCTGGTCGATGTTCAAAGGTGTCTCCTCCTTATTGTCACTCGCCGCACGAGCGCTTAAGCAGCGCGCAGATTGCGCACGCAGGCATGCAGCAGCGCGTGGAGTTTTTCCGCTGTTTCGGTGTCCATATCGTCGAGCATTGCGCCTTCGACGTGGTCGGCGGCGGCGTCGCATTCGCCCAGCAGCGCGTTGCCGGCTTCCGTGAGCGAAAGCAGCACCACGCGGCGGTTCATCGGGTCGGCTTCACGCATGACCCAGCCGTTCGCCTCCATCGTCTTCACGACTTCGTTGGCGGCCTGCGGCGTGATGAACGAGCGCTCGGCGAGTTGCGCATTGGACGAGCGGCCGCGCGCACGCAGCACGGAAAGCGCGGTGTACTGCGGCAGCGTGAGCCCGTGGCGCGCGAGCGCTTCGGTCAGGCGGCGCGACACGACGCGGTCGAGCTGGCCGATCAGGTAGCTCAGGCGCATGGGCGGCACGGCGTGCGGGCTGCCCTCGGCGGCTGGCTGCGCGATTCGGGCGCGCGGCGCAGTGGGTGAGGTTTTCTGGTTCATCGCGTTTTACGGGTTTGTACCGACGAGATCATATTCTACTTTACATATCAGGTAGCCTGATAGTAAATTGATTTCAAGCCGCGAGTGCGGCAGTGTCTACGGAGAGAGAGAATGAGTTACGAAGGTCGCTGGAAAACGGTCAAGGTTGCGGTCGAGGGCGGCATCGGCTGGGTGACGTTCAACCGGCCGGAAAAGCGCAACGCCATGAGCCCGACGCTCAACAAGGAGATGATCGACGTGCTCGAAACGCTCGAGCTCGACGCCGAGGCGCAAGTGCTCGTGCTGACCGGCGAAGGCTCGGCATGGACGGCCGGCATGGACCTGAAGGAATACTTCCGCGAGGTCGATGCGGGCCCCGACGTCCTGCAGGAGCGCATTCGCCGCGACGCGAGCCGCTGGCAATGGCAGCTGCTGCGCATGTATTCGAAGCCGACCATCGCGATGGTGAACGGCTGGTGTTTCGGCGGCGGCTTCTCGCCGCTCGTGGCGTGCGATCTCGCGATTGCCGCGGACGAAGCCACGTTCGGTCTTTCGGAAATCAACTGGGGCATTCCGCCGGGCAACCTCGTGAGCAAGGCGATGGCGGATACGGTGGGCCACCGCGAGGCGCTTTACTACATCATGACGGGCGATACCTTTACGGGCCAGCAGGCCGCGAAAATGGGCCTGGTCAACAAGAGCGTGCCGCTCGCGCAGCTGCGCGAGGAAGTGCTCGCGCTTGCCGCGAAACTGCTCGACAAGAACCCGGTCGTGCTGCGCAACGCGAAGCACGGCTTCAAGCGTTCGCGTGAACTGACGTGGGAGCAGAACGAGGACTATCTCTACGCGAAGCTGGACCAGGCCAACCATCGCGACAAGGAAGGCGGCCGCGAGCAGGGCCTCAAGCAGTTCCTCGACGACAAGAGCATCAAGCCGGGCCTGCAGGCATACAAGCGCTAATCGATAGCGGCGCACCAGACAGAGGAGACAACGACATGCATGAAACCCGGCTTCTGATCGGCGGCGAGAAGCGCCGTGCGTCGAACGGCAAGACCTTCGAGCGCATCGATCCGGCCACGCGCGCGGTGGCCACGCGCGCGGCAGCCGCCACGGTGGAAGATGCGGACGCGGCCGTTGCCGCCGCCGCGCACGCCTTCCCGGCCTGGGCCGCGCTCACGCCCACGGAGCGCCGCAAGCGCCTGCTGGCCGCCGCCGATCGCATGGATGCGCGCACTGCGGACTTCATCGCCATCGGCGCGGCGGAAACGGGCGCAATGGCGAACTGGTACGGCTTCAATGTGATGCTCGCCGCCAACATGCTGCGCGAAGCGGCCGCCATGACCACGCAGATCGACGGCGCGGTGATCCCATCCGACCTGCCCGGCAGCCTCGCGATGGCCGTGCGCCAGCCGTGCGGCGTGGTGCTCGGCATGGCGCCCTGGAACGCACCGGTGATTCTCGCCACGCGTGCGCTCGCCATGCCGCTCGCGTGCGGCAATACCGTGGTCCTGAAGGCTTCCGAAGGGTGTCCCGGCGTACATGCGCTGATCGGCGAAGTGCTCAACGAGGCGGGGCTGGGCGAGGGCGTCGTCAACGTGCTCACGCATGCGCCGGAAGATGCACCGACCATTGTCGAGCGCCTGATCGCCAACCCCGCCGTCAAACGCGTGAACTTCACGGGTTCGACGCGCGTGGGCCGCGTCGTCGCGGAGCATTGCGCGCGGCGTCTGTTGCCCGCACTGCTCGAACTGGGCGGCAAGGCGCCCGTGCTCGTGCTCGACGATGCCGATCTCGACGCGGCAGTGGAAGGCATAGCGTTCGGCGCGTTCTTCAATCAAGGGCAGATCTGCATGTCGACCGAACGCGTGATCGTCGACCGCAAGATTGCCGATGCGTTCGTCGACAAGCTCGTTGCGAAGGCACGCACGCTGAAGGCAGGCGACCCCACGCAGCCGGGCTCGGTGCTGGGGACTCTGGAGAGCGAAGCATCGGCACGGCGCATACTCGCGCTCGTGGAAGACGCGCGCGAGAAGGGTGCGAAACTGCCGCTGGGCTGCGAGGTGAACGGCGCGATCATGCAGCCCGTGATCGTCGAAAACGTCACGCGCGAGATGAAGCTCTACGCCGACGAATCGTTCGGCCCCGTGGTGACGGTACAGCGTGTGGACAGCGACGAAGAAGCGGTGAAGGTCGCCAACGACAGCGAGTACGGGCTTTCGGCGGCGGTGTTCAGCCGCGATATCGCGCGCGCCATGAACGTGGCGAAGCGCATCGAATCGGGCATCTGCCATATCAACGGGCCGACGGTGCACGACGAAGCGCAAATGCCGTTCGGCGGCGTGAAGGCGAGCGGCTATGGCCGCTTCGGCAGCAAGGCTTCGATCGCCGAATTCACGGACCTGCGCTGGATTACCGTGCAGACCGGTCCGCGCCACTATCCGATCTGAACGCGCGCATCACGACATGAACCACCGGGCCGTCTGCGCCGATCCATCGCGCAGCCTGGCACCGGTCAAGCAAAGGAGACAGGCTTTGGATTCGGAGCCGACCCAAACGCATGCTCGCGCCGTCGTGCAACCGGACTTCGCCGGTTATCGCGCCGTCGCGATCGGCTCGGCCGCGCCGCAGATCGAACGGCGCGGCGACTGCTGGTATTTGCGCTCGAGCGAGGCGCTCGACGACTTCCCCGAACGCGTGACCGACCGGCTCGTGAGCGGCGCGCGCGAGCATCCGGAGCGCTGGCTCGTGGCGCGCCGCGGCGTCGACGGCCAATGGCAGGGCATCAGCTACGCGCAGATGCTCGAACGCGCCCGTGCGATCGGGCAAGCCTTGATCGAGCGAGGCTTGTCGGCTGAGCGCCCGGTCGCGCTGCTCTCGGGCAACGATCTCGAACATCTGCAGATGGCGTTCGGCGCGCTATGGGCCGGCGTGCCCTATGCGCCCATTTCTCCCGCTTATTCGCTCGTCTCCAGCGATTACAACAAGCTGCGGCACACGCTGGGTCTGCTCAATCCCGGCCTCGTATTCGCGGCGGACGGCCCCGCTTTTGCCGCGGCGCTCGACGCCGCGGTGCCCGCCGATATCGAGCGCGTGGTCGTGACGCCGGCTGGCGGCGGCCGCCGCGAGACGCCGTTTTCGACGTTGCTCGAGACGCAGGCGGGCAGCTTCGAAGCCGCGCAGGCGCGCGTGAGCGGCGACACGATCGCGAAGTTCCTCTTCACCTCCGGCTCGACGCGCCTGCCGAAGGCCGTGCCCACCACGCATCGCATGCTGTGCAGCAATCAGCAGATGCTGCTGCAGACGTTCCCGCAGTTCGGCATCGAGCCGCCGGTGCTGGTGGACTGGCTGCCGTGGAATCACACCTTCGGCGGCAGCCACAACGTGGGTATCGCGCTCTACAACGGCGGCACGCTCTATATCGACGACGGCAAACCCGTGGCCGGCCGCTTCGAAGAGACGCTGCGCAATTTGCGCGAAATCGCCCCCACGCTCTACTTCAACGTCCCGAAGGGTTGGGAAGAACTGACTGCCGCGCTCGAAACCGACGCGCAGCTGCGCGAGACGTTTTTCTCGCGCGTGAAGATGTATTTCTTCGCGGGCGCGGGGCTCTCGCAGGCGGCGTGGGACCGGCTCGAACGCGTGACGCAGGCCCATTGCGGCGAGCGCATCCGCATCATGGCGGGCCTTGGTATGACCGAGACCGCGCCGTCGTGCCTCTTCACGACCGGCCCGGTGATGGGCGCGGGCTATATCGGCCTGCCCGCGCCGGGCTGCGAGACGCGTCTCGTACCCGTGGACGGCAAGCTCGAAGCGCGCTTTCGCGGCCCGAACGTGATGGGCGGCTACTGGCGCGCGAACGAGGCGGACCGTCACGACGTGTTCGACGAAGAGGGCTACTACCGCACCGGCGACGCCGTGCGCTTCGTCGATGCCGGGCGGCCCGAACTCGGCCTGCTGTTCGACGGACGCATTGCTGAGGATTTCAAGCTCAGCTCCGGCACGTTCGTGAGCGTGGGGCCCATGCGCGCGCGCATCGTCTCGGGCGGCGCACCGTACGTGCAGGACGCGGTGATCGCGGGCATGGACCGCGACGACATCGGCGTGCTGATCTTTCCGCGCCTCGACGAATGCCGCCGGCTCGCGGGGCTCGATGCGAGTGCGCCCGCGCGCGACGTTCTGGACGCGAGCGCCGTGCGCGACTTCTTTGCTGACCTGATGGAGCGGCTGAACCGCGAGGCGACGGGCAGCGCGACCCTCGTCACGCGACTGCACCTGATGGACGCGCCGCCGTCGCTCGATCTGGGCGAGATTACGGATAAAGGGTCGATCAATCAGCGCGTCGTGCTGAGCCAGCGCGCGGCGCTCGTAGACGCGTTGTACGCCGCGCGGGGCACGCAAACGCGCGTGATCTTCGCTCGTCATCTGCAGCACGTTTGAGGAACGTTCACGATGAGTCTCGACTATCAGGTCCCGCTGCGCGACATGCGCTTCGTGATCGACGAATGGATCGAAGCACCCGCATGGTGGCGCAGCGTTCCCGCATGGGCGGACCTCGACAGCGCGACGGCGCAGCAGGTGCTCGAAGAAGCCGCACGTTTCGTGATGGAACGCGTCGCGCCGCTGAACCCGGCGGGCGACCTCGAGGGGTGCCGCTTCGAGGGCGGCGAGGTCTCGATGCCCACGGGCTTTCGCGAGGCGTATGCGGATTTCGTCGCGGCAGGCTGGCCGACGCTCGCGCTCGACGCCGACGCGGGCGGCCAGGGCCTGCCGCAACTGCTCGAAGTCGCACTGCAGGAAATGCTCGCGGCGGCCAACCACGCATGGCTGATGTCGCCCGGCCTCACGCATGGCGCGACGGCGTGTCTGATGGCGCACGGCAGTGATGCGCTGAAGCGCGACTGGCTGCCGAAGATCGCGAGCGGCGAGTGGCTTGCCACGATGTGTCTGACCGAGCCGCAGGCGGGCAGCGATCTCGCGCTGCTGCGCGCGCGAGCGACGCCCGACTCGGCGCACGGCGCCTGGCGCATCGACGGCAGCAAGATCTTCATCACGGGCGGCGAGCACGATCTGACCGACAACATCGTGCACCTCGTGCTCGCGCGTCTGCCCGATGCGCCGGCGGGCACGAAGGGCCTCTCGCTCTTCGTGGTGCCGAAATGGACCTTCGGCGAGACCGGCGAGCGCGTGCGCAACGGCGTGCATTGCGAGGGCATCGAAAAGAAGATGGGCCTCAAGGCGAGCCCGACGTGTTCGATGCGTTTCGAGCACGCGCTGGGCTGGCTGGTGGGCGAGCCGCATCGCGGCCTCGCTTCGATGTTCGTCATGATGAACGCGGCGCGCCTGCAGGTGGCGATGCAGGGTGTGGGCCACGCGCAGCTTGCCTGCCAGCGCGCGCACGCCTACGCGCACGAACGCGTGCAAATGCGCGCCGTGAGTGCGCCTGCGCAATACGAGGGCGAGCCGGCGCAGGCCGCGCCGATCGCGTTTCATCCGGCCATGCGGCGCATCCTGCTCGACTTGCGCGCGACGGTGGAGGGCCAGCGGGCCATCGGCTACTGGATCGGTTACTGGCTCGACGTGGCCGCGCGCCACCCCGATGCGAACGAGCGCCAGGCGGCGGGGCAGCTCGCCTCGCTGCTCACGCCTGTCGCCAAGGCGTTCTTCACCGCCAATGGCTTTGCGGCGGCATCGAGTGCGCTGCAGGTGTTCGGCGGCTACGGCTATATCCACGAATACGGCGTGGAGCAGACGGTGCGCGACAGCCGCGTCGCCATGCTTTACGAAGGCACGAACGAAATCCAGGCGATCGATCTGCTCGTGCGCAAGGTGCTCGGCGATGGCGGCGAGGCGTTGCGCGCGTTGCTTGCGCATGTCACAGCGGACGCCACACGCTGTGTCGCTTCCCACGATCCTGCGCTTCACCGTGCAGGCGCACGGCTCGATGCGTTGGTGGCGGACGTGCAGCGCATCACGGGCGAAATCAGGCAGGGCAGTGCAGACGATCGCGAGTTGCCCTACCGCGTGGCCGACGACTATCTCGCGCTTATCGGCTGGCTGCTGCTTGCATTCGCCTGGGCGCGCACGCTGCGCATCGCGATGGATGCCTCGGCCGACGATCCGTTCTATGCCGAAAAGCGCGTCACGGCGCACTACTTCTTCGCTTACCCGCTCATGGCGTTCGATCACCGGCTGCGGCTCATCGAAGCGGGCTGCCGCACTCCGCTGCCCCATGCATGAAATTTTTTTAGCACGTAGGTTAGGTTAACTAACTAGTGACGGTGCGGTGAAAGGCCGCGACATTCCATTACAAAACGAGGAGGCAACGTGTCGTCATCGACTACGCAGGTGAGCGCGCGCACGGCGGCGGGCACCGCATGGGTGTTGGGTTTGTGTCTGATCGTGGCGGTGCTGGAGGGCGTCGATCTTCAGTCGACGGGCGTGGCCGCGCCGCGCATGGCGCGCGAGTTCGGTCTTTCGGTGAGCCAGATGGGGCTCGCGTTCAGTGCGGGCATGCTCGGGCTCCTGCCCGGGGCGATGATCGGCGGACGCCTCGCCGACCGCATCGGGCGCAAGCGCGTGCTGCTGCTCTCGATGGTCGCGTTCGGCGTGTTCTCGATCTTCACCGCCCATGTGTGGAGCTTTGCCACGCTGCTGGTGGCGCGCGTCTTGACCGGCGTCGGCCTTGGCGGCGCCATGCCGAACCTGATCGCGCTCTCGGCCGAAGCCGTGGCGCCGCGGCTGCGCAATACGGCGGTCAGCATCATGTATTGCGGCATGCCGCTCGGCGGCGCGCTCGCGGCGCTGATCGGCGTGCTCAGTGCGGGCGACACCGAATGGCGGCATATCTTCTATGCGGGCGGCGTCGGACCGCTCGTGGTCGCGCCGCTGATCCTCGCCTGCCTGCCCGAATCCGCGGCCTATGAAGCGGCCTCGAGCCGCGCGCAGTCCACGCAGAGCGGCCCGCCGCCCACGTGGCGCGTGCTGTTCGGCGACGGCCGCGCCGCGGTGACCGCACAGATCTGGATCAGCTTTTTCTGCACGCTGATCGTGCTGTACTTCCTGCTCAACTGGCTGCCCTCGCTGATCGTGAGCCGGGGCCTCTCGCGCAGCCAGGCCGGCGTCACGCAGATCTTCTTCAACGTGGGCAGCGTGATCGGCGTGCTCGGCATCGGCATGCTGATGGACCGCGTCAGGCCCGGGCGAGTCGTCGCGGCTGTCTATGCCGGCATCGCGATTTCGCTTTTCATGCTCGCGGGCGCGGGCAACCTGTTCTGGATCTCGGTGTCGGTGCTGCTCGCGGGCATGGGCGTGGTGGGCGCGCAGTCGATGCTCTACGCGCTTTCCGCGGCGAGCTACGCGACCGTCATGCGCGGCACCGGCGTGGGCGCGGCAGTCGCGGTGGGCCGCGTAGGGTCGATCGTCGGTCCGCTCGCGGCAGGGCAGTTGCTGGCGGGCGGCGCGAGCGCCACGACGGTGATAGGCGCAAGCGTCCCGGTTACGGTGGTGGCGGCGCTCGCCGCGCTGCTCGCGGTGAGGCGAGCGCGCGAGTCCTGATGGGCCCCGCCGCGCCGTATCAGAGGTCGAGCACGAGCATGGGCGAGCGCGAGCGCGAGCAGCACGGCAGCAGCTGGTCGTTGGCGGCGCGCTCCTCGTCGGTCAGGTAGAGATCGCGATGGTCCGGCTCGCCGGACAGCACCCGCGTGATGCAGGTGCCGCATACGCCTTGCTCGCATGAGACCGGCACCTCGACGCCGCCCGCGCGCAGCGCTTCGACGATGGACGTGCCGGCCGGGATGTCGATCACGCGCTGGCAGCTCGCAAGGGTGACCTGGAAGGCGCCGTTCGTGTCGGCGTTCGCGCTCGCGCCTGGTTGGGCGGCGCCGAAGTACTCGCGGTGCACGTTCTGCGCGGGCCACCCCGCGCTGGTTGCGGCTGCGAGCACGGCGTCGATGAAGCCCGCAGGGCCACATACGTAGGCGTGCTTACCGTCGTGCGGAGCGCCAAGCACGCGCGCGAGGTCGATGCGTGCATCGGCGCCTTCGCTGTCGAAATAGAAGTGCGTGTGCTCGGCAAAACCCGCTTCGGCAAGACGCTCGCGAAAGGCGGCGCGCTGTGGCTCGCGCGTGCAGTAGTGCAGTTCGAACGGGCGGCCTTCCTCACGCAACTGCTCGGCCATGGCGATGAGCGGCGTGATGCCGATGCCGCCCGCGAGCAGGATGGTATGCGTGGCTTGTTCGTCCAGCGGGAAATGATTCTTCGGGATGCTGATTTCCAGGTTCGTACCGGCGTCGAGCGCGTGCATCGCAACGGAGCCGCCGCGCGAAGCCGGGTCGCGCAACACGCCGATGTGGTAGGCGCCGTGATCGGAGGGGCGGTTGCACAGCGAGTACTGGCGCACGAATCCATCCACATGGACGTCGATGTGCGCGCCCGCCGCGAATGCCGGAAGCGGTGCGCCATCGGCGCTCGCCAGTTCGAACTCGCAGATATCGGTGGCGACGGGAATCTTGCGCAGAAGAGTGACTTTCATGATGCGTTGGGGCAAGGGAAGGAGAGCGGCCGCGCGTGCCCGCGCGACCGTGGCTTTGGTCGAATCAGTCCGTTGCGGCAGTGGCCGTTGTGTTGCGTTCTGCGGCGATCAGCCGGTCGAGCACGCGGCGCGACTGCACGCCGCCGGCGTCGATGTTGAGGCTCAGAATGCGGCGTTCGGGCCACGTGAGCAGATTGCGCTGCTGCGATTCGAGCATCTCGAGATCCTCCGAGAAGATCTTGCCCTGGCCCGTGCGGATCGTTTCGGTGAGCGCGTGATCGTGCACGGCGAAGCTGCGCGCCATGCCCCAGAAGTACCAGATCGACGTTTCGGTTTCCGGCGTAATGAAGTCGACGACGATGCTCGATGCCTTGTCGCGCGTATCGGCGTCATATCCGCCTTTGCCTGCGTGCGCCACGCCCACTTCGATCATCACGTGGCTGGGCGGCGAGAAGTGGCAAATTTGCCAGCGGTCGCAGGGCACGTTGTCGGCGAGGCCGTTGCCGCGCAGCGCTGCGGCCCAGAACGGCGGCGGCATGATGTTCTGCATGTAGCGGCTGGTGGTGACCACGTCGCCGTTGACCGTGGTCTTGGGCGGTGCTTCCTCGATCTCGGGCTGGCCGATGCTCGAGGCGTGCACGTAGGTCTCGTGCGTGAGGTCCATGAGGTTGTCGACCATCAGGCGATAGTCGCACTGGATGTGATAAAGGCCGCCGCCATACGCCCACGCGGGATTGTCGGCCCAGTCGAGGTGATGGATCTTCGCCGGGTCGGCTTGCGCCGCATCGCCGGGCCATACCCAAATGAAACCGTAGCGCTCGACCGCGGGATAGCTGCGCACGGACGGAATGCCGCCCACACGCTGGCACGGCATGCTCACGCATTTGCCGCTGGCGCCCACGGTGAGGCCGTGATAGCCGCACACCAGATGCCCTTCGCGTACGCTGCCGAGCGAGAGCGGCGCGCCGCGATGCGGGCAGAAGTCTTCGAGCGCGGCGACGCCGCCTTCGGCCGTGCGCCAGAACACCATGCGCTCGCCGCAGATTTGACGCCCCAGCGGCTTACCGTCGATTTCATCGGGGGTGCATGCGACATACCATGCGTTTTTCAGGAACATATGTCTCCTCCAGGGCGCCTGGCTGCGCCTTCGTTCAGGGTGAGGGGCGGCACGCATGCCGCCGTTCGAATCAAGCCGTTTAGCGAGCGTGTATACCGCGCGCCACTAGCGCGGATTGCGGCGAATGAGATTGCCGCCAATCAGCCTCGTCATGGCGCGCTGGTTGTCGAGCACGCGCTTGAGGTTTTGATGGGCGATATGCGAATGCTCGCGCATCAGCGCTTCGGCGCGCGCGCCTTCACGGCTTTCGATCGCTTCGAGCACGGCGCGATGCTGGGCTTGCGCGACGATCAGCGTTTCGCGCGCACGCGGGTCGAGCGACTGCACGACGACGAACGCGCTGGCGGATGCAAACGGCAAGGTGGCGACTTTCTCGATCTGCCGCGCCACCACTTCGCTGTCGGAAGCCGCGGCCAGCAGCCGGTGAAAGCGGCCATTCGCTTCGACATAGCGGGAGAAGGTTTCTTCGCTCAGCTCGCCCACGAGCAGTTCGTCGATCTCGTCGATGCAGTCGTGCAGGTCGCGGAACATCGAATGGGTGATGCCGCGCTCGGCGGCAAGGCGCGCAGCCAGCCCTTCGAGCGTGCCGCGCAGTTCGATCGAGTCGCGTATTTCATTTTCCGAAAACGAGCGTACGGCATAGCCGCCGCTCGGAATCGGTTCGAGCAGCCCTTCTTCCTGCAGGCGCATGAGCGCCGCGCGCACCGGCGTGCGCGAGACGCCAAGGCGCTCGACCACGGCCAGTTCGGAAATGCGCTCGCCCGGCGCGAGTTCGCCGCCGAGTATCAGTTCTCGCAGCCCGAGCTGGGCCTTGACGGTTTGCGAAGCGGCGGAGCCGGCGCGCGTGCTGGCGGGGGTGTCGTCGATGCCGTTCATGCGTAAGGAAGTGGTGAAAAGCGAATGGAGAAGCGGCCAGAGACTGCACCACGATGTGTACAGATTGTATACAGCGAATCGATCTATTCAATACAACTGTCGCGAAATACAGGGTAAACGTGGAAAAGTAAGCGGAAAGTAAAGAGAAATTGTGTACAACGAGGGTCTTTTTTGATTGACATCATTAGGTGAGGTTTCCTACGATCTCGCTCGAAGTTCGATAAACGAAGCGTAGTTCGCAATACGAACACGCATGACAACCAAGGAGACAAACGTGACGAGGCAGGCCCAATCACACCATCCGCACGAACCACACGATCTGAAAAACGAACGCAGGACGCTGGTCCTGCTCGCCATCGGCTTCGGTCTGGTCGGGCTCGATCGCTGGATGATCGCGCCGCTCTTTCCCCACATGATGAAAGACCTCAACCTGAGCTACCAGCAGCTCGGCCAGTTGATCGGCATTCTCAGCATTGCGTGGGGCGTGTTCTCGATCCTCATGGGCCGCCTGTCCGACCGCATCGGCCGGCGCAAGATCATGATCGCGGCGATGGTGATGTTCTCGCTGCTCTCCAGCTTCTCGGGTTTCGCGACCGGCTTCGCAAGCCTGCTGCTCATTCGCGCGCTGATGGGCGTCGCGGAGGGCGCGTTCACGCCCACGAGCGTGGCGACGGTAGGCGAGGCCTCGCATCCGTCGCGCCGCGGGCGCAACCAGGGGCTGCAGCTCAGCATGTTCGCGCTGATGGGCCTGGGCCTCGCGCCGATCATCGCGACGCAGTTGCTGCGCGTCGTGCCGTCGTGGCACTGGGTGTTCGCGGTTTCCGCGGTGCCGGGCCTCATCGTGGCCGTGCTGATCGCGACGATGTTGCGTGACGCGCCGCAAATCAAGCCGGTGCACGCGGCGGTTGCGCACGCAACGGGCGGCCCGCGCTGGAGCGCGCTCTTCGCCAGCCGCAACGTCGTGCTAGCCATGCTGGCCACGCTTTGCGCGATGGCGGGCATCTTCGTGATCGGCGCGATGGTGCCCAACTATCTCGTGGACTATCTGCATCTCGACACCGCGCAGATGGGCTTTGTCGTGTCGGCGATCGGCTTCGGCGGCTTTCTCGGCGAGTTCGGCCTTGCCAGTCTCTCCGACGTTGCGGGGCGGCGGCTGACCTCGGTCGCGTCGTTCGCGGGCGCGGCGATTTCGCTGTATGTGTTCGCCCGCATCGGCGCGAATCCGTGGATGCTCTTTGCCGTCCTGTTTGTCGTTTCGTTCTTCGCGCTTGGCATGCTGGGCGTCCTCACCGGGCCGATCGCGACTGAAGCTGCGCCCGCGGGGCTAGTCGCCTCGGCCATCGGCATTACTTCGGGTGCCGGCGAGATTTTTGGCGGCGGCATCGCGCCGGCGATTGCCGGTTATGTCGCGCAGCACGACGGCATTCAGTTCACGCTGCAGTTCGCGCTCGGCGGGCTCATTTGCGGCATCTTCGTTTCGATGTTCCTGATCGAAACCGCACCGCGCGCGCTGGCACGCCGGTCGGCTCCGGTCGCACTGCAATCCGACTGATGTCGCGGTGACGGCGCCCCGGCGCCGTTACGGTTTCCCGAAGTTCGACGATTATTTCAATTAATAAGGTATCCGTAATAAAAGGATGCCGACAAAGAGATCAAGGTAAAGGAGACGTCAATGAAGAGCCTCGCACTGTGGTGCACGGCGGTATCGGTGATGGCTTGCGCCCAGGCACATGCGGAAGGCGGCCCGGCAGGCGACAGCGTGTTGCTGTACGGCATGGTGGACGCGGGCGTGTCGTGGGTCAGCAACCAGGGCGGCCACTCGGTGGTGAAGTTCGACGACGGCATTTTCACGCCGAACCTGCTTGGGATACGCGGGCGCGAAGATCTGGGCGGCGGCTTGCACGCGGTGTTCGATCTCGTCGATCAATTTTCGATGGGGACGGGTTCGATCATCTCGGGTCAAGGGATCTTCGGGCGCAACGCCTACGTTGGCCTCGACAGCGACCAGTACGGCAGGCTCACGATGGGCAATCAATACGACTTCATGACCGATTCGCTGTTTTTCGGCCACGACGACGCGGCGATGGAAGTCGGGGGCCTCTACAACTTCCGCGCGGGCCCGTTTGCGAAGATCGCGATTCCGGGCAACCCACCCTTCGCGCAGCAGTTCGACTGGGACCGCATGGCCGGCGCCACGGTCGAGAACTCGGTCAAGTATCAATCGCCGAAGTTTGCCGGATTCAGCTTCGGCGGCCTGTACGGCTTTGGTGGCATTCCGGGTGCATTCGGACGCGGCAATACGGTCAGTGCCGGCGCGAATTACACCAACGGCGCGTTCGGCATGGCGGCCGCGTACACCGAAGCCAAATATGTGGAGACCGGCGAACCCGATGTCGGCATTCGCAACTGGGGCGTGGGCGCGCACTACGACTTCGGCAAGGTCATGGCGACGCTGCTGGTGACGACCGTGCGCAACACCTTCAACGGCGGCGCCATTGCCCAGGCCGAGGCCGGCGCGAACTGGCTGCTCGCGCCAGACTGGGCGATTGCCGCCGACTACATGTACATGAAGGGCAACGCGTATCTCGACAACAATCACGCGCACCAGATCACGGCCATCGTCGATCACTTCCTGTCCAAGCGGACGGTCGTGTATGTGGAGACCGTGTATCAGCGCACGAACGCCGGGGCTCAGGCGCTGATCAGCGGCGTGCTCGACCCCAACGGTACGTCGAGCGGTCCCAATCAGTTCATCGCCCGCGTTGGCGTGCAGACGCGGTTTTGAACCCAGGCGCCTGCGAGCGCCTCGCTTGACCTGATGGGCCGGTTTTCCGGCAATTCCTCACGGGGCGCTTTCCCGGCGCCCTTAGTCTCCTGTCCAGTGACCAGCAAAGCATCTATTCGATGCCTATATTGTCCCCAGAAAAATATCGTTTATTTTTCCGGCTCTGAAATGACATAATCACCGCCCCGCCGGCCCGCGCGAGGCAGGCCGCGTCACATTCCATTCATAACCCTTTTGTCGACCCCGCTAATCGCAGGGCCGCACGCGATGCTTTATTTGATGTTAATTTAAACGTCATTCCCGATTGACCATTTAAGCGGCGATTTTCCCCATTTTTTGGTGCGAAATTGCCGAACAATGGCTTTTATTATTCGCCACACACAAAACAGTCATCGAAACATGAACGACCGTTCTCCCAATCTCGCGCCCGCGCCGCTCGAAGAGACGACACTGCGCCAGTGGCTGTCAGTCTTGGCCGTGGCGATCAGCGCATTTGCGTTCGTGACGTCCGAATTTTTGCCGGTCGGTTTGCTCACCGAGATCGCCCGCGACCTCGGCGTGACGCCGGGTACTGCCGGACTCATGGTGACCACGCCGGGCGTGATGGCGGCGATCTTCGCGCCGGGCCTGATGATGTTTGCAGGCCGCATGGACCGGCGGCAAGTCTTTCTCCTGCTCACGGCCATGCTGCTCGCGTCGAATATCGTCTCCGCGCTTGCGACGAATTTCGCGTTCATGCTGGTTGGCCGCGCGATGCTCGGCGCGGCGCTCGGCGGATTCTGGACGCTCGCGACTGCAGCGGCGGGCCGCCTCGTGCATACGAGCGACGCCCCGCGCGCAACGGCCATCATCCTGACCGGCGTGACCTTCGCGACGGTGATCGGCGTGCCGCTCGGCACCTTTATCGCGGGTTTCGCGTCGTGGCGCATGTCGTTCTTCGTGACGGGCGGCCTCGTCGCGCTCGCGCTCGTTGCGCAGGCGCTGCTGGTGCCAACGCTTCCTTCCGCCGCCGCATTGCGTCTTGCCGATTTCGCCACGCTGCTGCGTCGCCCGCATGTGCGTCTGAGCATGCTGATGGTGGCGCTCGTGTTCGGCGCGCATTTCTCGACGTACACGTTCATCGCGCCGCTGCTCCAGCAGGACTTCTCGATGAGCGCCATCACGCTGCTGCTGCTCGCGTTCGGCGTGATCGGCTTTTTCTCGAACGCGCTGACTTCGGCGGTCGTTGCCACGCGCCTGAAGCTCGCCGTGGCGACGATGACGGCGCTGCTGTTGTGCGCGCTCGCAGCGATGATTCTGCTCGACCACGTGCGAATTGGCGAGATCGCGGCGATGCTGATGTGGGGCGTGGCGTTCGGCGCGATTCCGCTGTGCTTCTCCGTGTGGATTCAGCGCGGCACGGCCGATCTTGCCGAAGCGGGCTCGGCGATGTTCGTGAGCGTGATCCAGGTGGCGATTGCGCTTGGCTCGTCAGTGGGCGGCACGATCGTGGACCGCGCGGGCATACGTGCCGATCTGGTGCTCGGCTGCGCGCTCGCCGTGTTCGGACTCGTGACGCTGCATCGGCTTGCGGCAATGGAGCGGCCGGCGCGGGTCGCGGCGCTCGAATGCGAATGCAGCCCGTCGCTCGATTGAAACGATCGCAACGATTGATTCGAAAGCGACGCAAGGCGGCGAGCCATCGACCTCGCCGCGCCGCGCTCCGGGTCTGCGCAAAGAGACCCGCTGCTATTGCACCACGTTAGCGCATCGCGCCGCGCTAACGTTTGCGAACGGGCATGATCGTTCGTCCGCAAGGCTCGCCAATTGTCGCGTGCCACGCTCACGCGTAACCCCCTCAAGTGACGCCCGGTTTCGGCCGATATGCAATGTGGTTCCCCTGCGTTCCGCGGGGTCCGCCATTCCCGAACTGAAAGCGAGCGTTACGTGCACGGAATCAAGTTTGCCTGGCTGTGGTCCGGTCTGATCGGCATGCTTTTGCTCCTGGGTTGCGATCAGCAGAACGGCGCCCAGAGCAGCAAGGCCGCGCCGGCACGGACCACCATCACCGCGCTGATCTGGGCGCCGGACTGGCCGGAGGAGATGCTCCAGATCGCCGCCGGGTTCGACAAGCTCAATCCCGATCTGCACGTGAACGTGCAGTTCATGGTCGGCAACTCGATCGAGGAGAACATCAAGCCGCGCGTGGCGGCGGGCACGCTGCCCGACCTCGTCAGCATCAATCCGAACGCCTATGCCGCCGAGCTGGCCGACCAGGGCGTCCTGACCGATGTCCGCCAGAGCGCCGCATGGAAGAACATGCTCGATCCGCTCAAGGCTGACTGGACCAGTCGCGAAGGCAAGGGGTTCGGCATATCGGGCGGCGTGGCGACGACGATGATCTATTACAACCGCGCCATGTTCGCCAAGGCCGGCATCGACACGCTGCCGACGAATTTCGATGAGTTCCTGGCGGTGTGCGCGAGGCTCAAGCAGGCGGGCATGATTCCGGTGATGTGGAGCGGCGGCTTTCCGAACATGCTCGGCAACGGGCCATTCGCTTCAGGCTTTGCCAATGATGTGGTCGCGCGCGAGCCCAACTGGAAAGAGAAAATGGCGGACGGCACGCTGAACCTCGATACGCCGGAGGCGGCCGATATCTTCGCCAAAATCGCATTGATCCCGGAGCGCGGTTACGCGCAGCCGTCGTTCATGACGACGGGGTACGACGAGGGCATTCGCCTTTTCAAGGAAGGCAAGGTGGCGATGGCGTTCCAGGGCAGCTGGTCAGCCGGACTCATGCTGCATGGAAACGATTTCTCGGTGGGCGTGTTCGTGCCGCCCTGGAACGCGCGCGGCGAACGCGTCGTGCCGGTGCTCGGCAGCGAAACGGGCTTTGCCGTTTGCGAAACGCCCAACAAGGCCGCGGCCATGCGTTTTCTGGAATTCATCGCCGGCAAGGGGTTTCCGATTCTTCAGCGGAAACGCCACAACATTTCGCCGTTCCAGAAAGGCATGGGGACCGTGGTGAGCGACGTGGAGATCGTCGACTACACGAACGCGCTCAGCCGTTATCCCGTCACGGCAAGCCCCTATTATTCGTCGCTTCCTTCCAATACGATTGAGCTGGTGCATGAATTGATGCAGGATGTGCTGCTCAGGAAAATTACACCCAGGCAGGCTGCGCAGCGCCTGGATAACTCGGTCAAGACTGAAGCGAAGATGCACTACAAATGAATGCAATCTCCGCACTGCTGCGACGCGCTTTCGACTACCTCTGCCAGGATTTGCTTCGACGCGTCGAGATTCGCTATCGACTGATCGCCGCTTTCATTCTGTTGGCGCTGTTGCCCATTATCATTTCGGGCTGCATTTCCTATGTGAAGTCGATCGCGGCGATCAAGGAAAATGCGGAGATATTTTCGAAAGAGGTGGTGAGGCAGGTTTCGAGAAATGTCGAGCTGCGCATGCACGAGATCGAAACGGAAAGCAATCTTCTCGTGCTTTCGGACCGGGTCCAGGGCGCACTGGCGAGAGCGGCGAGCGGCAGTGCGATGGAGCAGAGCGAGGCGCGCGAGGACATGACGCGTTTGCTGCTCGAGCATTATGGGTCGGTCGATTTCATCAACCAGAAATATTTGCTCGACCAGAAAGACCGGATTCTGGATACGCAGGCATTTGCGCAGTTGACTTCGGGTGTGACGGCGCTCGTCGGCATTGCGGAAGAATCGCATGAACGCACCTACTGGGGCAGCTACGACGATGGCGTGGGCCAGCAGAACCTGGGAATGGTGCGCGCCATCTACAACAAGAGCGACAACGCGAAGATCGGCAGTCTGGTTCTGGTCGTTCGCCCCGAATACTTCTCGACGATTTTCAACGACGTCGCCACGGGCAGCGGAACAGAGATTTACGTATTCGATGCGAGCGACAACAAGATCATCGTGGTTCCGAATCACGCCTCGTCGCCCAACCCGGGCGCCGCGCCCGAGCCCGGCCTGATCGAAGATATCGCGCGCCACCGCGTATCGGGCGAGTCGAGCCGGTTCGTCAATTTCGCGGCAAAGCGCGGCGGGCATTATCTTGCCGCCTACGCGCGCATTCCCGGCACGAGCTGGTTCGTGGTCAGCACGATCGCCGAACGGAATCTCACCGCGGAGGCGCAGGCCGTACGCAACCAGATCGTGGTGGTCGGCATTTCCGGGTTTCTGCTTTCCATTTTCCTTGCCTACTTTATTTCGTACAGCATTTCGGCGCCGCTCCAGGATCTGGTGCGCCGCATGCACGACACTGGCGAGGATGCCGGCGCCGTCGAGGACGATGGCAAGGACGGGGAAGGCCCGCCTGGCGGACCGGACGAACTGGCCCGGCTGGCGCAGCGCTTCGAGCGGATGCGCACGGCGATCAGGCAGAAGATTCACAAGATCAACGAAATCAATGCGTCGCTCGAACAGACTGTCGTCGACCGGACGGCGGAACTCGTCGCCCGCGAACGGGAGTCGCGCACGCTGATCGAGAATTCGCCCGATACGATCACGCGATATGACCGCGAGCTGCGCCGCATCTTCGCCAATCCGGCCTTTTGCACGTCGGCGGGATGCGATCTCGCCAGCGTGCTCGGCAAGCGGCCTTCGGAGCTTCCCGGCGGCGCCAATGCGCTGGTCTACGAAAGGAAGATCGGCGAAGTCATCGCGACGGGAAAAAGCGCCCAGTTCGAACTGCGGTGGGCAGGAAAGGACGGGCAGGAGCAATGCACTCACATTCGCATCACGCCTGAGATCGATCGTTCCGGCCATGTCACTTCGGTGCTGGCAGTCGGTCGCGACCTCTCCGACCGGATGGCGTTCGAGGCGACCATCTGGAAGCAGGCCAATTTCGATGCGCTGACGGGTCTGCCTAACCGGCAGCTCTTTCACGATCGTCTTACCGAGGAGGCCGCGCTCGCGCGCCGTTCGCAAAGGCGCGTGGCCCTGATGTTGATCGACCTCGACCGCTTCAAGGAGGTCAACGACTCGCTGGGGCACGACCGCGGCGACGTGCTGTTGATCGAGGCTGGTCGCCGCATCAGCGCGTGCGTGCGCAATCTGGATACCGTCGCGCGACTGGGCGGCGACGAGTTCACGGTGATCTTGCCCGATCTCGAAGACATGGACGCGGTCGAGCAGACCGTGCGCAATATCAATCGCAAACTGACTGAACCGTTCAAACTCGGCGCGGACGAGGTCTACATCTCGGCGAGCATTGGCGTCACCGTTTTCCCCGACGACACGGTTGAACTCGACGCCTTGTTCAAGAACGCAGACCAGGCCATGTACGCGGCCAAGAATGCCGGACGCAACCGCTTCAGCTATTTCACGCCCGACATGCAGCTGGAGGCGGAAACGCGCTTGCGCCTGACCAGCGACCTGCGTTCAGCGTTGCCTCGCAATCAGCTTCGGCTGGTTTATCAGCCGGTCGTCGACCTGGCAACGGGCCGGGTCTGCAAGGCGGAAGCCCTGTTACGCTGGCTGCATCCGGAGCGCGGCATGATCAGTCCGCTGGAATTCATTCCGCTGGCCGAAGATACCGGCCTGATCATTCCCATCGGCGACTGGGTGTTCAGGCAAGCCGTGCAACAAGCGCGCATCTGGCGTGAGCAATACGATCCGTCGTTCCAGATCAGCGTGAACATGTCGCCGGTGCAGGTCCGCCAGGACAGCACGGTCGGCGTGCGGTGGCATGACTATCTCGATCGCGAGGGCATGCCGGGGCAAAGCGTGGTGGTGGAAATCACCGAGGGGCTGCTGCTGCAGGCCGAATCGAATATCGACGAGCGGTTGCTCGATTTCCGTCTGGCGGGCATAGGCATCTCGATCGACGACTTCGGCACGGGCTATTCCTCGCTGGCCTATCTCAAACGCTTCGACATTGATTACCTGAAAATCGATCGGTCGTTTGTCCAGAACCTCAGCGTGGACGAAAACAATCAGGTGCTATGCGAGGCGATGGTGGTGCTCGCACACAAGCTGGGAATCCAGGTCATCGCCGAAGGCGTGGAAACCGTCGAGCAACGGGATTTTCTCAAGTCGATGGGCTGTGATTTCGCGCAGGGCTATTTGTACTCCAGACCGATCGAACCCGAGCAGTTCGAACAGGTGGTTTGGTCATTGATCGCGGAAGGCGCGGCGGCCGGGCAGGAGCGAAGCAATCGCAAATGAATCGATACGGCAGCATCGTATCGACTCACTGCGGAACGATACGAAATAATCAGCCAGCATATAAATCGGCGCGCTCAGGTGTTCTGTACGAAGACGTACGGAATACGCACGCCATGAAACTGCGGCGCATGGCGCGCGATTGACGCGTCGTACGTCGTTCGCGCGCCGCTGCCGTTTTTACTGCGCGAGCCAGCCGCCATCCACCTTGAGTTCGGCGCCGCGCATCTCGTTCGCCGCTTCCGAGCACAGGAAGGCCGCTACGCCACCGATTTGCTCGACCGTCGCAAAGCTTGCCGACGGTTGCTTTTCGCCGAGCAGTTTCAGCGTGGCGTCTTCGACGGAGATGGCCTCGCGGTGAGCCAGGTCATCGATCTGCTTCTGTACGAGCGGCGTGAGCACCCAGCCCGGACAGATCGCGTTGACGGTCACGCCGCTGCGCGCGGTTTCCAGTGCGGCGACCTTGGTGAGCCCGATCACGCCATGCTTGGCCGCGACATAGGCCGACTTGCCGACCGAGCCCACGAGCCCATGTACCGACGCGATATTGATCACGCGTCCCCAACCCGTTGCGCGCATGATGGGAAGCGCTGCGCGCGTCGCGTGAAACGTCGCGCTCAGATTGATCGCGATGATCTGGTCCCAGCGATCCACCGGGAAGTTCTCGATCGTTTCGACGTACTGAATGCCCGCGTTGTTGACGAGAATATCGAGCCCGCCGAACGTGCTTGCCGCGAAAGTCACGAGGGCTTCGATCTCGGCAGGACGGCTCATGTCCGCGTTGTGATGCACGGCGCGCACGCCGGTCGCTTCGATTTGCGCGAGCGCGGCCGCCGGATCGCCGAAACCGTTCAGGACGATATTGGCGCCAGCGCGAGCCAGCGCCGTCGCAATGCCGAGACCGATGCCGCTGGTCGAACCGGTGACGACGGCGGTCTTTCCGGCGAGGGAGAGCGTGTTGGGGAGATGCATGGGTGGGCCTGGTGTAGTTGCCGGTTAGACGATGCCGGTCAGGTAGAACACGGCGATGACGAAGAAGACCGCGAGCGTTTTGATGATCGTCACCGCGAAAATGTCGCGATACGACTCGCGGTGCGTGAGGCCCGTAACCGCGAGCAGCGTGATGACCGCGCCGTTGTGCGGCAGCGTATCCATGCCGCCGCTCGCCATTGCCACCACGCGGTGCAGCACTTCCATCGGGATGTGCATGGCCTGCGCGGTCTTGATGAAGGTGTCCGACATGGCGGCGAGCGCGATGCTCATGCCGCCCGATGCGGAACCCGTGATACCCGCGAGCGCCGAAACCGACACGGCCGCATTCACGAGCGGATTCGGAATGGCCTTGAGCGCATTGCCGACCACGAGGAAGCCGGGCAGCGCCGAGATCACGCCGCCGAAGCCGTACTCGGATGCCGTATTGAGCGTGGCGAGCAGCGCGCCGCTCACTGCGGCCTTCGTGCCGGTCGCGAAGCGTTCCTTCACGCGGCCGAACGCCGTCACGATGACGAGCAGAATGCCGAGCAGCAGTGCGCCCTGCACGGCCCAGATGGCGACGACGCTCTTCACGGCCACCGTCACGGGCGCGTGCATGCCGGGCAGCACGTCGGGCGCGACGGTGAAGCTTTCGCCGTACCACTGCGGAATCCACTTCGTCAGCAGGAAGTTGGCGACGCCAACGAGCACGAGCGGCGCGATGGCCAGCGCCGGATGCGGCAGATTGCCGGTCTCGACGCGCTCCGGTTCGTTCACGAGCGACGTGCCATAGCCTTCGCCCTTCGCCATGGCGCTGCGGCGGCGCCATTCGAGGTACGTGAGACCGACCACGATGATGAAGATCGAGCCGATCACGCCGAGCCAGGGCGCGGCCCACGCGGTGGTCTTGAAGAACGTCGTGGGAATGATGTTCTGGATCTGCGGCGTACCGGGCAGCGAATCCATCGTGAACGTGAACGCGCCGAGCGCGATCGCACCGGGCATGAGGCGCTTCGGAATGTTGCTCTGGCGATAGAGTTCGGCGGCGAACGGATACACCGCGAACACCACGACGAAGAGCGAGACGCCGCCATACGTGAGCAGCGCGCAGACCGCGACGATCACGGCATTGGCGCGCGAGCGGCCAATGTAGCGGATCGCGGCGGCCACGATCGCCTCGGAGAAGCCGGATAGTTCGATGACCTTACCGAACACGGCGCCGAGCAGGAAGACGGGGAAGTAGAGCTTGACGAAGCCGACCATCTTTTCCATGAAGATGCCGGAAAACACGGGGGCGACGGCGGAGGGATCGATCAGCAGCACGGCGCCCAGTGCGGCGATGGGCGCAAAGAGAATGACGCTGTAGCCGCGGTAGGCCACGAACATCAGGAACGCCAAAGCGGCGATCACAATCACAAAGGACATCTTGTCTCCAGTTGGTTTATTCGTGCAGGTCTGTTTGTTGTTCGCGCGCGCCGAAGCCGGCGCGACCGCGCAATAGAGCACGATGTGTGCCAGCGGACGGAGAGCCTTGCGCGAAGCGGCGGGCGAACCCGCTGCGCGGGGCGCAGGGGTGCGCCGGGATGCTTGCGGCGGCTGCGAGTCGCAAAACTGAGACGAGTTAGGCGAAGAAAGCGCGGCGCCGCTTGCCATCCCCGCGCGCCAAGCCGGGAAATTTCAGGGGACGTGGCGCAATCTCATTTCTGGGATAATGCGTCCCGCAAATGAGAATCCACTGGTCGTGACGGGCTACGTCAGGGCCGCGATCCAGGAAAAGCACCGAATGGAAATCGAAACGACCGCGCTGCTGGCCGACTACGACCACGTGCGCAAGCTGGCGATGCAATCGCTCTTTCGATCACTCGACAAGTTCAGCGAAGGCACCGTGATCGTCGATCGCAACGCGCGCGTGGTGTGGATCAACCGGGACTACGCGGCGCGCTTCGGCTTTGACGACCCCACAGCCGTGATCGGTCTCGATTGCGAAGCCGTCATTCCGAACAGCATGATGCGCGACGTCGTGAAGGGGGGCGAGCCCATTCTGCTCGACATTCTCGAGACCGATCGCGATCCGATCGTCGTCACGCGTTTGCCGATCAAGGACGACAACGGCGAGACGATCGGTGCTGTCGGCTTCGTGCTGTTCAACGAACTCAAGGGACTGTCGCCGCTCTTTAGCCAGTACGCACGGCTGCGAGCCGAACTGATCAGCACGCGTCAGTCGCTCGCGCAGGTGCGTCGCGCGAAGTACAGCTTTTCGAGCTTGATCGGCACGAGCGCCGCAAGCCTCGAAGTGAAGCGCCAGGCGCGCCGGGCCGCGCGTCTCGCCTCGCCGGTGCTGTTGCTTGGCGAAACCGGCACGGGGAAGGAGTTGCTCGCGCACGCCATCCACGGCGCGTCCGGACGCGCGGACAGTCCGCTCGTGACGGTGAACGTCGCGGCGATTCCCGACACGCTGCTGGAACTGGAATTCTTCGGCGCGGAGGCGGGCGCGTACACCGGCGCGGAGCGCAAGGGGCGCATCGGCAAGTTCGAGCTGGCTCAGGGCGGCACACTCTTTCTCGACGAGATCGGCGACATGCCGCTCGCGCTGCAGGGCAAATTGCTGCGGGTCTTGCAGGAGCAGGAGTTCGAGCCGCTCGGCTCGAATCGCATCGTGCGCACCGACGTGCGCATCATCGCGGCGACCTCGGCGGATCTGCCCGCACTCGTGGCGCAGGGCCGGTTTCGTGCGGACCTCTACTACCGGCTCAACGTACTAATGATTCGTGTGCCGCCGCTGCGCGAGCGCCTGGCGGACATCGAGGCGAT
Source organism: Paraburkholderia sp. BR10936 (assembly GCF_040965735.1). Lineage (NCBI taxonomy): Bacteria > Pseudomonadati > Pseudomonadota > Betaproteobacteria > Burkholderiales > Burkholderiaceae > Paraburkholderia > Paraburkholderia sp. BR10936. The sequence continues at coordinate 104,757 of NZ_JBFRCM010000012.1, forward strand.
GGCGTATTCGATTCTCGACAAGCTCGCGGTGGAGAGCGGCGCGGGGCATCTCGAACTCGACAAGGACGCGCTCGCGGTGCTGTGTGCGTATGGCTGGCCAGGCAACGTGCGTGAGCTGCGCAATACGCTCGAGCGCGCGGTGTTGCTATCGGACAGCGAGCGCATCGATGCGCGCTCGCTCGCGCGCTTCATCGGCGATGGGCGCGGGCAGCGCCGCGACGAAGAGACGGGCACTCAGCACGATACGCAGGACGACACTGGCGTGCCGCAGTATCAGCAGTACGACGAAGCAATGCGCGATTACGAACGCCGCTTCCTGACCGAAGCGTTACGCGCGGCCGGCGGCCAGGTGACGAAAGCCGCCGCGCAGATCGGCATGGCGCGCGCGACGCTGTACCGGCGGATCGTCGCGCTAGGTATCGAGGTGTGATGCGCAAGAATCGCGTCGCGGGCCACCACCGCGCCGGATTCGTATAGAGCCGGTGCCCCACTACGGCCGGCCCACCAGTAATCGGGGACATATTGTCCTGCGCATCCGGTTATACCCTGGGTCTATTTCACACGCGTGAGCACTCTGGTATAACTGCGCTCCCAAGCTGATTACGTTTTAGCACGGCAAAAAACCGCAGGCGCGGCAAGCCGTCGAAAGGGAGTGCAATGGCGCGCGTAGTGGTGGTGGGCAGCATCAACATGGACATGGTCGTCACGACCGACACGTTTCCCCGGCTCGGCGAGACGCTGTTCGGCACGCATTTTTCGACCCATCCGGGCGGCAAGGGCGCGAACCAGGCGGTCGCGGCGGCGCGCCTTGGCGCCGAGGTGACGATGATCGGCTGCGTCGGCGCCGATGCGTTCGGCGGCGAGATGAAAGCGACGCTGGCGCGCGAAGGCGTCGATATCGCGCATGTGAGCACGGGGCGCGAGGCGACCGGCATCGCGTCGATCACACTCTCGGGCGGCGATAACGCGATCATCGTCGTGCCCGGCGCGAACCACGAGCTTTCGCCCGAAGACATCGACCGTGCAAGCACCGCGATCGCGCAGGCCGACGTCGTGCTCGCCCAACTCGAAGTGCCCTACGCAACGGTGCTGCACGCCGCGCGGCGCGCTCGCGAACACGGCAAGCCGTTCTTTCTCAATCCCGCGCCCGCAGTCGAACTGAGCGGCGAACTGCTCGAACTGACTACGCTGCTCACGCCCAACGAGCATGAACTCGCCACCGCGCTGCAAACGCCGGAAGGCGCGTGGGCCGAGGTCATCGCGCGCTCGCCCATGCGCATCGCCATGACCCACGGCAAAGACGGCGCGTACTACGCCGATGCCAATGGCGCGCTCGTGCATCAGCCGGGATTCACCGTCGAAGCCGTCGATACGACCGGCGCCGGCGACACCTTCAACGGCGCACTCGCGGCGTTCTGGCATCTCGGCATTGGCGAGGCCGTGCGGCGCGCGAACGCGGCAGGCGCGCTCTCGGTGACGCGCGCCGGTGCGCAGGGCGGCATGCCCACGCTCGCCGAGCTCGAAGCCTTTCTGAACACGCAAGCCCGAGATTCGCAGTGAAAAAACACGGACATCTGAATCGCGACATCGCACGCGTGCTCGCGCGCATGGGCCACACCGATAGCCTCGTGATCGCCGACTGCGGCCTGCCCATTCCCGACGGTGTGGAATGCATCGACGTTTCGCTCGCGGTGGGCGTGCCCGACTTCTTCGCCGTGCTCGACAGCGTGCTCGCCGACTTCAAGGCCGAGCGCGCGGTGTTCGCGAGCGAGGCGCAGACGCATAACGCGGCCGTGGTGGCGCGCAGCCGCGAGATGGCCGCCACGCACATCGCCGTGGAAACCGTGCCGCACGAAGAATTCAAGCGCCGCTGCCGCGAGGCGAAGGCGGTGATCCGCACCGGCGAGTGCAGCCCCTACGCGAATGTGATTTTGCATTCGGGCGTGATCTTCTGAGAGGTCCAGGATGCAAGTGATGATGCAGGGGATCGGCAAGGCGTTCGGTCCGGTTCGGGTGCTCGAAGGCGTCGAATTCCACATCGAGGCGGGTGAGATCCACGCGCTGATGGGCGAGAACGGCGCCGGCAAATCGACACTCATGAAGATCCTGAGCGGCGTGTATCAAGCCGATGCAGGCGAGATCCTCGTCGATGGGCGCGCGGTGCAGATCCGCAGCACCGTCGAGGCCGAACGCGCGGGCATTGCCATCATTCACCAGGAATTGAACCTCATCGCGCAGTTGACGGTGATGGAGAATCTGTTCCTTGGCCGCGAGCCGAGCCGCTTCGGCATGGTCGATGTCGCGACGATGCGTAAAGAGGCGCGCAAGTGGCTCGACAAGGTCGGCGCGCAGCGTATCGATCCGCAGACCGAAGCAGGGCTGCTCTCCATCGGTCAGCAGCAACTCGTGGAAATCGCCAAGGCGCTGTCGCTGAACGCGCAAGTCCTCGTGATGGACGAGCCGACCGCCGCGCTCACGAACCGCGAAATCGAAACGCTCTTCGAGATCATGCAGTCGCTCAAGGCGAGCGGAGTGGCGATCGTCTACGTTTCGCACCGCATGGAAGAGATATTCCGCGTGTGCGACAAGATCAGCGTGCTCCGTGACGGCCATTTCGTCGGCGAACGCGCGATTCGCGACACCGGTTTCGACGAGATCGTGCGCCTGATGGTGGGGCGCGAGATCGGCGAGCGTTTTCCGAAACGCAGCCATGCACCGGGCGACGTGCGCATGCGCGTGGCCGGTCTGGCGGATGAAGGCCATATCGAAGGCATTACGTTCGACGTGCGCGCGGGCGAGGTGCTCGGTATCGCCGGACTCATGGGCGCCGGGCGCAGCGAGATCCTGCGCACGCTGTTCGGCGCGAACCGCAAGAGCGCGGGCACGGTCACGCTCGACGGCAAGCTGCTCGAGGTGCGCGACGCGTCCAGCGCGATTGCGGCGGGCATTGGCTTCGTTACGGAAGACCGCAAGCGTCAGGGGCTCGTGCTCGGCATGTCGGTGCGCGAAAACGCGACGCTCGTGCATCTGGACCAGTACGCGACCCTCGGCTTCGTCAACGAGCGCGCGGAGCACAGCGCCGTCGACGGCCTCATCGAGCAGTTGCGCGTGCGTACGCGCGACGCCGAACTGGACGTCAAGGCGCTTTCGGGCGGCAACCAGCAGAAGGTCGTGTTCGCGAAGTGGCTGGCGCAGCCGCCGAAGGTGCTGCTGCTCGACGAGCCCACGCGCGGCGTGGACGTGGGCGGCAAAGCCGAGATCTACACGATCATCAATCAGCTCGCGGCGCAGGGCGTCGCCATCGTGATGGTGTCGTCCGAGTTGCCCGAAGTGCTGGCCATGAGCGACCGCATTCTCGTCATGCATCAGGGGCGCCAGAACGGCATCTTCGAGGCGGCCACGGCCACTCAGGAACTGATCATGACGGCGGCAGCCGGCGGCCAGGCGAGCGCTGCGCAAGCCGTGGCGGTCTGAGCGAAGGCGCTTACTCATACACTACAAACTAGCGAGACATGACATGTCGCAAGTGACCCTTACCCCCGGCAGCCGGGCGACGCTGCAAAAGCTCGGACCCTTCGTAGCACTGCTGATCATCTCCGTGGCGCTCTCGATCGTGAGCCGCGATTTCCTCACGCTCGACAACCTGCTCAACGTGATGCGCCAGGCGTCGATCAACGCGCTGATCGCGTTCGGCATGACGCTCGTGATTCTGCTCGGCGGCATCGATCTCTCGGCGGGCTCCGTGCTCGCGCTTTCCTCGGTGATCATCGCGACGCTGCTGAGCACGGGCACGCCCGCTATCGTCGCGACGCTCGCCGGCCTCGTGGCTGGCGGCCTGATGGGCTTCGCCAACGGACTCGTCATCAGCAAGGGCAAGGTCGCGCCGTTCATCGCCACGCTCGGTTCGATGACGGTGCTGCGCGGCCTCGCGCTCGTCGTGTCGAACGGCAGCCCGATCAGCAGCTTCAACAGCGACTTCTTCTCGCTGCTGGGCGGCGGCTATGTCGCGCGCCTCGTGCCGATTCCCGTCGTGCTGATGCTCGTGATGTTCGGCGTGTTCTGGGTGCTGCTGCGCAAGACCGTGTTCGGCCGCCATATCTACGCGACGGGCGGCAATGCCGAATCGGCGAAGCTTTCGGGCGTGAAAGTCGATCGCATCCAGCTGTGGGTGTACACGATCGCGGGCGTCATGTCGGCGCTCGCGGGCGTGGTGCTGACTTCGCGCCTGAACTCCGCGCAGCCGACCGCGGGCACGGGCTACGAGCTCGACGCCATCGCAGCGGTCGTGCTGGGCGGCACGAGCCTCACGGGCGGTCGCGGCTGGATCTTCGGCACGCTCGTGGGCGCGCTGCTGATCGGCGTGCTCAACAACGGCCTGAACCTGCTCGACGTGTCGTCGTTCTATCAGCAGGTCATCAAGGGCATCGTGATCCTGCTCGCCGTGCTGATCGATCGCGGCAACAAGAAGTCGTCGTAATCCCCCAGGCTGCGCCACGCTCGAATCGCGTGGCGCGGCAGTTTGGCATCAATAGTTATCCTGAGTTGTATATCTCCACACACTCCACATATAACGAGGAGGAAGACTATGAATAAGCACAATTCGCCGTCGATATCGAAACTCTTTGCGGCGCTCGCTGCCGGTTCGCTCGTGCTGGGCCTCACGGCCTGCTCGAAGGAAGGTCCGGGCAGCACGGCCGATGCTGGCGCGTCGGCGGCGCCGGCTTCGGGCGGCGCGGTCACAGTCGGCCTGTCGATCTCGACGCTCAACAATCCGTTCTTCGTCTCGCTCAAGAAAGGCGCCGAAGACGAAGCGAAGAAGGATGGCGTGACGCTCATCACCGTCGACGCGCAGAACGATCCGGCGAAGCAGCAGGCGAGCGTGGAGGACCTGATCGAGAAGAAGGTCAACGTCATCCTCATCAACCCGACCGATTCTTCGGCCGTGGCCAACGTCGTGAAGGAAGCGACGAGCAAGGGCATCAAGGTGATTTCGCTCGACCGCAGCGTGAACGGCGCGGAAGTCAGCTCGCATATCGCTTCGGACAACAAGGCAGGCGGCAAGATGGCTGCCGGTTTTCTCGCCGACAAGTTGGGCGGCAAGGGCAACATCGTCGAGCTGCAGGGCATTCCGGGTTCGTCGGCGGCCAACGAGCGCGGCGCCGGTTTCGACGATGAAATCGCGGCAAAGGGCGGCGTGAAGATCGTCACGAAGCAGCCCGCCGACTTCGATCGCGCCAAGGGCCTTTCGGTGATGGAAAACATCATCCAGAGCAACAAGGACATTCAGGGCGTGTTCGCGCAGAACGACGAAATGGCGCTGGGCGCGGTCAAGGCGCTGCAGGCTGCGGGCCTGAAGAACGTGGCCGTGGTCGGCTTCGACGCCACCGACGACGCGATCGCCGCGGTCAAGTCCGGCCAGATGGCCGCGACCGTGCAGCAGCAGCCCGAACTGATCGGCCAGTATGGCGTGCAGGCCGCGAAGAAGGTGGTCGACGGTCAGCCGGTCGACAAGTTCATCCCGGTGCCGCTGAACCTGTACAAGCAGTAAGCACGTTTTCAGGCGCGCGCGAGCGTAGTACCATCGGACGCGAAGACTTCGCGACCGCGCGCACTTGAGAGTGACTGCGCGCCCCGTGCCACACGGGGCGCTTCGTTTTGGGCCTTGCCCTGGCTCGCAGCCGCGTCGCCCGCTCTTCGCTCCCGCGTTCACCCGATCCCCAACTCACATCCAGCAGGAACGCCGCGTGTCCCAGTTCGAGCGTCTGACTATCGACGACATTGCCCGCCTCGCGGAGGTTTCGCGGACCACGGCCAGCATGGTGCTCAACGGCAATGCCGAGCGCTACCGCATCTCGGCGGCCACGGTCGAGCGTGTGCTGCAGGTGGCGAGGGACCATCATTTCACGCCGTCGCAATCGGCGCGCGCGCTGCGCTCGCGGCGCAGCAACACGATCGGCCTCGTGATTCCCGATCTGACCAACTCGGCGCACGCCGCGCTCGCCCAGGCCATGGAATGGCAATGCCGCGAGCGCTACCGTTATCAGCTCGTGATCGTGACGAGCGACGAAGATCCGGTGCGCGAGACCGAGGGTCTTGCGCATCTGGTCGCGCAGCAGGTGGATGGCGTGGTGGTCGTCCCGTGCACGGCCGAAGCGCCGCGCTACGACAAGTGGGTGAAGCGTCTGCCGATCGTGTTCGCCGACCGCCGCGTGGCGACGAGCGCGATTCCCTATGTAATTACCGACGCCGCTGAAACGGTGGCGGCTCTGGTGGGCGAGACGATCGAACAGGGCGCACGGGAAGTAGTGTTCTTCGGTGGCCAGCCGGAACTTTCCCCGAGCCGCGACCGCCTTGCGGGCTATCGGCTCGCGCTAGAGCGGCACGGCATTGCGGAGCAGGCCGACTGGGTGTATCAGCGCGATTACCAGCGAGAGTCGGGCTATGCGCTGATGAAGGCCTGGTTCGAAGCCCATGGGCGCTACCCCGAGGCGCTGTTCGCCGGTTCGATCACGCTGCTCGAAGGCTTGCTGGAGTTCGTGAACGAAGCGCATCAACTGGCCGAGGCGCCGGGCCGCGTGATGACCTTCGACGATCATCAACTGCTCGACTGCCTGCCGCTTCGCATCGACGCCATCGTGCAGGACAGCGCGCAACTCGCGGAACATAGCCTGCGTTGCGTGTTTTCACTGCTCGAAGGCGAAGGCGCGCCCGAGTCCATTCAGGTGCCCGCGCAGATCCATTACCGGCAGCGGCGCGGGCGGCCCGAGCCCCGCTAACCCTGCACGCACGTAAACAATTTCGCGATGTTCACGTCGCCCGCGTCTTTCGACTCGCTTTCTGGCTGCTCCGCGCCGACGGGAGTATCGTTGCGCAGATGATCCACGAGGGTAGGACAACCGATGACGCGTCTTCACAGCCCCATCGATGCGCAGCGCCTCGACGACGAATGGCTCGAAGCGGACGGCGCCGGCGGATTTGCATCCGGCACAGTCGGCACCGCGCGTACGCGCCGCTACCACGCGCTGCTGCTCACGGCTATGCAGCCGCCCACGAACCGCGTGGTGCTCGTCAACGGCATCGAAGCCTGGCTCGAGGACGGGGAGCGCAAGACCGCGCTGACGATGCAGCGCTACGCCCCCGATCTGCTCTATCCCGATACCTCGGGGCGCATCGCGAGCTTCGACACCTCGCCGTGGCCCACGTGGTGCTACCGGCTGGACGGCGGCGCCGTGCTCACGGCGGAAGTGTTCTTGGCGAAGGCGAGCCGCGAAACCGTGCTGCGCTGGCGGCTCGATGCACCCTCCGGGGCTGGCGTTGCCGTGCTGAAAGTCCGCCTGCTGATCTCGGGCCGCGACTATCACGGGCTGCACCACGAGAACCCCGCGTTCGACTTCAACGCCCAGATCGACGGCGAGCACGTGCGCTGGCAACCGTACGGCGATCTGCCCGCCATCGTCGCGCGCTCCAACGGCTGCTATACGCATGCGCCGGACTGGTACCGCAACTTCTGCTACCCGCGCGAACGCGAGCGAGGGCTCGACTACATCGAGGATCTCGCGACGCCAGGCGTATTCACGTTTGACCTGGGCATAGGCGATGTGGTGATACTGTTGCACGCGCAACCATCTTCGGGTGTGCCGGATGCCTCGCTCGACAGCAACGATAGCGCGGCGAGCCGCGCGCAGCTGCTCGTCGGCATCGAAGAAGCGCGCCGGGCGTCGCTCGGCTCGCGTCTGCAGCGTTCGGCCAATGCCTATGCCGTTGCACGCGGCGAGGGCCGTACGATCGTCGCGGGCTATCCGTGGTTCACCGACTGGGGCCGCGACACGTTCATCGCCATGCGTGGCCTGCTGCTCGCGAACGAGCGCTGCGAGGAGGCGGGCGCGATCCTGCTCGAATGGGCGGCGACCGTTTCTGAGGGCATGCTGCCAAACCGTTTTCCCGACGCAGGCGGCGCGCCCGAATACAACTCCGTCGACGCATCGCTGTGGTTCGTCGTGGCGGTGCACGACTACTTTGCGGCCGGGAACGTGCCGCACGAAGCGCGGCGTGCGCTCCAGGGCGCCGTCGACGCCATCCTCGAAGGCTATGCGCGCGGCACGCGCTACGGGATCGCAGCCGATCCGCGCGACGGCCTGCTGCGAGCGGGCGTGCCGGGCGTGCAGCTCACCTGGATGGATGCGAAGGCGGGCGACTGGGTGGTCACGCCGCGCATCGGCAAGCCGGTGGAAATACAGGCGCTGTGGATCAATGCGCTGCGCATCGCCGCGGCGTGGGATACGCGCTGGCGCGAATTGGAAGCGCGCGCAAGCGCCTCGTTTGCCGGGCGCTTTGTCGATCCGTCGACGGGCGCGCTGTTCGACGTGGTCGATCTCGATCACGTGGACGGTACGGTCGATTGCTCGATTCGGCCGAACCAGATCTTCGCGGCGGGCGGTCTGCCGTTCGCGCTGCTCGAAGGCGATGCGGCGCGCGCGGTCGTGGCGCAGGTCGAAGCCAACCTGCTCACGCCCATGGGGCTGCGCACGCTCGCGCCGTCTGACCGCGCGTATCGCGGGCAGTACCGTGGCGAGGTGCTGCAGCGCGACGGCGCCTATCATCAGGGCACCGTCTGGCCCTGGTTGCTCGGCCCCTTCGTGGATGCCTGGCTGCGCGTGAACGGCGATACCGCGGCGCAGTGCGCGCTCGCTCGCGAGCGGTTCGTCACGCCGCTGCTCGCGCATCTCGACCGCGCCGGGCTCGACCATGTTTCCGAGGTCGCCGATGGCGATGCGCCGCACCGGCCTGGCGGCACACCGTTCCAGGCATGGTCCCTCGGCGAATTGCTGCGCATCCTCAAACGGCTCGGCGATGGCGGCTAGCGCCTACCCGTAGCGCGGCGCATGCGCCCGGCGGCCAAACCGCGCTAGCATGGGAGATTCGCCGCGCCACGCTCCACCGTGGCGGCCCCAATTCAAGGAGATGCCCATGCTGCAGCGCGCCGCCGGCCTCATCCACACGGTTGAAGGTCAACGCCTGTACTCGGCCGATTACGCCCGCTGGCAGCGCTGGGGACCGTACCTCAGCGAGCGCCAGTGGGGCACCGTGCGCGAGGATTACAGCGAGCACGGCACCGCGTGGGATTATTTCCCGCATGACCACGCGCGCATGCGCGCCTATCGCTGGGGCGAAGACGGCCTGGCCGGATTCGGGGACGAGCGGCTGGACTGGTGTTGTTCGCTCGCGCTGTGGAACGGCCTCGACCCGATTTTGAAGGAGCGTCTGTTCGGTCTGACGAATCAGGAAGGCAATCATGGCGAGGACGTGAAGGAGCTGTACTTCTACCTCGACAGCACGCCGACGCATTCGTACATGCGCATGCTTTACAAGTACCCGCAGGCGGCGTTTCCCTACCAGGACCTGGTCGACGAAAACGCGCGGCGCGGCGCCGGCTTGCCCGAATACGAAATCCTCGACACGGGCGCATTCGATGATCAGCGTTATTTCGATGTGCAGATCGAATATGCCAAGCACACGCCGGAAGACATCGTTATGCGCGTGACAGTCGAGAACCGCGCCGGGCAGCACGCATCGATCGACGTGTTGCCGCAGTTCTGGGCGCGCAACACGTGGTCGTGGAAGGCCACAGGCAGCAAGCCGTCGCTCGCGCTCGTTTCGTCCGCCGAGGGCGAGCATGTCGTCGCGCACTGCGGCACGCACGAGCCGCTCGTCGTGACGGCTGCCGCACAAAGAGGCGAGCGCGTCGAGTGGCTGTTTTGCGAGAACGAGACCAACGTGAAGCGCCTGTTCGGCATGGACGGCGCCGGTCCATTCAAGGACGGCTTCGACGACTATGTCGTGCACGGCAATAACGACGCGATCCGGCGCGACGCGGGCACGAAGGCGGCCGCGCGCGTGCATCTCGAGATCGCGGCGCACGGGCGCGCAGTCGTCACGTTCCGCTGGCGTCCGCTATCCGCGCCGAAGGAGGACGTAGCGCTCGACATCGACGGCCTGTTCGCGCAGCGCATTGCCGAGGCGGACGCGTTCTACGACGCGCTGCAGCGCGACATCGAAAGTGCCGACGCGCGGCTCGTGCAGCGCCAGGCGCTGGCGGGCATGCTGTGGTCGAAGCAGTATTACCAGTACGACGTGAACCGCTGGATGACAGGCGACCCGCTGCAGCCGACACCGCCCGCCGCGCGCCAGCGCGGGCGCAACGCGGACTGGCGGCATCTATGCAACGCGGACATCCTCTCGATGCCGGACAAATGGGAGTACCCGTGGTACGCATCGTGGGACCTCGCGTTTCAGGCGGTCGCGTTCGCCCTGGTCGATCCGATGTTTGCAAAGAAGCAGATGCTGCTGCTCGTGAAGGACCGCTATCAGCATCCCAACGGCCAGTTGCCCGCCTACGAATGGGCGTTCGGCGACGCGAATCCGCCCGTGCACGCGTGGGCCGCATGGCGCGTGTACGAGATCGATCGCGCGATCACCGGCAAGGCTGACCGGGATTTCCTCGAACTTGTCTTCCACAAGCTGCTGCTGAATTTTTCCTGGTGGGTGAACCGCAAGGATGCGGACGGCCACAACATCTTCCAGGGCGGCTTCCTGGGACTCGACAACGTCGGCATCTTCGACCGTTCGTCGCCGCTGCCGACAGGCGGACATCTCGATCAGGCGGACGGCACCGCATGGATGGCGGCCTACGCCCTGGACCTGATGCGCATCGCGCTCGAACTCGCGTTCGCGAACCATGTGTTCGTCGATATCGGCGTGAAGTTCTTCGAGCACTTCCTGTATATCGCGGGCGCGGTGAGTTGCGACGACGGTTGCGAGACGGGCCTGTGGGACAGCGTGGACGAGTTCTTCTACGACAAGCTGAGGCTGCCCGACGGCACCAGCGTGCCGCTGCGGATGCGCTCGATCGTCGGGCTGATTCCCTTCTTCGCGGTGCGCGTGCTGGAGGAGCGGGTACACGGCGGCCTGCCGGGGCTGCGCGAGCGGCTGGTCTTTTTCCTCCAGCACCGGCCCGACCTTGCCCGCCTCGTGTCGCGCTGGAACGAACCTGGCAAGGGCAATTCCTTGCTGCTCTCGCTATTGCGCGGGCACCGGATGAAAGCGCTGCTTCGGCGTATGCTCGACGAAGCCGAATTTCTCTCGGATCACGGCGTGCGTGCGCTCTCTCGCGCCCATCTCGACGAGCCTTTTGTTTACCGGCACAACAGCTGCGACTTCCGCGTCAGATACCTCCCCGCCGAATCGGACTCGCGCGTGTTCGGCGGCAATTCGAACTGGCGCGGCCCGGTGTGGATGCCGGTCAACTATCTGCTGATCGAGTCGCTGTATGAATTTCACCGCTACTACGGCGACGATTTTCGCGTCGAGTATCCGACCGGCTCAGGCAAGAAGCTTTCGCTCGCGCAGATCGCCGACGAGCTGGCGCGTCGCGTCACGACGCTCTTTCTGCTCGACCGCAACAACGAGCGCCCGGTGATGGGCGCTTACCCGCTGCTGCAGGCCGATCCGCGCTGCCGCGATCTCGTGCTGTTTCACGAGTACTTCCACGGCGACAACGGGCGCGGCGTCGGCGCATCGCACCAGACCGGCTGGACAGGCCTCGTCGCGCTGATGCTGCAGCCGCGCATGATGAGCCCCTCGGGCAACGTGCCCGTGGCGGGCGAGGTCGAAGACGCGGAGGCGGTGAAGTAAGCGCGCGTTCCCAGGTGTCCGGTGCGAACCGGCACTCCCCCTGTCGGAGCGTTGGCCCGGCGATAACACCTGCGACGCGCGAAATTCGCAAACATCGCCCAAAACGCCCGGCAGTAAAGCGTTTGCGAGCGCTGGCATAGTCGATGCGTTCACGCCGATCGCCAGTTGGGCCCAGCCAACTGCAGCCGAATCGAGGTGCAACATGTCGAGCCTTCCGGATCGCAGACCCGCGGGTCTATCGCATGTGTTGTTTCTGATCGGGTTGATCAGCCGCTTGCCAGGAGTGGCGTGGCCTTTTGTGCTCCCCTGGATCATCCTGGTCCTGGCCGGTCCCTTTTGCTGGCTCGTCATCTCCGGCGCGCTCACCCAACATGTGCTGGTGCCTCCGGTGGAAACACCGAAAGCGCTGGCCGACACCGGCTATACCCCGGAATTCCTGGCAGAACGAATTCTTGCGGCGATGCGCGGAATCAGCAGCGACAGCGACGCGGTTCCGCACGATGTATCGCTGGCCGATAACGACAGCCCCGATATCAAGCTGCCCGGTGAGGACATGTCCTATGCTTCGATCGTCGGCTTTCTGAAATCGACGCTGTTCAGGAACAAGCAGGACGTGGTCGTCCATATCGGCATTACACATATGAACGGCAGCGCAGATGCCTATGTCGCGCATATTCAGATCGAAAACGGGCCATTCAACGCCATGCACGACGACGTTGCGTTCACCGGCACTGATTTCAACCAGTCGATGCGGGACATCGCGATCGAGGTCATGCGGCTCGTCGAACCGAATACGCTCGCGAGCCATGTCTTCGCAGCGGTGCAAAAGACACGGTGTTCGCCGGGCCAATGTGACTACAGCGAGGTCGAAGCCATCTATGACGATGTCCTCGGCCGGCCGGGCTCCATGCAACACCAGTGGGCGCTCGCTGGAAAAGGCTGGCTGCTGCTGCGGCAAAACCGCTCCGAGGAGGCGGAGCAGCAGTCGCGCGACGCGCTGTTGCTGTATCCGCACTCGGCCGTCTTGCGGGCGAATCTCGGCATTGCGCTCGAGCAGGAGCGGAGAATCGACGCCGCCATCGAGGAGCTTCGTGCAGGCGCTCACGAGCGGTGGAGTACCGCAGAGAACCAGCGCTTGCTCGGCGACGTCCTGTTGCACGCGCACCGGTATGCCGAAGCCCTCAGCGCGTTCCATCGCGCAGATGAAATGCACCGCGACGATGTGAACATCCTGCACGACTGGGGCGAGGCGCTCATCGACAACGGACAATACGATGCGGCGATCGTCAAACTGGCGCACGCGGTGGAACTTCGTCCCGATTTCGCGCCCTCGTATGAACTGTGGGGGCAGGCGCTGGAAGGCGAAGGCGATTTCTCTCATGCCGCGCAAAAGTATGCCGAAGCGGACAAGCGCGACAGCGGCGCGCTGACGCCGCACGAGAAGCAACTTGCCATGCTCGGTACGCCGCGCAGATTGCCGCCGGTATCGGCAAGTTTGCAGGCACCGGATCGTCACGCATAGCGCTCGTTGCCCGCCGCGGATTTTTCGCTAGCTAGTTCAGTCATTACGATCGCCCGCGGAACAAGCCCCGTTTCTTCGCTGGAATAAACGCCGCATCCTCCTCGTTCTTTGTCCGTTAGCCCTTTGGACTGAACGAGGAGTGCGGTCATGAAGTCTCTACTCGCCGTATTCGGCGTCGTAGCATGTGGCGCGGCCATCGCGACGCTCGTGTCGTGTGGCGGCAGTTCCGGTTCCAGCTCGGGCTCCAGCAGTGCGAGCGTGCCCGTCCCGTCGACGTTCACGGCGACGGCGCTCGTTTCCGATGGTGCGGTGGCGGCCGCGCACATCGACGGGAATCTGAAGAATCCGTGGGGTGTCGCCTTCAATCCGAATGGCTTTGCCTGGGTCGCGGACAACGGCACCAATGTCGCAACGCTCTATGACGGCAACGGCGTGCCGCAATCGCTGATCGTCGCGATACCCAACGGCAAGAACGGCACGGCATCACCCACGGGCATCGTCTTCAACGGCACACAAAGCTTTACCGTGACGGAAAACGGCAAGTCAGGCCTCGCGGCGTTCATCTTCGCGGGCGAGGGCGGCACCATCACCGCGTGGGCGCCGGCGGTCGGGCCAACCAACGCATTCGTCATGTACGACGACGGCACGGGCGGCGCAGTGTACAAGGGGCTCGCGCTCGCGACGATGAACAACGCGAACTTCCTCTACGCGACCGACTTCCATAACAACAAGATCGACGTTTTCAATACCTCGTTCAACAAGGTGACGGTGCCGGGCGGCTTCACGGACCCGGCGATGCCGGCCGGCTTCGCGCCGTTCGGCATCCAGGCGATCGGCTCGAATCTGTTCGTCACCTATGCGATGCAGGACGCGGCGAAGCACGACGATGTCGCAGGCGCGGGGCTTGGCATGGTCGACATGTACGACACGGCCGGTAACCTGAAGCAGCGCTTCGCGACGGGCAGTCCGCTCGACGCGCCATGGGGCATTGCACAAGCGCCCGCGAACTTCGGCTCGATGAGCGGCGCGATTCTGATCGGCAATTTCGGTAATGGCGCGATCAACGCGTTCAATGCATCGAACGGCCAGTCGATGGGGCCGCTCAACAGTTCGAACGGCAATGCACTTGTTGAGCCAGGCGTGTGGGGCATTGCGTTCGGCAACGACCTCGGCAATCAGCCTTCCAATACGCTGTTTTTCGCGGCGGGGCCGAATGACGAAGCCGATGGCGTGTATGGAAGATTCGATCTGAATGCGACTTCGAACCCAGCCACGACCACGGGCACGGGTACCGGCACAAGCACGGGAGCAGGGACGGGCATGGGCATGTAGCGCCCGGCCACACGGCATCGTTGTCTGATTCGTCAACAGTGCGTCCCCAAAAGGGGGCTTGCGCGATTAAACTACGACTCATAGAATCCGAGTTATGCGTAGCGCGGGCGCGGCGCGAGTCCACCGATATCACGTATCCCTGCATTGGAGAAGCACACATGTCGAAGCGTATTCTTGTTATTGGGGCCGGCTTCGCCGGCATGTGGAGCGCGCTGAGCGCGGCGCGGCTGCTCGATCAGCAGGGGCGTACGGACGTGGAGATCACGCTGGTCGCTCCGGATCCGCATCTGCATGTCCGTCCGCGCCTGTACGAAGAAGGCCCCGCGAACTTCCGGGCGCCGCTCAAGGAGATCTTCGATGCGACTGGCGTCAAGTTCATCCAGGGCACGGTGGAGCGCGTTCACGTGGAGCGCCGCGCCGTGGATCTGACCGATGTCGATGGCCGGTCCTCTACGCTTGGCTACGACCGCCTCGTGCTGGCTACTGGCAGCCGGCTGTTCCGCCCGTCGATCCCGGGCCTGGCCGATCACACCTTCAGCGTGGATCAGACCGACGAGGCGGTCGAACTGCAAGCGCACATCCGCAGTCTGGCCAGCCAGCCGGACACGCCCGCGCGCAATACCGTGGTGGTGGCGGGCGGCGGATTCACCGGCATCGAGACGGCCGCGGAAATGCCGGCACGCCTGCGCGCGGCGCTGGGCGAGCAGGTGAACGTGAAGGTGATCATCGTCGAGCGTAACGATGCGATCGGCCCCGACCTGGGCGCGGGCCCGCGTCCCGTTATCGAAGAGGCGCTGGGTTCGCTCGGCGTGACCTCGAAGCTTGGTTCGGGTGTGGCTTCAGTGGATGCCGGCGGCGTCACGACAACGGACGGCCAGCGTATCGAATCGCACACGGTGATCTGGACGGCCGGGCTGCGCGCGAGCGCGTTGGCCGCGCAGATTCCGGGCCGCCTCGACGCCTTGGGGCGTCTGTATGTCGATCGCAATCTAGCGGTGGAGGGCGTGCCCGGTGTCTACGCGACGGGCGACGTCGCCCGCGCAGCCACCGACGACGAAGGCAATCACACGATGATGTCGTGCCAGCACGCGATGAACCTGGGGCGCTCGGCAGGCCACAACGCGGCCGCCGATCTGCTCGGCCTCGCTCTGATTCCGTATAGCCAGCCGAAGTACGTGACCTGTCTGGATCTGGGCCCGTGGGGCGCGGTCTACACGGAAGGTTGGGAGCGCGAAGTGAAGTTGCAGGGCGCCGAGGCGAAGAAGCTCAAGCACCGGATCAACTCCGAATGGATCTATCCGCCTCGCGCGGACCGCGAGCAAGCGCTCGCCGCCGCAGATCCGCTGCGCATCGTGGTTGCCTGACCATTCAGGATAACGACGGATCTGATTGGACGCGGAAGCCTCGATGGAGGCTCCGCGTTTTTTTGCATGCTGGAAGGGCTCGCAACGCGACGGTCGTTACCCGCGCCGATTGGCAGCGCGCTCGGTGAACCAGTCGACCACGTGATGGTGGTAGCTGGCAGGCGCCTTGGAATACGCGCGGGTGGCGAGATCGGCAAGCGAGTGTTGCTTGAGCTCCGCGCGCATGGCGCGCTCGGCGCCCTGCATCACGGCATGGATCGAGCAGGTGCCGCGTGTGGCCCATGCGGGCGGCTCGTCGTCGAAAACGGCACATTGCCGGCGTACTTCGCGACAGTCGAAGAGCGCTTTGTCGCCGTCGATGGCGTCGACGACATCCAGCACCGAAATATTGCGCGCGGGTTTCGCGAGTCTGAAGCCGCCGCGTATGCCTTCGGTCGACTCGACGATGCCGGCTTTGGCGAGGCGCGTGAAGAGCTTGGCCGCGTAATCGACGGGCACGCCCTGCATTTCCGCCAGGTCGCGTACGCTCGCCTCGCGCACGCCGGCGGACGTGCCGGCAAGGTAGAGCAGGCAATGCAGCCCGTATTCGACGCCCGTGCTGATGTGTGACATGGTTATACGACGACTTTTTGTATCGGAGTTGTTAGGGTAGCGCAGTGCGGCGCCGAAGTCATCCGCTGCATCAGCGTGTGCGCTCGGGCAGGCATCGGGGCGGCCCAGGCCATCGTGAACGCGACGCATGACTTCCTGTGCGAACATACGCTCAGAGGTGGCGCTTTTCCTCGGTTGACTCGACCCGATGGAGGCAGCATGAACAGAAACGGTGCGAATGGAACGATCGGCGCGATGGTGTTCGTGGCTATCGCGAGCTGCGCTGCCAATGCGAACGCGCAAACCGGCGTGAGCGAGCCGGCCGGTGCGGCCGTGCAAAGAGTCTCGGCATCGACGCCCGGAAGCCGGCCGGATACCTCAGTGGTGCGTGACGTTCGCCGTGCCATCAGGCGCGTGCCGGATCTCGACGATTCAGACATTCACATTCGGGTCAGCCATGGCGTCGTCACGCTCTCGGGCACAGTCCCGGAGACCTGGCAGATCTCGCGCGCGGGCAATGCGGCGAGGCCGGTGCTGGGCGTGACGGCCGTGAGGAACCGGTTGACGGCCCAGAAGGGGGACGCCGCGGCCAGCGAGTAGTGCGCCGCCCGCGCTTCCACCCGAGGCAACGCCCTTGGAAGGCGACTCCCGATCTGTCCTTCCCCATGCGAACGCTCCCCGGAGCCAGTTCAAACTTGGCTTGCGCTGACGCAAAATACTGTATAAATTCACAGTATGTGTTTACGTCCAGTAGGAGCGTCGCATGGAATCGCTAATTCGCATTGTGAATGACGAAGACCGTCAGGCGTTTGAATGGCTGGTGGCAAATGTAGGGGCGGATCGGGTCGCCGCTGCGACGCGGCGACTTGCTGGCGGGGGGAAGCGGCCGTTCGTTTCCGCGCTGTGCCGATACCTCGGTGCATGGCCACCTGCTGCGCGTCGTGCCCGCAAGGTCGAGCCGGTTCATACGGCCGTTGGCGATCTGCATCTGGCGCGCATACGCGAACTGCTTGCGCAACGCAATGCGGTGAAAGTCGCCGCGCATTGATATTCCCGCTCCCGTTGTTTGAGGGCGCAACAGCGCCGCACTCACAATTGCGCTTGCGATGAATCCTCATCGCAAGCCGTATCTTGTTTGACGTCTTTCGTCATCTGACTGCGCGAAACCTGTGGTTCGTCTGTTCTTGTCTGACCGGCCGAGATTCAGGCTGACAAGTCAACGGTTTGCAAGCCTGTTCGACACTTGCCGCGGCCATACTGCGGTTCAGCGCATCTGCGTAATGAATTGGGGAAACTCCTGACTCAACTAGCATTCATGAGACGGATTTAACAAAGTTAGAATCAAGGCTCTAGTTCGACTCCGGCATTCGCTTTCGCATGGGCAATGCCAATTGCGTTGAAAAGCCATACATCAATCGCGGTCGATGCAGACATAACGATTAATGAAATGCGCAGAGGTTAAATTAGTATGTCTAATCAAAAATTCGCGGCGGCGGGAAGCGAATCGTGGGCCGTAAAGTTGACTACGTTGACCGGTCATCTATTCGATGGTGTTTGTGAACTCTCACGCCTGAATCTCGCGACTTGCAGGTCGATATTCGCTGGTTCGCAACAGCACTTCGAAGGCATGTTGTCCGTCCAGACGCCCGAGCAATTCGTCCGCAACCAGGTCGAGCTATTGCCGTGGGTTGCTTCACAGGCGGCCGGGTACACGCGCGCATGCATGGACATCGCTTCGGAGACTGCGGCGAAACTGCGGTAGCTCGCAGTCGCGAAGAAGCGTGATCAAAACAGGATCAAGCGGGAGGGAAATAACATGTTGAGCCCCCACGAACTTGCCACGTTGATGCTGATAAAGAATGCACCAGGGCGGATCGAGCCCGACCGGGAGGAACTCGGTGCGCTTCGCGATCTGCACCTCGTCATCGTCGATACGCCCGAATCCGGCTTCCCTACGCCCCGCGTGACGCCTCAAGGCGATGCGCTCCTGAGAGCGGTCGCCCGAGTGCGCTGATTGGCGGTCGAGACCGCATAGTCTGTCACACGGACGGGCTATATTCAGAGTGCGTTGCTCACAATTGGGTTGCGATCCGCATGGATCCGAGGAGGCTGACGTGGACCAGTCCTGGCTGGGTATGGCTGCCGGCACGATCGTGCTCGTAATAGCCGCAGTTGGTGTCGCCGCTCACTATCGGCGCGAACGGCGCAGGGCCGATTTGCTGCGCAATCTCGATCACCACGAGTGGTGTCGCTGGACCCGGGTTCGACGCTGAGAACCCGGGTGCTGCGCGCTGGCGGCGCGGGCGGATTTCGATATCCGCGGCTCGTTTGCTTAGGACAATTGATCGGTTGCCGGCTGGCGATCGTCATCGCACGCGCGGTGCGTCCGCGGACGACATGCTACGATCGACCGCATCTCACTTCCATTTGTGCGAGCCATGGCGACGTTGTATGACTTGCTGGGCGTAAGCGACGACGCGAGCGACGCGGAAATCAAGCGGGCCTACCGCAGGGCCGCGATGAAAGCGCATCCCGACCGTAATATGGGACGCGAAGCCGCTGCGCATGCGCAGTTCCAGGAGATCAAGGAGGCTTACGCGATTCTTTCCGATCCGGCGCAGCGCAGCGTCTATGACGCAGTCTATGCCAAGGAGATGGGGCGTATGGCCCGCGAGCGGGAAGAAGAGGCGCGCTTGCAGGAGGCGGCGCGTCAGGAGGCCTATGCGCGGCACGTGAGCGTGGCCATGCGCTTCGCGGAGCAGGGCTACAACCGCGACGTCGTATTCGGCGCACTGCTCGCCAGTGATTGCGATTCCCGACTCGCCGGGCGCATTGCCGACGGCGCTATCGCACTGCACCTGTCGCGTCAGGCGGACAGCGCCGCGCCGCGCAATGCCGGCGCGCCGGAAGAAGCCGTGCCGCCGTCTTCATCGCACGGCGCAGGCGACGAGGAATCGCAAAAGTCCGACGATCGTCGTCACGCGAACCTCTTTAGTGCGATCTGGCACGGTATGTTCGGGTTACATCCCTGAACGTGTGCCGCTGTCAAAATGCGCCGAACAGGCAGGAGCGGGGGTACGATAGTGATCGACATACTACTCAGCGTGGCCACCCTATGACTTCGAATTCACATGCCGCCCGCGATGTCGACACAGAGGCATTGGCAACCTTGTCCGAGTACCTGGAAATTGCACTCGACAAGGGAGGAAGCCTGATTCTCGTTCGAACGCCTGGCGGGAAAAGCGAGGTCTATCTGGGCGATCCCGCGCTGCTGCCGGAAGACTGGGCGCACCTCGGCGCGATTCCGGAGCCGGTGGCTCGCGCGATACTGGAAGGCACGCGCTCCGGGCTCAACGAACTGACTATCCAGGCGCAAAGCTATCGTTTCGTGCGGTTGTTCGCCCAGGTTGCCGATGCGGGGGCAATTGTCTTCGTCACGGCCTGAGCGATCTGCTGCCGCGAATGCCTTGCGATCACGTTGGAAGGCGGTGTGAGCGAAAGCCACTATGATTAGCGAATGGTGTCCACGCGCAGGAGACGATTCGTGGCAACGTACAAGGAACTGAAGGCGCAACTCGCGGAACTCGAGCGTCAGGCGACCGTCGCCCGTCAGCAGGAGTTCGAGACGGTTCTCGCCGATATCCGCGCAAAGGTGGCCGAATTCGGGTACACGCAGCAAGACATATTTGGTAGTCGTCGCGGCAGGTCGGGGCTTTCGCATAGCGCGGCGCCCCCGAAATATCGCGATCCCGCAAGCGGTGCGACCTGGTCCGGCAGAGGACGCGCGCCGAACTGGATCAAGGACGCGAAGAATCGCGACAGGTTTCTGATAAGCGAATGAATTGCCCGGTATCTGCCGCCGGCGACCGACGTATTCCTCAAAAAAGATCGCGCAGTGGCAGGCGGCGCAAATCGTCGGTAACCGGGACGCTCGCGAGAATCACCAGCACCATCGACAAGGGAACGCCCGCGGCAAATCCAAAATACCGGAAAGCCACTGCGCCCAGCGTTCCGCCAAGCAAAAACATGCCGAGCAGGGAGCCGAGTACGCGTACCCGCTGCATGTCCGCCGCCACGTGATGCGACGCCGAGGACGGCACGCCCCAGTTCCAGTAGAGCGCCTTCCCAAGTTCGATTCCCAGATCTGTCACGATGCCGGTCACATGCGTCGTGCGGATTTCGGCGTGCGAGATTTTCGTGATCATGGCGTTCTGCACGCCCATGATGTAACAGAGCACGGCCACCGTCAGCGGCACGAAGAGAACGCGATGGATGCCGAGATTCGCGCCGAGCGCGGCGAAGCAAAGGAGCAGGGCGGCTTCGAGCAGGAGCGGCAGCGCATAGACGCTGCGCGCGCAACGGCGGCGCCCCCAGTTGATCAGAATGGCGGAAGTCGCGGCGCCACTCGCAAAGGCAAGGATGGAACTGATGGCGGACAACGCGATGCCGCTATCGCCAAGCGCGGTGCTGTCGGCAAGCGACGAGACGATGCCCGACATATGCGACGTGTATTGCCCAACGGCGAGGAACCCGCCGGCGTTGATGGCGCCTGCGACCCAGGCCAGTGCACGGCCAAGCCGCAGGTTGGCCTGCTCGGTGCGTTCGACAGAGGTGAAACTGCGCAGATAGTGAATGGGCACGACGGCGTTCCGGGCTACGAGCGTCGAAATGCACAGTGTACGACGCGGACCGATTGCACGGCCCAACGCCATCTGGCGTTTGGGGTGCGGTCGTTTGCCGCAGGGCTCGCCACGTTGTCATGAATTCGTGTAATCCGCTTGCATAGGCCTTTTTTGCGCGAGCCCCGGGTCTCGATCGAGCGTCGGCAAGGTCGAACGGGCGGCAATCCACGGTGCGCAGGCCGGTGAGGTCGTTCAGGTTTGCGCTTTGGGCATCGTCTGGACGATCAATCTGTAAAGATCGTTGAAATTGTCCTCGGTCTCCAGACTCTCGAACCGGATCGCGGTTCGCGCCGAACGCCTCGTCGATCTCCACCCCGTCCCATACGGTCAAATAACGTTGCGCGCCGGGCAGGATGACGGACGCTTCCAGGTGCCGGTGATCGGCGTAGAAGTCGGCGTAGCCGTACCGGCTCGGGGAATTCGTTGATGTAGTAGGGCATCGCCCGCAGCAGCATCGCGCTGCTTGGGCCGAAGCCGGACGCCATGCCGTCGACCACGGCACGGCGATTCGTCACCGTGCCGATACCCATGCGAACTGTCCCGGGAGAGCATGAATACGATCAAGGCGTGCTCGTCGGCGTCAGGATCGGTGGTTCGTACCCGCCTGTGTCTACCGCGAAGCCCGCTTTGGTCGTGCCGCCTACGCCCGGCGAGCCAGAGTGGTTCGCAGCCCCAGCAGGACCGGCGCCGTGGCGCGCGCCGCTGCCCGTGCCGGACACGCCTGGCGGACCGTAATCGTTCGCAACCGGCTCGGCAGCCGGCCTTGCGACGGAAACCGGAGGTGGACGCGGTACGCTCTGCGGCGGCGCGTAGTTCGCAACCGGCGCACTGGGTGCCGGGGTGGTTGTGCCTCGGATCGACGTAGTCACACCCGGTGGCGGGGCATTGTCGGTCCTGGCTGGAGTGGGTATCACCAACGCATTCGGACGATAATCCGAATAGGGCGCGTGCGGCGGTGGGTTATATGCATTGGTAACCGGCGCGTTTACGATCGGCGCCGGCGGAGGAGGCGGCACGATTTCGACCATGGCCGTCGCCGCACTCATGCGTGGTGAGCCGCGGCCCAAAGGTCCACCCGGGCCGCCTGCGCTTGCGCTACCTGAAGAGCTACCCGCACTCGAGCTACCGCCGCCTGCACCGGCGCTACTTCCGCCGGCGCTACTGCCACCGGAACTACTGCCACCGGAACTGCCTGCGCCGGAACTGCCTGCGCCGGAACTGCCTGCACCGGAACTGCCTGCGCCGGAACTGCCTGCACCGGAGCTGCCTGCACCGGAGCTGCCTGCACCGGAGCTGCCTGCACCGGAACTACCTGCACCGGAACTACCTGCACCGGAACCACCTGCACCGGAGCTGCCTGAGCCTGAGCCTGAGCCTGAGCCTGAGCCTGAGCCTGAGCCTGAGCCCGAACTCGAACCAGAGCCTGAACTTGACCCAGAGCCCGAGCCCGAACCTGACCCGGACCCGGACCCGGACCCGGACCCGGACCCGGACCCGGACCCGGACCCAGAGCCGTGGCCACCGCCCGCACCAGCACCGGCTCCTGCGCCACCGCCGTTGCCGCCGCCATTGCCGCCGCCGTTGCCTCCACCATTACCGCCGCCGTTTCCCCCGCCATTACCGCCGGCCGCACCATAAGCCGCACCCGACAGGGCCAAAGCGAGCACCCATACCACGGTCTGCTTCGTTGATCGGTTCATCGTTCCCCCTATTTCTCGTGCAAGCCACTTAAAACGCCCGACTTGCCCGCGCAAAACCGCTCCGCGCGTTGTTCAACAGGCGCGCAAGCGATGTACCTCGACGCGCTCCCCCGGTGCGTGTCGTCGGCATGGTTCAGAAGAACTATCTTCGTTGCGACTTCGCTTCTCATTAGCGGAACGCAATGATGTATCGCTGCAGAATACGGCGATTAGAAGGCTACGCCTTCGCTGACTTGATTCGCATGACGAATCAATACCATTCATAGGCCTTGAAGACTCGGTAAACGACGTCGCCTGTAGGTGGATTGTCCGGGCTGGCAGCTGGGATGGGCCAGGTTGGCGAAGAAATGCTAGCGAATGGCGTTGGTTCGGCCAAACAAAGCGCTTTCAATAAACGCTTTCAATTAAGCGAGAAATCGGCCGCGCGCAGATCAGAGCGCGGTCGTGAGACCGTGCAACCACGCTAATTGCGTTCCAGAACAGGCGTTACGGGTGCCAGCGATAGACCACGACGCTCGATCCGTTGTAGTTGTCTTTCGTGACGACGTACTCGCCGGTCGAGCGCAGGTATGCGCGAATGCCATACATCGAATCCACGTCGTTGCCGACATCCATCGCCGTCGGGTTCGAGTTCGTCAAGGTCGTGACGAGACTGCCGGTGTTCAGGTCGAACACGTCGATATTCGGCACCGTATGCACGTAGCCGACGAACAGGTAGTGGCCCGCTGCCGCGAGCGATTTCGGATTCGCGCTCGTGAGATCGATCACCGGGCTCGGCGCGCTCGTGTTGCCCGCTTTCCAGCCGTGATAGATCTCGATGTGCCCGTTCATGGCTGTCCAGTCCCAGCTTCCCGCAATGCCCTGCGCGAGGATCATCGTGTCGCTGTCCGACTGATAAATGATGCGCGTGAGCGGGCGCACGGTTCGCGGGATCTGGATCGTGCTGGCGGCGCCCCATGATGGCTTGCCGTTCGCGTCGAAGCCGGTCAGCGGGTAATGGTAGATCTGGTTGGTTCGGTCGAGCCCGGCCCAGACGTCGCCATTGCCGTCGATCGCGAAGCCGCCCGTCACCTTCGTATTCGTATTGAACGCCTTGCCGGGAATGGACCCGTCGGGAATGGCAATGTACCCGCTCGACGGCTGGAAATGAAAGAAGTTGAAGGTGTCGGGATTCTGCCCGGAGGCGACGAGAATGCGGTTGCCGCCCACCACCACGAGTTGCCCGAACAACTGCCCGCGCTGATAGTCGTTCATGTTCAGGCGCGGGTCGGCCGGCCAGCTGAACGGATCGATCGTATTCGCTACGAACGCGCCGCCTGCTGTACCCGTGTAGATGGTGTTCCCGCTGTAGAAGTCCGCGCCATCGGTTGCCGGGTCGGGCGCCGCGATCGCCTCGAAATTGAGCGCTTGCAAAGTCCACTGCAGCGTGCCCGATGAGTTCTACGAATGAATGTCGGTGCTGCCGTTGCGGCCGAGGTCCCAGTCGCCGCCCCATGCGTTATTGAGCACATACAGATTGCCCGCTGCATCCTTGCCGATACCGACGACGCGCGTGAAGCGCTTGTCGCCGACCTGCCCCTTGATGCCCGTCGTGGTGTCCAGATAGCCGCCCTGCACGCCGAGCGTGCCGACCAGCGCCGGCATGCCGGTCAGGGCATAACACTTGATGTTCATGTCGGGCCCCTCGTCGCCAACCAGTAGCCGGTTCGTCGGTGCGTCGAAATAGAGTGCAGAGGGCCGGGCGCCAGCGGCCATCTGGATCGTGCTCATCGGCGTGCCGGCTGGGCTGAACTGTGCGACTACACCTGCGTTTTCGCGCGCGACCCAGACGTTGCCTGCACCGTCGATTGCGAGTGCGCCGGGTTGCTGGACGCCGATGTCGCGCTGCCAGACGCCGTCGGTCGTGTAGACCCGCACGCGGTTGCCGTAGTAGTCGCTGGCGTAGAGGAGTGTGCCCGCTGTCGCAAGACCGGTAATCACATCCGCGTTCTGGATGCCGGTCCAGGTGCTCACGGCAATGCGAAGCTCGCGCGTGTTCGAGCTTCGGTTGTAGCGGCCCACCGATCCGCTGCCGTACGCCCGGCTATAACCGAGCGCGACGAAGATCGACGTCGCGTTGCCCGTGATCGCACTGCCCTGGAACTCGTCGTGTGCGCCGATGGTGCCGAGCGTTGCGCCGTTCTGATAGCGCGCGACGCCGCCCGCGTTTTCGTCCCAGCGCGATGACGTATAGATGACACCCTCGGGCGCGACCCACATCGAGCGCGCGCCGTTACCGACGTGTGCGACGAGCGTGCCGAAGCTGTTGGCGAGCCAGTCGGTCGTGTATTGCGCATGACTGGCGGGCGCAATGGCGGCGACGAAAAGACCCAGCCATGCTGCGCGAATCCGGTTGTTGAACATGCGCTGGGCTTCCCATAGACATCGCGCCGCGATGGCGTGAATCGCGGCGCATAAAGTGACCGATGTAGAAGCTACGCCGCAATCGGGAGGTCGTGCTGTGTGAGCGCGTGTACCTGTTGATGCAAGGCGGCACGATCAGCAAAGGACGCGTTGCGTCATGTCGTGATTCGATGCTCCATCGGAGCCACGCAACGGCACACCGTTGCCGCTTCGCTCAATGCCCAGGCGAGCGCGCGCCGCTCGCGCGCAAAATCAACCGCACCACTTCCTCGGTACTCGCTTCGAACCCCGCCGATGACAGCGCGCGCTTGCCCGAGAGCGCGCGAATTTGCGCCTCGAAATCGGCATAGTGCTGCGTGGTCGCCCAGATCATGAAAAGCAGCGTCTTCGGATCGACGGGGGCGAGCAAGCCTTCGGCAATCCAGCGGTCGATCAGCTTCACGCGTGTTTCCATCCACGGCTTCACACGTTTGAGCAGGATGTCCTGCATATGCGTCGCGCCGCTGATGATCTCGTTCGCCCACACTTTCGACCCGAGCGGTCTGCGCCGCGAGAGTTCCATCTTCGCGCGCACGTAGCCACCAATGGCCTCCACCGGATCGTCGCTCGCATCGAACGTGTTGGCGGCCGCGTTCCATTCCTCGAACAGATCATCGAGCACGCGCCAGTAGAGCGCGAGCTTGGTGGGGAAGTAGTAGTGCAGATTCGCCTTCGGCAGGCCCGCGCGCTCCGCGATCAGCGCCGTGCTTGCGCCTTCGAAGCCTCGCTCGGCGAACACGGCCTCCGCGCAGGCGAGCAGATGCGCTTCGTTCGACTCGCGAATGGCGGCTTTGCGTCGGCGCGGCTTGTGCGTTGCGTCAGCGGCTTCCCGTTCGTGAGCCGTGCCGCGCATCGCGTGAGTCGCGGCTCGCGTGGTGGGTTCGTCGTCGCGCATGATGGTCAGTCCGTTCAGTAGGGAAGAGGCGGCGCACGGCTGCCGCGCCCATGTCGGCTTCATTGTAGTCACGATGTAAGCGCCTCGTGCATTCACCGCTCTCGGGGAAAACGCGCGGAGTGCTGGCGCGTTTTTCGCGCACTGCAGCATCGATGGCACGCTTCTCGCTGGTAACACCGCATTGAATTCGCGAAGTTTATCGTCTACAACCTGTCCAATCGGACAGGATTCGCGGGGCGAGGTTTTGGGAGTCGCGATGCGCCAATCGAGCGTGCACCGCCATGGCGCTTCCCGCCCCAGAAGGTGGCAAGAATGCACGTTTGACGAACACGGACAGGAGGACACGCATGAACGCAGTAAGCGAAGCCGCGCTGACGACCGCGATTCACGTGAACGGCCAGCGTTTGTGGGACAGCCTGATGGAGATGGCGAAAATCGGTGCCACGCCCAAGGGCGGCGTGTGCCGTCTCGCGCTCACCGATCTCGACAAGACAGGGCGCGATCTCATCGTCCAATGGGCGAAAGAGGCCGGCTGCACGGTGAGCGTCGACCAGATGGGCAACGTGTTCATGCGCCGCGCGGGGCGCAACAACGACCTGCCGCCGGTGATGACCGGTTCGCACGCCGACTCTCAGCCCACGGGCGGGCGCTTCGACGGCATCTATGGCGTGCTGGGCGGCCTCGAGGTGATTCGCTCGCTGAACGATCACGGCATTCAAACCGAGCGCCCCGTCGAAACCGTGATCTGGACCAACGAGGAAGGCTCGCGTTTCGCGCCGGCCATGGTCGCCTCCGGCGTGTTCGCGGGCGTCTTTACGCTCGACTACGGCCTCTCACGCAAGGATATCGATGGCAAGACCATCGGCGAGGAGCTGCAGCGCATCGGCTATGCAGGTGAACTGCCGTGCGGCGGCCGCAAGATTCACGCGGCGTTCGAACTGCATATAGAACAGGGGCCGATACTCGAAGCCGAAAATAAAACGATCGGCGTCGTCACGGACGCGCAGGGCCAGCGCTGGTACGAAGTCGTGCTCACGGGGCAGGAGGCGCACGCGGGTCCGACGCCCATGCCGCGCCGCCGCGACGCACTGCTGGGCGCCTCGCGTGTCGTGCAACTCGTGAACGAAATTGGCCTGCGCCACGCGCCGCTGGCCTGCGCGACGGTCGGCATGATGCAGGTGCATCCGAATTCGCGCAACGTCATTCCGGGCCGCGTGTTCTTTACCATCGATTTCCGCCATCCCCAGGACGACGTGCTCGCGCAGATGGACGCCGAGCTGCGCGAAGGAATCGAAAGGATTGCAGAACAAGGCAAGCTCGAAACGCAGCTCGAGCAGATTTTCTATTACGCGCCGGTGCCGTTCGACAAGGCCTGCGTGAACTCCGTGCGCGCAGCGGCGGAGCGCTTTGGCTACTCGAACCGCGAGATCGTTTCGGGCGCGGGCCACGA
Organism: Paraburkholderia sp. BR10936; assembly: GCF_040965735.1. Taxonomy (NCBI): domain Bacteria; kingdom Pseudomonadati; phylum Pseudomonadota; class Betaproteobacteria; order Burkholderiales; family Burkholderiaceae; genus Paraburkholderia; species Paraburkholderia sp. BR10936. Next base: position 132,426 of record NZ_JBFRCM010000012.1, read on the forward strand.
CGCGTGCTATCTCGCGACGGTCGCGCCGACTTCGATGGTGTTCGTGCCATGCATCGACGGCATCAGTCACAACGAGGTCGAGGACGCGACGATCGAATGGATCGAGGCGGGCGCGAACGTGCTGTTGCACGCCATGCTCGAACGCGCGAGCGAACCCGGCTGACGCCGTTGACGCCAAAGCAAGCGGCCTGAGAGCCGCGCTGTCTTTCACGCTTTCCCCACGTACCGGCTGCGCGAGCCATGCACAGCCGGCGGACCCGTGTTTTGCCTCGCAAGGAGCATCCGGATGTCCCAGCCCAACTCGAATGCCGCCGACGGCATCGCGCCTGGCCGCCTCACGGCCGAGCAACTCGGCTGCAACTTTGCCGATGTCGCGCCGCCGCTCTCGCCCAACGCAGCCGTCATTGCCGCCGACCGCTGCCACTATTGTTACGACGCGCCGTGTGTGGCGGCTTGCCCGACTGGCATCGACATTCCGGGCTTTATCCGCAAGATCGGCAACGGCAATCTCAAGGGCGCGGCGCGCGACATATTGAGCGCGAATCCTCTAGGCGGCACGTGCGCGCGCGTGTGCCCGACCGAAATTCTCTGTGAAGGCGCTTGCGTCCGGAATCATCAGGATGGCGAACCGGTTAGGATCGGCGCTCTTCAGCGCCATGCCACCGACTTTCAGATGGCGCGCGAAGCCGCTGGTGCGCCGCCGCTCTTCAAACGCGCGAGTGATACGGGACGGCGCGTTGCCGTGGTCGGGGCCGGACCGGCGGGGCTCGCCTGCGCGCATACGCTTGCGCTCGCGGGGCATCGCGTGAGCGTGTTCGACGCGGGCGAGAAGCCAGGCGGCCTCAATGAATACGGCATCGCGGCGTACAAGGTCGTCGACGATTTCGCGCAGCGCGAGGTGCAATGGCTGCTTTCCATCGGTGGGATCGAAATACGTCAGGGCCAGCGGCTTGGCCGGGACATCACGCTTACGGAATTGCGAGCGGCGTATGACGCCGTGTTCATCGGCGTGGGACTCGGCGGCACGCAAGCGCTTGCCATTGAAGGCGAAGCGCTCGACGGCGTGCGCGACGCTGTGGAATTTATTGCACGCCTGCGCGAAGCCGACGATCTTTCCACGCTGGCGGTGGGCCGCAAGGTGGTGGTGATCGGCGGCGGTAATACGGCCATCGACGCCGCTGTGCAAAGCCGCAAGCTGGGCGCGGAGCAGGTGATGCTTGCGTATCGCCGCGGCGCGGCGCAGATGAGCGCCACCTGGGCCGAGCAGGAATTCGCACGCGCACAGGGTGTGGTGCTGGTCGAATGGATGAAGCCGCTGCGCATCACTGGCGACACCCGCGTGCAGGCTGTGGAGTTCGAGCGCACGGCGCTCGATGCGGGCGGCGCGTTGCGCGGCACCGGCGAGATCGCGCGTGTGGAAGCCGACATGGTCCTGAAAGCCATTGGCCAAAAGCTCTTGCCCGAAGGCCTGGTTGGCCTCGACGCCCTGCAACTTACTGCAGGCGGCGCGCGTATTGCCGTGGATGCAGACGGTGCGACCTCCATCGAAGGCGTCTTCGCGGGCGGCGACTGTGCGGGCCATGGCGCAACCGATCTCACCGTGCAGGCCGTGCAGGACGGCAAGCTCGCCGCGCGTGCAATCGACCGCTACCTCGCGAATCAGTCCGCCAGAGCCGCTTGAACTGCGCAGTTCGATCCAGCCGAACGACACACCGAATCCAGACAATACGAAGGAGTCGCATCATGGCCGACCTGCGCTGCACGATTGCCGGCATTGAATCGCCGAACCCATTCTGGCTCGCCTCCGCGCCGCCGACCGACAAGGCCTATAACGTCAACCGCGCTTTCGAGGCGGGTTGGGGCGGCGTGGTCTGGAAGACACTCGGGCTCGACCCGCACGTGGTGAACGTGAGCTCGCGCTATGGCGCCACCACGTGGCGCGGCCAGCGCATTGCGGGGTTGAACAACATCGAGCTCATTACCGACCGGCCGCTCGACGTGAACCTCAAGGAAATCGCGCAGGTGAAGCGCGACTGGCCAGACCGGGCGCTCATCGTCTCGCTGATGGTGCCGTGCACCGAGCAGGACTGGAAGTGGATCTTGCCGCAGGTGGAAGATACCGGCGCCGATGCGGTGGAGCTCAATTTCGGCTGCCCGCATGGCATGAGCGAGCGCGGCATGGGCGCGGCCGTGGGGCAGGTGCCCGAATACATCGAAATGGTCACGCGCTGGGTGAAGGAGGGCACGCGCCTGCCTTGCCTCGTGAAACTCACGCCCAACGTGACCGACATACGCCACGGCGCGCGCGCGGCGATGAAGGGCGGCGCGGACGGCGTCTCGCTCATCAATACGATCAACTCGATCGTGGGTGTCGATCTCGACGTAATGGCGCCGCTGCCGACTGTGGATGGAAAAGGCACGCACGGCGGCTACTGCGGCCCCGCGGCGAAGCCCATTGCGCTGCACATGGTCGCGGAAATCGCGCGCGACCCGCAAACGCACGGCTTGCCCATCTCCGGCATCGGCGGCATTTCCGACTGGCGCGACGCCGCCGAATTCATCGTTCTGGGCGCGGGGAGCGTGCAGGTTTGCACCGCCGCGATGCACTACGGATTCCGAATCGTCAGCGATATGATCGACGGCCTCTCCAACTGGATGGACGACAAGGGCTACGCGAATCTCGACGCCATTCGCGGCCGCGCCGTGCCCAACGTCACCGACTGGCAGTACCTGAACCTGAACTACGACATCAAGGCGCGCATCGATCAGGACCGCTGCATCCAGTGCGGGCTCTGCCATATCGCCTGCGAGGACACCTCGCATCAGGCCATCACCGCCACGCGCGACGGCAAGCGTCACTTCGAGGTGGTCGACGCCAACTGCGTCGGGTGCAATTTATGCATGCACGTCTGCCCGGTCGACCAATGCATCACGATGGAGCGCGTCGACTCGGGCCGCTACGCGAACTGGACCACGCATCCCAACAACCCGGCGCGCGTGGCCGATCCGAAAGCCGCCTGACCCATCGAAACAGAACTGAACCGAACCAGACCAACGACAAGTCACGGAGAACTGCAACTATGAGTCAGCCATTGACAGGCGACGCCAGCGCGCGCCGCGCCGAAAGCGAGTTATACAACGACGATCTCGCGCCAACCGGCGCAGCGCAGCGCACGTGGCGCTGGTATCACTTCGGGGCGCTCTGGGTGGGCATGGTGATGAACATCGCCTCGTACATGCTCGCGGCCGGACTCACCGAGCAGGGCATGTCGCCATGGCAGTCCGTGCTCACGGTGCTGCTCGGCAATCTCATCGTGCTCGTGCCGATGCTGCTGATCGGCCACGCAGGCACGAAATACGGCATCCCCTACGCGGTGCTGGTGCGTTCCTCGTTCGGCACGCAGGGCGCGAAGCTGCCCGCCATGCTGCGCGCCATCGTGGCGTGCGGCTGGTACGGTATCCAGTCGTGGCTCGGCGGCAGTGCCATCTATACGCTCGCCAATATCCTCACGCACAACGCACTGGTGGGCGACGCGCTGCCGTTTCTCGGCATCTCGATCGGCCAGGGCGCGTGCTTCCTCGTGTTCTGGGTGCTGCAACTCTATTTCATCCTGCACGGCACTGATTCGATTCGCTGGCTCGAAAGCTGGTCCGCGCCCATCAAGGTCGTGATGTGCGTGGTGCTCGTGTGGTGGGCCTGCTCGAAGGCGGGCGGCGTGGGTTCGATGCTCTCACAGCCTTCCCAGTTTGCCGCTGGCGGCAAGAAGGCGGGGCTCTTCTGGGCGACGTTCTGGCCGAGCCTCACGGCCATGGTGGGCTTCTGGGCCACGCTCGCGCTCAACATTCCCGACTTCACGCGCTTCGCGAAAACGCAAAAGGACCAGTTCGTGGGGCAGGCCATCGGTCTGCCCATTCCGATGGCGCTGCTTTCGGTGGTCTCGGTCGTCGTGACTTCGGCCACGGTGGTGATCTACGGCAAGGCGATCTGGGACCCCATCGATCTCACGAGCCGCATGGAAGGCGTGGGCGTGGGCATCGCGCTCGTCATTCTCACGCTCGACACGATGTGCTGCAATCTCGCCGCGAATCTCGTCGGCCCGGCCTACGATTTTTCGAGCCTCTGGCCCAAGGCCATCTCGTACAAGGCGGGTGGGCTCATCACCGCGGGTATTGCCATCGTGATGATGCCGTGGAAGATTCTCGCCACCACTCAGGGCTACATTTTCACCTGGCTCGTTGGCTATTCGGCGCTGCTCGGACCCGTGGCGGGCATTCTCATCGTCGATTACTTCCTCGTTCGCGGCACGCGCCTGAATACGGCTGAGCTATTCGAAGAGAACGGCGAATACGCCTACTCGAACGGCTGGAATATGGCGGCCGTCATCGCGCTGGTCCTGGGTGTGCTGCCCAATCTGCCGGGCTTTCTCAACACCGCATTTCCGAGTGTGTTTCCGTCCGTGCCCGACGCGTTCAAAAGCATTTACACCTATGCGTGGTTCGTGGGGCTCGCGATTGCGGCGCTCGTCTACGGCGTGATGATGAAGCTCGGCAAGAGCCGGCGACCGAGCGTGGCGAGCGCGTGAGTCGTGGCAGCGTGAATTCGTTCAACTGAAGGAGACTGGGCATCATGGCGATCCTGATTCGAGGCGGCACCGTCGTCAATGCGGACAAGAGCTGGCGGGCGGACGTGCTCTGCGAAAACGGCGTGATCCAGACCGTGGGCGAAAACCTCGACGCGCCCGCGGGCGCGACCGTGGTCGACGCAGGCGGCCAGTATGTGATGCCGGGCGGCATCGATCCGCATACGCACATGGAACTGCCGTTCATGGGCACGACGGCGAGCGACGACTTCTACACGGGCACGGCGGCGGGCCTCGCGGGCGGCACGACGTCGATCATCGATTTCGTGATTCCCAATCCGAAGCAGCCGCTCATGGACGCGTTTCGCGAGTGGCGCGGCTGGGCCGAAAAAGCCGCCGCCGACTATGGCTTCCACGTGGCGGTCACGTGGTGGGACGACAGCGTGCATCGCGACATGGGCCTGCTCGTGAACGAACACGGCGTGTCGAGCTTCAAGCACTTCATGGCGTACAAGAACGCCATCATGGCCGACGACGAGATTCTCGTGAACAGCTTTGCGCGTTCGCTCGAACTGGGCGCGCTGCCTACTGTGCATGCCGAGAATGGCGAACTCGTCTTTCAGTTGCAGCGGCAACTGCTCGCGCGTGGCTTCACGGGGCCCGAGGCGCATCCGCTTTCAAGGCCGCCCGAAGTCGAAGGCGAGGCGGCGAACCGCGCAATTCGCATTGCGCAGGTGCTGGGTGTGCCCGTGTACATCGTGCATGTTTCAGCGAAAGACGCGCTCGAAGCCATCGCCCGCGCGCGCAGCGAAGGGCAACGCGTGTTCGGCGAGGTGCTCGCCGGGCATCTGGTGATCGACGAGTCCGTGTATCGCGACCCGGACTGGACGCGCGCCGCCGCCCATGTGATGAGCCCGCCGTTCCGCACGAGAGAGCATCGCGACGCGCTCTGGCGCGGGCTGCAAGGCGGGCTGCTGCACACCACGGCGACCGACCACTGCGTGTTCTGTGCTTCGCAGAAGGCAATGGGCCGCAACGATTTCACGAGGATTCCGAACGGATGCGGCGGCGTGGAGGATCGCATGGCCGTGCTGTGGGATCAGGGCGTGAACTCGGGCCGGCTCACGCCGAACGAGTTCGTGCGGGTGACCTCCACGAACGCCGCGCAGATCTTCAATCTGTATCCGCGCAAGGGCACGGTGGCTGCCGGCGCCGATGCCGACCTCGTCGTGTGGGACCCGCAGGCCACGCGCACGATCTCGGTGAAGACGCATCATCAGAACGTCGACTTCAACGTCTTCGAAGGCATGACGGTGCGGGGCGTCCCCACGCATACGGTCTCGCAGGGCGAACTCGTGTGGGCCAACGGCGATCTGCGGGCGCGGCGAGGTGCCGGGCGTTACCTGAAGCGGCCTGCGAATCCGGGCTATCTGCAGGCGTCGCGGCTTGCGAAGAGCTTGAAGGAGACGCAGCCGGTGCATCGGGAGGGGGATGCGACCAGTTAGGCGAGAGGGCTCGGTTAGTCTGATCGACGGCAGCGTGCCGTTTCAGGGGACGAGAATTCTCACGTAGTTGATCGGGGCGTGATCCGCGAGGTCACGCACCATGACGTCACCGATGCGCCACGCGTATTGGAGCAGATAGTCCTCCCGGGCGGCGGCGCGGTCCGCTTGCACGAAAGCATCGTCGGCGTGCGGAGCCAGGTTGCCTTCGTGCGTGATGTAGTTCGACACTCCCGCGTGAGCGTATCCTCCAATGGGCGGTGGCAAGTCGGTGACGAGATCGCAGCAGTCGACATAGCGCCTGATGCCGACCGGGCCAAGGGTGGCGACAAACGTCGCGTCGCCTACGCGTGGCGAACCGAATGTCACGAGGGCGTTGGGCGTGCAAAGGCTGGCAAAGAGCGTCGCGATGGCCGCACCGAGGCTATGACCTGTGAAGATGAGCTGTTTTCTCGTCGGCGCGGTCTCGTTCAACCAGTTGCCGACTGCTTCGCGCAAGCCGCGGGCGGCGCCTGCAAATCCAGCATGAACCTGACCGGCGCTTTCCGTCCACTTTGTCATGCTGATTTTCAGGTCTGTTGCGATATCGGTGAGTGACTGCGGTTCCGTTCCGCGGAACGCGAGCACGGCGAGGCCATCGGAGCGCCTCACGGCGCCGAAGCCATGCGTGTCGTCATCGGCATTGTTGAAGGGAACAGCGCTTTCGAAACCCACGAGGGCGAGCGCTTGTTCGAGCCGCTGAAGTTCAGCGCCGCCTTGTTCGTAGCGTATATAGGCAAGCCGCGCGAACTCCGCGCACAGCCCGTCGATTTCGTAGTTGCTACCGGCAGTGAACACTGTAGGCCTGAGCTGCGGTGAGTTGAGCGCGTCGCGTGATGGGTCGTAGGGGATAGAGCACATGTGCACCTCCGTGTGCAACCGCTAATCAAAAGCGCTGATTCTGTATCGCTTGTTGTTAATTGTTTTATACACAATGGAAAACGGAAATTTGCTCAGAATGAGGCCTATCAGAAATTCGTTGTTGCAGTAGATCTCCTCTGGCCCGAAGGCCTGGATGGTATCCAATAGCGAGTGTTGATCGCCCTTGAATTCCACGTGGCAATCCACCTTCCATTCCTGTTTCAGGTTCAACGGGTAGGCGAGATCGTCGATGGCCAACGTCTTCTTGTAGCGTTGATCTTCCAGTAGCGCCGCTTCTTCCTTCACGAAATCATCGAGGCATTGGCGGCTGGTGACATACCGCTCCCATGGCAATACTGCGCGCACCGAAGAGCAATCTTTGTAGTGGTCCGCATCCGTTCGACTATCGACGTGGTGCACCAGCGTCAGCACTTTGATCAAAGACTCGTCTTTAACAAACGAAAGCAAATACTCGTAGCAGTTGGCCAGCGTATATCCAACGCCGGCAACATCGTCCACCAGCAGGATTCTCTTGCCTTCCTTGACGCAGGCATCGACAAGATCAAACACTTTCTTGTTGTTGATTTCAGCTTTCGCTTCCCCACGATCGTAGTGTACGAAGTCGACGGGCAGGCCCAACATCTGCGAAAGCATCAGGGCCGGTATGGCGCCTCCGCGCAAGATGCCGAGTATCAAACCGATGTTTTCCCGAACCAGTTGCTCTCTTTTGGACAGGCAAAAGGTCTCTATGTCGTCGTAGCCATAGAAGTAGACGGGAAGTCGGGCAAATTCCGTGTTCACCTGATTTCGTTCCTTTCACCTACAGTGTTACGCCAGGCGCTTTACTGCGTGTGCGATCCGCTGACCTGCTTGAGCGTCGGATCGAGCAGCGCAGCCTTGACGTCGAGCGAAGACGTTTGCCCGAGATTCGCATAGTTCGTTTTGAGCCACACGTCCGCTACCTCGCGTCCACGATCGAACAGCGTTTTGAACAGCGACCAGGACGTGCTGCTCTTGGAGACGAATCCGAACTGCGCGAGAAAGTCGTCGTCGCGAATCAGGTGAAACCGGACGGTCTTGAAGCGGCTTTGGCTAGCGGCTTCCTCGCCAACCGAGTCGAGCACGCGGTTGACGGCTTCGATCGCGTTGATCTCCAGCACCACGGAAGCATTGAAACCGATTTCGTTGAGCCGGTTCAGAATGCCGCGCGCATTTTTCGGCGGCATGTCGTGGCGCCTGAACGGATTCACGAGGATCAGGATCAGGTCCTGGGCATGGGCGATCAACGGCGCCAAAGGCGGATTGCCCAGATAGCCGCCGTCCCAGTACGGTACACCGTGGAGGTTCACGGTGCGGAATTCGCTTGGCAGGCATGCGGAAGCGCGCAGCACGTCGACGGAAATTTCGGGTTGCGTAAAGAGGGTGCGCTCGTTGGTTCGCACGTTCGTCGCGCAGATGAAAACCTGCGGGCGCCCGTTCTTCGCGTTGAGCGTGGAGAGATCCGTTTCCGTGAGCGAGGAGCGGATCACCGGGCCGAGCGGATCGCGATAGAAGGGATTGTTGTAAGGCGAAGCGACGAGTCCCACGATCTCCGAGAAGATGGCGCCAGGACTCCAGTCGATATTCCAGCCGCCAAACGGCCCCGGCTCGGAAAAGCCGAAGAGCGCATTGCCGGCCCGCTCCCCGGCGCGCGACACCGCTTCCCAGAAAGTGCGCAGTTTCTCGCGCGCTTGCGTGACTCCCCCGCTGGCCAGGCCCGCCGCGCAGAGCGTCGCGTTGATTCCGCCCGCGCTCGCGCCGCTGATCGCCTCGACACTGAACGGCGTGCCTTGCGATGTCGATTCCAGCAATCGATCGAGCACACCCCACGTGAAGGCGCCATGCGAGCCGCCGCCTTGCAGGGCAAGCGCGACTTTGGGGCCGGACTGCTGCACGCCGCTCGTGGATTCCGCTGTCGCCATGGCTCCTCTCTCGTCGTCATCGCGTTGCCGGCAATCGTACGCGCGAGGGGGAATGCGCGTGCTGCAAATGCCGCCTCAGGAACCGGCGAGGGCGGGCGGCGCGGCCTTGAGCGCGTGGGTTATCAGCGCGATCGCCGCACGCTCACCGGCCAGATCGGCCGGAATTCTTCCGTCGAGCGCAAGCGTCGCCAGACCGTGAACCAGCCCCCAGCAGGCGAGCACCCCCGCCTCGACGCAATGCGGCGCGAGCTCCGCCACGTTGCGTGCCATCAGCGTATAGGCGCCCCGGCAATCCTCATGGGGCAAGGCGAGTCCTGCCCCGTCCGCGAACATCAGCCGGAACAGCGCAGGATGCGCGCGGGCGAAGCCAACGTAGGCCACGCCCTGCGCCTCGAGCGCTTCGCGCGCGTCGTGGGCCTCGTTGGCGCGCGCGGCGCCTGCCTCCAGCATGGCAAAGCCCTTGAGCGCGACGGCGCCCATCAGCGCCGCCTTGTCCTCGAAATGGCGATAGGGCGCCATCGCCGAAACGCCGGCGGCCCGCGCCACGGCACGCAGGCTGACGTCGCTTTCGCCCTTTTCGAGCAAGGCCAGCGCGCAATCGACCAGACGGTCGCGCAGGGACAAATTCGAATCGCTCATTTGTTGTTTACACTGTAATCAATCGGGACTATGCTTACAGCGTAAACAAACGGGAGCCGCCATGCAAGCCTCTGTTACCCGTAGGTCCGTCGACCTCAGCACGTACCCGAATCTCGTTGTTATCATCCTGGGCTTTCGCGTGCGCCGGATGCGGGGGATCGCGACGTTGTTCGGCATCGGCAAAGGCTTGCGGCAAATCGATTTGAATCCGCCAGACGGATTGCTCTCCAGCGAGCAGTTCCTGTTCGCCCTCAACCATGTCGGTATCCGCCAGTATTGGCGCGACCTCGAAAGCCTCGAAGCGTTTACCCGTAGCGCGCCGCATTCGCGCTGGTGGGGCGAGTTTCTGCGCGACAGCGGCGGCGCGGGCTTCTGGCATGAAAGCTATAGCCGTCAGGGAATGGAGGCGGTTTATATCGACATGCCCGGCCCCGTGGGCTTCGATCGCTTTGCGCCGGCACGCCAGCCGACCGGCCCTTTTATGAGCGCGCGAAAGCGCATGGCGGCGGACTAGATCAGGGCGCCATTCACTGCGTCGTCTCATGTACCGCGACGGGCCCGCCGCAAGCGCCTTCATGTGCGCCCTGGTTATCGAACACCTCGATATCCTCGTGCAGAATGCGCCGGATTTCAAAAATCGCCTCGGGGGTTTCCTGAACACTATGCCCCGAAACGATCACTTTTTCGGAGAGAGCGCCGTCGAGATGCGCGCTGCGATAGGGGACGACCCCGTCATCGGAATCTTCGAGCGGGCCCGTCTCGCGGCGTCGCGCAATGATCGAGTGAAAGCACACATCGGGGCTGATCGGCAGGCGTGAAATCGACTGGATGATCGGATCGGTCTCGCGCAGCTGCTCGATGCTGTTGGGAACCGTGATGGTCTTTCCCGCGCGCTGGGTGCTATCCGCATTAGTGGTGCTCTGCAGCATCTCGTCGATCTCCTTCAGCAGCGCAATCGGCAAGCGCACGAGATTTGCAACCCAGCGAGACAGGCGATTGCTCGCGAACGGCGTGCCGCGGTGTGGCGTGGCGATGAAGATCGCGCGCTCGACCTGCGGCATCGGCGTAAAGCGCAGCAGGCGATTGAGTCGCTCATCCTCGCGGATGATGTCGACCCCTTCGGGCAGGTACTTGTTCTGGACGGTTACCCACAGAACGTCGTCGGAGGAAGAGACGAGCAATCGCGCGAGGACGCCGCCCATGCTGTGCCCGATCAGCACCATGCCGTTCGAAGCCGGCAGCTTGCCTGCGGGATCGAAATGCGCGAGCGTCAGTTGCACCGCCTGCCTTATCCTCGCAAGGTTCACGAGAATGGGCACGTTGGTCGGGTAATAGACCTGCCAGACCTGGAAATGCTGGCGCAGCATGTCGTCGCCCTGAATGTCGTTGGCGACGTTGACCCATGCCTCGGGGCTGCTGGCCAGGCCGTGCAGCATCAGAACGATGCGCCGGTCCGGATCGAACGGTTGCATCATGTAAATGCGCGGACGATCGATGCCCCTCGTGCGGCCGAGCAGCGAACGCAAGGACTGCCTGGCAAAGCCGGAGCGGGCGAGCCAGATGCCGTAGCCCGCGCTGAAGTTGGCCGCGAGCGGCACGGTCTCGCCATGGATCTCTACGCTTTTTACGCGAAACGGATCGTAGGCGGAGAACACCACGTCGTGCGAAGCGAGCAGCTGCTCGAGCGTGCCATTGCCAAACAGCAGCAGTGCGGTGACGTTCGGTGAAGGCATTTCATTGAACGGACGCGAGCCGGGCGCGAACCAGAAGGTTGAGCCTGCGTTCGCATTCGCATCGTCTTCAGCCGTTGTCGCTGCGCTGTTGGTCGTGGCGCTATCCGGGTCGGGCTGGGCGGGCTGTGTGACCGCAACCAGATCCGCGCCGAGGCCGTCACGCCGATAGGTATTGTGGAGTCCCGCGAACGACAGGCCCGTGGCGGGAATGACTTCGCTGAGTTCGCGTACGCCCTCGGGCAGCCGGACCTCTCTCAGGTCGATATGAATGGTCCAGCCTGCGATGAATTGATTTGCCGGATCGCGATGGCCGTTGGTCGTTTCAGCGGTGCCGCGCAGAAACAGCGCGCCGGCAAGCTCCTGGACCGCATAGTTGTAGTAGTCGCGAACCTGCGTCTGGCGGTCCTCGAAGGCCCGTTCGCCAGCCGTGCGCTGGCCGAGGAACAGAAACGCGTACGCGTATCGCGCTGTCTTGAGCCACGAATCGAATTGAGTGTCGGTCCAGGGGGTGCCGGCAGGCGGCGTCTGCTCGAGCGCCATCTGCAGCGATAACTCGGCGAGGCAGGCGAGGCGCTGTCCGGTACTGAGTCCGCCGACGGTTGCGATCGTATCGATACACGCTTGCGGCGCGCTCTGGCACGAACTTTCGTCGAGGGCCGCGACCCGCAACGTGGCCTGTGTCGCCGCGCTCAGCTGGCCGGTCGAGAGAATGTCTCCGCGACGCATGGCAAAGTACTGCTGCGGACCGAGCGAGTTCACGCGCACCATCGCGCAGCCGCAGAGCAGCGCGGCAGCGAGGAGGGCCGACAGATTGGCCAACACATGGGCTAACGGCGGGCAACGCGGCATGCGGGATGGGTAATTGCGCGTCATGAAGGATCCAGGCCGTTCGCGCTGTCTCGCACGTGCGTGTGGCGAAATGAGGGACGGCGCAGCGCGGCGGCCGGCAGACCGATGTACACCAGCCTGATCTGGATCGCGTCCGCACGGTGATCCGCGGCCGATGCCCATGCGCTCGCCCGGATTGACTCGCGCCGCTGGCATCAACAGACTCTAGTCATCACCGATCCTGACGGGAGCGAACTTTTGGCCAACCCGGATCTTGTTGCAAGCGAGCCGCAGGGCGCGCATGTCGTCGCCGCGCAGTCGAGCCCGTGCGACGCGCTCGTGATCTGCGCGCAGCCCACCTCAGTCGACCGTCCGTGCCGGCGCAAGCGTCTCGCGCTCGCGGCGACGATCCTGGGGTCGAGCATGGCGTTCATCGACGGCTCGGTCGTCAACGTCGCACTGCCGTCCATTCAGAGCGAACTCGGTGCGAGCGTCGCGGCGATCCAATGGGTCGTCAACGCGTATCTGCTGTTTCTCGGCTCCCTCGTGCTGGTCGGCGGGTCGATGGGGGACAAGCTTGGCCGCCGCACAGTGTTCATCGCGGGCATTGCGCTGTTTACGCTGGCGTCGGCGGCCTGTGGCCTCGCGCCGAATGCGGCTGCGCTGATCGCCGCACGCGCGGTTCAGGGCATCGGCGCGGCGCTGCTCGTACCCGGCAGCCTCGCGATCATCGGCGCGGTGTTCGACGGCGAAGCGCGTGGCCGGGCGATCGGCACCTGGGCGGGCGTCGGCGCGATCACGTCGGCGGTGGGGCCCGTGGCGGGCGGCTGGCTCGTCGATGCATTTTCCTGGCGCGCGATCTTCTTCCTGAATGTCCCGCTCGCCGCGCTCACGATCGCGCTCGCCATGTCATCGGTGCCCAACAGCCAAAGGCTCGATGCGCCCGGGCAACTCGACTGGCCGGGCGCGCTGGCCGCGGCGGCAGGCCTCGCCAGTCTGACTTTCGGGCTGACCCAGGCGTCGGTGCGAGGCTTCCAGCATCCTTTCGTGCTGGTTGCAATCGGCGCCGGTGTGCTCGTGCTCGCCGCGTTCGTGATGATCGAAGCGCGCAGCGCCAATCCCATGATGCCGCTCGATGTGTTCCGTTCGCGCGACTTCACGGGCGCGAATCTCGTCACACTGCTGGTTTACTTCGGGCTCGGCGGCGCGTTCTTCTTCCTGCCGTTCACGTTGATCCGCGCGCATGGTTTTACCGCGACCGAAGCCGGCGCGGCGCTGTTGCCGGTGCCCGTCATCATCGGTTTGCTGTCGCGCTTCACCGGTGGACTGACGAGCCGCTTTGGCTCGCGCGCGCTGTTGACCGTTGGCCCGGGCGTCGCCGGGCTCGGGTTCACGCTATTGGCGCTGCCGCTCGTGCACGGCAGCTACTGGAGCGGATTCTTCCCTGCGCTCGCGGTGCTCGGCCTCGGCATGACGATCACCGTCGCGCCGCTCACCGCGACCGTGATGGGCGCGGTGTCGAGCGAGCGCACCGGCGTCGCCTCCGGCATCAACAACGCCGTTGCGCGCGTGGCGAGCCTGCTGGCGGTAGCGGTGCTCGGCATCGTGTTCGTGTGGTCGCATCACGCCGCGCTAACCGCGCGCCTCGACGCATCGCACGTGACGGTGGACGCACGCCAGATCGGACAACTGCTCGAGCCGGACGGACAAGATAGGCCCGCATCGGACGGCGCCGGCACGCCGCACGCAACGTTGGTGGCGCGTGCGCAAGCGGAGGCCATGCTAGACGCGCTGCGTGCCGTCGCCGTTGTGTCCGCCGCGTGCGCGTTCGCTGGAGCGGCTATTGCGGCGGCAGCCATACAGCCGCGGAAATGAATTGCGAACGTTTGCAATCGAGCTAATGCGTGGAGATGACGCTTCAGCCCTCTTTCCCGCACGAAATCGGACGTCGTCGAATACGAGGTGCCGATGACCGCGATACTCGGCAGACCGGCATCGCGGGAACTGGACGAACGGGATTTGCAGGCGCCGCTCGAAGCGGAAGACGACGTGGTCGTGCCGAAAGCCCATCCGTTCGGCACGATGGCTTCGCGTTGAGGCTTTCGGTCCGGGTAATCGATCCTGCGGGTGCCTGCGATCAGGCCTTCAGCAGTTCGGACGCGAAGGTATTCGCATGCGCTACGGCCTCGTGCGCATTCGGGAACACGCCGAGCTGCTCCCAGCGTTCCTCGACCGCGTAGGTGCCTTTTATCGCGAGCGCCCTCTGCACGCGCAATTGCGCTGCGTACCCGCCGTCCTCGAGGGGGCGAGCCGTCGCGATGATCCTGTGCGGGGGGCCGGATCGTTCCGGTTGAACCAACTGGAGAGGACCGCCGGGTATGCCGACATCCTTCAACTCGTTCCGGGCGTTGCAGTCCGGGCAGTAGAAGCACCACCCGTCGTCCTCGTGACTGGCTCTGACCTGACCGCGAGCCAGCACGGCACGGCATTCAACGTTTTCGCAGATGAACGGCATCGCAGTCTCCGAAGTTGTTTGAAGGGAGCCTAGCACGTCCTCCGTCGGTCAACCATTGGCGATGTTGCCGGGCCGGTGTCAAGGAAAACCCTCGAGCACGGGCCCGACGCCGGGTCGGCTCTTGCGCTGCGTCTACGCGACCCTGCGAGTCAGATCTACCTGTCCCGAGGCGCCCGCGCTCAGCTCGGCGCGATCCGATTCGGGCACTTCGCCCGCGCGCCGGTGGATATCGTGCGTGACGAAGCCTTGCTCCCGGCTCGGGATCGCGAACCAGTCGGGATGCGAAAACGACGCGCGAATGTCTTCGACGCCACTCGACCAGTGCTCTTGCATGGTGTCGGCACTGAATTCGTAGTCCTTGTAATGCCCTTCGTAAGGCTTGTTCTTGTAGATCAGATGGACCACGTTGATCGACGACCCATCGGCCACCTGCTCGGCGAGCCGAAAGAGGGGATCGTTGCGCCGCGCCTCGGCGGGTACGTGCTCGAGGAGTTCCTTGATAAAGCGCGCGTGCTTTTGCCGATCGGCAAGCATGTTGGTGATGGCGCGCGTGCGGCTCGAATATTGAATGTCCTTGGCGCGTTCGGCCACGTCCAGGAAATCGGCGGGTACGTTGCCGCTCGCGCTCCATAGATCGACCTGGAATACGAGCGTGTCCTTGTGGTCGGCGTCACGCAGCACCTCCGTGAGCGGTGTGTTCGACACGAGGCCGCCGTCCCAGTAATACTCGCCGTCGATTTCCACGGCCGGAAAACCCGGCGGCAGCGCGCCCGATGCCATGAAGTGCTCCGGCTCGAGCTGCATTTTGGCGTTGTCGAAATAGACGAGATTACCGCTGCGCACGTTCACCGCGCCCACGGACACGCGGATCGGGCCGTCGTTGATACGGTCGAAATCGGCGAAGCGTTGCAGCGTCGACTTCAGTGCGGCCGTGTCGTAGTAGCTCACCGCATTCGGCGTCGCCTTTTGCCAGCCCGCGACGGGCAGCGGGCGGCGCGGTGCGAAAAAGCCGGGCTGGCCTTCAGTGATCGCGCGACCCGCGGCCCACATGCTGGCCCAGCGGCGCGAAAAATCCTGCTGGCTGAACATCGGCATGGCGAGCGCGCCGAGGTTGCCGAACCAGTCGAGCGGATGGCAGATCGACTCCCAGAACCCACGCAGCGCTTCGACGCGCCGCGCGGGTTCGTTGCCCGCAATAATCGCCGTGTTGAGCGCGCCGATCGACACGCCCGCAATGCGATGCGGTTCGACGCCGGCCTGCGCGAGCCCTTCGAACACGCCGGCCTGATAGGACCCGAGCGCGCCGCCGCCCTGCAAAACAAGGGCGATTTCGTCGTAGCGCGGCAGCTCAAACGGCTTGCGCTCCGTGCGGGCGGTTAGATTGCTGCTGCGCATACGTTCTCCCTTTTTCGTTGGTTGTTCAGTGCATCGACCAGCCGTGCGTGACGAGCACCGACTGGCCCGTCAGCGCCTGCGACCCGAAGCCCGCGAGGAACGCAACCGTGTTGGCCACGTCGTCGAGCGAGGTGAACTCGCCGTCCACGGTGTCCTTGAGCATCACGTTCTTGACGACGTCCGCTTCCGAAATGCCGAGCGCCCTGGCCTGCTCGGGAATTTGCTTGTCGACGAGCGGCGTACGCACGAAACCCGGGCATACGACGTTGGCGCGCACGCCGCGCGGACCGCCTTCCTTCGCCACGACGCGGGCAAGGCCGAGCAAACCATGCTTCGCCGTGACATAGGCCGCCTTGAGCTTCGACGCCTCGTGCGAGTGCACCGAACCCATGTAGACGATCGAGCCGCCTTTGCCGCTGCCGTACATATGCTTGAGCGCGGCCTTGGTGGTGAGAAACGCGCCGTCGAGATGGATCGCGAGCATCTTCTTCCAGTCGGCAAACGGGAACTCGTCTACCGGGCTGATGATCTGGATGCCCGCGTTCGACACGAGCACGTCGATCCCGCCGAAGGCTTTCGCTGCTTCGTCGATCCCGGCATTCACGGCTTCTTCGTTGGTGACATCCATTGCCACGGCGAGGGCCTTGCCGCCCGCTGCCACGATGCTGTCCGCCACCTTGCCGGCGTTCGCGAGATTGAGGTCGGCGATCACGACCGCCGCATCCTGGCTCGCGAACGTGCGCGCGCAATGTTCGCCAATACCGCTTGCGGCGCCCGTGATGACTGCGACCTTGTCTTTCAACGACATATGTATTCCTTACTAAAAAGCGATAGATAAACAGATCAGGCGAGCTCGACTTCGGGTTCGCCCAAAGCGGCGTCCTGGCTCGACGTCGCGGCGAGATAGTCGAAGGCGACCTCGCCGATATCGAGCGTGAGATCCGCAATGACGTGGCGTGCGCCCACCACGCGGCGCACCGGCAGATCGGCAACGGGAGCGAGCGCGTGCGGACGTAGTTCGATCGCGGCCGGGCCGCTCCATGCGCCGCGCACCGTCACGTCGCGCAGATAGAAGCGCACGAGTTCGCAGATGCGCGCCGTGCCGTCCACATGCGGAATGATCTTGAGGAGATAGTTGGGCGTGTCGGCGAGCTTGCGGCGCTCGTCTTCGCTGTTGAGCACGTGATGCTTGTAGCCCATCGTGCCGGTCGCGATGCGCTGCGTGCCGTAATCGAGCGTGCCGAGCAGCGTGTCGTTGCCATCGACGGCGAGCACGGGGCGCGCGAGTTTCTTCGGGAAGCCCCAGATTTCACGACCGCCGGCAATCGGGCCTTCGTCGTCGAGATACATCGAATGCGTGTAATTCGCGAGGCGGCCTTGCGGATCGCGTACGGAAATCACCTGGCCGCTTTCCGTGTAATCGCCAAATCCCGACGAGTCGGGCATGCGGATGAATTCGTAATGAACGAGATTGTTTTCCGGCTTCAGCGGCTCCGGCACGATGGCGCGCAGCGCATCGGGATCGGTCTCGTACGTGATGATGAAATATTCGCGGTTGACGAAGCGAAACGGCGGCCGCGGGTACGCGGGGTTGTGCATGGGCATCGCGAATGCATCGCGGCGGATTCTTGCCAGATCCATACTGTTCTCCAGGCTAGGCTGCGTGAAAACGTCGCGACAGATGTTAGATGGAAAACATGACACGATCGCATTGATGGCGATAAAACACCGTTTCAGTTTCGTTAAATAAAAAGGAAATTGAAAGTTTATTGGTCATTCCGGCGTCATTTTCGTGTGATTGATTCGACCTCGCGTATGCCGATTTTTTCAGCTTAATCATGGTATTAGGTTCGTTGCGAAGGAAACATATGACAAATGCTGATCGAAACAGGAAATAGATTAGTGCGTGGATTGGGAGAGGCGGCCGGCCACTTCGCACCGTGAAGGAACGCCTCGGTTCGGCACAGAGTGTTTCGGAGAAATTCGGAAGGAATGCGAAGTATCTGGGCAGCCTGAAGTGATCCGCCACGATACCGGATCGTTGCGCGCCGAACACCATGTTATATGACATCTCTTGTGGTCCGCTGGCGTAAGATATCCTCGCTTCCAGCGGCGAAGCGGCAGGGCAGTCTGTGACCGACTAGAATGGATTGGCACGCCTAAGCGCGAGACGTGCTTCCTGCTTCGTCAGCCAGCGAGCATACCGGCGAGATGCGATGAGCATATTCAGGTTTCAATCGGCGACCGAATCGGCATTCCTCAAACGCTCGCATGCGCCCAGCGCGGTTCGCGCATGGCTGGTCGATATGCTGTGCTGGCCCGGCCGGTTCGAGGATCCACAGGTCGAACGCGAATTTACGGAGGAGTATGGCCGGCGCTTCGCCGACTTTCGCCGTGCGGCGCTGGTGCTCGGAACGCTGATCTGGGTGTGCTTCGGCTTTTGGGAAATCAGCCTTGCGCAGACCAGTCCGGTGTTCCGGCCGTACTTCCCAGAGGTTTTCGCGTTCCGTTGCGCCGGTGCGATTGGCGCGAGCGTCGGCATCGTGCTGGCTTTCAGGCTCGAATTTCATCGAGACAAGGTTGCGCACTGGATCCTGCTTTCGGGCCTGGCGTTCATGTGCTTTTGCCTGTTGATGCAAACCGTCCTTGCTCCACGCCCATTCAATTTCACCCATTTTTTTGTCGGCTTCTATTTAATTCTCTTTTATCTGTTCGGCTTTCTGCGCCTGCGGGCCAAGGCGACGCTCATGCTGACCGCATGCGTGATCGCCGTGATCGTGATGGCGCAACTGGTCACTCAGGCGGTCGAGCCGGACAACTTCGCCGCGGGCATGTTCTATCTGTTGAACGTCGCCGTGCTCGGGCACAGCGTCAACGTGAATGCCGAGCGGCACGTGCGCGACCGGTATGTTGCCGTCCAGGCACTTGCGCAGAGCAACGCTGCGCTGCAGAGCGCCAACGCCGAACTCGCGCAAAAGCATCATGACCTCGAGCGCGCGCGGCGCGACCAGCAGACCAAGTCGGAAGCCCTGATCGCCTTGCGCGAGCAGCAGCGCGAAGCGGCAGAGCAGGCGAGCCGGGCGAAGTCGCGCTTTCTGGCCGCGGCCGCGCACGACCTGCGCCAGCCCATGCATGCGCTGAACCTGTTTCTTGCGGCGGCAGACGAAGCGCTGGAAGCGCGCGACATCGAAGCATCGGGCAAGCTGATCGGCGAAGCGCGCAAGGCGTCGGTATTGACGGCGCGTCTTTTCAACGCGGTGCTCGACTTGTCGAAGCTCGAATCGGGGCACGTCAACCCGACCTATACGAGCGTCGACCTCAGCCGCGTGACCGAGGAGACGGTCGGGCAGCTCGCGTCGTTCGCGGCGAGCCGCGGCGTCGTGCTGCGCTATGCCAAGGCGCTGCAAAAGCCCGCATGGGTACGCACCGACGCCGACTGGATTCCCCGCGTGCTGAGCAACCTCATTGCGAACGGCATCAAATATTCGGATCCCGCGAAAGCGGGGCGCTCCACGGTGCTCGTGGGTTTGGTCCGTATGCCTAATTATGTTCGCCTCGATGTGCTGGATAACGGCATCGGTATCGCGTCGGAGCATTGGGACGCGATTTTCCAGCCGTTCGTCCAGCTCGGCAATCCGGAGCGGGACCGCGAGAAAGGGCTCGGGCTCGGTTTGTCGATCGTGAATGCAGTGGTGTCCCTGCTCGAGGGACATCGTCTCGAACTCAAGTCGATCGAGGGTCACGGGTCGCGCTTCTCGGTGCGCATGCCGGTGGCGGATCCATTCGCGCATGAGGATGCCGCGATATCGCCCGCCGATGCGGCCTCGTCGCTGTCACCGTCGTCGCTTCGTGGCCTCTACGTGTTGCTGGTCGAGGACGACAGCCTCGTGCGCGCGTCGATGGAGGCGCTGTTCGCGCGATGGGGGGTGTTGTCCGATTCGGTGCGTTCCGTAGCCGAACTCGACGAACTGTTGCAGTCGATCGAGCGCGTCCCTGACCTGGTGATCAGCGACTACCGGTTGCCGGAGAGTTCGACCGCACACGACGTCATCCGGCTCCTCGGCGAGCACGTTGCGCGGCCCGTGCCGTGTCTCGTGGTGACGGGGGAAGCCGTGGCAAGCACGCAGGGCGTGTTGCCGGAGCGCTGCGTGCTCAGCAAGCCATTGGCTCCCGACCTGCTGATTGCGCGCATGCTCGAATTGACGGAGGCATCGGCCCGGGCGACCTAGACCGCCGGGGCGTGCGCAACGGTGGGAATCTCGATGCCGCGGCGTGCCATTTCGACGATCAGGAACGTGCGCCGCGACACGTTGAACCGGCTCAGCAAGTCGCTGATGTACTCCTTCGCGGTGTTCTCCGAGATATTCATCTTTCGCGCGATGGCCTTGTTCGACATGCCCTGCAGCAGAAAACCCAGGGTTTGCGCGAGACGCGGCGGCAGGTTCAGCGAATCGATCGGAATGGCCTTGCTCGGCCCCGGGGACTGCGGGGTATGGCCGCCCTTGCCGAGCACACTGTTGGGCAGATAGACCCGTCCGTTCAGGATGGTCTGCAGGGCTTCCCGGAACACCGCGCCGCCTTCCTCGCTGGCCTTCGAGATGAAGCCGCCGGCGCCATTCTTGATGCAGTCCAGCACGGTTTCGCGGTCGTCCTGCGCGGACAGCATGACTACATGCGCCGCGCGCTCGTTCTCCTGCAGCCAGCGCAGCAAATCAAGTCCGGTGTGATTGTCGCCGATCTGGTAGTCGAGAAAGACCAGGTCGTAAGCCTTGTTCTGCAGCCGTTCGACAGCAGCGTCGTACGAGCCGGCCTCGTCGATGTCGAGCGTCGGCTCCGAAGTCAGGATCAGGCTCTTCATCGCAATACGCGTCAAGCCCTCGTCTTCGACGAGCAGTACGTGCCGGAAATACAGGTTGTCCATCGAGCGCCTCTCTAGTCGTCCCCACTGTACCCGCAATCCTGCAGGTTGCGATCCCCCCAAAGCGGGGGACGCTCGTGGGGCCGCCTTCTGGAGGCGCTTTTCCCCCGCCATGGCCGGTTTTGCCAGAATCCCGGCACGCGCACGATGGAGTCGCTGCAGTTCGGACGATGAGGGACACCATCATGCATACGCCGCATCCCGACTTCAAAAGCCTGTTGAATATTTTCCGCTTTGCGTCGGACGACGAAACCCGCGTACGCCCTTGCAAGCCGGAGCCTGAACCGGCGACCCAGCCGGACGCGACGATCCTGGCCGAGCTGCTTCGGGCAAGGGCGCTCATGGTCCGCATCGAGTCGAGCGGTGTGACTTTTCCCGACCAGATCTACGACGTCTTCGTGCAGGCCCTGGCCGCCTATGACCAGAAGTGCTGGACGGAGCAGATCGACCGCAGTTTCTGCATCACGTTGAGCCTGCTGGAATCGGTCGCACGCCACCGCCGTGGCGCCAAAGCGGCCCGCACCGTTTGCACCGATGCAACCCTGGTTAATCACGACAATCCGGGCCCGACGGTCATCGTCAGCGAGCGTCGGAACAGGCTCGACGGTAATTGGTGAGCGATCGTCGACGAGGAGACGGTGCGATGCGAGACAACTCCATCCGGTATGACGGGCTCGATGAGCAGCGCCTGCAGTCCCTGCTTGCGCAGGAGTGCGATAGCCAGGCGGGAGGCAAGCGGGCAGGGCGCGAGAAAACGATTCAGATAAAGCCAGAGACAGAAAGGCGGCCGCAGAGTCCCTACACTGTCCACACGCTCGACACGGCGATTGCGCACCTCGAAAGTGCGATCAGCGCGGACAAGGCGATGGCGATATTCAGCGCGAGCTATTGGCACTCCCGCGTGCTCGAGCTCCGTTCCACACCGGGGATTCTGCACATTCAGGAGCGTCGGCTGCAGTGTTTGCTGGATCGGTTCGCGGCCAGAGCCGGGGACGCGAAATAGATTGAGTCATGCCTGATTCGGGGGAGCAGAGGAGATCAAACAAGTAGGGTAGCGTGAGAGACCACCAAAATATCAGTGATAAAGACGCTGTTAATTTGCACTAGCCGCAACGCGTGGCTGAAACCGGACCCGGCAACGCGCGGCGTTCTCTTCCAGAATGCATCGGGATGGTCGCTAAAGCAGGCCCATTGCCGATGCCTTGAGTGTCGCCGCCGCGCGGGTGGAGCACGCGAACTTGCGAAACACGCTTTCGACATGCGTGCGCACAGTGCTCGGACTCAGCGCCAGTTCTCGCGCGGCTTCCTTGTTGCTCGCGCCGCGCGAGATGGCACGCAGCACGTCGATTTCGCGCGGCGTGAGAGGCGCGCGCTGCGCCGTGGGGCTCGCGGGGCGCCTGACCGCAACCGCACCTTCGGCCAGCAGCGCATCGACCGCTTCGCCGCTCAGGCGACCGCTCATGACCTCGTCGCGCAGCTGTTGCGCGGCGGCGGCGTCGGAGAGCGCGGCTCGCCACGGACGCACCGAGCGCAACGCGACCCACGCGACCGACGCAGCCAGTACGCGCGCCTCAAGCGTCATGGCCTCGCCGCGTGCGCCGCGAAAATAACCCGAGCCGTCCAGCCGCTCATAGGCATACGATGCGAGTTCGGCCGCGTCGCCGAGCGCGCCGGCTTGCCTGCCTGCGCGCGACGTCCAGTAAGGCACGAGGCGCACTTTCTCCCAGGCGCTTTCGGGCAAACGCGCGCCCAGATTCCAGATGCCGTTGGGCACCGCCGCCCGACCAATTCCGTGAATCAATCCTGCGCGATAGACGCGTTCGTGCGCGGCCTTGTCCGTCGTGAGACGTTCGCAACAGCGGGCGGCCGTCGCCGCGACCGCGCGCGAGAAGCCGGTCATCCAGGGCAGTTTGAGGTCGATGACGTCGGCGATCAGTTCCGCCGACGTTGCCTGCTGCATACGCGATGTCGTCAACGCGGCGTCGAGATCGGCGGCCGACGCACGTTCCAGTTCCGCGAGCCAAACGGGCGCACCGCGCTGCGCGGTCTCGACCAGCTGCAATGGATAGCGCGTGTCGGCGCGTTGCGCAATGAGACCGAGCGCCTGCTCGACACCATACGTGCGACTGAAAATCTCCAGATCTCCGGCAAGCGCGACGACGAACACGGGCACCGGCACGGCGTCGCGTGCAAGATGCGCAGGCACACCGCTGCCATCCCACATTTCGAAGATATGACGCAACGCCGTTTCGGTTGCGAGGGGGAGGCCCAGCATGCGCGCCACTTCGCCCGCCACTTCGCAGTGCGTCTGCGCGAGCGGCGTGAGCACCGCGGCGGCACCGCCACGCGATTCGAGTGGCGCGAACCAGTCTGTGCGGCCGTCGAGCATCGAGACGCGGCTTTGGATGTCGTCGCCGAAAACGTCGGCGAAGCCCGCCGCATTTGCCGTGCATCCCGACCAACGCAACAGCGACGTCTCCCGCACGGTATCGATCGTCGACGCGTCGAGCCGGGCGGCTTGCGCGAGGCGAGCCGCGAGCCATGCGGTGCGCGGCGAATGATCGGTGGGCTGGCCCATGCTCAGATCGCCGATGAAGGCGAGGGCTTTCACGGCATCGAACACGCGCAGCGGGAAAAGGCCAGCTTTGTCGTCGGTCATCGGCATGGGAGGCAGAGCGCACGTCAGGCGTTCGATCACTATACGTCACAACGCCATTCGACCCCGCGAGGGTCGGTCATTCGACCGATGCCGCGGAAGTGAGGCGAGTGCGATCCTTTGCACCGTTGTCACGAACTGTTCAGGAGTTGCCATGGCTGATCGACACGCAGATATCACGCTCACTCGCGAAGAGAGCTGGCTCAGGCAGTATTACTTTGTGCGGACCGCGTTTTCCGCGGCCTGGGTCGCACTGGCTTTTTCGCTCGCGCAGCATTCGCCGGCCAGAATCGCTGCACTGCTCGTCGTCTATCCGGCATGGGATGCCCTGGCCAACTACCTCGACATGTCGCGCAGCGGCGGGGCGGATGAAAACCGTACGCAAGTCGTCAACGTCGGCATCAGTATCTTGACGACGGTCGCCGTGATCGTGGCGTTGAAGCTGGGCGCGCATGGCGTGCTGGGCGTGTTTGGCGTGTGGGCCATCCTGTCCGGGCTGCTTCAGCTCGGCACCGCCGTGCGTCGCTGGAAGCGCTTCGGTGCGCAATGGGCGATGATACTTAGCGGTGCTCAATCGGCTTTGGCCGGGGTGTTTTTCATCGTGCAGGGCGGTGCGCCGATGGCCTCTGCGATCGAGAAGGTGGCGGGCTATGCAGCGGTCGGCGCCGTCTACTTTCTGATCTCTGCCCTGTGGCTTTCGGCTGGCCAACTGCGAAGCAAGATGGCCAGAACGTCTTGATGCACCGGCGCAGGTGGCGTGTCGCCTGACTAGATCATCGGCGCGTTCTCCTGCAGGCAGGCCCACAATCGCTGTGCAACCGGGCCATGCGAGGCGTCGCGGCGCCTCGCTGCAACCAGCGTTTCCGTATGTCCCGGGAGCGACCGGCTCGCAAGGGATTTCAAGGCGCCACTACGCAGCTCCGCTTCGATCAGGAAGTCCGGCAGATGCCCCCACGCGAGGGCCTGCATGATGACGTCCTTTTTCATGCCCTGGTCGGGCACCGTGACCTGCCTCGCACCCTCGACGACCAGAAAGTTCGAGTCGCCGGGCTGCTGGGCGGAATCGCGCATCACGCATTGCGCGTAGTCGCGCAAGTGCTTCGCACGCAGCGTCCCGGTTTGATGCGCCGGTAGCAGGCCAGGCGCCGCCACCGGAACCAGGCGCACTTTGCCGAGCACGAGCCACTCCAGTGACAGGTCGGTCGTATCGACACGATGCAGGATCAGATCGGCTTGGCCGGCCTTTAGCCGCTCTACGGGCCCGCCAACCGATTCGAAATGCAGATTCAGCCGTGTGCGCGGACACGTGACGAAAAAGCGCGCGAGCAGATTCAGCGCAACCGGGCGCGGACACAGATCGCCAAGAACCACGTTCAGTTCGCTTTCTTCACCGCCGGCCAGTTGCGCTGCGTGCTGACGCAAGCCTTCCGCTTCGCTCAGGAGTGGCTGCATGCGCTCGTAAAACGAACGGCCCATGGCGCTCAGTTTCACGCGATAGCCACTGCGGTCGAGCAAGGCGAGCCCCGTTTGGCTTTCGAGCCGAGCCACCGCGGCAAAGACGGCAGGATGGGATCGATGGAGTGCGCTCGCGGCAGCCTGGAAGCTCCCGGTCCGGATGACGGCGTCGAAGCATTGCACGTCGTGAAGCGTGAAATCTGCCATGTCGATTTATATGACAATTTTTGTCCAATCTTTGTAATTTTATTTGAATTCTGAGCGACCCATACTCGGCCTGCCAACTGGCGTTGCACAAGGTGTTCGGCGAACGGCGCCGCGCCCGACAGCGCCTTCTTTGCAGGAGATGTCATGGCGCGCTTTTCCTTCCTCACGACGACCGACGGCGCGCGTATCGCGTATCGGCTCGAAGGTCGCGACGACAATCCCACAATCGTGCTGTCGAACTCGATCGGCACCACGCTGCGCATGTGGGACGGGCAGATCTCCGCATTGACGCAGCACTTTCGCGTGCTGCGCTACGATGCGCGCGGGCACGGCGCGTCGAGCGTTCCCGCGGGGCCGTATCCGCTCGCGCGTCTGGGGCAGGACGTCCTCGAACTGATGGACGCGCTCGACCTGGCGCGCGCGCATTTTCTTGGACTCTCGCTGGGCGGAATTGTCGGCCAATGGCTGGGCGTGCATGCGCCGGACCGGATCGACAGGCTGGTGCTGAGCAATACTGCGCCATGGCTCGGGCCGGCGGCCAGGTGGGATGCACCGATTGCGGCGGTCCTGCAGGCCGAAGACATGATCGACACCGCCGAAACCTTCCTGCGCAACTGGTTCCCGGCGCACATGCTCGAGGCAGCAGATCCGGTGGTCGACGCGTTCCGTGCGATGTTGACCACGACGAACCGGCATGGCCTCGCCGGTTCGTGGGGCGCCGTGCAGGAAGCGGATATGCGGGAGTCGCTTGCGGGCATCGCACGGCCGACACTGGTGATTGCGGGAGAGCACGATACGGTGACGGCAGCGAGTTATAGCGTGCAAATGGCGAAGACGATTGCGGGCGCGAGGCTGCTGATGCTCCCGGCGGTGCACCTCTCCAACATCGAGTTTCCCGAGAGATTCAACGACGAAGTCGTGCGATTTCTGCGCGCGCCGAGCTGACGCTGGACACGCATGAAGCAAGCAAGGCGGCTAGAGATCGAGCGTCACGCCGCCCGCCGCCGGATGCCCGACGCAGATCAGCGCGAACCCCGGCTCGGCGTCGAACTCCGGCGGTTCGTCGTATTCCACGCTGCCATCGAGCACGCGCGTGGCGCAGGTCCCGCACATGCCCGAGCGGCAACTTGACATCGCGTGGGCGCCGCAGCGCTCGGCGGTTTCGAGCAGCGAGCCGTGCTGCGGCTGCCATTGCACTGTTTGCCCCTTGCGGGCAAATGTCACCGGTCTGACTGTCGTTGCCTCGCTCGCAACGGGAGCGTGCTTGGGCACACGCTTCAGGCTGGACGGGCCGAACGCCTCGAAACGAATCCGCTCGTCCGCAATATTCAGCGCGCGCAGGCCGTCGTACAGATCGCGCATGAACGCTTCGGGGCCGCACAGATAGAAGTCGTAGTCGTCGAACGGCAGGAAGCGACGCAGCGCATCGATGTTCACGCGGCCCGCGAGCCGGTCGCCGTCGGGCGAGTCGTGTTGCGCGGCGCTGTCGTACAGATGCACCAAGACGTTCGGATGCGCGCGCTCGATCTCCCGCAGCACCGCGGCGAACGGCTTTTCGTGCTCGCCGCGCGTCCCGTGGAACACATGAATGCGACGTTGAGGCTCGAGCGTGAGTGCCGCGTCGAGCATCGCGAGCATCGGCGTAATGCCAATGCCTGCCGCCGCCAGCACGATCGCGCGCGGGCTGCGTGCATCGAGCGTGAACGAGCCGCGCGGCGCCAGCGTGTCGATCAGCGAGCCCATGCGTGCGTGTTCATGCAGCCAGCGTGACACCGCGCCTTCGCGTTTCACGCTGATCCGGTAGCGCGCCGGACGTGCGGCGTCGTGCGCCGCGGAGAGCGTATAGGTGCGCATGAGCGGCTTGTCCGCTCCGGGCATGGCGACGCGCAGCGGAAGGTACTGCCCAGCTTCGAAAGGCGCGAGTGGCTCGCCGTCGATTGCTTCGAAGTGGAACGAGCGGATCGTCGGGGATTCGTCGCGTACCTCGGCCACGCGCAGCGTGCGCCACGTGCGCGCGTCGGTTTTCTTCGGAGCAGCCGCTGGCGAGGCTTCCGTTGCAGCCTGCGCGAACTGCGGCGCATAGTCGACCGCCGACCATCGCAACGGCAAGGCTTCCCGCACACGGCGCACTTCTGCCAGGTGAAAGCGCACCAGCCGCTGTGCCAGCGGGAATAGCGCGATCTCGGGGCCGTCCCAGATCACCTCGGCGCGTACGGCCAGATACAACAGATCGCCGCGCGCAAAGTCGACGAACAGAAGCCCCGCGCGCGGATCGCGCAGCAGGTTGCCGATCGTGTTGAAAAACTTGTTGCCGCTGAAGTCGGGCGCGGTCAGCGTGCTCGCGTCGTCGATCCGCACGAAGCCCGGCATGCCGCCGCGATGCGACACGTCGGCGCCGCCCGCTGCTCCCGCTGCATCGTCGAGATTGGCGGTGGCGATGAAGAACACGTCCGCGCGCGCGATCAGTGCACGGTCTTCTTCCGAGAGTGCCTGCGCATGTTCGACTGTGGCGTGTGCCGGCGCATTGCCGACGAAAGCCGGTTCACGTCCATTGATGTACTTCGCGCAGTTGCCGAAACTCTGCTCGACGGCGAGCGTCACTACGCCGCCATCGACCGCTTCGATCACGCCATTCACGCGGTTGCGCCGCCGTGTGTGCGGCTGGATGCCGAGCCCGCCGATACGCGCGCCCGGCACCCAGCTCCCTTCGAGCGGATCGCCTGGCAGCGCGCCGCCGTCGATGCGCAGCGTGCGGCTGTCCGGCGTCGACACGAAGCCCGCCGTGTTCGCACGCAGCGTCGCCCACGGCTGACCGGCTGCATCGACGCCGCCGAACACCATGAACGGCAGCATCGCGAAGAACGCGCGATGCTGGTCCGGCATGTAATCGCGGATGCCGCGCGAGCCGTTTTCGAGTGCGACGTCGGCTACGCCCGCGCGCAATTGCGCCTCGCGCTCGCCGTCGTGAAACGGCCCCGCAGTGCGGTACGGATTCAGGTCGGGGAGAGCGGTCATGACGGCCTCGGGGTGACGGCGTGCGAGTTTCGTTCAGGCGGCGAGCAGGCCCGCTTTCGTCGATGGCATCGGCACGAAGCCCGGCAACGCGGCGACGCGCTCGAGCCATGCGCGCAGATGAGGATACGGCTCCAGCGACACGCCGCCTTCAGGTGCATGCGCAATGTAGGTATGCGCGGCAATATCGGCGATCGTCACGTGATCGCCCGCGGCGAACGGCTTGTGTGCGAGTTCGGCATCGAGCAACGGCAGCAGCGTCTGCGCGATTTGCTGGGCGTGCGCCAGATCGAGATCGCGCTTGAATACGTTGACGAGACGCGCGGCGCACGGGCCGAACGCGATCGGACCGGCTGCGAGCGACAACCAGCGTTGCACGGCTGCCGCGCCAGGCGGATCGTCCGGCAGCCACGACGGCTCGCCGTAGCGCTTCGCCAGATAGACGAGGATCGCGTTCGAATCGAACAACACCGTGTCGCCATCGACGATGGTCGGCACCTGGCCGAAGGGGTTCAGCTTCAAATACTCGGGCTGGCGGTGCTCGCCCGCGGCGAGATCCACCGGCACGATCTCGAACGGCAGATCCAGCATCGAAAGGAACAGCCGGACGCGGTGTCCGTGGCCGGAAAGCAAGGCCGTATACAGGCGAATCGGCGTGGTGGGACGGGCGGTTGGCATCTTGTTCTCCACAACGAAAGCGCTTCGGGATGAAGCGACAGGGAGTGTTCAGATTAGGCAATGGCTGCGCGCGCGAGAAGACTGCTAAGCTTGCATTCATTTTCTATCGAAAGTGGACAATCGCCGATGACGGATGTACGCGACGTGAATCTGAACCGGCTGGCGGTGTTCGTCGCCGTGGTCGAAGCGGGATCGCTTACGGCGGCGGCTGAGCGGCTCGGCATCGCCAAGACGATGGTCAGTGCGCATATGCAGCGCCTCGAACGCGAGATTGGCGCGAGCCTGATCACGCGCACCACGCGGCAGCTATCCGTGACCGATACAGGCCGTGCGTTTTACGACGCCAGTTGCCGCATCCTGCAGATGACGGAAGAGGCACTAGCGGCCGTGTCGGAGGAAGCCGCGCCCCCTCGCGGCACGCTGCGAGTGAGCGCGCCTGTCGACTACGGCGCGCAGATCGTCGCGCCCGCGCTCGTCGATCTGCGTGACGTGTATCCGGAACTCGACATCGAACTGGTTTGCGCCGATCACTATGTCGACCTGATCGGCGAGGGGATCGATCTGGCTGTGCGGCTGGGCAATCTGCCCGACTCGAACTACCGCTCGGTGAAGCTAGGAAGCTACGTGCGTTGGCTGGTCGCGAGCCCCGCGTTCGTTGAGCGCCACGGCATGCCGAAGTCGCTGAACGCATTGGCGTCTTTGCCACACATTGCGATGAGCGTGCTGCGGCATCCGTCGACGCTCGAGTTGACGCGCGATGCCGGGCGGCCCGCGGTGGGCCGCGTCAGCCACGACAAAGCCGTGCGCCGGGTGCGCTGCGCGAATGCGCTGAGCGTGAATACGGCGACGTCGGCGCGCGCGGCGGTCCTCGCGGGTGGCGGGTTTGCCGCGCTGACCGACTTCTCGACGCGCGCGGATCTTGCGTCCGGCGCGCTCGTGCGCTTGCTGCCCGAATGGTCTGGCGTACCTTTGAATGTGCAGGCCGTGTTTGCACCGACGAGCTATCCGTCGGGCAAGGTGCGGGCGGTCATCGAAGCACTGAAGGCGACGATCGCGAAGAGTGCCGCGTAGGCGTGCCAGGCCGCTCACGCCCGTGGCGTTGAACATGCGCCGCGCGATCAGCCCGGAGGCAGAAAACGATCCTCGACGAAGAACCGTCGGCGAGCCTCTTCATCCGATGGCGTCTCCGGGCCGAGCCCCGGCAGATCGGGCGCGCGATCGGGCTCCATGGCGAAACACGGCAGGATGCGGGCGCGGCGCTCGTCAGCGCTCGCGCCGCGTTCGTACAGCAACTGGGTGAGCCAGTCCAGTACGCGGTGCAGGGCGCCGTAATAGCGGTCGTGCTCGAAGGCATACGCATGCGCGGCGGCTTCCCAGTCGTCGTTTGCGAGCAGACGGTCGAGCAGCACCCTGACGTCGCGCAGCGTCAACGACAACCCGCATCCCCATGACGGGTCGCTGGCCGCCGCCGCGTCGCCGATCAGCACCACGCTGCCGTTGCAGGGATGCTCGACCCAGATGTCCGCGCCGGGATAAGCCGCGAGCGGGCCAACCACACTCGCGCGTTCGAACCAGTCGCGCGGCACGCCCGTGTCGACACAGGCGTCGAGGAACTCGCGGGTATGCCCGCTGCCGCTGATGGGGTGCGCGCGCTGCCCGACCCATGAGACGAAGTACGTCCTGAACCGCTGATGCCCGATGGGAAAAACCAATGCGGCCTGTCCCAGCGCTGGGCACTGGAAGTGGTGTACCGAATCTTCCGGCGTGTCGAGCCCTTCGTAGAGCACACCCGCCACGATCAGCCGCCCGGGATCCTGGTTGAGCGTGAAGCCGGCGATTCTGCGCACCGTCGACCTGCGTCCGTCCGCGCCCACCACGAGCCGGGCTTTTACCCGATGTGTGCCGCCATCCGTGCGAATCTCGGCGACAGGCGGCTTGCCTGGCGCATCGCCCTGATCGACGCGCACGACCTCGGCGCCGCGCAGCACGATGGCCCCCGATGACTCGGCCGCGTCGAGCAGCGTGCGCTGCATCGACGGATGATAAAAGTCCAGACACGGGGTGTGCCCGGGAGTGGTATCCGCGAGGTTGCGCGATTCGGCTGGCACCAGTCCGCTGTATCGCCTCCAGAACGGAACCACGTGCGCCCCGTCATCACGGAGCAGCCGATCGATGCCGAGCGCGCGGGCTTCGACGACACCCCAGGGCATCATGCCCTCGCCGCGCACGCGGTCCCTGAACGACGTCTCGCGTTCGACGATGAGCGTGCGCACGCCGGCGCCTGCGAGTGCACGGCCAAGCGTTGCGCCGCCAAGACCGCCGCCCGCGATCACGATGTCGTAGCTGCCCTGTGTCATTTGAAAACCTCCATGCCATGGCGGCGACGCGAACCCGGACGTCAGCAAACCGACGGCGCATGAGGCGCTTGAGCGTGCGTGCCGCGAGGCGTGCGGATAGCGCTATTATGCGACTCGCATACGCTGTGGAGGCAAGATTCGATGGTCGGGATGCGAAGCATCTGGACGACGAGGTCGAGCGTCGGGAGGCTGCCTCAATTCACGCCGGTGGCATAGCGGCGGCAATGTTCGAGATAGCCGGCTTCGTGGCTGCTCGCCAGTTGCACGATGCTTGTCCAGAGCCACAGGGGCGCATCGATCGTCTTCGAGCGAGCGCGCCGGAGTTCGGCGAGCCAGCTGCGCCGCGTCGGCGGGTCCATCTGGCGTGCGTGCGCGTTGCCGACCACCGCCGCGAGATAGAACGCGACCTTGCGCGCCTCGCTCTCTTCGAGCTCATCGATTTCGAGCTTGAGATCCTGCGGCAGCAATTCGCGAATCACCACGGCGCGATCGAGCAGGCGGGACGCCCGCATGCGCTCGCCGAGAAAGGGCGAGAGATGGCGCGCGCCTTCCGCCACGCGCTCGGCGTTGTCGCGCGGCATCGATGCGTCTTCGTAACGCGGTGCAGCGGCTTTCACACCCTCCTTGATGTCCATGAGACACAGATCGTCGCCATCGATCATGCCGCCGTCGACATCGAGCAGGACTGCATAGCGAAGCCTGCCGAGCGAACTGCAGCCCTTGACCCAATACGCCGCGTCGATCACCTCGACCTTGCCGGCATCGTTGCGGCCGCGCAGGCCCGTGGGCAGACTCGCGATGGCATCGTCGCGAAAGAGCGTGTCGATTGCCCTGCGCTCGGCGCGCGTGAGCGGCCAGAAACGCTTGCCAAGTGGAATGGTGGGTTCGAGATCCTCAATGCGCTCCTCGGCCAGATGCTGCCATGAGCGGCGTACGGCCGCTTTCATCGCCAGATGCACGGGCTCGGGGCGCCCGGACATCTGGACCTTCGCGCGCTTTGGCCCGAACGCCGATTCGTAGCCCGCTGCGAGCGCCTCCATCATGTGCACGATGGTGAGACCGGAAAGCGAGGAGCCGCGTGCCGCGGTCGCCAGCGAGAGGCCGAGGCGGATGAGGTCGTGCGCGGGGTTGCCGATCACGGTCTGATCGAGATCGCGGATATGGACTTCGACCTTGCCTTCCTGATTCGCGACGGGGCCGAGGTTGCCGGTATGGCAATCGCCGCAAATCCAGATCGCCGGGCCGTGTGGCAGCGAGTCGCCGTTCGTCTCGACGATCCATTCGTAGAAGCGGGCCGTATTGCCGCGCACGTAGGCATGAGGCGAGCGCGCCATTTTCAGGCGGCGCTGTCCGGTCAGGATGGCCGCGCGCTCGCGGGGCTTGGGCAGCGCCTTTGACGGCCCGGCGCCTTTCGAAACTTTCGGCTTTGTCCCTTTCGGCAGTTTGTCGCGGCTCTTTTTGCTGGACATGTTCGTCATCCCCTTTTTGCAGGCGTTGATTTGCGTCGACGCCGAAATTAGCGTTTGGGGGGCGAGAGCAAGCGGTGTGCCGCCACTGTCGTTACGGGCTGAAGATCGATGCGCGATTGCCGTCACGAACGCGGCGGGACACGAAACCAGGTGGCTGCCACGACCAGCAGGAATCCTGCATAGGCCGTCGCGAACACCCAGCCGGGCAAGTCGTAGTACAGCAAGTCGCTGACCCAGTACTGGATGAAGCCCCGCGGTCCGGCGTGCCCGGTACGCAGCCAGTCCTCGAGCACCGTGAGCGGACACGGGAGGTCGAGGACCGCAAGAAGGGCGACGACACCGATCGCAAGCAGATGCGTGAGACGGAACACGCGGTTGCGTACCCAGGCGCGCCCGAGCGAGGCGCCCACCCAGATCGCGAGCAAGCCGCCGACGATGAAGAGTACGACCAGTGCATGTAGCACGAGAACGATATTGGCCAGCCAGTTCATGACGATGCTCGCAATTGCCCTCGCCCTGCGATCTGGCTTCGATGATACGTCTTCAAAGATCGATGGGTCGGGGGAGGGCTCCCGCGTTTGGCGTCGTCGCGGTTGCCGTGAACGGCGAATCGAAAGCCGCGTCTTCGATTTCAGGCATCACCAGGTCGTGGTCGCGCCTGGCCTGTTCGGTCCAGATCTGGCTATCGGGAAACCAGAATGCGTTGTTGCGGGGAGGCACGACGAGCCTCACCCGCAGCGACGGATTGAAGATCTTCGACCATCCCGAGAGATAGGAGGGCGTCTTGATCAAATGGCCGCAGTTTGCGAGTAGCAGGCTCGCGACGAGTGCTTCGCGGCCAATTGCGAGTCCGGAATTTCCGCTGAAGTGCACGGGCTTCTCGCCGCTCGCGAGCAGCGTGGCAGGCGCGACGTTGACTGGCACAGTGAAGCCCCACTTCCGGAAGAAGTCGAGGAACGCCTGCTCGTCGCTGGAGACGAAGATGTTCGTGAGCCGGTGATCGTCTGCAAGGGTTTTCTCGACCATGCGGCAAAACTCACTCCAGTCGATCGTATGGGCTTCGAACTTTTTATCTGTGCCGCGAAAATGGACGCCCAGCGTCGAAGCGCCGATATCGAGCCGCTCGCCGATGCGCGCGACTTCCTGCCGGATCGATTCGCGTGGCCGATAGTTCGACAGGAATAGCGCACTCGCCCGTTCCAGCCGGAGGCCGGCTTCGTAACGGCGAAAGCCCAAATCGCCGAGATCGCGCACGATCGACGTTCGCAAACCAGCCCTCGCGGCATCCGGCAGGGCGGACGGTGCGAGGTCTTCGAAGTATTCGGCTAGCCAGTCGATTTTGCCTTGCGCGTCGCCATAGCTTCCACCGCGCGCCGAGATAACGGGCGTCAGACGCTTCTCGTCGCAATACAGGAGGATGCACAGGACGATCTGCATGACGGAAAAGAAGCCGGAATTTGCGCGAATCTCTATGACGAAGTGGCCGCGGTTGAGGCGTTGCTTCGCATGCAGGGACAGGCGGGCCGGCGTATTGAGCGCATTCTTGAAGTCTTCGCTGCGCCGCACCTGTCTTGCGAACTCGATAAGGTTTCTGAACATGCCATGTCCCTTCGATCCAGCGAACGGGGAATACCTTTCGGGCAGAGCGACACCGCTTCCTGTTCGCAGGCGAGCGGGCCGCTCACGGTAGGTTCCGTCGAGGGAATCGCGATTAACTGCGTTAGCAACGATTGGGGGATCAGACGTATATTTCCGACGATAGCTTGCTCGTCGCGCACGCTTGGGCTGGCTGGTTATTTGGCATCCTAAGCGGTTGAGGCATTTTAGGATGTCATGTTTACGCCTTGATTAACCTGAGGATTCAGTGACATCCCCAATGCCAGTGATCGCTTGCGCGACTAGCCGAACGGCCTGAGCTGCGAATCCGGCACGTCGATGCGCAGGTTTTCCATCAGCACCGTTTCGATCGGCTCGCATGACTCGCCCTCGCTCACGACCTTGATGGGCAAACCATGGCTCGAGTCGAACCATAACTCATAGCGGAACACGCCGCTTACGAAGTGTCCGGGCAGGCACGTCACGATCACGTGCGCCGCCTCGTGCGTGCCGATCGCTTCGGTGCCGACGACCTGGGTGTCGCCATGCTCCTGCAGCGCACGGACATTGGCTAGCAGTGCGCCGAGATCGGACTCGTCGACGCGATGACCCTGCGGGCTCTGAATCATGTGATTGTCGGGAGCCAGCGTGAGCTGCGGAAATGTGTCGATACCGAACGGCCAGAGCTTGACCTTGCCCGATTCCGGGTTGAAGGTGAGCGTCGCGCCGCCATGCGGCCGGATGAAGTCCATCCGAACGAAGCCGGGCTTTCGGTAGCCATAGAGGACCTCGACCGTTTCCGCTCGCGCCGATGTCGATTTCAACGTGACCTCGTAGTTTGCGAGCGCATCGAAGCGTGCCTGTGCGACGGCCACGAAATCCCGGTCTGTGAGCGTCATTGGCCCCTCCTATACTCGAAGGTGGAAGATGGGTCATTCTGGAGCACGGCTTCGCATCGCGCAACGCACACCTGGCCCTGGCGCAGACAAGGAGGAAACGAACGATGGCGGAATTCCGTCTGACGACCTCGTGGTGCATCGAGGCGCCGGTGCAGCCGGTATGGGACGCGATCCACGATTCGATGAACTGGCCGAGCTGGTGGAAGAACGTCGAAGCGGTACGCGAGTTGCGGGCGGGCGAGACCGACGGGCTGGGGGCGGTGCATCGTTACACGTGGAAAGGCGTGCTGCCTTATCGCGTGATCATCGACGTTCGCGTCACGCGCGTCGCGCCGCTCCTCGCGCTCGAGGGAGAGGCCAGCGGCGCGCTGGAGGGCGTGGGGCGCTGGTATTTCGCGGCCGACGGCAGCCGCACGATGGTGCGCTACGATTGGCATGTCAGGACGGCCAGTGCGTGGATGAGCGCGCTCGCATTCGCGCCCCTCGTACGGTTGATATTCCGCTGGAATCACGATTCGATCATGCGCGAAGGCGGCCTGGCGCTTGCGCGCCTGCTCGAGGCTCGTTTGATCGATTGCAGCGGCGAACCGCGATAAGTGCAACAATCGAATTCGTCAGTGCGTTTGCACACGCTTTCTGCGAGATTTCCGCGAGACGGAGGTGTTATGAACATTGCCCACCGCTTACTTGCCGTGCATGGGAGGCAACATGACTGAGATCGAGAAGGAGCCCGTCGTCGCCGTGCTGAACAAGATCCTCGAATCCGAGCTGGCGGGCGTTGTGCGGTACACGCACTATTCGTTCCTGGTGTTCGGCTTCGGCCGCATTCCGATCGTCTCGTGGCTGCGGCAGCAGGCGGACGAGTCGCTCCTGCATGCGCAGCAGGCCGGCGAATGGATCACGACGCTCGGCGCGTATCCGTCGCTCGCCATCGGTCCGCTGCTCGATTCCCATACCTTCGATATCGGGGCCATCCTGCGCGAATCGCTCGAGGCCGAACAGATCGCGCTCGGTCTTTACCGCGAGCTGCTTTCGCTCGTGGCAGACCGCTCGGTTGCGCTCGAAGAGTACGCGCGCCAGATGATCCAGGTCGAGGAGCTGCACGCGGGCGAGGTCGACAAGATGCTGCGCCGGCCGGGCACGACCGCGACGTCGCCGCGGCAGGACATGGGGCCCGCCTGACAGGCGCTGCGTTAGGTTCGACATGATGCTGACGCTCGCCAACGTATCGAAGCACTATGACGGCACCACGCCGCGCAACGTGCTGCGCGGCGTGAATCTCGAATTGCGCTCGGGTGAATGCGTCGCCATCATGGGCGAATCGGGCGCCGGAAAATCGACGCTGCTCAATCTCGCGGCCGGTCTCGACCGGCCGGACGCGGGACAGATCGTCTTCGACGGACACGACCTCGGCGCACTCGACGACGACGCGGCCACCCTGCAGCGCCGACAGAAAATGGGCTTCGTGTTCCAGGCCTTCCATGTGCTGCCGAACCTCTCGGCGGCGCAGAACATCGCGCTGCCGCTGCTCCTGAACGGCATGCGGGCGAAAGACGTGCTGGTGCGCGTCTCGTCCGTGCTGCATGCAGTCGGGCTCGGCGGGCGCGAGCGCGCGCTGCCGCGTGAATTGTCGGGCGGCGAGTTGCAGCGGGTAGCGGTCGCGCGCGCGCTCGTGCATCAGCCGCGTCTCGTGCTGGCCGACGAGCCCACCGGCAATCTCGATCACGACACGGCGATGCGCATCCTCGCGCTGCTGCGCGAACTGGCGCAAAAGAACGGCGCGGGCGTGCTGCTCGCGACGCATTCGGTCGCCGTGGCGGCTGCCGCCGACCGCGTGCTGCGGCTCACGCCCGCCGGGCTCGAGCCGTACTCGCCCGGCCCAGGCGGCGCGTAGGCGATGCGCTGGTTCGGTGCCGTGGGTTCATCGCGCGACGCTGCCGCATCGCGTTGCCGGGGCGATCGCACGCCTGCTGGCGGCGTCGGCGCGGCGCTCATCGCCGGGGAAATGCGCGCGCATCCGCTGCGCACGCTGATCGGCATTCTCGCGATTGCCGCGGGCGTCGCGATGGGCTACGCGGTGCAGCTGATCAATCGCGCGGCGCTCAACGAGCTGTCGGCCACTGTCAACTCGCTGATGGGCAATGCGGATATCGAGCTGCGCGGGCCGCGTGCCGGTTTCGATGAAGCGCTGTACCCGCGCATTGCCAGCTTGCCCGAGGTCGCCGCGGTCAGCCCGGTGGTGGAGGTCGATGCGCGCGTCGCGGGACGCGACGAGTCGCTGAAACTTCTCGGCGTCGATGTGTTTCGCGCAGGGTATGTCACGCCGAATCTCGTCGGACGCGTGGAACTGGCCGATCGTACGCATGGCACGCATGGCACGAACGGTACGAAGGCCAGCACGCTCGATCTGCTCGACCCGGACACCGTATTTCTTTCGCCAGCCGCGCTGAGCTGGCTCGCGCTCAAGCCTGGCGATTCGCTCACGGTGCAGGTCGGGCTCGCTTCGGTCGCCCTGCGCGTCGCGGGTGTGTTGCCGGCCTCGGGCGATGCGGTGCGTGTCGGCGTGATGGACATCGGCGCCGCGCAATGGCGCCTGCAGCGGCTCGGCACACTCGAGCGCATCGACATCAAGCTCAAGCCGGGCGTCGATGCCGAAGTGTTGGCGCATTCGCTCGCGCCGCACTTGCCCGCGGGTGTCGCCGCCTTCACACCGGGCGACAACGCCCGGCGCACCTCGATGCTCTCGCGTGCGTATCGCGCGAATCTCAACGTGCTCGCGCTCGTTGCGCTGTTCACCGGGGCGTTCCTCGTCTTCACGATGCAGGCCCTGGCCGTACTGCGGCGTCGTGCGCAGTTTGCGCTGTTGCGCGCGATCGGCGTGACGCAGCGTGGCGTGCTGTGGCTCGTCGTCACCGAGGGCGCGATCCTCGGCGTGCTCGGCGCGGCGGTGGGGCTCGCCATCGGCTTCGCGCTCGCGGCGGCCGTGCTCCGCTATGCGGGCGGCGATCTGGGCGGCGGCTATTTCGAAGGCGTGCAGCCGCGCGTGCATTTCGATGCCATGCCGGCGGCAATATTCTTTGCGCTGGGGATGGCCGCGTCGGTGCTCGGCAGTCTCGCGCCGGCGCTCGAAGCCGCGAGGGCGCGACCCGCGCGGGCGCTGAAGGCGGGCGACGAGGAAGCGCCGGCCGCCCGGCTGCGTACGAAGCGCACGGTCACGGCGGCGCTGCTCGCGATCGCCGCCGGGCTCGTCACCGCGTTATTGCCGCCCGTGGCGGGCTTGCCGGTGTTCGGCTATCTGTCCATCGCGCTGTTGTTGCTGGGCGGCGTGCTGGCGATGCCGGCGCTCGCGCGCGCCGTGTTCGCCGTGCTGCCGCGCTCGAATCATGTCTTGCCGCAGCTCGTGCTGGCGCAGCTCGCCAATGCCCCCGGCCGCGCGACGATCGGGCTCGCGGGCATCGTCACGAGCTTCAGCCTGATGACGGCGATGGCGATCATGGTGTCGAGCTTTCGCGTCGCCGTCGACGACTGGCTGCAGTTGCTGCTGCCCGCGCCGCTCTATCTGCGCGCTTCGCCGGGCGGCGACAGCGCATTCCTTTCGCCGGGCGATCAGGCAGTCATCGCAGCGACACCCGGTATCGCGCGCGCCGAGTTTCTGCGCGCGACGCAAATCTCGCTCGATGCTCGCCTGCCGCCCGTGAGCCTGCTCGCGCGGCCCATCGATGCGCGCAACCCCGCCGCGCGCCTGCCGCTGACGACTGCGCCTCGCGTACCGCAAGCGGGCGAGCCGCCGCCGGTGTGGATCAGCGAGGCGGCCGCCGATCTGTACGGGATGCACACAGGCCAACGCATCACGCTGCCGCTGGCGGGCCAGCGCTTGCCGTTTACGGTGGCCGGCATCTGGCGCGACTATGCACGCCAGTTCGGGGCCATCGTGATCGACGCGAGCGACTATCGACGGCTGACCCGCGACACGCGCGTGAGCGATGCCGCCTTGTGGCTCGACGCGGGCGTGGCGCCGGCGCAAGCGATCGCACGCTTGCGCGAGAGCGTGCATGGCGGGCAGCGTCTCGAGTTCGCGCAGCCGGGCGAGATCCGCGCGGCGAGCCTGCGGATCTTCGACCGCAGCTTCGCCGTGACGTATCTGCTGGAAGCGGTGGCGGTGATCATCGGCTTGTTCGGCGTCGGCGCGAGCTTCGGGTCGCAAGCGCTCGCCCGCACGCGCGAGTTCGGCATGCTGCGGCATATCGGCGTGACGCGTCGCCAGATCGGGCTCATGCTCGCGATGGAGGGTGCGCTCGTTGCGCTGCTCGGCGTGCTTGCCGGCTTGACGCTGGGCCTGAGTCTCGCGATGGTGCTCGTGCATGTCGTCAACCCGCAATCGTTTCACTGGACGATGAGTGTGCATATGCCATGGGGATTGCTGGCGGCGCTGGCCTCGGCGGTCGTCGTGGCCGCCGCGCTCACGGCGCTCCTGAGTTCGCGCGCCGCGATGTCGGTCGATGCGGTGCGCGCTGTGCGCGACGATTGGTGACGCGATGAGACGGCGCACGTTTCTCTTATCGTCGCTCGCCGCGCTGTCGCAAGGCGTTGCATGGGCGCGCATGCCGGATTTTCCGGCGGTGACGAGCGGACAGCCGCTCGTGTTCCCGCGCGACTATGGCGCGCATTCGAGCTACCGCACCGAATGGTGGTACGTGACCGGCTGGCTGCAACCGGACGCCGACGCGGCTGCCGATGCATCGCTGGGCTTCGAAGCGACATTCTTCCGCTCGCGCCCCGCGCTCGACGAAGCGAATCCGAGCCGCTTCGCGCCGAATCAGTTGCTGTTCGCCAACGTGGCGCTGAGCGATCCGCACGCGGGCAAGCTGCAGCACGACCAGCGGATTGCGCGCCGCGGCTTTGGTCTCGCGCAAGCGAGCGAGACGGACACGGCAGTCCGCATCGACGACTGGTCGATCGAGCGCAACACGGATGGCCGCTACCGCCTGAACGTCGCTACGCCCGACTTCACGTTCGCCTTGACTCTGGCGCCGACGCAGCCGGTGCTCGTCAACGGGCAGGGCGGGTACAGCCGCAAAGGCCCGCTGCCGGACGAGG
Organism: Paraburkholderia sp. BR10936; assembly: GCF_040965735.1. Classification (NCBI taxonomy): domain Bacteria; kingdom Pseudomonadati; phylum Pseudomonadota; class Betaproteobacteria; order Burkholderiales; family Burkholderiaceae; genus Paraburkholderia; species Paraburkholderia sp. BR10936. Next base: position 172,823 of record NZ_JBFRCM010000012.1, read on the forward strand.
CGAGCTACTACTACAGCGTGCCGTGGCTGCAAGTCGACGGCATGCTCAAGCGCGGTGGTCAATCGACTGGCCATGCCGGGCACGTGCGAGGGCACGCGTGGCTCGATCACGAATGGTCGTCGGCGCCGCTCGCAGACGGCGCGGTCGGCTGGGACTGGATCGGCATCAACTTCGACGACGGCGGCGCGCTCATGGCTTTGCAGATTCGCGACAAGGCAGGCCACAAGTTCTGGGCCGGCGGCACGCTGCGCGCCGCCGATGGCAGCACGCATACGCTATCGCCCGATAGCATCCGCTTCACGCCGCTGCGCCAGTGGCGTTCGCCGCATACCGGTGCACAGTATCCGGTGGCGATGCGCGTCGATGCGCAGGACGTGCATCTGACGCTTGCGCCGCTCATGGACGATCAGGAGTTCGACAGCCGCGCGAGCACCGGCGCGGTGTATTGGGAGGGGGCGGTGACGGCGTTTCAGGCGGACGCGGCGAGCACCGATGCTGAGAAAACCGCGACGAAACCCGCAGGAAGACCGCTGGGACGCGGCTATCTCGAACTCACGGGCTATGTTCAGCGGCTCGAGCTTTAGATCTGTCAACCCAGCTCGAACGACGTCACGCCGAAGACGCGATCGATCGCAATCGCGGGCGCGTTTTTCGTGTACATCCGCGCGGTTTCGAAGACGCTCGTCATACCGTGCCGTTCTGCCAGCGCGACGGCCGCAGGGTTCGTCTCCGGCACGTCGAGCACGATGACCTCGCCCGGCATGCTCGCCGCCAGCGCGCGAAAGAGGCCCGTGGCGACGTCCGCATCGTCGGCGAAGAGCGGCCCGATCTTGCAGCCCGCCTCGCAGCGACGCACGACGCCGTATCCGGCAACGCGGCCCGCCTCGACCGTTGCGAGCGCAACGGCATCCGGCTGCGCAACCCAGGCGCGGAGGAAACGCTCGCGCCCCGCGGGAAAACAGGCGCGATCGTAGGCAAGCAACTGCTCGAACGGCACGTCGGCGGCTGGCACGACACACGCGCACCCGATGCCGCTCACGCGCCCCTGATAGCGGATGTTGCGGTACGCGAGCCGGAATCCGGACTTCCCGTAGTTCGCCTGTTGGGCGACGACGCCATCGAGACCGATGTTACGGTCTCCCAGGTAACGCATGCCGTGCTGCCAGATGCGCATGCCGAAGCCCTTGCCGCGAAATCCGGGTTTCACGATGTAGAGGCCGATGAAGCCAAAGCTGTCGTCGTACGCAACGGCACAGAGGCTCGCGACGGGCTCACCGCGCAAAACGCCGACGAGGAAGCCGTCCGGGTCCGCTTCACGGAAGCAGCGCGGGTCGTGCCACCCGGGGTTCCAGCCCTCAGCGGCTGCCCATTCGACCGCCAGTGCCACCTCGTCGGTCGACATGGTGCGTACGATGAAGTCGCCGGTTTGATCCATGACGTTCATCCAATGCGCAAGGTCGTGTCGATGCGCGTGCCGCGCTTGATGAAGAGCGTGACGGGCGTCTTTTCGCAAATTTCGGCCAGGCGCGCGCGCTGCGCTTCTTCAAGCGGTCCGTCGACTGCGACGCCGCGCCGGATGTACTGGGTCCCGTCGTGATCCGCATGCAGGCTGACCTCGACGGCGATCGCGGCGGCCGGCCAGGTCTTGCGCTGCATGTACATGCGCAGCGTGGCGGCCGTGCACGCGGCAAGCCCGGACAGCACGAACGCAAATGGCGCGGGGCCGCGGTCCTGGCCGCCTTCGTGCGGGCCTTCGTCGCCGGTCAGCGGGTGGCGGCCAGCCTCGATGGCGACGACGTAGTTGGGCGCGTCGGCGGCGAGGCTGGCAGTAGCGGTAGCGAGCGGCATGGGTAACTCCTCGGTGGTGGGGTCTCGCGGGCGATCGCATTAGCGAAGCGGGGGGAGCGTAGCTTACTCGATCGGCTTCCATGGCCAGCCCGTCTTCATCGCAGGCGTAGGTGAAGTTCCGCCGTTCTCCTCGTCATCATCGTTCACCGCTGTCGAGGCGTGCGCCGACTTATCGAGTTCGAGTCCGAACCAGCTGACCTTCTGCCTGACGTAGGCGGCGTACGATGCCCAACCTTGCGGATCGTCCGCGAAGAGTTCGCGCTGCACCGTCGAGGCAAGCTCGACGCGATCGAGTTCGGACTCCAGAAGCGCCCTTGGCCAGCTCGCGTAGGCGCTTGCGGCCCGTTCAAGAAAATCTCTTGCGCGCAAGCGAGGCGACATGTGCTGCAGAAAGGGCAACGCCTGCAGGGAAGGCTCGCGCGAAGCAAGGAGCGCAATGGGCGAAAAGGCTTGAGTCGCGCCGACGTTGCGCATCGCTTCCAGGACATCTCCAAGGTGCAGCAACAGTTCGCGCCGGTCGAATCGGTCGTCCACAATACGTTCCAGGTCATATTCCCCGGCGCGGGCGTACCGCCGGGTGCCGGGGAAAGGGTGATGAGGGGTAACAGCAGGTGCGTTTCGGCAAGCCATCGGCCTGCCCGCACGACAAGTTTACCGACTCATCGTGCACAGTACGTTTCGAGTTGTATCAGGGAACGGAGAGCCTGTCCCTCAAAGAGGTGGTCAAGCTCCGGGGCCGACGAATTCGACCGTGTAATTCCGCGCAGGTCAGTGCTTGTGCACCTTTTCCAGTCCGTCGGCCGGTTGCACCGCGTGCTGACCGTCTTTCTCGCTTTCGACCTCGTAATACGGGTCGTCCTTCGACGCGGCGACAGTGTGGCCTTCCAGTTCCGTATCCCTGATGATCCGGCGGACGACCGTGCCCGTCGTCATGCCTTCCGGGGTGTTCCACGTGACGCGATCGCCTGTTTTGAGTCGATGGGACATGATTGTGCGCTCCGGTGGTTGAATCCCCCTCCGGAGTCGCATTCTTCGTTCCTGCGGCTGAGGTCCCGGCGAGCGATCTCGACGCATAAAAAAACGCCAACCCGATTGAGTTGGCGTTTTTACGTCAGGAATGACAGGTGTCAGAACTGATTCATCGTGTTGTCTTTACCCGCCGCCTTCAGCGCCGCTTCGCCGCTGAAATAGTCCTTGTGGTCGTCGCCGATATCCGAGCCGGACATGTTCTGGTGCTTGACGCAGGCGATGCCCTGACGGATTTCCTTGCGCTGCACGCCAGCGACATAACCCAGCATGCCCTGGTCGCCGAAGTATTCGCGGGCGAGGTTGTCGGTCGACAGCGCAGCGGTGTGATACGTCGGCAGTGTGATGAGGTGATGGAAGATACCGGCTTCGCGCGACGCGTCGGCCTGGAAGGTGCGGATCTTTTCGTCCGCGGCCTTCGCCAGTTCGCTCTCGTCGTACTCCACGCTCATCAGCTGGGCGCGGTCGTAGGCCGACACGTCCTTGCCCGCGGCCTTCATCGCGTCATACGCCTGCTGGCGGAAGTTCAGCGTCCAGTTGAACGACGGGCTGTTGTTGTACACCAGCTTGGCGTTCGGGATGACCTTGCGAATCTCGTTGACCATGCCGGCGATCTGGGCGATATGCGGCTTTTCGGTTTCGATCCACAGCAGGTCGGCACCGTTTTGCAGCGAGGTGATGCAATCGAGGACGCAGCGTGCTTCGCCCGTGCCGGCGCGGAACTGGAACAGGTTGCTCGGCAGGCGCTTCGGACGCAGCAGCTTGCCGTCGCGCTTGATGACGACGTCACCGTTGCCCAGCGCGTCGGCCGCGATTTCGTCACAGTCGAGGAACGAATTGTATTGATCGCCCAAGTCGCCCGGCGTGTGGGTCACGGCGATCTGCTTGGTCAGGCCGGCGCCCAGCGAGTCGGTACGGCAGACGATGATGCCGTCGTCCACGCCCAGTTCGAGGAAGGCGTAGCGGATCGCGCGGACCTTGGCCAGGAAGTCCTCGTGCGGCACGGTGACCTTGCCGTCCTGGTGGCCGCACTGCTTCTCGTCGGACACCTGATTTTCGATCTGGATGCAGCATGCGCCCGCTTCGATGAACTGCTTGGCCAGCAGGTAGGTGGCTTCCGCGTTGCCGAAGCCCGCGTCGATGTCGGCGATGATCGGCACGACGTGGGTGACGTGGTTGTCGATCTTCTCCTGGATGGCCGCCTTGGCCGGGCCAACAGCGGCGTCCAGCTGACGGAACAGGCCGCCCAGTTCACGGGCGTCGGCCTGGCGCAGGAAGGTGTACAGTTCGCGGATCAGCGCGCTGACGGAGGTCTTCTCGTGCATCGACTGGTCCGGCAGCGGGCCGAACTCGGAGCGCAGCGCGGCCACCATCCAGCCCGACAGGTAAAGGTAGCGGCGCTCGGTGCTGTTGAAGTGCTTCTTGATGGAGATCATCTTCTGCTGGCCAATGAAGCCGTGCCAGCAGCCCAGCGACTGCGTGTACTTCGATGGATCGGCATCGTAGGCGGCCATGTCGGCGCGCATGATCTTCGCCGTGTACTTCGCGATGTCGAGGCCCGTCTTGAACTTGTTCTGGGCCCGCATGCGTGCGGCGGATTCGGGGTTGATGGCATTCCAGGCGCTGCCTTGTTTCTCCTTCAAAGCAGCCACTGCCTTGATGTCGTCCTGATATTGAGCCATGTGTATCTCCTAAGTCTCCGAAGAGCAAAGCGCGATTGAATGAAAGGGGTTCAGCGTGCCGCCACGTACGTCGAAGCGAACTGCATGGCTCAATTGTAGGGGCTTCCTGATGCGTCGCAGCAAAGTCTTATATAAGACATATGAGTTATTTATTCGTTATTTATCAACTAGATAGCGAACAATTTTTGCGCTGTAGAACATGTTTTCACAAAGCGAAACGGCGCCGCTTCGGGAATTCAAGCTGAATTTCACGATGTGAAGTGCGCTTTCGGTGGCCGGGGCGGGCGAGCGCGGATGGCTCGAGCAAAGAGAGGCGGGGGTTTGGGTAGACGTCCGTTCTCACGAACGGACGTCTCAGCGCGCGTCACTGCTTCAGATAGCGATGCGCCAGGGCTTCATACAGCGGCGGCGCGAACAGCTTCGAGACCTGGCTCGACACGAGCGCCGTTGCCATCAACGAGATCACGAGTGCGTGCCCGTCGATCATTTCGATGACGATGACGAATGCCGTGATCGGGCTTTGCGTGACGGCGGCCAGATAGCCGACCATGCCGAGCGCGATCAGCATCGGCAGTTGCATCTGCCCGAACACCATGTGCAGCGCATTGCCGATGCCGGCGCCGATCGCCAGCGACGGCGCAAAAAGGCCGCCCGGCGTGCCCGGCAGGTACGAGCCCACCATCGAGGCCATTTTCAGCACAGGATAAGCGGCGCCGAGCTGCGAGTGGCCTTCGAGCATGCCGCGCGCTTCCGAATAGCCGCTGCCGAACAGGTGGCCGCCGCTCGCCACGCCGATCACGGCGATGAACAATCCGCACAGCGCGCCGAACGCTACGGGGCTGTCCTTTCGGAGAGCGAACAAACGGGCCGGCATCCATCGTTCGGTGTTGAGCAGCAGCCAGCAAAACACGCCGCCTGCGAGGCCGGTGATCACGCCGACGAGGATGACGGCGACGGCGAGCAGATCGGGAAAATGGCCGCCGATGGCGATGGTGCCGAAATACACATAGTTGCCTTGCAGCGCGAGTGAGACGACGCCTGCAAAGATGATGGCCGTGATGATCACGCCGCTGGTTTTCGCCTCGAAGCTGCGTGTGAGTTCCTCGATGGCGAAGACCACGCCCGCGAGCGGCGCATTGAACGCAGCGGAAAGTCCGGCGGCCGCGCCCGCGAGCGCGAGCTTGTATTCGAGGCCGACGCCGTACATGCTGCGCAGGCGCGCCGGGTAGAAGCGCCGCAGACTGTACATGAGCGCCGCGCCCACGTGGATGGTCGGCCCTTCGCGGCCAATCGTGAATCCGCCGAGAATCGCGAGAAACGACAGGGCGATCTTGCCGATCAGGATGCGCAGCGTAAGAAGGCGCGGGCCGAGTCCGCGCACATCGTGCAACGTCGCGATGACCTGCGGGATGCCGCTGCCCTCGGAACCCGGAAACCAGCGGCGCGTGGCCCAGACGCTGAACGCGGCGATGGCCGGCGTGATGACAAGCGGCAACCACCCGTTATGGGCGGTCATCTTCACAAAGACGTCGAAGCCGAAGTCGATGAGCCGCGCGTACATGACCGCGATGAGCCCTGTGGCGATGGCGCCGGCCCAGAACACGCCGAAATAGCGCCAGCGCCGATGGCTTCGCATAATCGTGCGCCGATCAAAAATGTTCGAAAATCGCATGGCTGGCCGGAGAAAATGGCATTTAAGGCACATTGTGACATAAATTGCCTTTTCCCCCGCGCCAGACCAATAGATCCGCTGCGGGAAGGGCTAGCTGCCGGCCTCGTCGAACACCCAGCCGAACGCGCCATAGACCGCCTTGTGCTCGGCCGCGAGTTCGAGCAGGAACATCTTGCCCTTCGCCGTGAGATGGACCTGCACCTGGCGCCGGTCGGCGGGATCGGGTTTGCGCGTCACGAGCCCGGCCGATTCGCAGCGCGAGACGAGCGCTGCAGTGCCATTCGGGGCCGCCTGTAACCGCTCCGCGAGTTCGCCGACGGTCGCCCAGTTGCGATCGGGAAAGCCGCATACGTGCAGCAGCAACTGGTACTGGAGCGTCGTGATGCCCGCGGCGTTGGCAATTTCTTCGGACGCCCGCAGAAACTTGCGCAGGTCATACCGGAACGCCGACATCGCTTCGAGTTCGCGCTTGCCTGGCAGCCCGCGTCTGGTTGATTTGCCTGAATTCATGTGCGGTTCCTGATGCGTTGCCGGTCGTGCGGAGTGCCTCGCCGGGCGAAGGGGGTGCTGCGGACCGGTCGTCGGGGAGGTTGTGTCGTACTCAATGCGCAGTTCGCGCAAATCCAGCCAGGAGTGCAAGCAGCGTGAAAAAGGAGGTTCCTTGACGCTAACGTCAAGTCACGATCACAACGGAAGCGGCCGGTCCTGAAAGATGCTCTTCATCACGAGCGTCGACGTCAGCCGCAGTACCGACGGCAGCGGCAGAAGCCGGCGATCATAGAGGGTTTGGAACGCCTTCAGATCCCGCGTGACGACATGCAGCATGTAGTCGGGTTCGCCGAACAGACGCTCCGCGCGCGTGATTTCGGGAATGTCGATGAGCGCGTCCTCGAACGATTGCACGTTCTCACTGCTGCCTTCGCGCAAGGTCGCGAAGACGATCGCGGAAAAATTCAGGCCGACTGCCGAAGCGTCGATCGTGGCGCGGTAACCGCTGATCACCTGCTCGCTCTCCAGCGCGCGCAGCCGCCGCTGGCATGGGGAGACGCTCAAGCCAACCCGCTCGCTCAGCTCGGTGAGAGAAATTCGTCCATCCTGCTGGATCTCAGCAAGAATTTTTCGATCGATCGCGTCCATGCGCTAAATATTAGCGTTCAGCGCCCGCAACACGCAAGACATAGGGAGCACTTTTCGCGTCCCAGGGCCTACCATTTGCGCCTTCGGGCGGTGGCGCCCGCTTGACAGGAAGCGAGTGTAGAAGTGGAAGCCAGTTTGTTGACGGCGTTCTGGATCGTATCGATCTCGCTGGTGATGGTCCCCGGCGCGGATTGGGCGTACGTGATTTCGGCGGGACTGCGCGGCGGCGCGGTTGCGCCTGCCGTTGGCGGCATGCTGGCCGGCTATCTCGCGATCACGCTGATCGTGGCAGCAGGTGTGGGAACGCTGGTGATGAGCGTCCCCGGCGTGCTTCCTGTACTGACTGCCGTTGGCGGGGCCTACCTGGTTTGGTTGGGCATCAGGACATTCATGCGGCCATCGGAACTCCCGGTTGGACAGGCGCAGGACGAGAGCAGCCGGTGGCGATGGTCGTTGCGCGGATTCGCGATCAGCGGTCTCAATCCGAAGGCCATTCTGTTGTTCGTCGCGCTCCTGCCGCAGTTCACGCGGCGCGATGCCTTGTGGCCGGTCTCCACGCAGATCGTGGCGCTGGGTCTGCTGCACATGATCAATTGCGCGTCGGTGTACTCCGTCGTCGGCGTGGGATCGAAGGCCATTCTGACGACCCGGCCAACGGCTGCCCGCAGGGTGAGCCAGCTGTCCGGCGCGACGATGATCGTGGTTGCGGTCATTCTGTTTGCCGAGCAGGCTTTTGCTTTCATGCATTGACGGCCGCAGGCGGCTCAACGCCGCTTGCCGAACTACGCCGTTTTTATGGCCGCCGCTTCCGGTCCGCTCAAATAGTAGTCGCGGAATCGTTCGTCTACCCGCTCCCACATCAGTGCCGAAAATAGCAGCGCAGCCTCGAGCGGTCGATGGTTGATGACGACCGAGTCCGTTTCACCGTTCTCGTTTAAATGCGCGACGACTACGGTCTCGATGGGTTGTCCGTGGATCTGCGACCGGTAGGACTCCAGATAGAGGCTGTCGCCGATTTCCCCTTTGTAGCTGTGATGCTGGAACTCATAGAGAGAAACGGCATGTCTGATCACGGAAAGGATGTCCGCGCGGCCCTCTATCGGACGCTTCAGGACGGTCGCTTCCAGCGTTGCATTGTTTGCCAGTCTCGCCAGCCAAAGCGGCGGCGTGTTTTCGGGCGCCAATACAGGCGCAGTGTCGTTGAATTTCATGTCGGATGTTCCTTCGGTTTCAGGTCGGCGCCGGAAGTCGCGTCCCGGCGCCTTGGAGAGATGGCAGCGCGTTATTGCTGCCGCAGCGGCCGCAAGCCCGCTCGCACCTCTTGCGCGAACAGTTGCGGCTGTTCCCACGCCGCAAAGTGGCCGCCCTTGTCGGGCCGGTTGTAATAGATGAGGTCGTGGTAGGCGCGCTCGGTCCAGCTGCGCGGCGCCTGATAGTTCTCGCGTGGGAAGACGCTCACCGCGGCCGGCACCGATACATCGGCGGCGGCCAGGAAATTGAAGTGCGACTCCCAGTAGAAGCGAGCGGCCGAGATGCCCGTGTTCGTCAGCCAGTAGAGCGTGATGTCGTCGAGGACGTCGTCGCGCGTCATCGCGCCCGCCGATTCGCCGTTGACGTCGCGCCCGTATACGGCCGAGGTGAGCGCCGCGGCCGGCTGGATATAGCCGTCGCCGTGATCGAGCAGCCAGCTGGCCAGCGCGATCGGCGAATCCGAGAGCCCATAGAGCGTTTGCGGGCGCGTGCCCTGTTCGAGCGCGTAGGCGCGCCGCGATTTGGCTGCGCTCGCGAGCTGCTCGTAGGCGTGCTTTTCGTCGTCGCCGAGATTGGTTGGCGGGGGCGAGCCGGCTTGCAGCGCCTTGGCGATTTCGGGCGGAATCGTCGCCGGGAAATTCACGTGAATGCCGAGCAGTTCAGGCGGCGCCTGCTTGGCCATCACGTTCGCGACGATACCGCCCAGGTCGCCGCCTTGCGCCGCGAACTTGTCGTAGCCAAGGCGCTTCATCAGCACGACCCACGCGCGCGCGGTCCGCTCGGGGCCCCAGCCCACTTCGGTCGGCCTGGCCGAGAAGCCATAGCCCGGCAGCGACGGAATCACCAGATGAAAGGCGTCTGAGGCGCTCGCGCCGTAAGCCGTGGGATTGGTCAGTGGATCGATGATCTTGAACTGCTCGATGACCGAGCCAGGCCAACCGTGCGTGACGATGAGCGGCATCGCATTCTCGTGCTTCGAGCGCACATGAATGAAGTGAATATCGAGTCCGTCGATTTCGGTCACGTAATTCGGCAGCGCGTTCAGCTTCGCTTCGCAGCGGCGCCAGTCATAGTCGGTCGACCAGTGGCGGGCGACCTCCTGCATCATTGCGAGCGGCACGCCTTGCGAATCGTCGTTCACTGTTTCCTTGTCGGGCCAGCGCGTGGCCTTGATGCGGCGTCGCAGATCGACGAGCTGCGCTTCGGGCACATGCACGCGCAGCGGGCGAATCGCGGTCTTGTCGCCGTTCGGTGCGGACTTGACTTCGGTGATGCCTTGCAGGGTTTGCGAGAACGCCAGCTGGCTCAGCGAGGCTGCGGCCACGGCGGCCGCGGTCGCGCCCATGAAGCGGCGGCGCGATGGCGACGGGATGAGAAAATCGTCAGACATAGGTACTCCGTTTTCTGATATTGGAGGCAGAGCGTATGGGGATGCTTCGCAATACCAGGCGTAGTGGTGCTGGCGCGCGCATGTGCTGAAGTTTTGCATCGCTCGCCAACGGAATTCGCGCCGGATGTCCCGGCACGCAAACGCACATCGCATCAGGCCGATGTCGTGCCGCTCGAAAATGCAGCGGCGTGGTGCGTCACGAACTCGCGCATGCCGATCGGCGCCTGACCCGTGAGCTTGCGCAGGTCGTCGGTCATGCGGTCGTAGCGGCCTTGCGCATGCAGTTCGGCCATGACCGCGAGATGCTTGACGACGTGCGCGGTTATCCCGAGCTCGCCCAGCTTCGCAGCCCATGCCTCGACGGGCACGTCGCGGTAGCGGATCGTGCGGCCCAGGACCTCGGAGAAGAGACGGGCATAGTGCTCCATATCGCGGGACTCGAGGCCCGTGAGGTGATAGACCTGGCCGATATGTGGCGCCGGATTGTCGAGGATCTCCGCGACGGCACGCGCCACGTCGAGCGACGAGATCGGCGAGGTCCGGCCTTGGCCGAGCGGCAGCACGAGTTCGTCGTGCTTGCGCACGCCCTCTGCCGCTAGAAGCAGGAAGAAGCTCTCCAGAAACACCGTGGGCCGCACGGTGACGACGGGCAGGCCCGACCAGGCGAGCGCCTGCTCGGCGAGCCAGTGCTGCTTTTGCTGCACGCTGTCGGTGGTTTCGGTGATGCTCATCTGCGAGACGGTCATCTGCGACATGTTCACGAACGCTTCCACGCCGTGATGGCGTGCAACGGCCGCTGTGTTGATCGTCGCTTCGAGATACGCAGGCGACACCGACATGCCGAAGTACAGGCGCGAGACGCCTTCCATGGCGCGGTGCATCGAATCGAGATCGGTCAGATCGCCGAGCACGACCTGCGCGCCGAGACGGCGCAGTTCGTCGGCGCGTGCGTCCTCGCGGCGCACCAAGGCGCGCACGCGATGTCCTTTCGCAAGCAGGTTTTCGGTGATGCTGCGGCCGACGGCGCCGATTGCGCCTGCCGCACCCGTGACGAGAATCGGACGGTCATGCTGGCTTTGAGTGGTCATTTCGCTTACCTGTTTCGTAACACTAAAGAGTGTATATACACATTTAGAAAAGAAAGAAACCTGCGCATCAGTGCGCGCTCAGGCAACGATCGTGCGCGGCTCCTCGCCTTCGTTTGCGGTCGCCGTAGCGGCGTGTTGCACACGTTCATGAACGTTCGCCGCCGGTGTGCGGTCGATCTGCAGACTGAGCAGTTCCGGGCGGTTGTAGTGGCCGGCCGCATCCATCAGCATCTTGCGACGGTCGATCAGCGAGAAGTCGAGATCGGCGATGACTTCGCCTTCGCCCTCGCGCAGCGGTTCGCCGATCAGCGTGCCGTCCGGCGCGACGATGGTGGTGAAGCAGCCGCCCGAGATCGGCCCGATCGCGCAGCCCGTGTCGTTCATGATCTGCGCCTGCTGGTCGGCGTCGAGCCACGCGGTTGCGTTCACGACGAAGGCGCCGGATTCCAGCGCGTGCTGGCGGATATTGATTTCCATGCGTTGCGCGAAGCCTTCGCCGAAAGCCGAGCCGGGATACATGGCCGAATGGATCTGCTCGCCGTCGGCGATCATTGCGTAGCGCGCGAGCGGGTTGTTGTGCTCGAAGCAGGCGAGCTGGCCAATGCGGCCCACCTTGCTGTCCACGGCGCGCAGGCCCGAGCCGTCGCCCTGGCCCCAGATCATGCGCTCGAAATGCGTGGGCGTGATCTTGCGGCGGCGCTGGATCAGCGTGCCGTCGGCGTCGAAGAGCAGTTGCGTGTTGTAGATGGTGCCGCCGTCGCGCTCGTTCACGCCGATCGAGACCACCATGCCCGCTTGCCGTGCGGCCTCGCCGATCGCGTCGGTGGCGGGCGAGGGCACCGTCACGGACTGTTCGAGCAGGCGCAGATGCTCGGTGCCCGCTAGCAATTGCATGGGCGTTTGCACCGCGGAAAAGTACGGGTAATACGGCACCACGGTCTCGGGGAACGTGGCGAACTGCACGCCTTTGCGGCCGAGTTCGAGAATCTTCTGCACGACCTTGGCAACCGTTGCCTCGCGGCTGTAGAGCACGGGGCTGATCTGGACGGCGGCGGCTTTGACGACTTTCATTGCAGGCTCCTGATGGTGTTGCATATGCAACATTGACGATGAAGAAAGATTAGACGGTGGCTGACGGGAGATCCGCCGCGATGTTCATGAGCGCGCTCGCGCCCTCGAGGCCAAGCACGCTGGCGGCGCGCTGTTGCGCGGTCGACCACGCAGATCCTGCGGTCTGAAGCAGGGCGCGGCCCGCTTGCGTCACCGAGAGCGCACGGCTGCGGCCATCGCCACCGGGCTCGCCATCGGCGACCCAGCCGTGCGCGATGAGCGGCTGCAGGTTGCGCGTGAGCGTCGTGCGGTCGTGATGATTCTTGCGCCCGAGCGCGGCGCGGCTCAACGGGCCGTACTCCGCGACGAGCACGAGCAGCGAAAGCTGGGATGAGCTGATGCCGAGCGGGCGTAGCGCGTCGTCGTAAAGGCCGGTCAGTACGCGTGCGATCTGCCGGGTGCGCGTCAGCAGGCAGTGGCGGGCGATCTGCGCGCTCACGCCGCCCGATGCTTCAGTGGTATGCGGAACGGTTTCGGTGCAGGACATGTTTCGCGACTCCAGGGTTCGTGCGGGGCGGTTTGCCCGGTTGACGTATTGAAGCGTGCCGATGTATCCCGAACGTGTCGGGAGGGTCGGCTTTGTGTATGTCCATGTTTCCACGCGGCGGCCAGATACATGGCGATACAAAAGCGGTGCGGGGCGGCCAGGAACGGCGTGCCACACGCACTAGCCCGGCATCCGCAACATTCAGACGATTGGGACAGGCGCGCCCGCCCGAACGGCGCGGTGGCTTCAGGATGGCGGCGTGGCGGACGGCTCGTCGGCGGCAGGCGCCGGTGCGGCTACGGTTTCGTCCCGGCAGGACACGCCCGGGCTCGGTCCGGTCTACGCGCATTAACGCGGGATGTATCGGTGTACTGATCTTCCGGCGCAGAAGGAACGATGCGGTAGCGCGGCAGCGCCGAGGGCTCCCCGGCGACATAGACGGCGGCCGGCCGGTGCAGATAGAGCACAGTCACGCCCTGCGCAATCCGGTTGCCGGGATCGTAGCCTTCCGCGTGGATCAGAACGTTGGTGAGTTCCTTGACGAGGCCGGCTTCCGCTTCGGGTGTCAGGGCATCTTCGGGCCATAGTGACACAGCATCGCGCTGTGCCGCGAGGCGCGTCACCACGACGCCGGTTCGGCGACCACGCATCGGTTTTTGCCTTGCCGTTTCGCTTCGTAGAGCGCACGGTCGGCGAGCCGAAACGTTTCGGGTACACCGATCAGCTCCGAGATGCTCGAGACCCCAATACTGACCGTCACCCTGTGTCCGGAAATTCGCGCCGCCGCTACGGTGCCGCAGATTTCACGTGCGAGGGTTTTGGCGCTTTGCTGGTTGCCCGGGAAGATCACGCCGAACTCTTCGCCGCCAAGGCGACCGCAAAGGTGGGGGCTGGCGCTTTCCTCGATGGTGCGCGCCACGGCGGCCAGGACCTCGTCGCCGGCGTCGTGCCCCGCGGTGTCGTTGATTTGCTTGAAGTCGTCGACATCGATGAGCAACAGCCAGAATTCCTCACTGGACCGGCGGTCCTGGCATTCATTGACCTCCAGCATGAAGCTACGGCGATTCGCAATGCCGGTGAGTGTGTCCCTGAATGCGAGTCGTACCAGTTCGCGCTGTACCAGAAATGTCTTTTTCCGCTCCTGTGTAAACAGGAGATTGAGCAGGAGACCGAGCGCAAGGGCGGCGAGCGCAAACAGCAAAATCCAGTTGCGGTCCTGTGAGGACATCAGCGCGACCACCTCGCCGTGGGATATGATCAGCCAGACAGTCAGTGCACTTGCGAGATAGTTGAAATACCCGGAGATCACCGGGGCCATGCCCACGTTGATCGCCACGCCGATCGGCAGGACCCAGAACGCAGGATTGCCGGTGCCGGGCATATTGGAGTGAAACGCCAGTGCCACGAACGCTGCGCATGCGAACCGGCCCAGCGCGTCCATTCGCAGTCCCCGTGAGGCGTACGTCATGCCCATCGCGAGGAGGATGCCGCTGGCGGCTACCAGCGTGCCCGGCACATCGAAGCGCGCATGGGGATTCGCGAATGCCCGGGACATGAGCCACGACACCAGCCCGAAGAGTTGGACCGCCACAGCGAGAAGGCGCGAACTTTCCGCCGCACTCTCCAGGAAAAGACGCAGCTCTGTGGCGTCCCGAAAACTGCGTCGTTTCTCGAGAAACCGGGTTCTTCCCGCGTACGGCATGCCAGCGACCATCACCATTCTGGAACATTTGGATTCGCCCCCGGTATAACGACACGGCTGCGATTTCCTTTAGCCTGGCATGGCCCCATCCCGAGCAGGCCGCGGCGCGGCAATTGCGCGGAGCAACCGATGGGACACCCTAGCCAAAGCGGGCATCCAGCCATCGCTTCGCCCAATTTTCTGCGTAGGCAATCGCATCCTCGCGCGCGTCGAATCCCGCGAGATCGCCGCTGGAATGGACTTCGCACTCGCTCCCATCGATTCGCCTGGTGCTGATGCGCACGTGCGCCATGTATTCCCCATCCGCCCGGCGTGGCGTTGGGTCGATATGAAAGCGGTCTGGATCTGAACGCATAGGTCTCTCCCTGAATCCCAGTGAGGAATCCGCAAGCCGTCCGAATCTTCGGCCGGCGGTACTCGTGGTCTGCGATGGAGGGGAGCGGCGCGATCCCTGAGAAGTGGCAGCAGGAGGAGCGGCGGGATCGGTCGCAGTCGACGGATGTTTTCATACTACGCCGCCGCCTTCATTTGTACAGCGATAGTTTCGACCGGCATCCTCACGCGTTCCGGACCCGCGTGCGCGTCGAGAGCAGGCCATTGCGTCGCGGATCGTAGGTCGACAACAGCGATCCTGAACGCGGCTGCGTCAGGTGCAGCAACATCCCAGCTGCGAGGCATATACTGGGCTGGTCGCGGTGCCAGCCTTGCCATTCGTTGCGGCCGATTGCGGCGAATCCGGAGAGGGGCATCATGAACGACCCATCGACCGAGGAACTCGAGCTTCTGACCGCAGACCTTCACCTCGCGGAAGCTCGACGGCGGCTGGCGGCGCTCACGGTGTGCGTCCAGCGTCAGCGGGAATGCGGCACCGCCAGCGTGGCAGGAGAAGACTTGCTTTGCGTGATGCGCGACATCATACAGACCATGACGCTGCACCGCGAACTGCTCAGACGCGAGGTCGAGCATCAGCGCAGGCTTTCATGCGATGGGCGCGCACGGTGGCCGGTGAGCTGAACAGTCATTCCTGCGTCAGTGCTGGCAAGCGCCTGACATGAGCCGCGAATCGGGGACGTGTCCGAAAGCTGTGTTTTTCGGCTGCCATTCGCTTTCAGGGGCGATGTATCGCGCAACGGTCGATTGCGTTAGCAAACCTGGCCTAGTGCGAAACGGCGTCAAAGCGTGCGGGACGTCTCGCCTGCCGAAATGCCGATGTTTCATTGCGCACGCAATCATTGTTGACAGAAATCGAGGGAAACCTGCGATTCGTTCACGAGATAGTTTTTCGCTTTATTCGAATGTCGGTAATCGATTGAGAACGACGTTAAATAACAAAATAATTTTCGAAGAAGGGATAAGCCACTCAAATCGGAAAAATGTTGCACAACGAAATAAGTCACTGGATTTTTAGCTTGCGGCTTAAACAAAAGCGACTATCATCAGTTAAATCGATTTCCGAGCCGAATCTCCCAACGTCAGCGGAGACTGTGTCGGTATGAGGGAAGGAGATGACTGACACATCAATTCCGGTCGATCTGATTCACTGGATTCTGGCAACACTTTCGATCGTCGCGCTGCTCGTCTTTCTCGTGCCGCTTCGCTGGCGCGCGCCTGAGGCCGGTCCGGGTGCAATGTTCGTGGCGGGTTTGATCGCCTTTTTCGCATTCCGCACTCCACTTGGGACATTGACTGTCGCAAGCGCCAAGGGCGTATGGGACGCCATATTCATCCTGTACGTTATGTGGCCGGCATTGTTGCTCTATCAGATCACCAAACAGGCTGGCGGATACGACGCCCTGCGGCACGGGATTTCCCGCTTTAGCCGGAATGAATTGTTCGTCATTCTCGGGCTCGGCTGGGTCTTTTCATCGTTTCTTCAGGGTATCGCGGGCTTCGGCGCGCCGATTGCCGTTGTGGCTCCGCTTCTGCTCGCAATTGGCGTCAGGCCGGTTTATGCAGCCGCCATTTCGATCATTGCGCATGCATGGGCCCGGTTCTTCGGCACGCTCGGCGTCGGCTGGCTGGCGACCTTGCAGGTGGCGGATGTACAGGACGTGACGCGGGCCGCATTCGAATCCTCGCTACTGCTGTTGATTCCCACCTATTTTGGTGGACTGCTGATCGTATGGTTGTACGGACGCTGGGCCGCAGTGCGTCATGCATGGCCGCTTGTCCTGATTCTTGGCACGATACTCGGCTTTGGGCAACTGATTTTCGCGTTCCTGAGCCCGGAACTCTCGACGTTCCTCGCGGCGGCCATTGCGATGATCGCACTGTACCCGCTCTCTCGCTGGCGCCGTTTCAGCGAGCCGGTTCCGCAAGCCGATGTGCCGGAGCGGCCCGCAATGGACGAAACGGCGGTCCGTACCGAGTCGGAGGCGAGCGAGCCGGTGATGAGCATCGGCATGGCTTTTCTGCCGTATGTCGTGCTCACGGTCGTCACGCTGGGTATTTTGCTGATCGATCCGCTGAATAACGCCTTGCGGCAGTTCCGCATCGGTCTGCCGTTTCCCGAAGTGACCACAGGGTTCGGCGTGACGAACGCGGCGGTCACACGTTATGCGCCGTTTGCGCCGTTCACCCATCCGGGCACGATGCTGCTGATATCGGCCATCATCGTGTGGATCGTGTATCGCGCGAATGGCTACTACGGGGCGTGGCAGTCGCGTCATGGCAAGGAAAACCTCGGGCGCTCGCTCATCGTGGATGGCGTGCCCGCGTCGCTGCCGGTCATCGCGTTCCTCGTGACGAGCCGGGTTCTCGATCACAGCGGACAGACCATGGTGCTCGCGCACGGTATTGCCGACGCCTCGCCCCCGCTCGTCTACGCGGGCATCGCCAGTGTGATTGGCGCGCTTGGCGCGTTCATGACGTCGAGCAGCACCGCATCGAACGTCCTGTTCGGCGGCTTGCAGAGCGACGTCGCGCATTTGCATTCGCTGCCCGTGGAGGCGATCGTGGCGGCGCAGGCCGCAGGCAGCGCCTACGGCAACGCCATCGGCCCCGCGAATATCGTGCTGGCCACCAGCATCACCGGTATCAAGGGGCAGGAAGGCGCGGTCATGAAACTCGCCATCCCGTGGACGATCATCGTGGCCATCCTCACCGGGATAGGCACGATTGTTCTCGTCATGCTCGCGTGAGGTGATCGGCATGGACAAGCTCGTGGCAGAAACGGTGGCGCTGATCCTGATGTTCCTCGCCTTTCCGCTCACCAGCAGGGGCGCGACCACCGGTAACACGCTGCTGCTGAGCCTCGGCCTGCTATGCGTGATTGCCGGCGGCGCGCTGCCGATCATCACGCGCTTCATGGATCACTCCAAAGACAAGGTCAGAGACGCGGGCGTCGAGTTCGACGATCGAGCTTCCTGATCGACTCGCCGCTTTCGCGCGTTGGAGCGTGTCGCTTTGCCGGATCAACATCACGGGAGCGCATTCATCATGAGTCATCCAAACGGCCCTCGCACCGGTCGGCCGCCCACCCGCGCACCGCAAGGGATGGTGTCGACTCCTCACTATCTCGCCAGCCAGGCTGGCCTTACCATGCTGCAACGCGGCGGCACGGCAGTCGATGCCGCGATTGCCGCGAACGCCGTGCTGTGCGTCGCGTACCCGCACATGGCGGGACTGGGCGGCGACGGATTCTGGCTGATCGCCGACGGCAAGAGCGAGCAGGTGTACGCCATCAATGCGAGCGGACCCGCTGCGCAGCAAGCCACACTGGCCCGCTATCGGGGCAGCGCGGGTGCCGACGAAATCGCGGCGCGCGGGCCACAGGCCGTGCTCACCGTGCCGGGCGCGATTGACGGCTGGCGTCTTGCCCACGAGCGCTTCGGGCGGTTGACATGGGCGGACCTGTTTGGGCCGGCGATCGGCTACGCTCGCGACGGCGTGCCGGTGAGCCGCTCGCTCGCGGACTGGACGGCGCAGGACGTGCCGATCCTCACGAAATATCCCGAAACCGCGGCGGTGTTCCTGCCGGGCGGCCGCGTGCCGGCGGACGGCGAACGGCTCGTGCAAAGTGCACTCGCACGCTCGCTGCAGCATCTCGCCGATCAAGGCGCGCGGGCGGGATTTTACGAAGGCGATCTTGCTGCACGGATCTGCGGCGCGATCGGTCAGGCGGGCTCGCCGCTGCAGGCGGACGACTTCGCCGCGTATCACGCGCAGTGGGTGACGCCGATCAGCACGACGTACCGGGGCAATACGGTGTATGAGCTGCCCCCGAACACCCAAGGCTTCACGCCGCTGCAAATCCTGAATCTGATCGAAGGCTACGACGTCACCGCGTGGGGCGACGGCACGGCAGACTACTATCACCACCTCGCCGAAGCGGTGAAGATCGCGTTTGCCGACCGCGAGGAGTGGCTGACCGACCCGGATTTCGTCGCGATACCGGTGGACGAACTCATCTCCAAGGCGTATTGCGATGAGCGCCGCAAACTGCTCGACCCCGAACGCGCGCTCGACATCGCAACCGTGCCCGCGGGCATTGCGTGTCAGCATCCGCACGAGCGCCGCGCGCCGGACGGCGACACCTGCTACTTCTGCGCCTCGGACAAGGACGGGATGGTCGTGTCGCTGATCCAGTCGATTTATCACGACTTCGGCAGCGCGGTGATGGGTGGCGACACCGGCATCATCATGCAGAACCGCGGCGCGTTCTTCTCGCTGGACGAGCATCATCCGAACAGTCTGCAGCCGGGCAAGCGAACCTTCCATACGTTGATCCCGGCGCTGATGTCGTGCGACGGCAAGCCTTGCCTCGCGTTCGGTTCGATGGGCGGCGAAGGGCAGCCGCAGACGCAGGCAGCGCTCGTCACGCGGATCGTGGACTTCGGCTACGACGTGCAGCAGGCCATCGAAGCGCCGCGCTGGCTGATGGGCCGCACCTGGGGCACCAAATCGCGCAACATGTCGCTCGAGGGACGCATCTCCGACGAAGTCGTGCGCGAACTGAAACGCCGGGGTCAGCCCGTGCAGATGGTCACGCACTGGAACGACAACATGGGACATGCGCACGCGATCCGGGTCGATCGCGAACAGGGCTTTTATGAAGGCGGCGCCGATCCGCGCGGAGACGGCGCGGCGCTGGGCTACTAGCTTTCGCGGCTGCTGACGGCGGACTAGTGCACTGTGAAGTCGCACGAAGGGTCGAACACATGAACCCGATGATCGTTACCTCGCTCATCCTCGCTGTAACGATGGTGCTGTTCATCTGGAACAAGCTGCCGGCGGCGGTGGTCGCCGTCATGTCGCTGCTCGCGCTCTACCTTACCGGCGTGCTGACGATGCACGAGGCGTTGGGCGGATTCGGCGATCCGCTCATCGTCTTCATCGCCGCGCTGCTCGGCGTCGGGATCGGCCTCGAGACGACCGGCGTGGGCACGTGGGCGGGCCAGTGGCTCATTCGTCATGCCGGCCAGAGCCAGAAACGGCTCATCGCTTCGCTGCTGATCCTGTCCGCGATCTCGACGGCATTGATCGGCATGAACGGCGCCGTTGTCGCGATGTTGCCGATCGCGGTCATCGTCTGCGTACGCACCCGGCTCGAGCCTTCCCAACTGATGATGCCGGTGTCGATTGCGTGCCTGACCGGCGCCAAGCTCACACTGCTAGGCAGTCCTGTGAATGTCATCGCGGCGAGCGCGGCCGATGCGGCAGGCGGCGCGCCGATCCGCTTCTTCGAATGGTCGATTGTCGGCCTGCCGCTTTTCGCGGGCAGCCTCGTCATCATTCTGGTGCTGGGGCCGCTCTTGCTGCCCAAACGCAGTTCGGGATCGCTGCCGGCCGATTTCAGCCAGCATGCGCATACGCTCGTCGAACAGTACCGCATGGCCGAGGACGTGTGCCGGCTGCGCGTACGTGCCGGGTCGCCGTTTATCGGCAAGACGGTGGCCGACATCGATCTGTCGCAATACCCGGGCCTCAGCGTCCTCGGGCTCATGGACGAAGAGGATGCGGAGCTGGGCGGGCAAGCTGCGCTCGAGGGACAGCACCTGCTCGTGCGCGGCGACGCGCAGGTTGTCGCCCGGCTGGCAAACGACCTGCACCTCGCCATTCGCGAGCCGTACCGGGAATCGCAGGCAGTGACCAACGCGTTGTTCAACCGTACGTCAGGCCTTGCCGAAGTGGTGATCCCGCAGCGCTCCGCGTTGATCGGTCAAGCCGTGTTTCCGGGTATGGCGACGCACGAAGGAGACCTGATCGTGCTTGCCGTCCAGCGCAGTGGGGAAGACGTGCCGGGACCCTCCACGCATCTGCTCGCCGGCGACCATCTGCTGTTTCGTGGCACATGGGAGGCGCTGGACAAGCACTTCTCCGACCCGCAGATCCTGATGGTCGATGCGCCGCAGGCCGTCCGGCGCCAGACTGTCGCGCTCAGTCGCGGCGCTCGCGAGGCGCTTGTCATTCTCGCCGTTCTGGTCGTGCTGCTTGCGACCAATGTCGTGCCGGCCGCCGTGGCCACGCTGATCTGCGTGACGGCGATGGTGCTGACACGCGTGATCAAGCTGAGCCAGCTGTATTCCATCGACTGGAACACCTGCGTGCTGGTCGGCGCGCTGATCCCGCTCGCCACTGCGATGTCGAAGACCGGGCTCGCGTATCTGCTTGGCGACTATGTGATCCAGATCGTCGGCTCCGGCGGCCCGCGCGCCGTGATGGCGGGACTCTTCGTCGTCGCTGCGGTGCTGACCCAGGTCATCTCCAACAACTCTTCCGCGCTCGTGACCGTGCCGATTGCGGTTGCCACAGCGCGGGAACTCGGGGTGTCCGCGACGCCGTTCCTGATCGCGGTCGCGCTGGGCGCGGGCGCAGCCCACCTCACGCCAATGAGCACGCCGGTGAACATCGTCACGTACGGGCCGGGTGCCTACGCGTTCGGCGACTACTGGAAGATCGGTGCGCTAATCGTGTTGTGGTCGATGGCGGTGGTTGTGTTCATTGCGCCGTTGTACTGGCGCTTCTAGTCAGGCATGGGTTGGGGCGCTATTCGGCGTCCGCCTTCATTTCGCGCAGATGCTTGTAGACCGTCGCGCGCCCCATGCCCAGCACCTTCGCCACATAGTTGGCGGAACTCTTGCCCTTGAACGCGCCTTCGGCGTGCAGCGCCTCGACCAGTTCGCGGCGGTGTTCGCGCGTGAGCGAGTTGAGCGCGATCTGCCGCTCGCGCAGCCAGCCGTGCAGAAAGGTGTTGATGCGCTCCTGCCAGTCGTCCCTGAACAACTCCTCGGGCTGTGCGATTACGCCTGCGCCGCGCAGGAAGAGGTTGAGCGTGGCCTGCATGTCGTCGAACGCGGCGATGTTGAAGTTGATGCACATGACACCCGCCGCGTGCCCTTCATCGTCGAACAGCGCCGTGCTCACGCAACGCATGCGCCGCCCGTCCCAGTTCACCTTCTCGTAGGGCCCGAGCAGCTTGTTGCGCGTGGTTTCCTCGACGTCTTCGAGCGCGGAGTCGTCGCCGACCTCGCGCTTCGAGAGATTGTTCGAGAGATACGCCACGGTCTGGTCCGAGAGGTCGTGAATCACGACCTCCGCGAACGGAAAGAACAGCGTGGTGATGCTGTCCGCCACGTGCGCGTAGCGCGCGAGCAGCAGGTCGCGCGCGGTCTTCGGGCTGGCGGTCTTCTTCACGCGGGTTTTCTCGTCTTCTCGTTTCGGCATCGGGCTGGAACCGGGTTGCGGCAGAAAGGACATCGATGATACTGCGTTCGCTCGACGCCGCGCATCAACGGGCATCAGCGTGCGCTTTGCAGATGCTCGTACAGCGCGTTCGCGACGGCCATGTCTTCGAGGCCAAGGCCGATCGAGCGGAAGAACGCGTGGCGCGCGTACGCCGGGCGCGGGCAGGCGTCGTTGGCGAGTTCCGCGAGATCGCCCGCGATCGCATCGGGCGACCAGCCGTGCTCGCGCGCGGCCAGCACCATTTCGCCCGCGCTTTGCGGCGTGGTGTGGCGATAGTCGCAGTACACGTCGAGCGAGGGCAGCGCGGCCGGATCGATTTCATGTGCGTGTGCGACGTTCGTGCTGATCGAGGTGATGAGCGCGGGTTTCGTGAGCGTGTCCAGCGCTAGCACGGGCTTGCCGGACGAGGTGCACAGCATCACTACGTCGGCGTCGTGCACGCAGGCATCGGGCGTTTGCGCCACGCTTGCCCGTGCGTCCAGCGCACGCAGTTCGGCCTGGCGTTGTGCGTCGCCGGCGAGCTTCGGCGAAAACACGCGAATGCTCTCCCACGCGCGAAGCGGCGCAACGTGACGAAGATGCGCCAGCGCGACCGCGCCCGAGCCGATCACGGCCAGGCGTTTCGCCTCGCGCGGCGCAAGCTGATCGACGGCGAGCGCCGTGGTGCCCGCGGTGCGCTCGGTCGTGAGCAGCGCCGAGTCGCACCACATGAGCGGCTGGCCCGTTTTCATCGACATCAGCGCGGTCCATGCGGTGATGATGGGCGGCTGGCCCTCGGCGCCCACGATGTACGGCGAGAGCTTCGCGCCGAACACGCCCGCTTCGGCGAGCACGCCGAGATAGGTGATGAAGTCGCCGGCCTGCTTCGGGAACAGCGTCAGGGTTTGCGGCGGCTGCACGGCATCGCCGCGGCCGAGCGAGGCGAACAGGCGGGCGAGTTCGCCTCGCACGTCGAGGCTCGGCAGGGCGGCGCGCACCTGGGCGGCGTCGACGACGAGCGGCGCGGCGAAGGCTGGGGACATCTCGTTCATGGTGGGGCTCCGGAGTCGCGGTGTAGACATTTTTGTCCATTCTAGACTTTATTTTTATTTTTCGTCTATATTCCTCCTGCGGCCGGGGCCCTCGTGAAAGGGCGCCGCACGAAGCGCAGCACACTTGAACAGACACTTATTACGAATTGGGTGACGACGATGAACAGGAAGATGATTCGCTTTGCGGCTGCGGCCAGCCTTGCGTGCCTCGCGGGCATGACGGCGGGCGCGGCGCACGCGCAGGACCCGAAAACGCTGCGCTTCGGCGTGGAGGCCGCCTATCCGCCGTTCGAGAGCAAGACGCCTTCGGGCGATCTGCAAGGCTTCGACATCGATATCGGCAACGCGGTGTGCCAGAAACTGCAGATGAAGTGCGTATGGGTGGAGAACAGCTTCGACGGCCTGATCGCCGCGCTCGAGGCGCGCAAGTTCGACGTCATCAATTCGGCCATGAACATCACCGAGAAGCGGCGTCAGCAGATCGCCTTCACGCCCGCCATCTACGTGATGCCGATCCAGATGGTCGCAAAGAGCGGCTCGGGTCTGCAGCCCACGCCCGCGAGCCTGAAGGGCAAGTCTGTTGGCGTGCTGCAAGGCTCGACGCAGGAAGACTATGTCCGCAAGCACTGGGGCACGCAGGGCGTGAACGTCGTCACCTACGAGAACCAGGACCAGATTTTCGCGGACCTCGCGGCCGGGCGCCTGGACGGCGCGGTGCAGGAAGTGCAGACTGCCACGGACGGCTTCCTCTCGAAACCGCAGGGCAAGGGCTTCGAATTTGCGGGCGCGCCGCTCAAGGACCCGGCCACGCTCGGCGAAGGCACGGGCTTCGGCATGCGCAAGGACGACGCGGCGCTCAAGGCGAAGGTGGTGGCCGCGATCGATTCGCTGCGCCAGGACGGTACGCTCACGAAGCTGTCGATGAAGTATTTCGGCCGCGATATCGTCGCGAAGTGATGTCGATCACTTTGGAATCCAGAGCCGATTCATGAGCCAGAGCGCGATCGTTCTCGGTGCGGGCATCGTCGGCGTGAGCGTCGCGCTGCATCTGCAGGCGCGCGGCGTGCAGGTCACGCTCGTCGACCGGCGCGGGCCCGGCGAGGAAACGAGCCATGGCAATGCGGGGTTGATCGAGTCGTCGTCGGTGGTGCCGTATGGCTTTCCACGCGATTGGCGCACGCTGCTGCGCCTCGTGCGCAACGACTCGACTGTGCTGCGCTACGACGTGCGCTCGTTGCCCGCCTACGCGCGCTGGCTCGCGTCGTTCTGGCGCGAGTCTTCGCCGGCGCGCCTCGCGCACGCTGCGCGGGACATGCTGCCGCTCATCGAGTGCAGCGTAGCCGAGCACGACGCGCTGATCGCGCGCGCGGGCTTGCGCGATATCGTGCGGCCCATCGGCTGGCTCGAAGCGTGGCGCTCGCCCGCCGGCTTCGAGCGCGAAATGCGCGCGGCGCAGGGCGTGGCCGACGCACACGGCCTGCATGTGCAGATGTTCGACGCGCCGGGCCTCATCGCACTGGAGCCTTCTCTGAGCGCGGGCTATGCGGGCGCGATTCACTGGATCGATCCCGCGAGCGTGGCGGATCCTGGCGCGCTGACGAAGGGTTATGCGCAACTGTTCCTGCGTGAAGGCGGTGCCTTTGCACAGGGCGACGCGCGCACGCTGATGCCCGACGGCAAGGGCTGGCGAGTGCAGACCGACGCAGGACCGGTAAGCGCCGAGCTTGCGGTCGTGGCGCTCGGCCCCTGGTCGGATCTCGTGACGCAGCCGCTCGGCTACCGCGTGCCGCTCATGGTCAAGCGCGGCTATCACATGCACTACGCGAGCGAGGCGCGTGCGCCGCTCGTGCGTCCGGTGGTGGATATCGAAGGCGGTTATGTGGTCGCGCCGATGCGCCGCGGCCTGCGTCTGACCACGGGCGTAGAGCTTGCCACGCGCGAGCGTCCGCCCAACTACGCGCAGCTCGACGCCGCCGAGCGCGAGGCGCGCCGCGTGTTCGGCCTCGGCGCGCGGCTGGACGAAACGCCGTGGATGGGCCTGCGCCCCTGCACGCCCGACATGCGCCCGCTGCTTGGGCCTGCCCCGCGCCATGCGGGACTGTGGTTCGCGTTCGGTCACAATCATCATGGGCTTACGCTCGGGCCCGTCACGGCGCGCCTCGTCGCCGAGCAGATCGTCGGCGAAACGCCGTTCATCGATCCCACGCCGTATTTGCCCGCGCGATTCGGCTAAAGCACGCGTTGGACCGATAGCCACCCGGACCGCGGCGACCAGATAGTCGCCGCGCTCGATCGCCTCCGGTTACACGAGCGGAATGTCAATGTCGGTCTGTCACTTGTCCTGCGGCATTTCCGGAAACACATTCAGATTTTGAAAGACAGCGGGTGGGCGCGCAGTTCTTGTCCGCTTGCAGGATCTCGACTCTCAAGTTTCACTCACTGTTGCCGATAATCCGTCGGGGGTGACTCCCGCAAAGTAAGCATCGAACTTGATCTGCGAAGCCTGAGCCATGGCCGAATGGCGCCGGCAGTTGGAAGATGGATTGAAAGGATTGGAGAGCGGCGGGCACGCTCCTGAACGTATGGGTACAAGCCCCAGGCAATCGAGACCCGGCCGCTGAAAGTCAACGCGTAGGGAAGGGGGGGAATTCGTGATAAACGGTGGGGGCGCTAACGTACGGGGGCCGTCCGGCCGGATATCTGGTGTCCAGGTATCCGCGTGCCACACGCGCGAGACCTTTACCCATCCATCTTTTCGCGATTCACGGATTCTCTATGCTTATCAAGAACGTCGCAGTCAGTCTCCCTTCGAGGGTCGTCACGAACGAAGAAGTCGTCGATATGATCCGGTCCCACTCGACCGCTTTCGATGGCGACATCGACAGGACCGTGCGAACCATCAAGACACTGCTTGACCGCAGCGGTCTGGTCCATCGTCGCTGGTGCGACAGCCATGAGTCGCCCATCGATCACGTTGCGATGGCGACGCGCAAGGTGTTATCGGAAACCTATCTGAGGCCGGAGCACATCGAGCTGTTCATCTTCGTCGGCATCGGTCGCGGGTTTCTCGAGCCGGGCAACAGCCACATGATGGCGAGCACGCTCGGCTTTGGAAACGCCGAATGCTTCGATGTGGTCGATGCCTGCATGAGCTGGACGCGGGCCATGTCGATCGTCGACAGTCTCTTCAAGACTGGCCAGTATAAGAACGCGATGATCGTGAATGCCGAATTCAATATGCTCGCGGGCGGGCCGCTCTATCCTTCGAATTTTGCGCTCAAGCATCACGCCCAGGTCGAATATACCTTGCCGTCGTTTACGATAGGCGAAGCGGCGACGGCCACGCTGGTGGTGGCGAAGGAGCCGGATAACTTCAGCTTTGCGTTTCGCGGCAAGCCGGATGTTTCGGACCTGTGCACGATTCCGATTCCTGGTTACGAGGGGTATTGCCACCCCACCGACCGTATCGGCAAGAACGGCGAAATGCGGTTTACCTCGTTCGGCCACGAACTGCACAAAAATTCAGATGAGCTTACCGAAGTCTTCTCCAGACTCTCTGTTCCCAAAAAAGACATCGACATCGTGTTTACGCATGCCTCCTCCAAGGCCGCGTGGCACGGCTACGGCGTGAAGGCAGGCATCGACGATAAGATGTATCACATCTATCCGGATACCGGAAATCTCGTTTCCGCGTCGATTCCGGCTGCGATTTCAATGGCCAAGGAGACAGGGAAGTTGAAGCGGGGAGACAGGGCGTTGTGCTGGGTCGGCAGCGCCGGCATGTCGTTCAACGTGAGCAGCTTCCTGTTCTGAGGCTCGGTATCAGTCTAACGAGAACGATATGAAAGGCATGGCAGGAGGCGTTCGCTATCTGATGCAGCGGGTCCGCGACGCGTATGGATTGTCGGACCTTAGCGTGCTGGCGGTGGGCGTCATCGGGACCATCGGGCATCCGCTGTACTGGTTGTGGTGGACGTACATCGACCCCCAGCCCAATGAAAGCACGCTGATGCGCGTTATCGGCGCGCTCGCCTGTCTGCTGTTGCTGCTGCGCCGCTTCTGGCCCGCAGCAGCAGTGCCTTTCCTGCCGTGGTATTACTTCCTGACGGTAGCTTATACGCTACCGTTCTTTTTCACCTACTACCTGATCACCGGCCACTATTCGATGATCTGGTCGATGGCGGAAGTCGGGATGATGTTTTTCCTGATCGCGATTTTTCCGTCGTTCGTCGCGCTGGCGCTGAACCTCGCGCTCGGGGTTGGCCTCGCCATCCTCTGCGCGTGGATCGTCACTCCGGAGTCCCTGCACGTCGACGGCCATTTGCTGCTCTACACCTACCTGCCGGTTTTCGCGTTCGGCATCTGCGCGGGCCTGACGTTCAGCTACAGCAACATGCGGGGGATCACGGCGCAGGCCAAGAACGGCGCACTTCGGGCGCTTGCGGGCACGATCGCCCATGAAATGAGGAATCCGCTCAGCCAGCTCAGGTACGTGCTCGATCGCGTCGAGGAGGCGCTGCCCGCGATGGCAGAGTCGAAGCCCTCGCCGGCGTTGGCCGTCGACGCAGTGGCTTCGCTTTCGCAGCACGTCGCGCACGGACAGTTGGCGATCGACCGCGGGCTCAGAATCATTGCGATGACGCTCGATGAAGTCAGCGCCAAGCCCATGCAGTCGGACAATCTCAACTATGCGAGCGCGGCGGAGGCGACACGCAAGGCGATCGACGAGTACGGTTTTGGCGGCAGAAAAGAGCGCAGCCGCGTCAAACTGATGGTCCTCGAAGACTTCACCTTCAAGGTGGACGAGACCGTCTATCTGTTTACCTTGTTCAATTTGATCAAGAATGCGCTGCATCACATGGCGGCGCATCCCACGGCAACACTCACGCTGACTGTCGACCGGAACAAGGTGATCGTTCACGACACGGGACCGGGCATTGCAGCCGAGATGATGTCCCATCTGTTCGAGCCTTTCCGCACCCAGGGAAACACTGCCGGCACGGGTTTGGGGCTTGCTTACTGCCAGCGTGCGATGCGCTCGTTCGGCGGCACGATCGAGTGCCGTTCGGAACCCGGCAAATTCACCCAGTTTACGCTCGAGTTTCCGGCTATACCGGAGAGCGAAATCGCGGCTTACCGGCAGACGCTTCTCGCGCGCGCCACGGCGTTCTTCAGCGGGAAGACGATACTGTTTGTCGATGATGACGCGGTGATACGCGAGAAAGTCTGCCATGCGTTTTCAGGGGTGGGCGCCCGGGTGGTCGAAGCGCAGAGCGGTGAAGGCGCGCTGACGCTCCTTCGAGAGCGTTCCGCTTACGATCTCGTGCTGATGGACATCAATATGCCGGGTCTCGACGGCTACACGACCACGGAGAAGATCCGTTCCGATGCCGACCTGGCTGGCGGGGGCCTTCTTGTGGTCGGTTATACGGCCGAAGCTCACAACCTGGCTCGCGTGCTCGCGAAGGGCGCCGGCATGGACGCAACGATCAGCAAGTCCATACGCATGGTGGAGCTGGTGAGTACGCTGCAAAAGCTCATGGAAAGCGGCGATCGCCATTTGCGCCACCCGCGCTTCGATGGATTCGCGGGCAAGACGATTCTTGTCGCGGACGACGACACCTACAGCCGGATGGTCGCGAAGAGCTATCTGGAGCGATGTGGCGCCAGCGTCGTGGAGGCGGAAAACGGACAGGGCGTGATCGCGCGTCTGCAGGGCGGTGACAATGTCGATGCCATCGTGATGGACATGAACATGCCCGGCATGAATGGCGTGGAGGCGGCGGGGTGGATTCGCGCCCGCGTGGACGAGTATGGCGAGATGCCTATCGTGGCCCTGACCGGCCAGTCCGATATGGCGGCAGTCAGGACCTGTCTCGCAGCGGGCATGAATGAGGTCATGACGAAACCGGTGCAGGTCGGCGTGCTCTATGCGTGTCTCGCGCGACAGTTTGCACACTCGCGCGTGGCGAGCGCCCCGGAGAAACGCGAGCGGCCGGCGGTGCCGGTCATGCAGGTTGCCAATCGAGCTGCAACTCGGGCCGCAACTCGGGCAGCGATCGCGGAAAACGACCTGCTCGATGAGGCGCATCTCGACGAACTGGCTTCGCTCGACATGCTGGATCAGACCTTCCTCAAGGGCATTGCGCAAATCCGCTCGCTTCTCGCGCAGCTTGCAACTAGCGTGGAGGCCGGTGACATCCGGGCGGTGCACGCGACGCTGCACGTTCTGTTAGGTATCAGCGGGAATATCGGCGCGAAAGCGCTGCACCTGTATGCGAAGCAGATCTATCCGCGGGTCCTCGATGGCCAATGGCCGGACGAGACCGACTGGTTCGAACAGACCGCCGCGCTGGGAAACCGCTCGGCCGACGCGCTGCATCGATATTTTGTGGCTGCGATCAGCCCGGCCGATCAGCCGGGTGTATCGAGCGAGGACTGAGGTTCTAGCGGCCGTTGCGTGTCAGTGGCTTTCGCGCGTTCCTTGCGGGTGCCGAAACGCATGGTGACGGTCGTGGTTTGCGCGATCAGTGCGATCGTCGCCAAAGGCGTGTTCAACTCGTGCGCGAGGAACGCGAGCGTTTCATCCATCGCCAGCAATTCATGCTGACGCGTTTCACGCTCGGTCCACTGCGCAATCGCCTCGCGCAGCGTCTCGCGTACCGTGTCGATCCGCAGCGGCTTTTCGATGATGCGAAATACGCCTCCCGTATTCACGGTCCGCAACAGCATGTCCTTGTCGGCGTAAGCGGTCACCAGAATCCGCACGATCCGGGGATAGCGTTGAGCGGCTTCGCGCAGCAGTTGATCGCCGTTGCTGACCGGCATGCGGAAGTCGGTCACCAGGACTGCGATGTCCGCGCCGTGCTCCTCGAGTATCTCGATGGCTTCGTCCGCGTCGCGTCGCTCAGACGATGACGTTTTCGCCGAGCGTGGCAAGCGATGGCCGCGGTAGCGGGCTGCCGTCGGCGAGTACACGCGTGATGCTTTCTGCATCGAGCGGCCTGCTGAAGCGGAATCCCTGCGCCTCCACGCAACCGAGCGCGAGCAGAAACTCCTGTTGCGCGAGCGTCTCCACACCTTCTGCGATGACGGATAAACCGAGCGCTTGCGCAAGCGTAACCATCGCCTTCACGATCGCACCCGTGTCCGTTTCCCCGATGCCTTGCACGAACGCACGGTCGATCTTGATGCGATCGACCGGTAGCGCGCGCAACTGACTCAGGCTCGAGTAGCCCATGCCGAAATCGTCGATGGCAATACGGATACCCGCGCGGCGAAATTCGTGAAGGCGGCGCGCGGCGATCTCCGGTTGCTTCATCAATGCAGTCTCGGTGACCTCGAGCTCGAGCATCGTCGGATCGACGCCTGTCTCCTGCAGAATGGTTTGAAAAGTCTCGACCATGTCCGTGCGTTGCAACTGAAGCGGCGACAGATTGACCGACAGGCGCACGGGCGCAATCCCCGTGTGCCTCCAAAGCGCCGACTGCCGGCAGGCCTCGTGCAGCACCCACTCGCCGAGTATCGCGACAAATCCCGATGCTTCCGCCATCGAGACGAATTCGGCCGGGGCGACGTCGCCGTATATCTCATCGTGCCAACGTACCAGTGCTTCGACGCCGAGCACGCGGCCGTTGCGCATGTCGACCTGTGGCTGATAGTACACGCGCAGCGTCCCTGTTTCGATCGCCTTTCTGAGACGCGCCGAAAGGATGAGCTTTGCGTCGGCGTTCTCGCCCATTTCAGGCCGATAGCGATCCCAGCAATTGCGGCCATGACTCTTGGCCGCGTACATCGCCATGTCCGCGCACGAGATCAGCGTTTCCACATTGTCTCCGTCCGCGGGAAACACGCTGATGCCGACGCTGGCGCTCACCACGAGCTCGTTCCCGCCGACGAGCATTGGTTTCGCAATTGCCGCGAGTACGGCATCGGGAAGATCGAAGCGCGCGTCGTCCCGCCCGCGCGGCGCAACGATCATGAACTCGTCGCCGCCGTAACGACCAAGCATGTCGCCCGGTTGGGCGCAGGCCCGCAGACGACCGGCGACTTCGACGAGCAGCTGATCGCCGACGCTGTGCCCGAGCGCATCATTGACGGTCTTGAACGTGTCCAGGTCGAGGAAAACAACGTATACGGATTCGCCGTGGCGGGCGGGGTCAGTCAGGACTGCCTGCAATCGTGCGCTGAGCGCCGAACGATTCGCGAGCCGGGTCAGGCTGTCGCACTCGCTGAGTTCGCGCAAACGGCGCGAACGATCGAGAAGCCTGGTCGACACGTCATGGGTCGTTTTGGCGAACAGGAGTGGATAAATGAAGACGATGGGCAGCCACACCGGCGCGATCCGTACGTCCAGCGGCGTGGTGGCGATACCGAAGATTGCGGCCCCGGCGATCAGGCCCGCCGCACTCGCACCCACACCGGCCACGAAGAGCGGCCAACCACCCACGGCCATGGTGTCGAGCGCAAACATCAGCAGGATGACGACGGTTGCAACCGGTTCGAAATGAACCGCCGCGGCCAGCCCGCCGCCGAACGCCGAATCGAACAGCAGGTTCCATTTCTCTTTGCGGAGTGCGTCGTCAGTGTTGTTGCGTACCCGCGAATAAGCGACATGCGGCCAGACGAGACAGATGACAAGGACGCCAACGAAGAGCAGCGCCGGCGCACGTTGCACGTGCAGCAACGCCAGGACGGGTATGGAGCCGATCGCGTAGCCGAGGACCCTGAGAACATAAATGCGGCGCAAAATGCCGGCGGTCCAGAACTTGTCGCCCCTGGCGGACGTAAGCACGTCGTCTCCCCGATTCAAATCATATGATTTCGTGAGCATAGACCAGATCGGACTCCGGGATGCGGAGAACTGATTCCGCCCCCTGGGCGAACCGCAGCTGCGCCGACGTATTCGGGTCCCGGCCTGGCCTTCGCGTTATGTGCGTATCCGCACCACGGAGTTTTCCCAATATATGGAAAATCCGCTTGCGTTCCATCGCGGAACTCCTAGACTGACATCTTGCGATTCGAGCCGCGATCCCACTCACTAGCCGCACTGCACGGAGTGTCCATGCGACTGACCATCCTGATCAATGGTTCTGACCCGGCAGTCAATCACGAATTCGCCCTTGTGTGGATCGATCTCGACCAGAAACGCTGGTCGCGCGAGTCACATGAAGGCGTCGACCTGCCTTCGTGGGGCGACGTCCGCGCCGGCGGCGACGAGACGGTCTTATGCGCTCCGCAAACCGATGCACCCCTTTGCATCATGCGCGGTCTGAGCCTGAACGAACGGCAGGAAGTTCACTCGGGCCATGGCGATGCGAGCTGGCCGGACAACAGCGCGTGCAGAGAAACAGCTTGGCAGTGGCGCTTGCAGGCCGTTGACCGTAAATCGGTGCGCGCCGCGAATTCGCTTTTTGCCTGCTAGTCGTTGGCAAGACGGCTCTGTGAGCCATCGCCGATGCCGTGTGCCATTACTCCTTCAATGTCGCGAGTAGCCGGTCGATTTCGTCGAACTGGCTTTTCGACAATTGATGGCTTTGCATGATTTCCTGCAAGCGCTTTCGCCAATAAGCCGGCGGCAAACGCGACTCGTTCAGGTCCTCTGCAGACAATCGCTGAATCACGGATTTGATGTGGAGGATATCGCTGTGAGCGGCTTGCGACGACCAGGTACCCGACTTTCTCGGTTGGCCGCCACCGTCCAAACCCCTTTCTGACACTGTTCCCATCTTTATTTGCCGTCGGAATATGGCGCCGCGCATACATGCCCCGAGCGCGTCACCGGCCCTACGGCCTCCTGTTGTCATTTACCTGGGTGAGGCACGCCACGAATCAGGCGTCCTGTATGCCGAATAGATATTTTGTTCGGCCAGGCCGAACGTCGTTCGGCGCGTTATTTATGGTAGTTTCCACCTTGATGA
Source organism: Paraburkholderia sp. BR10936 (assembly GCF_040965735.1). Classification (NCBI taxonomy): domain Bacteria; kingdom Pseudomonadati; phylum Pseudomonadota; class Betaproteobacteria; order Burkholderiales; family Burkholderiaceae; genus Paraburkholderia; species Paraburkholderia sp. BR10936. Next base: position 205,853 of record NZ_JBFRCM010000012.1, read on the forward strand.
CTGTCAATATTGGCAGCGCTAAGCTGGCTGAAACGCTCGACCGCCCGCTAGCGGATAAAAGACGAAATACAAATGACACAAACGGACCAAACCATTGGCGAGCGCAACGCGCTTCGCAGCGTCAGCCGGGCGCTCGATGTCCTGGAGACACTGGGGGCCAGCGATAACGAGGGGCTTACCGTTGCCGAAATTGCGATGGCAATCGGCGTGTCGAAGAGCACGGCGTTCGAGTTATTGCAGACGTTGCTCGCCCGTCATTACGTCACCGATGTACGCCTTGGCGGCTCACGGCGCTATCGGCTCGGCTTTGCGCTCGTGCACCTCGGCGACCGGGCGGCGGCAGACGTCGGCATCTCCCAGCTTGCGATGCCGGTTCTGCGCGAGCTGACCGACACGACCGGTCTCACGTCGCGGCTCGCGGTGCTCGACGACAACGGCTATGCCGTCGCAATCAACCGGGTGGAGGCGCCCGGCATCGTGCGGATCGCGTCCGCGCTCGGACAACGCGAACTCCCGCATTGCTCGGCGCTCGGCAAATCCCTGCTTGCGTTATTGCCGCCGGCGCGCGTCGTCAAGCTGCTCGCGCATACCGGCATGCCCCGCCGCACCGAGTACACCCGCCTGACACCCGCTGAGCTGATGAAGGATCTGATTCTCGTCGCCGAGCGCGGCTACGCATTCGATGACGAAGAAGACAATCTGGGCGTGGTTTGCGTCGGCGCGGCAATCACGAACCGAGACGGCGAAGGCGTGGCTGCGATCAGCGTGACGACGCTCAAGAACGGGCTGGATGACGACGACCTGCACGCGCTGGGGCGCACGCTGCGCGCTCATGCCGAGCGCATCAGCCGGATGCTCGGCGCCCAGATTGTCCCGCAACGCGGCGCGGCGAGCTAGCGCGCATCTATCTCCCTGGCGGATCACCGGTGCCCCCGCGACGGGGCGAGGACCTCATGCTGACCACCTTTTTCGATCTGTTCGATCTGCACGACGCGAACAGCTATCTGCCCGATCTGCTCAGGGGGGCGCTCACGAGCATCGAGCTGACCTTCAGCATCCTGGCGCTCAGCCTGCCGTTCGGCCTGCTGCTCGCTATCGCCAGAATCAGCCGCGCGCGGCTGCCGAGAGCCATTGCGTCGGTCTATATCGAGGTCATTCGCGGCACGCCCGCGCTGCTGCAACTGTTCTACATCTACTTCGTGCTGCCTTCGTTCGGGATTCGCTTCGCTCCGTTCACGGCGGGTGTCATCGGGCTGTCGATCAACTACTCAGCGTATCTCGCCGAGGTGTATCGCGCGGGCATCGAAGCCGTGCCGAAGAGCCAGACGCAAGCCGCGAAGGCGCTCGGCATGTCCGGCCGCCAGACGATGCGCCTGATCGTGCTTCCCCAGGCCATCCGTATCGTCGTGCCGCCGCTCGGCAACTATGCGATTTCGCTCTTCAAGGACACCTCGCTCGTGTCGATCGTGACGGTCAAGGAGCTGATGTTCACCGGCCAGATCATCTCGTCGACGAACTTCCAGTACGTCACGATATTCACGCTGGTCGGCGCGCTTTACCTGGCGTTTTCCTGGCCGAGTGCCCTGGCCGTGCATTGGCTCGAGCGCAAGATGGGCACCACGCGGCCGGCGAACGCCGCAGTGCGTGCGCGATGACCGGCGCCCTCGAGCGAGAGGCAGCAACGCGATTGACGCGATCGATTCGCCACATGTGGATAACTAACTCATTCGGGGTGCTTCATGCGCAAGGCTACGCAGGTTTTTGCATCGATATTGATAGGCGTTGCAACGTCGCTGTCCAACGCCCATGCGACTGATAGCGGCGCAATCAGCGATGTGCGCTTCGAAGGCGGAGACGGCTCGTATGCGCGCGCAATCGGGAACGGCATCACGCTCGTGATCGCCGCCGACCCGCCGTCGACCTTCCGCGACGAGAAAACACACACGTTCGACGGCGCGGACGTGCGCATCTTCCGCGAAATCACGAAGCGGCTCAAGATCACGAAGGTCACGTGGGACATCGTGCCGTTCGACGCGATGATTCCGGCACTGCTCGCCGGCCGCGCCGACGTCATCGTCGACAACCTGCACGAGAACGAGCAGCGGCTGCGCGTCGTCGCATTCACGAGCCCGGCATACTGGTACGGATCGGGCATCGCGGTGCAGCGTGGCAATCCGTCGAAGATTCATGGGTGGGACGACTTTGCAAGCCATGCCGTCGGCACGGTGCGCGGGAGCTTCAATCACCAGTTGCTCGAAGGACGCAAGGACCTCAAGGAGCTCAAGCTCTACACGAGCAGCGAGGCGGAGTTCTCCGATCTGATCGCTGGGCGCATCGACGTTGCGATGGAAGACGACATCAAGATCGGGCAATTCCTGAAGCAGCATCCAGCTGCCGCAATGCAAATGGTGGCTGATTACAGGCCGCTGCCGCAGGAGTATGGATACGCGCGCTACGCGTTGCGCAAGGGCGACATCGATCTGAATAACGCGGTGTCGCGAACGCTCGACGAACTTCGCGCCGACGGAACGCTGGGATCGATCATCAGGCAGTTCGGCTATACCGACCGCAATCTCTGGTATTTCCCGGTGAAGAACTGATTTCGTCGCGTACCACGCTGCCTGTCGGTTTCAGGCAGCAAATGCGCGGTCGCAGATCTCGACGCGGTTACGGCCGAGATGCTTGGCGTGATAGAGCGCCGTGTCGGCATCGCGCGCCAGCTGCTGGATCGTTGCTTCGGCAGCGGCGAGACAGGCCACGCCGATGCTGCATGTGTATCGAATGACGGGCGCGGTGAAGCCGGGCTCAGCGATTCGCGTGCGGACCACTTCGGCCAGTTCGTGAGCCTGTTGCAGGGAGAGTGCGGGCAGCAACACGGCGAACTCTTCGCCTCCCCAGCGTGCGAGACAGGCTGACGCCGGTATTGCCGCACTGGCGCGTTCCGCGAAGTCGATCAGGACGTTGTCTCCCATATCGTGCCCATGCTCGTCGTTGACCCGCTTGAAGTGGTCGAGGTCGATCAGGAGCATGGAGAGCACGGCCCCGTTGCGCTTCGCCAGTTCACGTTCCTCTTCGAATGCGAGCGCGAGCGCGCGGCGGTTCAGCAGACCTGTCAGCGGATCGCGGTAAGACTGCCGCTCGAGCTGGATACGTAAGCGCTCCATGGCAATCAGCAGAAGACCCACCGTCACGAGCAGGGAAAACGCGGCGCCCGCGGTGAGATAGAACGTCTGCATCCATTCAGGATGGAAGAGATCGGGTAGACCCTTCGTAGCAAGACCGATGGAGATGCAGCGTGCGGCTGCGACTGCGCATTCGGCAAGAAGCAGTGCGCCAACGGCAAGCGCCGTGCGGCTGGGGCGGCCAAGGCGCAGCATCACCACGCCGTGCGTGCCGTAGAGCACCGCGAGCACCCCGGTGATCACGATCATGCGGCCCGCAATCGATGGATGGACCAACCACAGCCAGGTCATACCGGCCGCGGCAACGGAAACGAGCAACGAGACGAAGCGCCAGCTGGGCTGGCACCCATAGAGGAGCTGGGTGCCAACGAGTCCCAGCCCCGCGCCAAAAACGATTCCGCAGTTCGCAACCAGAATCGAAAGCCAGTCCGGCACGCTGCCACGAAACGCGAGGAGGAGTACCGATACGCTGACCATCAGCGCACCCGATGCCCAATGACGGACGCCGCGTATGTTCTGAGGAAAGCTTCGGGCCAGCGAGAACAGCGCGATTGCCATGAGTCCCGGCATGACCGAAGACATCAGGATGACCGTGCGCAGATCGAAGAGCGGCATGCGGGTTCGGCGAGAGTAGGCACTGCGCCTATATAACATATCGATGTCGTCGAGCGCGATGCCAGAGTGAGGCGTGATCGATAACACACGCAAGCGTTGCATAAATTCGCGGACAATGCCCGTCATGCGCGTGCCGGAAATTCATCGGCTCCCATTTTTACGCCCTTCAGAATTTCCGTATCCTGCCGTTACCGCATGGATGGCATGCCGTGTTGCGCGTTGTTGAAGTTGCCGGTTCCGGGAACGCGTGCGTAGATGGCGTTGTACGAGCACACATTCTCTTTGACAGCATGAGAAACCCTGGAATGGACGCAGAAAGCGAGTACGGCGAGCCGCTCAGCAACCTGCCTATGCCGGTCATCCGTTACGACGCGCAGGGCCAACGGCGCTACATGAATGGCGCAGCCGTGGCGATGATGAGGGCTGCATCCGAAGGCGCGTGCGCGACGAATGCCGAAGCCCGGGTGTTTTCGTCCGAGGCATTGCAGCAGTACCTCGATACCATTCGCGAAGTCGCGATCACCGGCGTTGCGCGCGAGCTGGAACTCCCATTCGCCGGCCTGCCGCAGACGCACGGTGAGCATTACCTCGTGCAGTTCGTAAGCCATCCGACACCGGACTCGGCTCCTGCGGTACTCGCGATCTATTTCAACATCACGGCGCGCAAACGTGCGGAGGCAAAGCTCCGTGAACGCGAGTCGTTTCTCGAATCGTTGCTCGATACGATGCCCATTCCTGTCTTTTCGAAAGACAGGGAAGGGCGGTACCTTCATCTCAATCGGGCGTTCGAAGAATTTCTTGGTGTCCCCAAGGAGCGATTCATCGGCAAGACCGTCTTTGAGACGAGTCCGCACGAGCTGGCGCAAACCTATTTCGCCATGGACGAGGAGCTGTTCGCGAAAGGCGGCATCCAGCGCTACGAATTCAAGGTCCAGAACGCCACGAAAGCGGTGCGCGACGTGGAATTCAGCAAGGCGGTCTTCCACGACGATGAGGGCCACCAGGCCGGCTTGATCGGTGCGATTCTGGACATCACCGAACGCAAGCGGGCGGAGTCCGAGCAGCGGGCTCAATACGAGAAGATCCTTCAACTCAACGGCCGCCTCGAAGACAAGGCGCGTGAACTGTCCGACGCGCGCGCCCAGTTGATGACCGTGCTCCATACCATTCCGGATCTGGTGTGGCTGAAGGACACCGCCGGCAACTTTCTGCTTTGCAATTACAGCTTCGAGCAGTTTGTCGGCAGGCCGAAAGCTGAAATTCTCGGGAAAACCGATTACGACATTTTCGATGCCGAGCTGGCGGACTACTTCCGGGAACGCGACAAGGCAGCAATCGATGCGCTGCATGTTTGCGTGAACGACGATTGGGTGGTCGCTCCGTCGACCAGCGAACGGACCTTGCTCGAAACTCGGCGTTTGCCGGTGTTCGGTGCAGGGGGGACGGTGGCGGGTGTCCTCGGCGTGGCACGCGACATGAGTGAGCGGCGCCGTTTCGAAGAAAAGCTGGCCCGCCGGGAACGCGAGTTTCGAACCCTCGTTGAAAACTCGCCCGATACGGTCGCCCGTTACGGACGGGATTGCCGACGCCTCTACGTCAATCCAACGTTCGCAGCGCTCGCCACTGGAGGAGCGCAAGCGCTGCTGGGCAGGACACCGGCTGAATACCCAGGCGGGCCAGGGTCCGTCCTCTATGAGCAGCAGCTCAGGGAAGTATTCGCCACGGCAAGCGACAGGGAATTCGAATTGGTCTGGGGGCCTGACGAAAACAAGGAACTGTGCCAGCTGATCCGCTTGACAGCGGAACTGGGTGCGGACGGCAAGGTGGAAACCGTCCTTGCCGTAGGGCGGGATATCTCGGAACTGCACGCTTCCAGAGGAAAGATCCATCGGATGGCGTATTTCGATGCGCTAACGGCGCTGCCGAATCGCGTCCTGTTCAACGAGCAATTGCGTCAGGCAATCTCGAACAGCACGCACGGCCACTATACGGCCGTCATGATGATCGACATGGACCGCTTCAAGGGTGTCAACGACACGATGGGTCATGCGGTCGGTGACGAGTTGCTGCGTGAGGCCGCGCGTCGGCTGGTTGCCTGCGTGCGTGTGGGGGACACGGTGGCCCGCTTTGGTGGTGACGAGTTCGCCGTTCTGCTGCCGGAGACTGCCGATCGCTGCATCCTCGAGGAAATTTCCGCGAGGATCATCCGGCGGCTCGACGAACCTTTCCTGCTCGACGGCAGAGAAGTCTTCATATCGTGCAGCGTCGGGATCGCGCTGCATCCGCTCGACAGCACCGACGCGAAAGATTTGTTGAGATACGCAGACTCCGCGATGTACCTTGCGAAGCGCTCAGGGCGCCGCGGCTTTCGCTTTTACACAAAGGACCTGACCGTCGAGGCCACGGCACGTCTTTCGCTCGAATCCGAGCTGCGGCGCGCAGTCGATCTTGGCGAGTTCGAGTTGTATTACCAGCCCCAGGTGACGCTTCGCGGTGCGCAAGTCATCGGCTCGGAAGCGTTGTTGAGATGGAATCGCCCCGGAGAAGGCTTCATTCGCCCTGATCAGTTCGTGCCGCTTGCGGAGGAAACCGGTCTTATCGTCGATCTTGGGCGGTGGGTGCTTCGCGAGGCTTGTTGCTCGGCCGTCGAATGGAATACCGGGCGTGGCCCGCGCCACAGGGTGTCGATCAATCTTTCCGCGCGACAGTTTCAGTCGCGCGACCTCGCACTGACGGTCAAGGATGTCCTCGATGAAACCGGCTGTCGACCGGAATGGCTGGAGTTCGAGATTACGGAAAGTCTGCTGCTGGAAGAGGACGACTCGGTTCTGAACGCGCTTCGCGAATTTGAAAGCATGGGTCTATCGATCGCGATCGATGATTTTGGCACCGGCTATTCCGCACTCAGCTATTTGACCCGATTCCCGATTGATACGCTCAAGATCGATCGTACGTTCGTGCAGCGAGTCACGACGGATCGGCGCCATGCCGAACTCGTGAAAGCGATCCTTTCCATCGCACGTTGCCTCGGGCAGCGGGTCGTTGCCGAAGGCGTCGAAACCATAGAGCAGGCCGCCTTTCTCGATGCCCATGGATGCGAGATTGCGCAGGGCTTTCTCTACAGCGTGCCGCTGCCAAAGCCTGCCATTGCATCGCTTCCGCGCCATCTCGATCCAGGCGCTGCGTACACGGTGAATCCGTAAGGGCGTGCGAGGCCCGACGAAATAAATTCCTTCCAGCTGTAACCGGGAAGCGCAACCGAGCGAACTAAGAGGCAGTCCTGTCGTTCTGGAGACAGATCATGTCCGTTCGGCTCGTTGCTATTGCGTTCTTTTTTCTCGTCGCGCCCGTCGTGGCCTCAGCCAGGCCGGTCGTGGTCGAGCTGTTCACCTCGGAAGGGTGCTCCTCGTGTCCTCCCGCGGATGCCTACCTGTCTGAGCTATCTCGGGAGCGCCGGGAGGTGCTTCCCCTCGCATTTCATGTGACGTACTGGGACGGCCTGGGCTGGCGCGACCCCTACTCGCTGGAAGCCGCCACGCAGCGCCAGGCCGAGTACAGCGCGCGTTTTGGTGAGAGCGCCTACACGCCCGAAATGGTGATCGACGGCCAGAAGGGACTGGTGGGTTCGAATCGACGTGCAGCCGAGGCGGCGATCGCGATCGCGCAGAAAGCGGATGAAGCAGGGGTGGATGTGAGTGGTGTGCGCCACGGCGGGACGTTATCAGTCATGGTGGGACGCGGCACCGGCCACGGTCGGGTCTTGCTGGTTGGCTATGACACCGGGCATGTCACCGACGTCGGGAGAGGCGAAAACACGGGGCGTACGCTCAGGGAGGCCAACGTCGTTCGCTCGATACAGGCCGTCGGCGAATGGACCGGCGCGCCGTTGAAACTCGAGCCTCCTTCGCCGGCCGGTGAACAGGCGGCAATCCTGATCCAGTCGACGGATGGTGCGATCATCGGCGCGGCGCGAGTGACCAACGGTGCGCCTTGAGCCGCCGGGGATGGTGCTAACAGGTCTTTCCATCGCCATTACTAAGGTGTGCTTTGTATATCGTCGAACGACGCTATGAGGGCAGAAGGAGTGCGCAGTGCAGTGGCAGTTCCCCTAACGAAGTCGTGTCTACCAGGCAAGGAGTTCGTCATGTCATTTGTCACGTTCGCTTCATCGTTTCCTTTGCGGACCATCGCGTTCGCCGCAGCGCTGGGATTCGCTTCAAGCAGCTTTGCGCAAGCCGCTTCCGAGGCCGATCCGCCCGGGGCCGTCTACGTCATGTCGAACCAGCCTTCCGGAAACTCGGTTCTCGTCTATGCTCGAGCCACAAACGGAACACTGACCTACGCGGCCACCTACCAAACCGGCGGAAAAGGAGCGGGCACGGGCGCCGATCCGTTGGGCTCGCAGGGCGCGCTGACGTTGGACTCGGGCTTTCTGCTTGCGGTGAATGCCGGCAGCAATGATGTTTCGCTTTTCGCAATCGATGGCAGCAAACTGACGCTGCTCGACAGAAAGCCGTCGGGCGGTCAGATGCCCGTCAGCGTGACGGTCAAGGGGCCGATCGCGTATGTGCTCAACGCCGGCGGCACGCCGAACATTAGCGGCTATTTTGTCGACGCACTCGGCAAGCGCCTCGTTGCGTTACCCGGCTCGCAACGGCCGCTGGCCGGCGGAACCGCCGCCCAGCCGGCGCAAGTCAGGTTCGCACCGGAAGGCAACGAATTGCTGGTGACCGAAAAGGGCACGCAACTCATTGACACGTATTCTGTCGGCTTTACCGGCTACGCCTCGACATCGACCCCTCATGCCTCGAACGGCGTTACGCCGTTCGGCTTTTCCATCACGACACGCGGATATGCAATCGTCTCCGAGGCCGGGTCCGGTTCCGTTTCCTCATACGAAGTCGAAGACGGCAAACATCTCGAGTCGATCAGCGCGGCGATCCCGCTGGGCCAGGCCGCTCCTTGCTGGCTTGTCACGACCGGCGACGGACGTTTCGCCTTTACTGCCAATGCCGGTAGCGGCACGATCAGCAGTCTGCGCATTGCCGCGGACGGGAAGATCAACCTGCTCAATGCCGCTGCTGGTACGCTCAGCGCTCCGCTCGACATGGCGCTCAGCAGTCGGAGCAAATTCCTCTATGTGCGGGAAGGCAACGGCGCCGTAAGCGGCTTTCGCGTGATGCCCGACGGCACGCTCGAACCGATTGGTTCGGTGACCGGCGTACCGCCCGGAGCCCAGGGGATCGCGGCGCGCTAGCAGCGCGCAAGTCACGTCTGATCAAAGAGACGTTATAGAGGAGGTTTTCGAAATCCTCGCATTCGCTTGATTCTCTATGCAACTGGTTGCATTATCGACCTCGCCGTCATACAGCCAGTTGCATAAACATGACCAATCACTATCCCCATCTTCTGCGCCCACTCGACCTGGGCTTCACGACCTTGAAGAACCGCGTGCTGATGGGCTCCATGCACGTCGGTCTGGAGGAAGCGCCGAACGGCTTCGAACGTATGGCCGCGTTCTATGCGGAGCGCGCGTGTGGCGAAGTTGGGTTGATCGTGACCGGCGGCATCGCGCCGAACGAACGCGCGCGCCCCATGCATGGCGGCGCGATGTTGACGACAGAGGGGGAAGCCGAGCGGCACCGTACGATTACGCGCGCCGTCCACGCGGAAGGCGGCAAGATCGCGATGCAGATCCTGCATTTCGGCCGCTACTCGTACCAGCCGATGCTGGTCGCACCCAGCGCGCTGCAAGCCCCCATCAATCCGTTCACCCCTCACGCGCTGAGTGACGACGAGGTTGAAGAAACCATCGACGATTTCGTCCGCTGCGCAGCCCTCGCGCAACATGCCGGCTACGACGGCGTGGAGATCATGGGCTCCGAGGGCTACCTCATCAACGAATTCATCGCGATGCGTACCAATCATCGCACTGACCGCTGGGGCGGCAGTTACGAGAACCGCATACGTTTCGCGGTGGAGATCGTGCGCCGCGTGCGCGAGCGTGTGGGCCGCGATTTCATCATCATCTACCGGCTTTCGATGCTCGATCTGGTCGAGGGCGGCTCGACGCTGGAGGAAGTCATCCAGCTCGCACAGGCTATCGAGCAGGCGGGCGCCACCATCATCAATACGGGCATCGGCTGGCACGAGGCGCGCATTCCCACCATCGCCACCAAGGTGCCGCGCGGCGCCTGGGCCTGGGTCACCCAGCAACTGATGGGGAAGGTCGCGGTGCCGCTCGTCGCCACCAATCGCATCAACACGCCCGAGCTCGCCGAACAGCTGCTCGCCGACGGCGCGTGCGACATGGTGTCGATGGCGCGCCCATTCCTCGCCGATGCCGAATTCGTGCGCAAGGCTCGCGAGGGCCGCGCCGACGAGATCAATACCTGCATCGGCTGCAATCAGGCTTGTCTCGACCATACTTTTGCTGGCAAGGTCACGTCCTGCCTCGTCAATCCGCGGGCCTGTCACGAGACGGAAATCGTCATCCGGCCCGCCGCGCAGCCAAAGCGTGTGGCGATCGTGGGTGCGGGTCCGGCCGGTCTCGCCTGCGCGGTGACCGCGGCCAGCCGCGGTCATGCCGTTACGCTCTTCGAGGCCAGCACCGAGATCGGCGGCCAGTTCAATATCGCCAAAAAAGTGCCGGGCAAGGAAGAGTTCAATGAAACGCTGCGCTACTTCCGCCGCCAGATCGAATTGACGGGCGTCGAGCTTCGCCTCGGCACGCGTGCGAGCGCCGAAGCGCTGATGCAGGAGGGCTTCGACGAGGTGGTCGTGGCAACCGGCGTTCTGCCGCGCGAGCTGCGCATCGAAGGCGCCAGCCATGCCAAGGTGCTGGGCTATCTGGACGTGCTGCGCGACGGCAAGCCGGTGGGATCTGACGTCGCCATTGTGGGGGCTGGCGGAATCGGCTTCGACGTGGCCGAGTACCTCGTGCATGAAGGCGAGTCCGCGAGTCTCGATCCGCAAAAATTCTTCGCCGAATGGGGCGTCGATACGAACTATGCCGAACGCGGTGGATTGCGTCGGGCGGTCGTGAGTCCGGCGGCTCGCAGCGTGCATCTGCTGCAACGCAGGCGCTCGAAGGTTGGCGAGAACCTTGGCAAGACGACGGGATGGATTCACCGGACGGCCTTGAAGGCGCGCGGCGTCGGCATGTCCTCCTCGGTGGAATACCAGCGCATCGACGACGATGGGCTGCACGTGAGCATCGACGGTGTGCCGCAAATCCTCGCTGTCGAGAACGTCGTGGTTTGCGCAGGACAGGAGCCGCTGCGCGAGCTGGCGGACCAGTTGCTGGCCGCCGGCCGCAAGGTGCACGTGATCGGTGGTGCTGCCGAGGCTGCCGAACTCGACGCCAAGCGGGCCATCCATGAGGGCACCACGCTTGCCGCTTCGTTGTGAGCGCGCAGCGTTTTCCCCGGACCTGAAAACGGACCCGATATGACTGACGCCATACTCAATCTGTCTCCCGCTGTCGCGCGGTCCCTCGCGATCTGGCATGAGCTCGTGGACAGCAAGGATCTCAGCGGGCTGGAGTCCATCGTGCATCCCGAGGCCGTTTTTCGCTCGCCGATGGCGTTCAAGCCCTACGGTCCCGCGCCCGCCTTGCTGATGGCGCTGCGTACGGTGATCACCATTTTCGGGGACTTTACCTATCATAGGCAGTTCAGCAGTGCCGACGGGCTGAACGTCGTGCTCGAGTTCAGCGCGACCGTGCAGGGCAAGCAGCTCAAAGGCATCGACATGATCCGCTTCGATGAGGCGGGCCTCATCGTCGAGTTCGAAGTGATGATCCGGCCGTTCAATGCATTGCAGGTACTGGGTGCCGAGATGGGCGCGCGTCTGGCTCATGTTCTCCCCGCGTATAAAGCCGCGAGCCATCCATGAACGATCAATACTTTCGCCTCAGTAACGAAGCCGGCATCGCGCATCTTCAATTGAACCGTCCCGACCGGCTCAATGTAATGGACCTCGCGTTTTATACGGGCCTGCGCGAAATGGTGCAGGCACTCGATGCGAGTGGCGAGGTCCGCGTGCTCGTCATCAGTTCGACGGGCAAGCACTTTTCGGCCGGCATGGATTTCGAGGTGTTCGCCAACATAGCGAACGACTTCGACACCCGCAGTCCACGCAAACGCCTCGGTTTTCAGCGCGCTCTCGCAGATCTGATGGACTGCTTCGACGTACTCGACAAGGCACGTTTCCCCGTTATCTGCGCCGTGCAGGGCGGATGCATCGGAGGCGGGCTCGACCTTGCCGCTGCTTGCGACATTCGCGTGTGCACGGCGGACGCCTTCTTCTGCCTGCAGGAAACGCAGATCGGCATGGTGGCCGATCTGGGCGTGCTGCAACGCCTGCCCAAACTCATTCCTGCGGGCGTCGCGCGCCAGATGGCGTACACCAGCGAGCGTTTGAGCGCCGAACGGGCGCTCGCCGTGGGGCTCGTCAATGCCGTGCTGCCCGACGCCGATGCGCTCCAGCACCATGCGATGGAGCTGGCCCGCAGCATCGCATCGAAATCGCCGCTGGCTGTGGCGGGGAGCAAGACGGCGATGAACTTCGCCCGCGACCACGCAACCGCGGAGTCGCTGCAGCACATGGCCCTGCTTCAGAGCGCCATATTCGATACCGCGGACCTCTCCGAAGCCATCGCAGGATGGCAGGCCAGGCGTGACCCGCGCTTCGATGGCTTGCCGCCGTTGCCTGACTGATCTCCCGCTCTCGCACTACGTCTGCCTATACTGGACTTCGTAAGTCAGTCACGCGAACCAGTACTGAAGAAGAGGCGCGTCATGTCGAGAACAAGCAAAACTCTGCTCGTCCGAATCGCATTGATCTGCGTGTGCAGCTGCCTCGCGAACGCCTCACGCGCGCAGGTGACGCGAATGGAGGTCATCCCGATTCCGTCCGTGACGCTCACGGACCAGGAATTTCTGAGCGGGCGCGAGGATGGCAAACCTGTTACGGTGGCTGGCGAACTTCGGCTTCCCCGAAACGGTGCTGACCGGCTTCCGCTCGTCATCCTGCTGCATGCGTCCGGCGGAATCGGCAGCAGCATCACCGACTGGGAGGAGTATTTTCTATCGCTCGGTGTCGCGACTTTCGTAATCGACAGCTTCTCCGGCCGAGGTATCGTCAACACGATCAACGATCAAGCGCAACTCGGCCGCCTGGCACAGACCGAGGATGCCTATCGCGCCATTGCGACGCTTTCGAAGCACCCGAGAATCGACCCGAACCGGATCATGCTCATGGGCTTCTCGCGTGGAGGGCAAAACGCGCTCTATGCAAGCCTGAGCCGGTTCCAGAAGATGCACGCCCAACCCGGCACCCAGTTCGCGGCGTTCGTCGCTTTCTATCCCGACTGTACCTCCACGTATCTCGAAGACGAGGATGTCGTTGGCAAACCAGTGCGTATTTTCCAGGGGACTGCAGACAACTACAATCCCGTCGCGCCATGCCGTGCCTATGTGGAACGTCTGAGAACGAAACTGCATGACGTCCAGTTGACCGAGTACGCCGGCGCCAGTCACTTCTTTGACGCGCGAGCGCTCAGGCAACCCCAGCAGCTATCGCAGGCGCAGACCACACGAAACTGCCGGACGGTCGAGGTCGAAAACGGACTGCTCGTCGACACCACGACGAAGCAACCGTTTAGTTATAGCGATGCGTGTATCGAGCGCGGGACAACCATCGCATACGACGAGAACGCGGCGGCCAGTGCCAAAGAAGCCGTCGGCGGAATCGTCAGGGCCGTGCTGAAGCCATAGGTTCACTGTGACCGGGTCGAAGGCCGGGAGCTTCGCCAGTCCCCAAACGGCATTTCACATCGGGCGACGAAAGGCCGTGGCGCAAGCCCGTACTGCCGTCGGCCGCATAGAATTCGCGCGGTTTGGGTTCGAACCGCGATACGAATGGCCCGTCGCAGTGCCCGAAACGGGTGCGCCGCGACGCATATTAGTGCACGTTGTTACCGGCGCAGGGCGAAGAAACGCCTTCCACGCCACAAAGCCGTGCCTGGGTTCATTGGCACGCTTCTCGCTTTAAGGAGTGGGCAAGGAGCCGGCGCAGCATCCGGTTCAGACAATCTGGAAATGGACAGCTAGGGTTCCGGCCTGCTTCTCGCAGGTGCTGGTCCGAGAGCTGGCGACCTCAGGCGAGGTTACACGGCGGGATAAAAGCCCGGGAGAGAACGCGATGTTTGCGCTGCTCCCTGCCGTTGCTAACCGTCCCTTTCGAGGTCAACCTCATGCGCAAGCTCGTTCGCTGTCTTGGCATCGCCGCCGTCTCCCTCGCCACCTTCGCTTCAAGTTCCGTGTTCGCTGCGGGCCGCAGCGACTTCAAGGTTTGCTGGACCATCTACGCCGGCTGGATGCCGTGGGGCCAGGCAAAAACCCAGGGCATCATCTCTAAGTGGGCCACGAAGTACGGCATCAAGATCGATGTCGTCCAGCTGAACGACTACGTCGAATCCATCAATCAGTACACGGCTGGCAAGTTCGACGGCTGCGCAATGACCAACATGGACGCGCTCACCATCCCGGCTTCGGGCGGCGTCGATTCGACTGCGCTGATCGTGAGCGATTACTCGAACGGCAACGACGGCGTGCTCATGAAGGGCAAGGGCAGGCAGATCGCCGACCTGAAAGGCCAGCAGGTCAATCTCGTGCAGTTCTCGGTCTCTCACTACCTGCTCGCGCGCGCCTTGGAAAGCGCCCATATGAGCGAGCGCGATCTCAAGGTCGTGAACACATCCGACGCCGATATCTCGGGCGCATTCGCGACGCCGACTGTTCACAACGCGGTGACGTGGAACCCGATGCTCGCCGATCTGAAGGCGCAGCCGAACGTTACCGAAGTCTTCGATTCGAGCAAGATTCCCGGCGAAATCATGGACATGATGGTCGTCAACACGAAGACGCTGCAAGAGAACCCGGCGCTCGGCAAGGCGCTGACGGGTGCATGGTTCGAAATGGTTGCGCTGATGCACAGCAATTCGGCGGCGAGCACCAGCGCGCTGACGTCGATGGCGAAGGCCTCCGGTACCGACCTTGCGAACTTCAAGGGGCAGCTGTCGACCACCGCGCTCTTTTACACACCTCAGGCGGCAGTCGCTTTCGTCACGAGCCCGGACATGCCGAAGATCATGACGCGCGTCGCGAAGTTCTCCTTTGACCACGGTTTGCTCGGCCAGGATGCCAAGAGCGCGGATTCCGTGGGCATGGCATTCGACAAGAATGTGATCGTCGGCGACAAGAACAACGTCAAGCTGCGTTTCGACCCGAGCTACGTCGAGATGGCGGCCGCGGGCAAGCTCTGAGACTGATTTCGAAGCCACAACCAGGCGGTCACCATGCGACTCATCAATCGACATCCGAGCCGGATCGGCAGCATGATGCTGCTCCTGCTGCCGTTCGTCGTGCTGTTTGCCGTGTATTTCACGGGATCTGCGCAGCGGCTCAAGCTCAATCCCGATGACAAGCTGCTTCCGAGCGCGGCGCAAATGAGCGATGCCGTGAGATTGGTCGCATTCACCGAAGACAAGCGCACGGGTGAATATCTGTTGTGGGACGACACGCTGTCGAGCTTGCGACGACTGGGTATCGGTCTCGTCGTGAGCGCGGTAATCGCGCTGGTGGCCGCTATCGCGACTGGCTCGTTTCCGCTCGTCAGCGCAACGCTCTCGCCATTCATCACCGTCGTCTCGATGGTTCCGCCGCTGGCCGTGCTGCCGATTCTTTTCATCGTCTTCGGGCTCGATGAGCTATCGAAGGTCGTGCTCATCGTTTTCGGCATCACGCCGATGATCATTCGGGACCTGCACGCCCGTGCCCGCGAGATTCCCGCCGAGCTGTGGGTCAAGGCGCAGACGTTGGGGGCCACGAGCTGGACGGTGATTCTGCGTCTGGTTTTGCCCCAACTCCTGCCGCGCCTGCTGGTGGCGATGCGGCTTTCGCTCGGAGCTGCATGGCTCTTTCTCATCGCCGCCGAAGCGATCGCATCGACGGACGGCCTGGGCTATCGCATCTTCCTCGTGCGCCGCTACCTCTCCATGGATCTGATTCTGCCGTACGTCGCCTGGATCACGCTGCTCGCGTGGCTCACCGATGAACTGCTTCGCCGCATCACGCAGTGGTCCTTTCCCTGGTACGGCGGAGGTGGGCGATGATCGAAGTCCGTAATGTATGGAAAGAGTACGGCGACCAGGTGGTTCTGGAACGTTTGAATCTGACGATCCAGGAGGGCGAGTTCTGTTCGATGGTCGGCGCTTCCGGCTGCGGAAAGTCGACGTTTTTGCGGCTGCTGCTGGGTCAGGAGCAAGTGACGCGCGGCGAGATCCTGCTGGACGGTCAACCGCTGCCGGGCGAGCCGGATGCCCATCGTGGCGTGGTGTTTCAACGCTACTCGGTGTTCGAGCACCTGAGCGTATTGCGCAACGTGATGCTGGGACTGGAGCTTCCGAAAGCGAAGCTCACGGGCAGACTCTTCGGGGCGCAGCGGCGCGCCGCGCGAGACGAGGCGGCCGCCATGCTCGAGCGGGTGGGGCTCGGTGCGGCCTTGAACAAGTACCCGCAGCAACTCTCCGGCGGTATGCAACAACGCCTCGCCATTGCGCAGGCCTTGATGATGAAGCCACGCGTCCTGCTGCTCGACGAGCCGTTTGGCGCACTCGACCCCGGTATCCGCAAGGACATGCACACGCTGCTCTCGGACCTGTGGCGCGAAGCGAAGCTGACCATTTTCATGGTTACGCATGACCTCAAAGAGGGCTTCACGTTGGGAAGCCGTGTGCTGGTTTTCGACAAGGTCCGCGTGGACCCCCAGGCGCCGGGTGCCTACGGAGCCCGTGTCACCTACAACATTCCACTCGACCGCAGCCGCGAATCGGTGTCCGCCGTGCATCTGGCGCGCGCGGCGGTTCAAGGCGCGTCCAGCATCGAAGCGGTCTCATGAAGGGAACTCGAACATGAAGTTATTGCTTGAAGAAACCGTACCGGGCGGGGGCCATACCTCGCTCATCGTGAAGCGCGGGCAATCGCTGCGCGTGACCGACCTGCACGGTGGCGCCAATGTCAGCGTGATGATGGTCAATGCAACGGAGAAGAGCGAGCGACTGAACCTCCCGGATTCACTGAAGTGCCAGCACACTGCAAAGCTCACGACGGGGCACTGCCTGTACTCCGATATGGGGCGTGTTCTCGCTGCCATCGTCGACGACACATGCGGGTGGCACGACAGCATCGGTGGCGTCACGAACGCCGACGAGGTCACGGCGCGGTACGGTGCTGGCCGTTATCAGGAACTGCGCAACGCGTTCTACCGGAACGGCACGGACAACTTGCTCGTCGAGATGAGTAAGTGGGGCCTCGAGATCTCAGACCTGCTGATGACGCTCAATCTTTTCAGCCGCGTTGATGTCACGAGCGAAGGAGAGCTGAATTTCGTGAGCCACAACTCGAAGGCCGGCGACTACGTCGAACTGTATGCGCCGATGAACACGCTTGTCGTGCTCACCGCGATTCAGCACCCGCTCGACCCGAACCCTGAATATGCGCCCAAAGCGGTGAAACTCGAATTGAGCGAGGCGCAGCCTGGCGTGGCTGAAGTGTGCCGTACCGCATGCGAGGAAAACGTGCGCGGCTTTATCAACACAGAGCGATTCTTTCTTTGAGCGGAGGCCACTTCATGATGAGCACGCTTGTCGTCAGCGACAAACAACCCGAGAGCGCGGTCTACCGCGAGACGGTGGCCGCGGGTGAGCCCTGGCTTCACGAAGTGAAGGCGGGCCAGACACTGCGCATCGTCGATCTGGAGGGCAACCAGGCGGTCGATACGCTGTTCTACAGCCTCGCCGATCCGCGCGAGCGCTTTGACCCACAACGCACGCTGCGTCGGCAGAAGAGGCTCTACCTGACGGCCGGCTCGGTGTTGTACTCGAATCTCGGCAATCCGATGCTGACCGTCGTTGCCGATACCTGCGGACGCCACGATACGCTCGGCGGTGCCTGCGCACAGGAGAGCAACACCGTGCGCTATGCGCTGGGAAAGCGCTATATGCACAGCTGCCGCGACAACTTCCTGCGCGCTTGCGCGCATGACGGCCGCCTCTCGAAGCAGGACATCGGCGCGAACGTCAACTTCTTCATGAATGTGCCCGTGACGGCGGAAGGGGGGCTCACCTTCGAAGACGGCATTTCCGCACCGGGGAAGTACGTCGAGCTGCGTGCCGAGATGGACGTGATCGTGCTGATTTCCAACTGCCCCCAGTTGAACAATCCGTGCAACGCCTACAACCCGACGCCCGCGGAGCTGCTGATATGGGACTGAAGCATCTCCGCAGCTGGATCTCGTTCGCCATGCTCGTGCGCGCGGGACGTCATTTCACGCTCACGCGCGAAGCGCTGACTCAGGCAGATCGCTGACGCGAATACGGCCGTGGACGACCGCGGCTCGCATCTCCCACGGCGGGACGGCCCGCCTCTGAATCAAGATTCCTTCCATGTTCGAGAAGATTCTTATCGCCAATCGTGGCGCTATCGCGTGCCGGATTCTCAGAACGCTGCGCGAACTCGATGTCACCGGAGTCTCCGTTTTTGCGGAGGCGGATAGAGCGAGCCGTCATGTAAGCGAGGCTCCCGTCGCGCACTGCCTGGGCGACGGGCCCGCGGCAATGACCTATCTCGACACGAAAAAAATCCTCGAGATCGCTCGCCGCGAGGGCGTGCAGGCCATTCATCCCGGGTATGGATTCCTCTCCGAGAACGCCGCCTTTGGCGAGGCTTGCGAAGCGGCAGGGATCGCGTTCATCGGGCCCACGCCCGCGCAGTTGCGCGCCTTCGGCCTGAAGCACACGGCGCGCGAAATCGCGGAGAAGGAGGGCGTGCCGATGCTCAGGGGCACCGGCTTGCTCGGTGACCTGATGGCGGGGCTGGAAGCGGCGGAAGTCATCGGCTATCCGGTGATGTTGAAGAGCACGGCCGGCGGCGGTGGTATCGGCATGCGTGTGTGCTGGAATGCAGCCGAACTCAGTGCGCATTTCGATGCCGTGAAGCGGCTCGGTGAAAACAATTTCAGCGACTCCGGCGTTTTCCTCGAAAAGTACATCGAGCGGGCGCGACATCTTGAAGTGCAGGTCTTCGGAGACGGCAAGGGCGATGCCATCGCACTCGGCGTGCGCGACTGCTCTGTGCAGCGGCGCAACCAGAAAGTGCTCGAGGAAACGCCCGCGCCGTGCTTGCCGGACGGGATTTCCGAGGCACTCTGTGCGGCTGCCGTGAAGCTCGCGAAGGCGGTGGACTATCGCTCCGCCGGCACCGTCGAGTTCGTGTACGACAGCGCCGCCGAGCAGTTCTACTTCCTCGAAGTCAACACGCGCCTGCAGGTGGAGCACGGCGTAACGGAGCAGGTGTGGGGTGTCGACCTCGTGCGCTGGATGATCGAGCTGGCAGCGGGCACGCTCGAGCCGTTGCATGAACTCGCAGCGAAGCTGACGCCGCGCGGCCATGCGATTCAGGCGCGGCTCTATGCAGAAGACCCCGGCCGGGACTTCAAGCCCAGCCCCGGCCTGCTGACCGACGTCGCGTTCCCGCCAGCCGACGGTCGCGCGCTACGTATCGACACGTGGATCGAAGCCGGCTGCGAAGTGCCGCCGTACTTCGACCCCATGCTCGCCAAGGTGATTGCCTGGTCCCCGACTCGCGACGAGGCGCGCAGCGCGCTCAAGGACGCGCTCCAGGACACGTGCATTTACGGCGTGGAGACGAACCGCGACTATCTGCGTCAGATCCTGGACGACAAGCCGTTTGCATCGGGCGAACCATGGACCCGGTGCCTCGAGGGACTCAAGTACGAGGCCAGTACGGTCGAAGTCGTCAGCGGCGGTACGCAGACGACGGTCCAGGATTTCCCCGGCCGTCTCGGATACTGGGCAGTCGGCATTCCGCCTTCGGGGCCGATGGATGATCGCGCCATGCGGCTGGGCAACCGCCTGCTTGGCAACGCCCCCGATGCCGCCGCGCTCGAAATCACGATGAGCGGCCCGACGCTGCGTTTCAATACCGACGCGGTCGTTGCCATCACGGGGGCGGACATTCCCGTACTGCTCGGCGACGTCAAGCAACCGTTGAATACGAGCCTCTTTGTCCCGGCAGGCTCGACGTTGTCGCTCGGCACCATTCGCAGCGCCGGCGCACGCGCTTATCTGTGCGTACGCGGCGGCCTGGACGTCGGCGTGTATCTCGGCAGCCGCAGCACCTTCACGCTCGGTCAGTTCGGCGGGCATGGCGGGCGCGCAATACGCGCAGGTGACGTACTTCACCTCTATCCGCTCGAGAATCCGCAGTTTGGCAAGACGCTGAATGCCGTGCCGAAGCTCGAAGACGTGCGGAGCCTCCGCGTGATCTATGGTCCGCACGGCGCGCCAGAGTACTTCAGCTCGCGCTACATCGAAAGGTTTCTGGAGACGGATTGGGAAGTTCACTTCAACTCGAGCCGTACCGGTGTGCGCCTGATCGGGCCGAAGCCGGAATGGGCTCGCGAAGACGGCGGCGAGGCCGGGCTGCACCCGTCGAATATTCACGATAATCCCTATGCGGTCGGCGCCATCGATTTCACGGGCGACATGCCCGTGATTCTCGGCCCCGATGGACCGAGTCTTGGCGGCTTCGTCTGTCCGGTGACCATCATCGAGGCCGACCTCTGGCACATCGGGCAACTGAAGGCCGGCGACAAGATCCGCTTCGTTCCGGTGGAGGTAGAAGAGGCGCGTGAAGCCGCACGTCAACGCGCCCGCGAACTGGAAAGCCTGGAGGTCGAGTCGAACGCGCCGACTAGCAGACGGTCGTCACTGACCTCACCCATCGTGCTCGACCTGGGTTCGGGCGGCGAGCGGCTCGTTGCGCGCGTGTCCGGTGACACGCATCTGCTGCTCGAGATTGGGCCCGCCGAGCTGGACCTCGTCTCGCGCTTTCGTGGACACGCGCTCATGCAGTCTCTCGAGGCCATGGCGCTTCCCGGCGTCGTCGATCTGACGCCTGGCATCCGTTCCCTCCAGATTCACTATCGACCGGAGCAACTGGCGCTCGCGCAGCTGCTGGATGTCGTACGTCAGGCGTGGGAGCAGGTCTTGCTGAAGAAGGATTTGCGCGTGCCGTCGCGGATCGTGCACATTCCGCTCTCCTGGGATGACCCGGCGTGCCAGCTTGCGATTGAAAAATACATGACCACGGTGTGCAAAGATGCGCCGTGGTGCCCGAGCAACCTCGAGTTCATTCGCCGGATCAACGACCTCGAATCCATCGATGCCGTCAAAGAGATCGTGTTCGACGCGAGCTATCTCGTGATGGGTCTCGGTGACGTCTACCTGGGTGCACCCGTTGCGACCCCGCTCGATCCGCGTCATCGCCTCGTGACGACCAAATACAACCCGGCTCGTACGTGGACCGCGGAGAACTCGGTCGGCATCGGCGGCGCGTATCTGTGCGTGTACGGCATGGAAGGGCCCGGCGGCTATCAATTCGTCGGCCGCACGCTGCAGATGTGGAATCGCTATCGCAAGGTCGCGGATTTCGCCGGTCAGCACTATTTGCTGCGCTTCTTCGACCAGATTCGCTTCTACGAAGTGTCGGCCGACGAACTGCTTCGCATCCGCGCCGATTTTCCGCTTGGGCGTTATCCGTTGAAGATTGAAGAGTCGGAACTCTCGCTGCCGGATTATCAAGCGTTTCTCGAGAGCGAAGCCGACAGCATCGGCAAGTTTCGTTCGCGACAGCAGGCGGCCTTCCAGGCCGAGCGCGAGCGTTGGCGCGAAGCGGGCACCCCTGAAGAGGCAATCGAGGCACCGGACGCGGAGGACGCCCAACTGGCTCCGTTGGAAGACGGGCAGGTCTCCGTGGACTGTGAAATCGCCGGCAGCCTCTGGCAGGTGAAGGTGAAGACGGGAGACGTCGTTGCCGCGGGCGACGTATTGCTCATTGTCGAGTCGATGAAGATGGAGATTTCGGTGTTCGCCTCCTGTGCGGGGACCGTCGGCGATATTTACGTGGCCCCTGGCTCGCCCGTGCGCGCGGGGCAACGAGTCGCAGTCATTGAACGCCATTAAATACAAGGACAGAAAACCATGCCGACATTCGATCTGCGGCTTTCCACGCTTCGCAGCGCGTATCGTGACGGGCGCCTCACGCCGCGCACGCTCGTGACTGAACTGCTCGGAAAAGCGAACGCGCTGAATCCGGAGTTCAACCTCTTCATTCATCTACTGACCGAAAGCGAAGTCGCGCCATACCTCGCCTGGCTCGAGAAGCAGGACTTCGAGCGTCTGCCGTTGTACGGCGTGCCGTTCGCGATCAAGGACAACATCGACCTTGCAGGAGTCCAAACGACCGCCGCGTGCCCCGGCTTTGCGTACATGCCGGAGGAGTCCGCGACGCTCGTCAGCCAGCTGATTTCGCTTGGCGCCATCCCGATCGGGAAGACCAATCTCGACCAGTTCGCGACGGGTCTGAACGGCACCCGTTCGCCATACGGCAAATGCCGCAACAGCGTGCATCCTGACTACCCGTCGGGTGGTTCCAGCGCGGGTTCATCGCTTGCCGTTGCATTGGGCGTGGCGAGTTTCGCGCTCGGTACCGACACGGCGGGGTCGGGACGTGTGCCTGCCGGCCTGAACAATCTCATCGGACTCAAGCCGACCAAAGGCATCCTGTCGACGGCGGGTGTCGTCCCGGCCTGCCGCACACTCGATTGCGTGACCTACTTCACGGCAACGGCCGGCGAGGCCAGTGAGCTTCTCTCATTGACCGCACAAACCGACGTTCGCGATGCATACAGTCGCAGAAACCCGCAATGGAACTCGGCAAGCGCGTTCGGCAAGCCTACGTCGTTCCGGTTCGGGGTTCCGGCGCATCTTGAATTCGCGGGATGCGCTGAGAGTCCGGAATTGTTCGCAAGCGCACGTGCGCGCCTGGAAGCAGCAGGCGGCGAGGCAGTGGAGATCGATTTCGAGCCCTTTGTCGAGGCCGCGAATCTCCTTTATCAGGGCCCGTGGGTTGCGGAACGCTACAGCGTGGCCGGCGAGTTGATGTCAGCGACGCCAGACGCCGTGCTTCCCGTTATTCGGAACGTGCTGGCCAAGGCACCGGGCGCGACGGCGGTCGAACTGTTTCGCGCGCAGTATCGTCTGCAGGCGTTGAAGGCGATCTGCGATGCGGTGCTCGATTCATTGGACTTCGTGCTGACGCCGACGTATCCGCGCCCTGTGACGCTCGCTGAACTGGAGAAGGACCCGATTGGGCCGAACTCATTGCTCGGCTACTACACGAACTTCATGAATCTGCTCGATTACGCGGCCGTCGCCACGCCGACAGCGTTCATGAAGAACGGGCTCCCGTGGGGCGTGACGGTCTTTGGCCGCGCGTTCACCGACCAGTATCTGCTGGGGGTCGCCGATGTGTTGCACACGGCGAGTGGCATCGAATGTGTTGGCGGAAGCCGCCCGGAGCCTTCCGCCAGGCGAGTCGCGGCCAACGACCGGATTCGCGTCGCGGTGTGCGGTGCTCACATGCAAGGGCTGCCGTTGAACAAGGACCTGGTTTCGCGAGGCGCGCGACGCATGCAGGTAACGCATACGGCTGCCCATTATCGGCTGGCCGCGCTGCCGGCTTCCGCGGACGGCACCCGACGCCCGGGATTGTGGCGAGTTGCCGGGAACGGCTCCGAGATCGCGGTCGAAGTCTGGGACATGCCGAGCGTCGAGTTGGGCTCGTTCATGGCAACCGTGCCGTCTCCGCTGGTGCTGGGGAAGGTCGAATTGTCGGACGGCTCGTGGGTGACCGGCTTCTTGTGCGAACCCTATGGCGTGAAGTCGGGAACCGATATCTCCGGATTCGGCGGATGGCGTGCATGGCTCGCGAGCGAGCGCTAGTCCGATCGCCCCTGCGAGATGGAACGCTCGTCGCGACATCCAGTGCACAACCTGTGTGCCAACGCCAGCGCCAGTCGTGCCCCGACCTCGGCGTTGTGTTTCACGATCGCGATGTTCGTCGCCAGACTGCGTCCACCCGTGAGTGCCATGATGCGAGACAGAAGGAAGGGCGTCACGGCCTTACCTGTGATGCCTTGTGCCCTGGCCTCAGTCAGCGCCTGCTGAGTCAGCGCGTCGATCTCTGCGGACGGCATTGCTGATGCCTCCGGCACCGGCGTGCTCAACACTACGCCGCCCTCGAGGCCCAGGTTCCACTTGGTGCGGATGAAGCGCGCCTGGTCCGCTGCGTCGTCCAGCCGGAAGTCCGCGCGAAAGCCGCTATCGCGCGTGTAGAACGCCGCGAAATTGTCCTGCCCGCAACTGAGCACCGGCACGCCGTAAGTCTCCAGGTATTCCAGTGTGAGCCCGATGTCCAGGACGGACTTCGCACCGGCACACACCACCGCCACCGAGGTCTTTGCCAATTCCTGCAGGTCGGCCGAGATGTCGAAGGTTTCCTGCGCGCCCCGGTGCACGCCGCCAATGCCGCCGGTGACGAAGACCTCGATGCCGGCCAGCGCGGCACATATCATCGTGCCAGCCACTGTCGTGGCACCGAGCCCGCCGGCGGCCAGCACGGCCGGCAGGTCGCGGCGGCTAACCTTGTGTACATGCTCCGAGCGGCCGAGCAGTTCCAGTTCGTCGTCAGCAAGTCCGATGTGAATTCGCCCCCCGATCAGTGCAATCGTCGCGGGTTCGGCTCCCGTCGCGCGGACCAGGGCCTCCACTTCGCGCGCAGTGCGAATATTCTCCGGATAGGGCATGCCGTGAGCGATGATGCTCGACTCGAGCGCGACAAGCGGGCGGCCGGCGGCCTTTGCAGCGGCTACAGCCGCGCTGAACGTCAACCAGGAGTGTGCGAGGTCGGCAACCATGTCTTTGGGCCTTCGGGTATCGTGGACTCGAGTATGCCGCATGGGGACGCTTCACAGCGCATCGCTCGCCCGATCCACGTGCTCCAGACGAACGATCGGGCAGTCCGGGTTGCGGATAGATCCTGACCGGCGCATTGTTCAGGGGAATCGAACTGAGGCTCGCTTTCGCGTGCCGATCCATTTGACAGGCGTCGCCATGTTGCAGGAACGTTTTCTCTACTTTCCCAGGCGACTGAGCATAACGACTGGCCTGGCCACGTCGACGATAGCCGGTGGCGGGAGGCGATCGGCTTCCTGCTCGCACCTTCCGGATCGGAATAGATGAGAACCCGCCCGATCCCGCCCCAGTGCGAACGCTTCTACATCCTCGACGCGAAGAACAGGCCTGTTGAGGTATTCGACCGCAGCGAGTGGTCGCGCTGGATGGCCGAAAACGAATTGATCTTTCGCCGCACGCTGCTCGAAGAGTCCGGCGTGACGGTCACGACGCGATTTCGCGGTGTGACTGACGCGCGGACCGCCGAGCCCGCGCTCTTCGTGACGCGCATCGCCGGAATGCAAGCGCGAAAAGACAACGAGAGCTTTGGCGCAAGCACGCTCGGTGAGGCGCTCGAGTTGCACGAACGCATCGTGCAGAAGATCCTTCGGCTGCTGACCGGGCGGTGATCGGCGTGCCCTGATCGTTGGCAAGCTTTTTGCGAGTGAGTCGAGTGAGTCGGCGTATCCGCTTCCCGGTCATCTTCACCGACTGCCCGTCAAACGTCGGGAAGTGCGCCGGATCTTTGCCTATCCTTCCAGTGTGAGAGTGGCCTGATGCCAGGCTTGCGATTGCAGGGGGAAGGATATGCATGTTCGGACGGGTTTTGTCGGTTGCGTAGGCGACACGCCGCTGATCAGGCTCGCTCGTCTCAGCGACGAAACCGGCTGCGAGATTCTCGGTAAGGCCGAATTCATGAACCCGGGTGGTTCGGTGAAGGACCGGGCGGCGCTGTCCATTATTCTGGACGCCGAGCAGCGTGGCGAACTTAGGCCCGGCGGCACGGTAGTGGAAGGGACTGCGGGCAATACCGGCATCGGCCTTGCCCATATTTGCGCGGCTCGCGGCTATCGCTGTGTCATCGTTATTCCCGAGACGCAGTCTCCCGCGAAAATGGAACTGTTGCGCGTCCTGGGTGCGGAAGTCCACCCGGTACCGGCCGCCCCCTACAAGGACCCGAACAACTACCAGAAGATCGCCGGAAGGCTCGCGGAGGAACTGGACGACGCGATCTGGGCGAACCAGTTCGACAACCTTGCCAATCGCAAGGCTCACTACGAGAGCACCGGCCCAGAAATCTGGCGCGATACCGCTGGCACGGTCGATGCGTTCGTCAGCGCGACCGGTACTGGCGGCACCCTCGCCGGGGTGGCCCGCTTCCTGAAGGAGAAGAACCGCGATCTGTGGATCGTTCTCGCCGACCCGTACGGCAGCGGCTTGTACAGTTACGTGAAGACGGGCGAGATTCACGCGGAAGGCAGCTCGATTACCGAGGGGATCGGCTCCAGCCGCCTTACCGCGAACCTCGACGGCACGCCGATCGATGACGCTTATCAGATCGACGACCAGTCATGCGTCACCATGGTCTACCGATTGCTTCGCGAAGAAGGGCTATATGTCGGCGGTTCGACAGGCATCAACGTCGCGGCTACTGTCAGGCTTGCCCGGGAGATGGGGCCGGGGCATACGATCGTCACACTGCTGTGCGACGGCGGCGAGTTGTACCGCTCCCGCCTTTTCAATCTGGACTGGTTGAAACAAAGGGGCCTGGTCCCGGCGTAGACTGCCCGTCAAGTCTGGCGTCACCCATGTTCCCCTTGTGTTTATCTCGTGAGGAGGTCAAATGAGCACCAAGGATAAAGGCAATGTGCGCGCATTCGTGCAGACGGCCGAGCAGATCGGCGGTTGGGTGTGGGTTATCTCGCTCGTCGATTTCGATGCGCGCGAAGTGCGGCGCTCGCTCGTCGCCGAAGAGCCCTTTGCGACGGAGCGCGCGGCGAAAGACGCGGGCTACGCCCGTCTCGAAGCGCTCGCACACGATCAGTAGCTGCGCAGGGAGAGTCCCCATGGCCAGTCCACGAGGTGCACCGGCGTTCGATGTAACCGTCGACGCCGGCAGTTATCGTGTCGCGCGTCCTGATAACCCGCAACAGGTTATCGAACTACTGCGCGAACACAAGATTCAGATCGTCGACCTCAAATTCACGGATCTACCCGGTCTCTGGCAGCACTTTTCGATCACGCTGCCCGAGGTGCACGAAGACCTCTTTGCCAACGGGATCGGTTTCGACGGTTCGTCGATCCGCGGATTTCAGGAAATTCAGGAATCCGACATGCTTCTCAAGCCGGATCCCACGACCACGTTCATCGATCACGTGAGCGAAACGCCCACACTCTCGATGATCTGCGACGTGATCGATCCGGTGTTGCATCAGCCGTACTCGCGCGACCCGCGCTACATCGCGAAGAAGGCCGAAGCCTACCTGAAGCAGACCGGCATGGCGACGACGTGCTATTTCGGGCCCGAGCTCGAGTTCTTCATATTCGATTCGATCCGTTTTGGCCAGGATGCCCATAGCGGCTACTTCTTTGTCGAATCTGCCGAAGGGGACTGGAATTCGGGCCGCGACGAAGGCGCGTATGGCGGCGGCAACCTCGGTTACAAGCCTCGCTTCAAGGAAGGATATTTCCCGGCGCCGCCGCACGACACACTGCAGGACATCCGCTCGACGATCGTGTTGTTGCTTCAACAGGCCGGCGTGCAGGTGGAAGTGCATCACCACGAGGTGGCGACAGCGGGGCAGAACGAAATCGACATGCGGTTTTCCACGCTTACGCGGATGGCCGACAACGTCATGATCTACAAGTACATCTGCAAGAACGTCGCGCGCCAGCACGGCAAGGTGGCGACGTTTATGCCGAAGCCGCTCTTCGCCGACAATGCGAGCGGCATGCACTGCCATCAAAGCCTGTGGAAGGACGACGAGAATCTGTTCTACGATGCGCATGGCTGGGCGCTTACGTCTGACATGTGTCGATGGTATATCGGCGGCCTGCTTAAGCATGCGCCAGCGCTGATGGCGTTCTGCGCTCCGACCACGAACTCCTACAAGCGCCTCGTGCCCGGATATGAAGCGCCGGTGAATCTGGCGATGTCACAACGCAACCGCTCGGCGGCCGCGCGCATTCCGATGTACTCCGATTCGCCGAACGCGCGGCGCGTCGAGTTCCGGTGTCCCGATCCGTCGGCCAATGCGTATCTCGCCTTCTCAGCCATGCTGATGGCCGGGCTCGACGGCATCGAAAACAGGACAGACCCAGGCGATCCGCTTGACGTCAACATTTACGACCTGCCGCCCGAGAAAGCGAAGGACGTCCGTCAGGTGCCGGGTTCGCTCGACGAATCGCTGAATGCGCTCGAGGCCGACAACGAGTTTCTGCGCAGAGGCGATGTCTTCACTGAAGATGTCATCGATACGTGGCTTGAGTACAAGCGCAAGCATGAGATCGACGCAATCAGGCTGCGTCCGCATCCGTGGGAGTTTTATCTGTACTTCGACGTCTGATCACACGTGCAACGCTGAGGGGAAGGATGGGCGCAATAACTATAATGAATTGGGCGGCGCCCGCCTCGCGTGACGCGTTTTGTACTGCGGGGCATCGAGGTGGCTGCTTCGTTCCCCTTTGCGCGAGGCAAATCATGCAACGCCCTGATGCGATCCTCAAGCAGGTGATGGCGGCGTTCGAACGCGAATCGCACCTGAAACTCCACAATTGCCCCATTCACATCAGCCGCGATAGCGGTGCCTTGACGGTTGCAGGCGAAGTGCCGGACATAGCGTCCAAGAAGCGGTTTATTCAGTTGACCCGGACTTACAGCGACGGCGAACCCCTCATTGACCGACTGCGCGTCAGCGCTGAGCCGCCGATTGGCGACGGCGAGTTGCGCACGCGGATCTGCGAACGGATTTTGCGAACGGTGGAGTTCCGCAACTGTGTGATATGTGCGCGCGTGAAAGACCAGCTCGAAATGCTGCGCGGCACCATGGACCAGGCCGGCGAGGAGGGCGGCGGCGTTGTGGAGGTCACCGTGGAAGGTGGCGTCGTGACGTTGACGGGCCAGGTGATGAGCCTGTCGCATCGACGGCTCGCAAGCGTGATCGCGTGGTGGGTCGGCGGTTGCCGGGACGTGACGAATCTGCTGGAGTTGGTGCCGGCCGAAGCGGATGGCGACGAAGAGATTCACGAGGCCCTCGCTCTCGTGCTCGAATCCGATCCGCGCGTTCACGCAGAACAAATCACAATCAACGTGGAGAGCAAGCGGATTACGCTTGCGGGGCGTGTAGCGACCGAAGCTGAGAGGCGCCGGGCAGAGATGGATGCGTGGTGTCTGGACACCGTAGGAGGTGTGGTCAACCGGATCGAGGTGCGCGCCTGAGTGTGAGTCGTCGCCATCGCGAATTTCCCCGGCATCGGGCGATCACAGGATCTGATAGCCGCATGGTGGCTGTGCGCGTACCTGCGGGTCATGGCGCTGCTCACTGCTGGGCAGCAAGCAGTTCGGCGGCAGCGGTCGGCTTCCCGAGGAAGCACCCAAAACCCAATGGCGCGTTCCGGGCTGTCCGCCATGCACCCCTCAGGCATCGCTGGGCGAGCGCTCAAATGCCCGAGCGAGTCGCAGGCGGTAGCACGGCCGCAGCATGGCGGACTTCCACCGCGATCGACCGCAACGGAGCTTCGGCAATGAAACGGTCGAGCAGTTCGCGCACATCGTAATCGATGTAATCGGCGCGCGAGGTGTCGACAATCACTGTCGCGCGATCCGGGATGTGAGCGAGCATCTGCTTGAGCGGCACCTTGCCTAAAAAAGATACGTCCTTGCGAAAGGAGACCAGGAAATGATCGTCGTGCCGCGCGAGCGCGATCGGCCGATGCAGATTCGCCCACAGCGCGAGGCCCGCGCTGCACAGCACGCCGAGCATGATCCCCGTGAGGAGGTCGGTGGCGAGCACGCTGGCGATCGTAACGATGAATGGCGCGAACGGCGCCGCGCCTTGTTTCGCGAGCGCGACGAACAACGAAGGTTTGGCGAGCTTGAGGCCGGTGTGAATGAGGATGGCCGCAAGACTCGCGAGCGGAATCATGTTGATCACGTCGGTGAGTGCAAACACGCTGACGAGTAGCAGCACGCCGTGCACGATCGCAGAGAGCCGGCTTTGCGCGCCGGCATGCACGTTGGCCGAGCTGCGCACGATGACCGAAGTAATGGGCAGTCCGCCGATCGCGCCGGCGACGATATTGCCGACCCCTTGCGCCTTGAGTTCACGGTTGGGCGGCGCGGCGCGCCGCTGCGGGTCGATCTGTTCGACCGCTTCGAGGCTCAGCAGCGTCTCGAGACTTGCAACGACGGCGAGGGTCAGGGCGACGATCCAGATCTCCGGGTCGGCAAAGCGCGCGACGCTCAGCTCGAATTCACCGAACTGAAGAGCGTCGCCGAGGGCCGCGAATGATTCGATGGCAGGCAGTGCCACGCGTTGTTCGACCGGCAACGCGAATGCCGAGCCGAGCGAGCCACAAACCAGCGTCGCGCTCACGCCCGCAAGCACGACGACGAGCGGTGCGGGCACGAGCCGCACCAATGCGAAGCGTCGCAAGGCGCGTGTTTCCCAACCCGCGAGAATGGCGAGCGAGATCACAGTGACCGTGCATACGATGGGCGAGATCGACTCGAGCGCGTGAGTGAGAGACCCGGTCTCGTTGCCCGACGTCAGTCCGAGCGCGAGCGGGATCTGCTTGATGACCAGCATCAGGCCAATGGCGGCGAGCATGCCCTTGATGACGGGTGTGGGCACATACGAGGCGAGCCGCCCGGCTTTGAGCATGCCAAAGCCGAACTGCAGCACACCGGCGAGCAGCACAGCAATCAGGAATGCAGAAAAACTGCCGAGGCGCGCGATGCCATCCACGACGATCACGACGAGGCCAGCGGCGGGGCCGCTCACGCTCAGGCGCGAGCCGCTGAGCGCGGCGACGACGATGCCGCCGACAATACCGGAAACGAGGCCGGCCAACGGCTCGGCCCCAGAAGCCCTTGCAATGCCGAGGCATAGCGGCAGGGCGACGAGAAAGACGACGGTGCCGGCGGCGAGGTCACGCGCAAGCGCGGACAGTGAAGCTTTCGAAGTCATGATGGAAGCGGGTAGAAAAGAAGGGTGGAGGACTCGACGGCGGCGGTCCTGACGCGACTTGAGGCGTGCGCCTCAAGCGTGCGTGGGCTGTGCAATGCGCAATGGATTAGCACAGGCCGCGGCGGTTGCTTTCGCTGATTCAACGTCGTAGCCCGACGCGAGTTCACGCAGCTGGCCGTCGTTCAGCGAAAAGATCCAGCCGTGCACGAGCGGCGCAGGTTCGCCCTCACGTACGAGCGGATGCTCGCGCAGCAGGCGCACCTGTTCGATCACGTTCAGTTCGGCAAGGCGGTTGATGCGTGCCTCTTCCGATGGCAGGCGCGCCAGCGTCGAGCGGTGCGTTTGCGCGAGCGCGCAAAGCGGCTCGATGCGACGGTTCACACGGGGCAGGGCGTCGGCGGGCGGTAGCAGCGAGGCGCGTACGCCGCCGCAGCCGTAGTGCCCGCAAACGATGATGTGCGCGACTCGCAGCACACGCAGCGCGTATTCGAGCACGCTCATGTTGTTGTCATCGTCGGGATGGAAAAGGTTCGCGATATTGCGGTGAACGAACAAGTCTCCGGGCGCGCAGTGCGTGACGCTTTCGGCGGGCACGCGGCTGTCGGAGCAGCCGATCCACAGCACCTGGGGCTTTTGCCCTGTGGCAAGCGTGCTGAAGAATTGTGGATCGCGCCGGGCGATTTCCTGTGCCCAGGCGACGTTGGCAACGAGCATACGTTTCGGCAGATTCATGGGTCGAGGCTCCGTTGAAGGTGGCGGCTTCGCTCAATCCTTACGTATACCTTTCTATCAGAAATCAGCCTGTCGGTTTCGAAAAATAAATCGGAACAATGCGCGGCGAATATAAAAAAACAGCCCCACAACGCTCGAGATCCCGCTCGTCGAGTGGAATGTTCGGCAGCCTGCTGAGACGGAGGAGCCACTCACGTCACCCCTACGCCTCGCGCAGGCAACGCTTGCCGATGAAGAATCGCCTGGATGGGTCATGTCGCCGCCCCGTCGCGCGGCCCGGTATCCATTTTCTCCATGCGGAACATGAAAATGTTTGACATCGAAGGCGCGTTAAGGACAACGACGCGGTCTATCAAGTGGGCAATGAAGCGAAGTCGGCGCGGAAAAAACGTATCCCACTGGACGTTCGGGATCAGGAAGAAGTCGATTTTCGATACTGGAAGATCAAGCTTTTCGATTGCTTTTAGGACTTTCGTAGCGTTGCAAAGCCGGTAATAGGCGGGATAATCGTTTGCCTGTGGAGCGATTGACCGGCGGTAGAGATACTTTATCCCGAGCGCCTGCATGATCCGCACGATGACAGTGAACGGGTGTCTCGCGTTAGGCGACATTGACCAATACACGCCGCCGGGTTTGAGCACCTCGATCGTTTTGGCGAGAAACGAAGTCTCGTTGACGACATGCTCTACAACGTTATAGGAATAGGCGAGGTCGTATGTGTTCGACGGAACAGGGATTTCCTCCATGGCACAGGTCCACCGCTGCCTGATCAATGGATGGGGTTGAACAACGGGGAACGGATCGACGCCATCAACTTCCCCAAGGACGTGCTGGATCCTGCTGATGGTTGGGTTGGTGCCGTGACCACATCCGATGTCGAGTACATGGCAGGATATTCCGGGCTCCGCTGCGAGACGAGTGGCGTAGTACTCCTGAAAGAATGATCGATTAGCGTCGTAATGTTCGAATTTACGATTGCAATCAACATAATGATATGAAATCGTAATATGGCTCATTTCGACCTCTGAATGGCGGAATGACGTGCTGGCGACGAAGATGTCGGCAAACTTTCCGGGCGGAAGGGATTTAAATCACGATCTCAACAATAGGACACATATGCGAAAACGGCGGTGATATTTAATTATTTTTGTGGGCGCGTTGAAAATATAGATGATGGCGGAGACAAAGTTCGAAAACCGTGGATAGAAAGCTGATTTGGCTGGTTTGCGAAGGTCTATATATCGCTGGAAAACCGACGATCAAATGTCCGTGCAACGGTGTAGATCATTGGCCGTTGTGGCTCGTCGCGACGACGGTTGCGACCGCTGGCCGATTGAGCGCATGATGGGTGACCGCGGCTTGAGGCTGTGCTCGTACCGCAGGAGGTAGCACGCCTGGCGCGGCGGCGATATCCGGAGCGGTGAAAAAACGCACGGCAGCGACACAAGGAGCTGGCGATGAAATTCTATGCGCGTGAGTATGAAGGGCGGCTGGAAGTGTTTAGCTTCGACGGTGTGTATAGAATTCGCATCGCTCAGTTGTGCGGCGCGGCAAAAACAGCGTTCGCCGACACCGTCCAGCTATGGATAGGTGACGGCGTATCAGCAGACGAAGCCGTTGCGCGAGAAGCCGAGTCGTTGGCTCGATTAATTAACGAATATTAGAAAACGACACGTTGCGGTGGGCCTGGGAACGAACGGTCGCTCATGACGCTTTCATGGGCGCATCCAGCACGACTTGCAAGCCCGTTGGCAAGCAATGCTCAGAGATCTCCGCGGACCTCACCGGTTCCCAACTCGCTCCGCTGCCGGTTGACCTCCGCCCAAAGCTCATCGCTGTCGTCATTGCGCAGCAGGACTACCCAGTTCAGTTGTTCCTCGGCCACGCCGAAGTATTCCTGGATTTCCCGGCGAACGGCATCGACGAACTGCGCGTATTCCGGAGTTGCCTGGGCCTGCGCGTGCAAGGCATCGTATGCCGCATCGTCCGCGCCGCCGCCGTGCTCGTCGATGTAGCGCGAGATCCACTGGTCCCGCTCGCGGTCGTAGTCGGCTTCGGCACGCATCGCCTGCACCGCCGTGTAGAAGTCCAGTTGGGCAAACGCGGCGATCGCCGCCGTTGTTGCCTCGTCGAATGTAGATGTCATCGCCTATCTCATGGTTGCCGTGGCGCATCATCGCACAGGCCGCACCCGGGCGTGTGCCGCGAACTCGTCAACCATGCCGTCCCAGGAAGACGACGGGAGGGCAAGTCACTTGAGGGGGCATCCGTTTGCGCTTCGTTCCCGCGTCAACGGAAATCGTGCTCCATCTCGACCTCTGCCCGCAGACTCTCTGTATCGCGATAAATAGAGGCTACGGCGACGACGCGCCCGTCTCGCTTGTAGCGCAGGAAGCAGTCGCGCGCTGCAATATCGCCGTCAACTGAAATCTCGTCCCAACTGTCCGCGTGCCCGAGATAGTTGATCGGGACATCGTAGTGCTGGCTCCAGAAGAATGGCACGGCGTCGAACGTCTCACGTCCGCCAATCAAGTTCATCGCCGCCGTTTGTCCCTGGCGCTCCGCGACGACCCAGTGCTCCACGCGAATTGCCGTGCCACTGTGCGGGTCGGGCCAGCGTGCGATGTCGCCGGCAGCGAAGACGCCAGGCGCGCTGGTCTGCAGGCAGGCATCGACCACCACGCCGCGGTCGATCGCGAGGCCGGCTTGCTCGGCCAATGCCAGTCGCGGCCGCACGCCGACGCCGACCACCACCAGATCGGCCTCCAGGCTGCCGCCCGCTTTGAGCGATACCTGCCGCGCGTCGATCGCGCTGGCGGTGTTCCCGAGGTGGAAGACGCCGCCGTGTTCTTCATGCAACCGCTGCACGAATTCACCCATCTGTGGCCCCAGCACACGTTCCAGCGGACGCTGCTCCGGCGCCACGACATGGACTTCGAGTCCACGCGCGCGCAATGACGCCGCCACTTCCAGTCCGATGAAGCTGGCTCCGATGACAACCGCGCGCCGCGAGTTCTCCGCGCGAGCGATGATGGCGCGGGAATCGGCCAATGTGCGAAGGGTATGCACATGCGGCAAATCCATGCCGGGAATAGGCAAGCGAACCGCTTCGGCCCCGGTGGCTAAAAGCAGACGGTCGTAGGGGACCTTGCTCCCATCCGCAAGCTCCACTTCCTGCGCGGCGATGTGAAGACGCGAGACACCGGTGTTCAGCCGCAGATCGATGCGTTGGTCTGTGTAAAAAGCATCGTCTCGAAGCGGCACCCACTCCTCAGGCGCGCTGCCGGCCAAATAGTCTTTGGAGAGGTTGGGCCGGTCCACCGGCGGCGCCGCGTCGTCGCTCAGCATCGTGAGACTGCCCGCGTAGCCGAGGCCCCGCAGGCGCTCGGCCGCAGCAAAGCCTGCGGCCCCTGCACCGACGATCACGATCTTCTGTGGCGCTCCGGCCGGCGAGGGCCCGGAACCTGCGGGCGGCGCTTTTTTGTGCAGTACAACAACCTTGTCGCCCCGGATCTCGGTAGACCAGCACGCGACAGGGCTGAGCGCAGGCGCTCGCACCGCTTCCCCTGTACGCAGGCTGAAACACGCGTGGTGCCACGGGCACCGTACCGTGTCCCCGACGGTCAAGCCTTCGGCGAGTGGGCCGTGGTAGTGAGTACAGGCAGCGTCGATAGCGAAGAATTCATCACCGAGCCGCGCAATCAGCACCGCATCATTACCGACGTGTCCTGACAACAGGCCAGCTTCACCGAGGGATTCGATGGGCACGCCTTTTGCCAGATCAGGACCGCTTTCATTCGATGCCTCACCACTCATGGCGACCTCCACGGGCACGTGACCCAGCTAATGCATCACTACCGGCGTCCTCGGCAGAGGCCGCCAGTTTCAATGTTAGTCCACGTTGATCAGAACACCGCCGCAGGCAGGGCCCGACATTGCCAGAGACCAATCCGCTTGCGGAACTCTTTCAGTCATCCGAAAGCTTCGTGATTCCCGATTTCAGCTGGCATCTGCGGTGAGGCGTGGGTCCCGTGGGAAAACCGTTCGCGGGTCGCGTCAACTTGTTGTGGCATGATTTCAAACTCTGCATCTGCCGTTTCGTTCGTTTTCCGCGCAGTGAAACAAGGTGGATCGATGATCGATGACGTCAACCACGGTTTCAGTCGCAGCCGGTCGCACTGGCATTCTCGCAGTGCGTCTCACCGCCATGCAGCCGGCGACACGCTCACGCGTGCTGCATGGGGCATCGTCCTGATCGCGTTGTCCGGCTGCACGGTTGGCCCCAATTACCATACGCCCGCGCCGCCCGCTACCGGCACCTACACGTCCACGCCGCTACCCGATCAAACGGCCTCGGCGCCGGGCGCTTCGGGTGTCCCGCAACAGTTCGTGGCCGGCCTCGACATTCCCGCACAGTGGTGGACGCTCTATCATTGCGAGCCGCTCGACGCGCTGATACGCGAGGCGCTCGCCAACAGCCCCAACGTTGCCGCGGCGCAAGCGGCGCTCAGGCAGGCCGGCGAAAATCTTCGCGCGCAAATGGGCACCACGCTCTATCCGTCA
Source organism: Paraburkholderia sp. BR10936 (assembly GCF_040965735.1). NCBI lineage: Bacteria > Pseudomonadati > Pseudomonadota > Betaproteobacteria > Burkholderiales > Burkholderiaceae > Paraburkholderia > Paraburkholderia sp. BR10936. The sequence goes on from NZ_JBFRCM010000012.1 coordinate 242,074, forward strand.
GTCGATGCAAAGGCCAATGCCACGCGCGAGAAGTTCAACGGCGTCACGTTCGGCGAGCCGCAGCTCACGGAACTGCTGAACCTCTATAACGCATCGGTGAACGTGTCGTACAACCTCGATGTGTTCGGCGGCGGAAGGCGCGAGCTCGAGTCGTTGCGCTCGCAGGTCGATTACCAGGGCTTTCAGTTGCAAGCGGCGTATCTCGCGTTGTCCGCGAACATCGTGACGGCGGCCATCAAGGAAGCGTCGCTGCGGGAGCAGATCGAAGCGACCGCGCGCATCGCCGACGACGAAGACGCGCAGCTCGGCATCATGCGCAAGCAGCTCGAACTGGGCGGCGTGAGCCGCGCAACGGTGCTTGCGCAGGAAACGCTGGTGGCGCAGACGCGCGCGACATTGCCGCCGTTGCATCAGTCGCTCGACCAGACGCGTCACCAGCTCGCGGTCCTGGCGGGCAAGCCGCCGAGCGATGCGGACGTGCCCGAGTTCCGGATGTCGATGTTCACGCTGCCGCAAACGTTGCCCGTCAGCGTGCCGTCTTCGCTCGTGCGGCAGCGCCCCGATATTCTCGCCGCCGACGCCACGCTGCATCAGGCGAGCGCCCAGGTCGGCGTGGCGACGGCGAACATGTATCCGCAGCTCACGCTCTCCGCGAGTTACGGCCCCGAGGCGCTGACGCCCGCGGGCCTTCTTAAGTACGCCGACATGATCTGGAGCATCGGCGCAGGCATCACGCAGCCGATCTTTCACGGCGGCCAGTTGAGTGCGCAAAAGCGCGCGGCAGAAGCGGCATTCGACGAGGCCAACGCGCAATACCGCCAAACGGTGCTGCTCGCATTCCAGAACGTCGCCGATACGTTACGCGCGCTGGAGCACGATGCGACCGGCCTGAGCGCGCAGACGCAAGCATGGCGCGCTGCCAGCGATTCGCTCGACCTGACGCGCGGTCAGTTTCGTATCGGCGGCGTCAGCTATCTGGCGCTGCTCGATGCACAGCGCCAATACCAGCAGACGGTCGTGAATCTCGCGCAGGCGCGGGCCGCGCGCTATGCAGACACGGCAGCGCTGTTTCAGGCGCTCGGCGGCGGCTGGTGGAACGACACGGCGACGAGCCAGGCAGCCCAGCCGAGTCCGGCTGCGCCGAAATGAATCCTTTTGCAGTGGCCACCCAAGCCAGGACATGACGATGACGACGAAGAAGCCGATGGCAAAGCGGATGATCATCATGCTGATCTGCGTGGGCATACTGCTCGCCGCGCTGGTCGGCTTCAATCTGTTCAGGGCGCACATGATCCAGAAGTTCATGGCGAGCAACGCCGCACCGCCCGCCACCGTCACGGCCGCTATTGCAGGCTATCAAACATGGCAGCCGCAGCTTGTCGCCGTGGGCAGCCTGCGCGCGGTGCGCGGCGTCGACGTGACGACGGAAGTGGCCGGGCTTGTGCGCGAGATCGCGTTCAACTCGGGGCAGGAGGTGAAGACGGGCCAGGTGCTCGTGCGCCTGAACGACGATTCGGACCGCGCACAGCTCGCGTCGTTTCAGGCAGCGGCGGACCTAGCGCAAACGGTCTACAAGCGCGACAAGGCGCAATTCGACATCCAGGCGATTGCCAAGGCGCAGCTCGACGCCGACGCCGCCGACCTCAAGAGTAAGAGAGCCCAGGTCGAGCAACAGGCCGCCCTCGTCGTAAAGAAGACGATACGCGCGCCGTTCGCGGGACGCGTCGGCATCACGACGGTCAACCCCGGCCAGTACCTCAATCCGGGTGACGCCATCGTCACGCTGCAAGCCATCGACCCGATCTACGCCGACTTCTTTCTGCCGCAGCAGCAGCTCGGCCAATTGCAGGTTGGCCAGACCATCGTCGTCGATACGGATGCGTTCGGCAAGCGCACGTTCGACGGCAAGATCCGCTCGATCAATCCGCGTGTGGACAGCACCACGCGCAACGTCCAGATCGAGGCGACCGTCGACAATCGCGAGCGCAAGCTGCTGCCCGGCATGTACGCGAACGTGAAGATCGATGCGGGTGGCGCGCAGCGCTATCTGACCTTGCCGCAAACGGCGATTACCTATAACCCATATGGTGCGACCGTGTTCATCGTGAAGCCCGGCGAACGTAAGAACGCACAAGGCAAGATCATGCCCGTCGCGCAGCAGGTGTTTGTCACGCCGGGGCCGACGCGCGGCGACCAGGTCGCGATTCTCAAGGGCATCGGCGAAGGCACGCAGGTCGTGACGAGCGGCCAGCTGAAACTGAAAAACGGCACGCCCCTCGTGATCGACAACCGCGTGCTGCCTGCGAACAGCCCGAACCCGACGCCCCAGGAACAATAGAAGAGCGCGCGATGAAATTCACCGACATCTTCATTGAACGGCCGGTCCTCGCATCGGTGGTGAGCCTGCTGATACTCGTGCTCGGCTTGCGCTCGCTTGCCGCGCTGAAGGTCAGCGAGTATCCGCAAACCGAAAACGGCGTGGTGACGATCACGACCGCATACTATGGCGCGAGCGCCGACACGATGGCGGGCTTCATCACGCAACCGCTCGAAGCCGCGATCGCACAGGCACAGGGTATCGACTACATGTCGTCGACGAGCACCACGGGCGTCTCGACGATCACCGCGACGCTGCGCCTCAACTACGACTCCAACCGCGCGCTCACGGAGATCAACACGCAGATCGCATCTGTGCGCAACCAGTTGCCGCCGCAGGCGCAACAGCCCGTGCTGACCGTGCAAGTGGGTCAAACCACCGACGCGATGTACATGGGTTTTTACAGCAACGTGCTGCCGAGCAACAACGTTACGGATTATCTGCTGCGCGTCGTGAAGCCGAAGCTCGATTCGGTCCAGGGCGTGCAGACGGCGGAAGTGCTCGGCGGCCGTCAGTTCGCGCTGCGCGCATGGCTCGACTCGAGCAGGCTCGCCGCGCACAACGTGACGGCCGCTGACGTATTCACGGCGCTCGGCAACAACAACTATCTGGCGACGCTTGGCACAACGAAAGGCCAGATGATAAGCGTCGATCTCAACGCGGGCACCGACCTGCATTCCGTCGAGGACTTCAAGAAACTCGTCGTCACGCAGAAGAACGGCGCGATCGTGCGGCTTGAAGACGTGGGGAACGTCGTGCTCGGTGCTGACAATTACGACTTCAACGTCGCGTTCAGCGGCAAGCGATCGGTGTTCATCGGCATCAAGGTGGCGCCCGATGCGAATGTGCTCGACGTCGCGAAGCGCGTGAAAACGATCTTTCCGGATCTGCAGAGGCAGTTCCCGACGGGCATGACGGGCGACATCGTCTACGACGCGACCGACTTCATCAACACGGCGATCACGGAAGTAGTGAAGACGCTCGTCGAGGCGCTGCTGATCGTCACCGTCGTGATCTTCCTTTTCCTCGGCAGCTTGCGCGCGGTGATTGTGCCGGTGATTGCGATGCCGCTCTCGCTGATCGGCACGTTCTTCGTGATGCAGGTGCTCGGCTATTCGATCAATCTGCTGACACTGCTTGCGCTCGTGCTCGCCATCGGCCTCGTCGTCGACGATGCGATCATCGTGGTCGAGAACGTCGACCGGCATATGAAGGAGGAGGGCAGGCGGCCTTTCGAAGCCGCACTGATCGCGGCGCGCGAACTCGGCGGCCCGATTCTCGCGATGACGGTCGTGCTGATCGCCGTGTACGTGCCCATCGGCTTTCAGGGCGGACTGACTGGCGCGCTGTTCACCGAGTTCGCGTTCACGCTCGCGGGCGCCGTCACGGTGTCGGGCGTGATCGCGCTGACGCTTTCGCCGATGATGTGCTCGCGTTTTTTCCGCATGGACCAGCAGTCGGGGCGCTTCCCGCGCTTCGTCGACCGGCAGTTCGAACGTGTGCATCACGGCTACCGGCGTCTGTTGCATGCGATGCTCGACACGTGGCCCGTATTCGTCGTGATGGGCGCGCTGCTCCTGTGCGGCACCGTCTATCTCTTCATGACGTCGCAAACGGAGCTCGCACCTCAGGAGGACCAGGGCATCGTTCTGTCGCAGGTCCAGGGTCCGCCGAACGCGACGATCCAGCAAATGCAGACCTACGCGGATCAGGTCTTCGACATCTCGAATCAGTTGCCCGAATACGCGCAGATGTTCCAGCTCACGGGCGTACCGACGCTGAACCAGGGTATCGGCGGCGTGCTCTTCAAGACGTGGGACAAGCGCAAGAAGGGCGCGACGCAATTACAGCAGGAATTGCAGCAGAAGTGGAACGGCATCGCGGGTGCGCGTGTCGCCGCATTTCAGTTTCCGCCCCTGCCGGGCGCGCAAGGATTGCCCGTGCAATTCGTCATCAGCACGACGGAGCCGTTCGAGAACCTCAACGAAGTGTCGCAAGCCGTGCTGCAAAAGGCGCGCGCAAGTGGCATGTTCTTCTTCGTCGACAGCGATCTGAAGATCGACAAGCCCGAAAGCGTGTTGCTCGTGGACCGCGACAAAGTCGCTTCGCTCGGGCTGACGCAAAGCGATGTCGGGCAGACGCTGGGCGCGGCGCTCGGCGGGAACTTCGTCAACTACTTTTCGATCGCTGGCCGCTCGTACAAGGTGATTCCGCAGGTGCTGCAAACGGACCGGCTGAACCCGTCGCAAGTGCTCGACTATTACTTGCGCACAGCCAATGGCAGCGTGATACCCGCATCGACGGTCACGCATCTGCAGCGCAACGTCGTGCCCGAGTCGATCAATCACTTCCAGCAGCTCAATTCGGCCACGATTTCCGGCGTGCTCGCGCCGGGCATCTCGCAGGGCGAAGTGCTCGACTTCCTGCGCAAGGCCACGACCGACGTCGCGCCGGCGGGATACACGGCCGATTATTCGGGTCTGTCGCGACAGTTCGTGCAGGAGTCCGGCGGCTTCGTGACCACGCTGCTATTGGCGACGATCATCGTGTTTCTCGCGCTCGCCGCTCAATTCGAGAGCTTTCGCGATCCGGTCGTGATTCTCGTATCGGTCCCGATGGCGCTGTTCGGCGCGCTGATCTTCATCAACGTGGGACTCACCACGCTCAACATTTACACGCAGGTGGGCCTCGTCACGCTGATGGGCCTCGTGAGCAAGCACGGCATTCTGATCGTGCAGTTCGCGAATGAACTGCAACGCGCGGGGCGCGGCAAGCGCGAGGCACTCGAAGAAGCGGCTGGCGTGCGCTTGCGGCCGATCCTGATGACGACAGCCGCGATGGTGCTGGGCGTCGTGCCGCTCGTGATCGCGTCGGGTGCGGGTGCGGCCGGCCGCAACGCAATGGGACTCGTGATCTTCACGGGGATGTCGATCGGCACGCTGTTTACGCTGTTCGTCGTGCCCGCGATGTATATGTTCCTCGCCGCGGACCACCATCGAGACAGCGAGCATCCGGAGCAGACCTGAGCAACCGAAGAGATTTCACGATTTTCTGGATGTTTTCGCCACGAATGGTGTGGGGATGTGCTGAACTTTCTCGCTGCCACACTTCGGGCAAGGCGGATGAGCGGATTGATGTTCAGCAAGATGCTCGGCATGCTCGAACATCTCACCACATTTCTCGCACCGGTACTGGTAAGTCGGCATGGTATTCCTCTAACGAGAAACCGGGCGACAACCCATTCCAGTGCAGGAAATGGGCGCGCTCTCCGGTGTCGGTCCGGTCGCAAGCTAGTGCTTGCGATGCATCCAGCTCATATGGTGCGTGTCGAGCCACTGGCTCAGGCTCTCTCCCTGGTGTTCGCGCCTGTAGCGACGGGACAGGGCCATGGCAACGACAACGAGAACCACAAGGCCAACCCAAAAACTGATCATTGACTGAGTCATGGCAGCCTCCTTCGGGAATGCGACCATGCACTGAATTCTAGTGCCGAGGCGGCGGAATTCGCCCTGAAAGTTACCGCGGCGATCACTTCCGGCCAGAGCTCGAAGCAGGGATCACGTTCACGGGACCCAATGGTATGTCTATTCCTGTTGCCTAAATGAAGCGTTTGCGAGGGCAGGGCAGCAGGGCCGTACCCCAGCCGCTCTCCCAAACATTGTCTCGTAACGCGAAGCCGTGTTAGTGAGTTATGTAGTGCTTGCACCATTCAAAGGAACGGCCAACGCTTGCGTCAAGCGCTGTCACGGCGCAAGTGAATAGGCACTCAGTTCGGAAGTACGGGACAGCAGCGCCTGGTGATCGAGATACAACACGTAATCCGACTTGATGACCTTTTTAACGCTTGGCGCGTACCAGTAGGTTTCGGTGAACGGCGCATCGTACAAGCGATCAAGCTGCCTGGCGTTCACCCCATGGCTGACTATTTTGTAGGCGTCAAATGAACCAGCGGGTACCTGTATCCTCTCGAACGCAACGATCTCGTCGTGGCCGCTGACATCAATGGTTCCGATCGTGAAACGCCGGACATGATGAAAGTCCCAGTTCTTTCCCACAGTCATTGGGAAACTCAGGGTTCCATTGCTTGGCTCATACGTTGTTCCGTTGCCATCCCGCGTCAGGTTGCCCTGACTGTCGTAGTGGTTTTCCTTTTGGCGCCCACCGTTCCACGAGGACGACATCGTCGTCTGCGTCTCTGTTACTGCGACTACCGTCACAACAAGAGGAACGCCGGGCGTGGAGTCGGTTCGCCCCCATATAAAGGTCCACGTATCACCGACCTTGTAGCTCGGCGCGTCAGCCGTGGGTGTGCCGGGTGGACTTGCTGGCGGCTGCGCTGTGCACGGATTCGTCAGACACCCGAGCAACAGTGCGGCATGGCAAGAGTGCCTCGTGAGCAACGAGAGGGTTGGCGTCGCGTTGCGGACTTTCACGAGTGGCTCCCGACCGCGATGACACACGAAGACCTGGCGTCGTGAGTTGGAGATTCCTTTCATTATTGTTCTTTGTTGCATTTGTGCAGACGAAATGTTGCTATCTGCCGCTCGCGCAATGCCCTGGGCAACGATCGTCACGGTTCGGAGTCGATGACGGATTGAAAATCCATCCCGCCGGGCTAGTCTCCGGGCCACCGCCATATTCCAGCCCGGCGCTGGGCGCCGATTCCGGGTTGAACCCAGCGGCCACATGAACAGGAACGGCACCGGGCTGCGAGGGCAGGTCCCGTTCGTCAGGGCGCCCCAGTAAAACATCGAGGGTTTTGGCGTGCATCGCCCAGATTTCGCAGAAGACCCCGAAAGCCTTCTGCATTGAATCGAGCGTGTCAACAGCTGTGGACTCTTGAATGCGGTGACGCCGGAGCTGGCTGACGAGCGTCTGTTGCCTGGCGAGGGCGACGGCGCTTCGGGCGACCGTGTTGCGGGCGAGCCGCTCCCATTTCCACGCGTGCAGCAATGCGGGTACGTCTGGCACGTGTTCGTAGAGCCAGTACTGACACACGGCGGCGTGCGATGCAAAATCGGCACCGCGATGGCGCAGGATTTCCATCCAGCCGAGTACCTGAAATACGGGGATAAGAGTTCCCTCGGGGCCCCATAGCGTCGAGAGCAGAAAGTAGTCTGCCTGCGCTGGTGCGCCGTCCAGAAGTACCTGCGGTTCCATCGAATCAGGCAGAAATGTGTCTGTGACCATGTTTGCCCGCGTTGCGCAACGTTGAGGGTCCATTGTGTCCGAAAAAATGCGCCGTGGTGAAGTCGTCCACGGTTCAAGAAGGCCTGGCAGCCGCTCAGCTGCTGGCCTCATGCTCGAGTTGAGCCGCAGGTACATGCCGCACGTCGGTACCTTTGACGACATAGACGACGAATTCGGCGATGTTTTTAGCATGGTCCCCAATGCGCTCTATGGCTTTGGCGATGACCATGTAATCGAGCCCAGTCGAAACGACGCGCGGGTCCGCCGTCATTTCGGCAATCAGTCCGCGCGTAAACGCCCGAAACTCGTTATCGATGGCCACATCGTCCCGCACCAGATGCGCGGCTGCGGCACTATCCATTCGTGCGAACGCATCCAGCGCTCCATGAAGGAGGCTCATGGCCATCTCTGCCGAGGTTTTGATTTCGACGATTCCGATGACCGGAGCTTCACTATTGGCCTGGATGCGACGGATGCGCTTGGCCACCTTCCGTGCTTCATCGCCAGCGCGCTCGAGATTGGTGGTGCACTTCGAGATGGCCAGCAGAAGTCGAAGATCGCGGGCTGCAGGCTGTCTGCGAGCGATGACGTTACTCACCTCTTCATCGATTTCCAGCTCCATCAGATTCAGTCGTTGCTCGCTTTCGAGCACCGCGTAGACGACGTCGGGGTCGAACGCATGCAGTAACGAAAGGGCGCGAGCGATCTGCAACTCTACGAGGCCGCCCATCTCAAGGAGCCTCGTCGAAGCGAGGGTGAGGTCAGCGTCAAAACCGCTGGATAGATGTTTTTCCGGCATCATCGTCCCCTTGATGAGCCACGCGCGCGGAACTGCCAATCAAATGGACCATCCCGTGGACGCAGCGCAGACAGACATGATAGGTCCGGTCCTTGCATGCATGCCTGTCCGGAATCCACGACTTATGGATCGCCTTAGCCGCTGAGGCGCGACGGCGTGACTGGCAAATGCAGGTCGTAGCGAGAGCTGGTTGACGGTTGTTGCGCGTGCGATCGGTAAGGCGACGCGCCGCGCTGGGCGGGAAAGCTGCAGCTTGTGCACGAATGACATGCGCATCGAGGCATATGATTGCCAGACTTGCTGGGCCATAAGTGGCTGAACTTCCTGGCAATGCGGCATACGGGTGACCCGCCAATGCAGCAGAAGAATACGAAGGTTGCGTTTTGTGGGGTCACGCCATCGGGCAGCAAGATGGAGCCGCGGCGCTAGATCTCACTGACGCAATGCTCTTCGACCCAGCCCATTGCGCGTTCGCGCGCATAGCTCAGCGCTTCGTTCTCGTCGATGAAGTTGTCGTCCAGACAGATGTCATGGACGTCATCTTCGAATGAGCCGTCTGACGCCGGGACGAAGATTCTCGCGTTCGCCACAATTCTCCCGTCATCGATGCTTGCGCTCGTGCTGATCAGGCAAGACTGAAACATGAATTGCATGGCTCGCTCCGGTAGCTTGTCGCGTGATGAAAAGCGCCTGCGCAAATGTCATGCCGCGAGTCGTCCCAGCGAGTTGGAGGTGACTTCGCCTTGCATGCGACGCATGTTCCTTTTGAAGAGAAGGGCGCCGACCGCAGCGGAGGGGCGCTCTCGCTCCCGCCTCGGAAGCCTGTCCATAAAGATGCACATACGAACACCCATACATCGTGTACTTTCGGGTCGGCCCTGAATATGCTCGTACAAGCCATCTTTAAGCTTTTCTTCGCCAGGTAGACGCGACTCGAAGGAGGCGGTCGCGATCTGAAGTCGGTCAGGCTGGCAACACATGCGGCGGTAAAGACCCGCCGGTCCGGGATTCCAGGAGACACAAGTGCTGAGCCCTCACGAATTTGCGACGCTCATGCTGGTCAAGTCATCGCCCGACCAGATCGACATGGGCCGCGAGGAACTCGATACGCTGCTCGAGCAACAACTCGTAGCACTCGAGAGCCTCGCAACCGGTGCACGCTTCGCGCATGTGACGGATGAAGGCGAATCCCTGCTTCAGGCCATGACGCGAAAACGTTGACAGGCACCCGGTCGCCCCGCTTCGAGCCGGGCGCGGGATGACCGGTCGATCAACACCCCATTTTTTTCATTCCGCGCTGGCGACGCGCGGGGTCGCAGCATTTCCGCCCATTAAGGAGACTATTGATCATGCACACCCAGGAACTGGTCGCAAGCGCTCAACGTGGCAATCTCGACGCCGTTTATGGTCTGATCAGCACGATGGTCGATGGGATCGGCAAACTCACTGAACTCAACGCACAATACATACGAGCGACACTCAAGGAGGCGTCGGAGTTGTCGCAGACCACGGTGGAAAAGCCACAGGACTGGATCGCGCTCCATGGCACGCTCGGAGCGCCAATGGCTGAGAAGGTTCAGTCCTACACTCGCGAGCTTTTGGGGATCGTGTCGTCGACGCACGCTGAACTTCTCAGCGTCGCACGGGCGGAAGGCGAAGCACGTATGCGCCGGGCGCAGACATTCGTCGAGGAAGCGACCAGAAACGCGCCTGCGGGCTCAGAGGCGGCTGTGGCTGCGTTCAACTCCGCGATTACCGCGGCCAATACGCTCTACCAGACGCTCGGGAATACGGGGCAGCAGGCGGTCGAAGTCGCGCGAAGCAACTTTAACCTGGTCGCCAATGCCGCGTCGAAGAGTGCCAGGCGCGCGAGCGCGCAGTAACAGCGACCGGCATGGCGTGAGTTGGTCTCATGGGGCGACGGGCGTGTCGATCCATGCCTGTCGGCCTTTGATCATCGTGGCGACGTGAGTGCCAATCTATTCGTTCTGGCGCAACGGCGACGCCTTGGCCAGTCCGCAATCGACCAAATAGCTCGCGAGCATCAGAATCGCCAGAAGAGGAAATGATGGCGCGGGCGCGCATGACCTGCGTGCGACTGATTGCTCACAGGCGCAAGCTGTGCGTGCGCATCAACGACACGCGCGCGCAGTGCCATGTCATAGAAAGCCCCCACCATCGGCAATGCGCCATGCGCACCTTCGCCCCAGTAGTCGTTGCGCAATGTCACGCGTGCGTCGTCGAAGCCCACCCACGCGCCGGCGACCAGTTGCGGATGGATCAGGATGAACCAGCTATCCGTGTTGTCCTGCGTCGTTCCGGTTTTGCCGGCCACGTCGGCGTGAATGCCGAAACGCGTCCTGATGTCGGAGCCAGTGCCGCGGTTGACGACGTCACGCATCGCATCGACCAGCTTGAGCGCAGCAGCGGCCGGCAGCGCCTGCTCCGGTCGTGCAGCAGGGAATTCGGCGAGCATGTTGCCGTTGCGATCCTCGATACGTGTCACCATGCGCGGTTCGACATAGGCTCCCCGGTTCGCGATCGTGCAATACGCCGAGACCATCTCCTTGAGCGTGACCGGGCTCGTGCCCAGGGCAAGCGAGGGCACGGCATCAAGGGGACTTTCGCGCACGCCCATTTCACGCGCGAGCGCCGCAACCTTTGCCGGTCCCTCCCGCTGCATGAGCTGTGCAGTCACGCGATTGCGGGAGAAGGCAAGCGCATTGCGCAGTGTCATCGGGCGGCCGGTAGGGGGCTCGGGGTCAGTCGGCCGCCATACCGCATTGCCCTTCAATGCAATGGCAACGTTGCGGTCGACGATCGTGTCACCCGGTTGTGCACCATCGGCAAATGCCGCACCGTACACAAAAGCCTTGAAGGTGGAGCCGGGTTGCCGGCGCGCCTGCTGCACGTGATCGAACGGCTCGTCGCGATAGTCCCGGCTGCCGACCCATGCCTTGATGTCTCCATTGCGTGGATCGATGGCGACGAATCCGGCCTGAATCTGGGTTTTGCTGTGGCAGAGCGCATCCACAAACGCCGCATCCTGCGCAAGTTTCCTGATTGCGGCCTGGTCGGAAAGGCCGGTGTCCCGTGCGGTCCGGTACTCCGCTGTCTGTCTGATGAAGGACTGGAACAGTTCGTTCCCCGGCCAGCAGCCTGTGCGCTCGTTCCATGTGCCGCTCGCGATCCACTGCAGCTGGCCGGCCTGCCAGGCAACGGCCTGTGTCGCCATTGCCTGAAGTCGGGAGTCGATTGTGGTGTGCACCACGAGCCCGTCCGAATAGATGTTATAGCCGTTGCGATCAGCCCACGCGGTCAACCACCTGCGCAGCTGTACTGCGAAATGCGGTGCAGTGCCAATGGGCTCGGCCTGCGGTTCGAAATCGACATTGAGCGGTTGCCGGTTCAGCCGGGCATACTCAGGAGGACTGAGCTTGCCGCATTTCAACATCTGCGCAAGTACCGTATTGCGGCGTTCCAGTGCGCGCTCAGGATTGAGCACGGGGTTGTACGTGCTATTCGCCTTCAGCATGCCAACGAGCGTTGCACTCTCGAGGACATCGAGGTCTGCTGCGCGCTTTCCGAAGTAGGTGCGCGCAGCCATCTCGACGCCGTAGGCGTTGTAGAGGAACGGCACGGTGTTGAGGTACGTCTCGAGGATCTGGTCCTTGCTATAGACAGATTCGATCTTGAGCGCCGTGATCGCTTCCTTGAGTTTGCGGGTCAACGTCGGTGCGCGGCCGATTTCGTCGGGATACAGGTTGCGTGCCAGTTGCTGCGTGATGGTGGAGCCACCCTGCCGGGCCCCGGCAAACGTGCGCAATGCCGCCGACGGAATGCGTCTCAGGTCAATACCGTGATGCTGATAGAAGCGGCGGTCCTCGGTCGCGATCAGGGCGTCCACCACATGCGGTGAGATCTGGCTTAGCGTGACCCACTCGCGATTGACCGGCTTGAATTCCGCGAGCACGGTGCCGTCGGCGGAGAGGATCAGCGCGGGACGATCGACGCGTGCCTTGCGGATGTCACCTAGGCGGGGTGTGAATGGAATAAGGGCCAGCGTATACGCGAGCAACAGCGCAGGCACAGCGGCAATTGTCAGTGCAATGCCGCGACGTGTCGGATGGCGCATGCTGTGCCACGTCGCAGCGATAAGGCGCACGGTCATTGCACCGGCGCTGGCAGCAGCGGCCCGACCGGATTTCGCCCAGCGTGCGCAGCGTTCACGAAAGAGCGACACATAGGGGTGAGTCACGGTGGTTGAGCCATATACGAAACGCCGGATCGTACCAAAGCCCAGGCGGTATTCCGGCAGAAAAATGGCTCTGCAGGTGCACTGCTAACAGACGATTACACTTGTTTCGATTCTGCGGCACGAGGACGGCGGTATCGCGCGTTCAGGGGAGGCGCGTTCAGGGGGCGACCCAGCAATGGACCCAGGTATCGCCTCGACGGACATACAGCGCGCGTCGGTGAAGGTCCGCTGCCGAGAGGTCCAGCCAGTCCAGGCGTGTGGGGCGCACCTCAACGACGCCGAAATGCCGCAGACCTTCGCCCGGTCCAGGAACGTGCGTCTCATCGAGCGCATCATCGGCGTGGATCATGGGAGTCCCGGGCGGCAAGCGCGTCCGGTAGACGACCAGGTCATGGTCGGGACTGGACCTCCACGCATCGAGCCGGGCCTGTCCGTCGCAAAGTATTCGGGTTTCGCCGGACACGCGGACCTGCAGGTTGTGAACAGGGTCGACGCCGACGAGCGCGATTCGCGGCTCCCGTCGGAGTTCGGCAATCTTCGGCGAGCGCAGGTCGGTATGAAAAGTAAGCACGTTCTGCGGTTCAATGGCACTCCGAAGCAGCACGGTGCGGACGTTCGGTGCACCATCGAGGCTAACGGTTGCGGCCTGCATGACCTTGAAGGGATGTTTATCTTCACGGACAGCGGCAGCGAGGCAATCCCAGATGCGGTTGTAGATTTGTTCGAGGTTCATCGGCGCGGCACCTTCAGCGTTTGCGCGCCTCGTACCGGCTCGTGCGGTGATGCCACGGGTCGGCATCATGGGCGAACTGGGCATCGAAGTAGTCGGCGTGCGAAAGAGGGCGTTCCATGTTGCCAAGGCAGGCTCAGAGTGTCCAGTCTTCGTCCGCCGCGGCTCGCTGCGCGAGCGCAGCGAGATCGTGCTCCGCGTGGCTCTGACGGACGAACACGGGCAGATCCGCTGCCATGCGAGCGAACCAGGGGTCGCGGCACAGCGGGCCGGCGCCCAGGCCGCGCGCACAGGCATGCAGTGTGGCCTCGACGGCGCTTTCCGCAGCGGCGCGAGCACGCAACGCAAGCGCCATGGCGTCGGCGTGTGGCGCGGAGTCGATCTTATGTGCGGCGTCGCGCAGCAAGGCGCGCGCAGCGCTCAACGCGGCGTCGGCCGCTCCGAGATGCGCATTCAGGTGCGGATCATCGCGGCGTCTCGCCGCGTCGCGCAGGCGGACGGCCAGCGCCGCGGCCGCGCCGTACCAGCACGCGGCGATGCCCGCGCCGCCGTGCCAGAAGCCAGGACGCCGCAAGTAGCCGTCCACTGGACCCACGAGCGTGGCGTGTGCGTTGAGCACATCGATTTCGACGCTTTGCGTCGCCGCCATGCCGACGGCTTCCCAGCCACGTGCCGTGACCGTCACGCCTGGTTGGTCCATGGGCAGTGCGGCGAGCCAATCGCGATCGTCGCTGTCGATGCAGGTCACGAGCGCGTGCGTGACGAATGCCGCACCTGAACACCATGGCTTGACGCCTGAAAGCAGGATCTGCCCGCTGCGGCTTGAGGCGTAACGCAGCTCGTTGCGCGGAGAACGGGCTGCCCATACACCCCATATTTCTGGTTCCAATCTGCGGGGCACCGCTACATGCGGCAGGCACGGCATTTCAAGTTCTGACTGAATGGCGAGTGCGTCGGCATGCGCCTCGTAGATCTTGAGGAGCGAGAGATCCTGGCCGGCGAGCCCGGCGAGAAATTGCCAGCGCGCAAGCGTGCGCCCGCCTCCCGGCAGCGGCAGCGCGGGGCCCACGGCGACGAGCTGGCGTGCGGCGCCTGCGAGCGACTGCGCGTCGAGTGGCAGCGTGCAGCCTTCGAGCAGTGCCGCAAAGTCGAACGGGCCGCACACGCCGTCGCCAGACAACGTACGGACCTGCCGTGGAGTCGCGCTCTCCATCACAGCCCCGGAATCGTGCGCGCGGTGCGGGCGCTAACCGCGATGCTGGCATTGCTGGCGGCGACGCGGCTGCCTGGTGTCTTCGGCGCTCTTGCCATTGCGATTGACTCCTCGGTTCTGAAGGCCTCGATATACCACCGACGGAAAAATTGCTTGGTGCCATGGCGATACAGCAAAAGCGGTGCCGCGTCATGCAGGTCCGCCACGAACGCGGGAATGCCGCCTGCGCGAGCAGGCGCGTGCGTCCCGCACGAGTCACTTCACTCTAGTCAGGAAGGTATGAAAGCCGGCGAGCGCGACCGGTCGCGACGCTTTCTCGTGAACCGAAACAATCGAAGCAGGGAAAATCCGGCGCACGGCTGGGCGGCGGACATCGGACCGGGCCTGGGTACGATCGCAACCGACAACGATCCCGGCGGCATCCTGACGTATTCGCTGGCAGGCGCGCAGTATGGCTTCGATCTCCTGTGGGTCTGCGTGCTTTCCTGGCCGTCGATGGTGGCACTGCAGATGGTGTCTGCGCGCGTCGCGGCCGTCACGGGCAAGGGCCTGACCGAGAACATGCGGGAACACTATTCCCGCTGGTTGTTTCTGCTGGCGGTCGCCCGTTTTCTCGGAGCCAATACCGTGAACATGGCCGCCGACATGCTGGCGATGGGCGAAGCCGCGCAGTTGATATTCAGGGGATCGGTCCCGCTCTTCACGGTTTTCTTTGCCGGCATGTCGCTCGCGCTGCAGTGGTGGGTGCCTTATGCGCGCTATGCAAACTACCTCAAGTGGCTAGCTCTGTCGCTGTTCTGTTATGCAGGCGTCATGCTGGTGGCGGACGTGCCGTGGCGCACTTTGGCCTGGCGCGCTTTCGTGCCGCACATCAGCTGGTCGGAAGACTATCTGGGGATGCTGCTCGCGGTGCTCGGTACCACGGTCAGCCCGTATCTGCTGTTCTCGCAAGCCGAGCAGGAAGTCGAAGAGGGCTCGCACGACGGCACTCAGGACAGCAGCCGCGTACAGCAGAAAGACGTCCGGCAGCAGCTAAAGAAAATACGAAGCGACATACTGGTGCGTACCTCGATGTCCAACGTATGCGGAGCACTCATCCTTTGCGCCGCGGCCGCGACATTACACGCGACCCATGCATCGCTCACTCCCTCTGGCTCGACTCGCGAGGCCGCGCAAGCGATCGCGCCGGTCGCGGGTGCCTACGCGCAGCCGCTGCTCGGCCTCGCGCTGCTTGGCACAGCGCTGCTCGCACTCCCGCCGCTGGCCGGCTCGGCCGCGCACGCCGCCGCCAGTTCGTTCGGGTGGCAGCGGGGCACGCAGCGGGATCGCCGGATAGCTGCAATCCTGGTGTTGCTTATGGCGGTGAGCACTATCGTCGCACTGCTGTTTGGCGCATTCGGCGTCGATCCGCTCCGGGCCTGCTACTGGAGTGCGCTGACCAACGGGATGACAGTGTCGCCGGTGTTGATCCTGCTCGTGCTCCTGAGTGCCCGGCGTGAAGCGGTGGGCGAGATGAAAGCGCACTGGTTCACGCGCACCTTGTGCTGGCTTGCAACCATCACTACCTGCGCGGCCCTGGCCGCTCATGTCGTCCTTCAGCTTCCCTAGCTGTGCATGGCGCAGAGGTGCTCGTCTGCGTCGGCAGGAGGGCTGCGAAGCCCGGCAGCGGCGCTCGCGTGGTTGGCACGCCCGTTGCGCATGGGCTCTTGTCGATAGCGATTTGCGCGGTTTCGCGCATTGTGCAGGCAGGCTGACTGGGAGAGAGACATGAAAATGGGAACCACGAAAACCGAAGGCAGGGTCCGTGAACTTGCGGGCGACGCGCAAGAGGCGGTCGGCGAAATGCTGGGCGACGCGAGTACCAGATTGTCGGGCAAGGCAAAGGCGCTATGCGGCAAGTCACAACAACTGGCGACCGACGCGGCGGTCGTGACGCGCGAGACGATTGCGGACAATCCCCTGGCGACCGTGGGTATCGCCGTGGGCATCGGCTTCGCGCTCGGAGCGTTATGGGGAGCGAGCCGCGAATAAGCGGACCTGAACCAGACGGATGTTGCCGGCACGCCGCATGTGCGAGGTGGACCATGACAATTCACGCGAAGCTCGACCGCTGGCACAACGTGTTGCGATTTCTCGCGGTCCGCACAACGGACTATGGGCAACTGCTGTCACTCGAACTGTCCGAGGCACGCACATCCATGACGCGCGAAATTCTCGCGCTCGTGGCTCTCGCCGTAAGTGGGTTATTCACGCTCTCATTCTTTTGCGTCGCGCTGATCGCATCCGCGTGGAATACACGCTATTTCCTCACTGTCGTGTGGAGCATAGCGGTGCTCTGGCTATTCGCCTCGATCACCGCATTGCTGGTATTGCGCGCACAAAAGCCGGCGCGTTCGTTCGCGGTACTCAAGAGCGAATTGCAAGCGGACCTTGAAACGCTCAACGAGGCGCTTAAATGAGTCGTCGCTCCCGATTGAATCGTCAGGCATCTGAAGCCGTCCTGCTTACTCATATGGAATTGACGCGCGTGCGATTGCTTGCGGCCAACGTTCGCTCGCGGGCAGCCGGGCACGCTGCCGCCCGTGCACATTCGCGTAGCCTGGCGAGCGTCGGCCGCCCGGTGTCCGCCGCGCCGCTCCTCGCCATGCTCGGATGCTTCACGCTGGGCGCCCTGCTTATCGGCCCGAGACGCGTCTTGCCCGTCGTGATGCGCACCGGTCTGGCTGGCTGGATCGTGCGCAATGTCCGGTTGCGTCTTGCACGCTGAGCGGAGCGCACTTCGGCAACGATCATGTGTTGCTCGACGCGAAGCTCGACCCATTGCGCCACGACAATGAGACGCGGGTTAAATTCATGTGCGAACGGCAGCGTGGCACGCGGCGTGCGCTAGAGCGAGCGCAACTCTTAACCGAAAGGAGCGCAACATGACTATCCTTGATCCCCAGGCAGGGGGCACTGGCGCACAGATCGTCGGCGGGGGCGTCGGCGAAGGCCCGGGGCCCGAAATCATGGCCGCGGCCACGCTCGACGGCGACAAGGTGATTTCTGCTGACGGTGAACACGTCGGCAAGATCTCCGACATCATGCTCGATGTACGTAGCGGGCGCGTCGCGTACGCAGTCCTGGCTGAGGGCGGATTCCTCGGCATGGGTAATACGCTTCACGCCATTCCGTGGAACGCACTGACGCTGGACACCAATGAGAAGTGCTTCCGTGTCGACATCCAGGCTCAACGAATCAAGGACGATCCCGGATTCGATAAGGATCACTGGCCATCGATGGCTGATTCGACGTGGGGGACGCAACTGCATGACTACTACAACCGCCGTCCATACTGGCTGGCGACTGGGGAGCTTCCGGGACGTGATCCCGGAATGAATAACCCGACGGACTTGTGAGAGCAACCCGACCTCCGTGGGACGAATAGTCCCACGGGTGAGCCTGAACGGAGCTGCTGTAAAACTTCCTCCAGAGCGGAAAATGGGGCATCGGCTTTTAGCGGCCGGTGCCATTTTTTTTGCAAAGGCGGTGTTCGCTGGTCAATACCCTGACCGGCGCCGTGCCGACCGCCATTTGCGGTGTTTGCTAAATGAAAGATACGGGCGCGTTTCTTGCTCCCCATCCACCGCGCTTCATGCAGCATCAATACCGGTTCTCCGACTTTTGCCAGGCTGACTACCGCCTCAGCACGTCGGCGCATTGCATCGACTAGAACAAAACAGATGACTCGGCTGCATCGGGTTCCGCTCGGCTTTCCCGGCCACGAGGTGAAAATGGACGCTCCTACGGTTATGACGACGGTGGCGGAGGAAAACAACCTTGGGCGAATCGCTCGTACGTTGGGCGCTTTCCGGCGCGGCGACGCCGCAGCGCGATTGCCGGACGACTGGGAGGGCCTGTACGGTGAAGTTGCGGCCGAATACAACCTGCTTGCCGCGCAATGCGGCAGGATGTCTGTCCAGCTGCGGGATGTGGCGAGCGATCTGACTGTGCGCACACCCGGCGATATCGGAAGGCGCCTGTCCGCCGAAGCACTCGAAGGCTTCTGGCTCGATCACGCCGCCAATATCAATGCAATCATCCTGCGAGGCGAACCTGACACGGACCGTGCGAAAACGGTGCTTCTCGCGCTGAGTGCGCTTAAGGACGGCGAAACGGCGGAACTGCCGCCCGATTGGTCGGGTCTGCACGGCAGGTTGGCCCAGGTGTTCAATGAACTCGTCGACCAGAACGTACGCATGTCGGAAGAGCTCGCGCGTCTGAGCCGGGTCGTCGGAAAAGAAGGGCGTCTCAACGAACGTGCCGCGTTGCCGGCTGCGCGCGGGTTCTGGCGCGACTCGGTGGATGCCATTAACTCGCTGATCGGCGATCTGGTGCACCCCACGAGTGAGGTCGCCCGCGTAATCGGCGCGGTGGCCCAGGGCGACCTCTCCAAAAACATGGCGTTCGAAGCCGATGGCCGCGCATTGCAGGGCGAATTTCTCCGCACGGCACGCACGATCAACACCATGGTTGATCAGCTGGGCACCTTCGCGGCCGAAGTCACACGTGTGGCGCGCGAAGTGGGCACCGAAGGCAAGCTCGGTGGCCAGGCCGACGTCCAGGGTGTTGCAGGAACCTGGAAGGACTTGACCGACTCCGTCAACTCCATGGCCGGCAACCTGACCAGCCAGGTGCGCAATATCGCGGAAGTGCCCATGGCTGTCGCCGCCGGCGATCTTTCGAAGAAAATCACGGTCGACGTGAAAGGCGAAATTCTCGAACTGAAGAACGCCATCAACACGATGGTGGACCAGCTTCGCTCATTCGCTTCGGAAGTGACACGGGTCGCCCGCGAAGTCGGCACGGAAGGCCGGCTCGGTGGACAGGCGGATGTCCAGGGGGTTGCAGGCACATGGAAGGATCTCACCGACAATGTCAACTTCATGGCAGGCAACCTGACGAGTCAGGTTCGCAATATCGCGGAGGTCACGAAGGCCGTCGCTGCCGGCGATCTTTCCAAGAAGATTACGGTTGATGTGAAAGGGGAGATTCTCGAGCTGAAGAACACCATCAACACGATGGTGGATCAGTTGCGGTCGTTTGCCTCGGAGGTGACCCGTGTGGCCCGCGAAGTGGGCACGGAAGGCAAGCTCGGTGGCCAGGCCGACGTGCAGGGCGTGGCCGGCACGTGGAAGGATCTGACCGACTCGGTCAATTCGATGGGTAGCAACCTCACCGCGCAGGTGCGCAACATTGCCGGGGTGACCACCGCCGTCGCCGCGGGCGATCTGTCGAAAAAGATCACCGTCGACGTAAAGGGCGAAATCCTGGAACTGAAAAACACCATCAATACGATGGTGGATCAGTTGCGTTCGTTTGCTTCCGAGGTGACGCGAGTTGCCCGCGAAGTCGGCACGGAAGGCAAGCTCGGCGGCCAGGCGGACGTGCAGGGCGTGGCCGGCACGTGGAAGGATTTGACCGACTCGGTCAATTCAATGGGCAGCAATCTCACCGCGCAGGTGCGCAATATCGCCGAAGTGACCACAGCCGTTGCGGCCGGGGATCTTTCAAAGAAGATTACCGTGGACGTGAAAGGCGAGATCCTGGAACTCAAGAACACCATCAATACCATGGTGGACCAGCTCGGCTCTTTCGCATCCGAAGTCACCCGGGTGGCGCGCGAGGTGGGCACCGATGGCAAACTCGGCGGCCAGGCGAATGTGCAGGGCGTAGCGGGCACATGGAAGGACCTGACCGACTCGGTCAATTCGATGGGCAGCAACCTGACCGCACAGGTTCGCAACATCGCGGACGTCACGACGGCAGTCGCGGCGGGTGACTTGTCAAAGAAGATCACCGTTGACGTAAAAGGCGAGATTCTGGAACTGAAGGACACCATCAATACGATGGTGGACCAGCTCCGCTCGTTTGCCTCGGAGGTTACGCGCGTGGCCCGCGAGGTGGGCACGGAAGGCAAGCTCGGCGGGCAGGCCGACGTGCAGGGCGTTGCCGGCACCTGGAAGGATCTGACCGACAACGTCAATTTCATGGCGGGGAATCTCACGAGCCAGGTGCGCAACATTGCGGACGTGACCAAGGCTGTGGCTGCCGGTGACTTGTCAAAGAAAATCACGGTGGACGTGAAGGGCGAAATCCTCGAACTGAAAAACACCATCAACACCATGGTCGACCAGCTCGGCTCATTCGCCTCTGAAGTCACGCGGGTGGCGCGCGAAGTCGGCACGCTCGGCAAGCTCGGCGGCCAGGCCGATGTGCGGGGCGTGGCAGGAACGTGGAAAGACCTGACCGACAACGTGAACTTCATGGCGGGCAACCTCACGAGTCAGGTACGCAATATCGCGGATGTGACCAAGGCAGTGGCAGCCGGCGATCTCTCGAAGAAAATCACGGTCGATGTGAAAGGCGAGATCCTCGAGCTCAAAAATACCATCAATACGATGGTCGACCAGTTGCGTTCGTTTGCCTCCGAGGTGACCCGTGTAGCCCGGGAGGTCGGCACTGAAGGCAAGCTCGGTGGTCAGGCCGATGTGCAAGGGGTGGCCGGGACCTGGAAGGATCTGACCGACAACGTGAACTTCATGGCCGGCAATCTGACGAGCCAGGTGCGCGGCATTGCCAGGGTCGTGACGGCTGTCGCGGACGGCGATCTCGATCGCAAGCTGACCGTCGAAGCAAAAGGCGAGATCGCAGCGCTCGCCGATACCATCAACAGCATGACCGACACGCTGGCAACCTTCGCGGACCAGGTGACCACGGTGGCTCGCGAGGTGGGCGTCGAGGGCAAGCTGGGTGGGCAGGCCAAGGTGCCAGGCGCCTCGGGAACGTGGAAGGGACTTACCGAAAACGTGAACCAGCTCGCCGCAAACCTGACCACCCAGGTGCGCGCGATTGCCGAAGTCGCGACCGCGGTGACCCAGGGCGATCTGACTCGCTCCATCACCGTTGAGGCCCAGGGTGAGGTTGCAGCGCTCAAAGACACGATCAACGAAATGATCCGTAACCTGAAGGACACTACCCAGGTCAATACGGAGCAGGACTGGCTGAAAACCAATCTCGCCAAATTCAGCCGGATGTTGCAGGGCCAGAAAGATCTCGTTGCGGTCGGCGAGCTGATTCTTTCCGAACTCGCCCCGGTAGTCGGCGTGCAACGCGCCGAATTTTATGTGCTGGATACCGCTTCCAGCCCGGCATCCCTTCGTCTTACCGCGAGCTACGCTTCGGGCGGGCACGCTACGCACGGCAAGCAGATTCATCTCGGCGAGGGATTGATCGGCCAGTGCGCAGTCGAAAGACGCAAGATTCTGCTTGAGTCGCCCGCAACCGAGCCCTTCCGTATTATGTCCGGACTCCTTGACGCAACGCCTCACAACGTGCTCGTTCTGCCCGTCGTGTTCGAGGCGAAGGTCAAGGGAGTCATCGAACTCGCATCGGTTGAGCGGCTCAATCCCACGCACCAGGCGTTTCTCGATCAGTTGACGGAGAGTATCGGCATCGTGATCAACACGATCGAGGCAAATTCCCGCACCGAGGACCTGTTGAAACAGTCCCAGACGCTAGCCAACGAGTTGCAGAGCCGGCAGGAGGAACTCGAGCAGACCAACCAGCAGTTGCAGGAGAAAGCGCACCTCCTTGCGCACCAGAACGAAGAGGTCGAACGCAAGAATGCCGAAGTCGAGCAGGCGCGACAGGCGCTCGAAGAAAAGGCAACACAACTGGCGTTGACCTCGAAGTACAAGTCCGAGTTTCTCGCCAATATGTCTCACGAACTGCGCACACCGCTGAACAGTCTGCTGATTCTCTCAGACAACCTGTGCAAGAACGCGGACGGCAACCTCTCGCCGAAACAGGTCGATTTCGCGAAAGCGATTCATTCGTCGGGTAACGATCTGTTGATGCTCATTAACGACATCCTCGATCTTTCGAAGATCGAGTCGGGCACGGTAGTCGTGGACATCACCGAGCATCGAATTGAGGATCTCACCGTATACGTTGAACGCACGTTCCGTCATGTGGCCGAAGCCCGCAAGGTCGACTTCATGATTCACACGGAAGCACAACTTCCCGCGTCCCTCCATACCGATCCGAAGCGCCTTCAGCAGATCCTCAAGAACCTGCTTTCCAACGCGTTCAAGTTCACCCACGAAGGGCATGTCACGTTATCGATCGAAGAGGCCTTCGACGGCTGGACAGCGGATAACGAGAGCCTGAATCGTGCGCACCAGGTCATTGCGTTTTCCGTGTCCGACACCGGCATTGGTATCTCGGCGGAGAAACAGCAAATTATCTTTGAGGCATTCCAGCAGGCCGACGGCAGCACGAGCCGCAAGTACGGGGGTACCGGCCTTGGTCTTGCAATCAGTCGCGAACTGTCCAAGCTGCTGGGAGGGGAAATCAGGCTCATCAGTTCGCCAAACAAGGGCAGCACTTTCACCCTGTATCTCCCGTACGGGAACGAACCCGGCAAGCCGCTGCGCAGGACGGCCACCCATGACGAGCCACGCGGTTCGGTAGCCGTATTGAATTCTCGAGCGCGGTTGGAGTCGGTCACTGGCCCCGCGGTGCGTGAACCTGTAACCGCCGTGGTGGAAGAAGTCGCAAGCTTCGCTGATGAAGCGCAAGACGATCGAAGCAACATCGCGCGGGGCGATCGTGTGCTGCTGATCGTCGAGAACGATCGCCCGTTTGCGGGCTTTCTGCTTGACGCGGCGCGTGAAAAGGGCTTCAAAGGGCTCGTGACGTCATTGGGTTCCGTGGCGTTGACGCTTGCGGACCAGTTCAAGCCCGCTGCCGTTACCTTGGACCTGTTGCTGCCCGATATGGAAGGGTGGCGCGTTTTGTCCCGCTTGAAGCACGATCTGACGACGCGTCATGTACCGGTTTGCGTGGTCTCCACGGACGAGTCACGCGAGCGCGCGTTCAGTTCGGGCGCTTTCGGCTTTCTGCCCAAGCCGATCCAGTCGCGCGAGCAATTGGACGAAGCGTTGGGCCGGCTGATGCAATACGTGGAAACCGATGCTCGCCGGGTACTGGTTACGCTAGCGCCAACGCCGCAGCGCGAAACGCTTATTCAGCGTCTGGCAGGCGAGCGCATCGCGTTGCAGTTGGCCGTGCCCGGTCACGAAACGTTTAGGTGCCTCGCTTCACAGTCGGTGGACGCGCTGGTCATGGACGTCGACGGATTGAGTAGCATGTCGCCCGACGAACTGCACGAGGCGCTGCCCGGGCGTACAGCTTTTTCGCCGCTGCCGGTGGTCCTGATCGGGGAACGGGGAGCGTTACCGGCGCGTTGGCTGGGCGCGGCCGAGCGGTACGTCGTCATGCCGGTCTCTACACCGGCGCATCTGCTCGATACGACAGTCGCCGCGATGCATGTCGGCTCCGGTCGACTCGGCAAGCAGGCGCAGGCGGAACTGGGGAGCTTGCGGGAGTCGGAACTCGCGCTAGCAGGCAAGAAGGTGCTGATCGTCGACGATGACATGCGCAACATCTTCGCTCTCGCGACCGTTGTCGAAGACTACGGCATGCGTCACGTCTGGGCCGACAATGGACGCGACGCGATCCGTCTGGTCGCAACTGACCCTGCAATCGACGCCGTGCTGATGGATATCATGATGCCCGAGATGGATGGCCTCATGACGATTCGCGAGATCCGCAAGCTGTCTGCCGGTCGAACCTTGCCGATCGTTGCCGTAACCGCCAAGGCAATGAAAGGCGACCGCGAACGGTGCATCGCCGCAGGCGCGTGGGACTACCTCTCAAAGCCCGTGGACCGCGCCGATCTGCTTGCCGTCCTGAACGCGTGGCTTCATGCGTAGGAACTACCATGGAAACGTATTCGCGGGAAGAGGGCGATCAGGTCAACATTCTTGTCGTCGACGATGTGCCTGAACAGCACCTCGTTCTTCGCAGCGTTCTCGAAGAACTCCGCGAGAACATCGTGGAGGTTTCATCCGGGCGGGCCGCACTTGCGGCCGTGCTCGAACAGGAGTTCGCAGTCATCCTGCTGGATGTGAACATGCCAGGCATGGACGGACTGGAGACGGCGTCGATGATGCGCGCGTACCGGCGAACCAGGCAAACGCCCATTATCTTTGTCACCGCTTATGTGGATGAAAAGGAAATGTCGCGCGGCTATTCACTGGGCGCTGTCGACTATATATCCTCGCCTGTCGTTCCGGAGATACTGCGGGCGAAGGTCCGCGTTTTTGTCGACATGTACCGGATGCGCAACCAGCTACTCGCGCGCGCGGCCGAGCGCGAAGAACTTGCAAAAGTCGAGGCGCAGCGCGCGGCTGCCGAGCAGGCGCGATACCGAGCCGACTTTCTCGCCCGCGCGAGTCAGGCGCTGACCCGCTCGCTGGAGGTCGACGATACCGTTGCGAGGATCATTGAACTGCCCGTGCCCGCGCTCGCCGACCTCGCGGTTCTGGTGTTCACCGCCGGGGAAGGAGTGGCGCCGAAAACCGTTGCGTACATTTCGAACGCTGCGCACGCAGGCGCTCAAACCGAGGCGGCTGGCGTCCTGCTGCCGCGGACTTTGCCTTTGCAGGCACTCGACGATCTGGTCAAAGAGTGCCTCTCGAAGGGCCTCCCGGCAACGCGCCAGATCGACGGGAGCCCGGTGCTGGCGTCCAGCCACGACGACGGCAGCGTTACCGGGATGCCCCTCGAACTGGACGCAATGACGGCCTGGCCGTTACTGGTCGACGCCGCCCAACCCTGCGTCATCGTGCTGGGCGTGCGCCACTCGATCGAACGCATCGACGAAGGGCCGGTGACGCGCGAGTTTGTGAGCCGTGCGGCAATCGCGCTCGAAAACGCCTTGCTTTTCTCGGCGATCCGCGATGGCGACCGGCGCAAAAATGAATTTCTGGCGATGCTTGCGCACGAACTGCGCAATCCCCTTGCGCCTATCGTCAATGCCGTGGCGGTGATGCGAAGTGCCAAGTCGACGGATCCCCACGTGCTGCGATGGGGTAGCGACATTATCGGAACGCAGGCGGAGCATCTCGTGCGCATTGTGGACGACCTCCTCGACGTCTCGCGAATTGCGCGTGGCGTGGTCACCCTTCGTACGGAATTCGTGCTCCTGTCGAGCGTCATCGACCGGGCAATCGAGGCGAGCGGACCGCACTACAGCAGGCGTTCGCAAACCCTGATACGCGAAACTCCGGATGTCGACGTCGTGATCGAGGGTGACATCGTCAGGCTCTCACAGATCGTGACAAACCTGCTCAACAACGCGTCCAAATTTACGTCGCCCGGGGAGCGCGTGTACATCTCGACAAAATATGACGGCGCGACAGCCTCGATTGTCGTCTCCGACGAAGGCGTTGGTATCGATCCCGCGTTTTTGCCACACGTTTTTGAACTCTTTGCACAGGGGCAGACTTCGCTGGACCGCAGCCAGGGAGGCCTCGGCATCGGCCTGACGCTCGTGCGCCATCTCACGGAAATGCATGGAGGCACGGTTCAGTGCGAGAGTGAGGGCCAGGGAAAAGGAAGCCGGTTTACCGTCCGCTTGCCGGCACGCGCGGTTCAGCAGTTGACCAAAACACAGACGAACGTGGTTCCGATACGGCGCACTCAAGGCGCGCGCGTCCTGATCGTCGACGATATGACCGCGACAGCAGAAAGCCTTGAAGCATTTTTGCGCATACATGGGCATCAGGTTCAGCGTGCCTCTGATGGCCCCACAGCGCTCTTGCAAGCACGTGCATTTCTGCCGGAAGTCATTCTGCTAGATATCGGACTGCCCGGTATGTCAGGCTTCGAAGTCGCGCAGCATCTTCGCGCCGACGAAGCGTTGCCGCGCAGCCTGATTATTGCCATAAGCGGCTACAGCCAGGAGGACCATCGAAACCGCGCTTCCGATGCCGGTATCGATCATTACCTGGTCAAGCCGGCCGATCTCAACGTTCTGATCGGCATCATCGAAGACTACGGACAGTCGAAGACGCCTGGTAACGGCGCTTTCGCCTAAGCAATTGCAGGCGGCTGCTGAGTGATCCACGTGCCAGGCATGCAGGCAGAACGTCGCGACGCAGCAGCAGGGCGCGGCAAGCCCCTACGGTCGCGCCTGTTGGCGCCGGTATTCTTCCTGTTTCATCTCCATGTACTGCTGCCGGTCAATTTCGTGCAGTTGCCGTGGATATTGCTCGCTGGCACTGAACCAGTTACTCAGGCGCTGCTCCACGCGATTGTCCGGTAGGCTCGTCGGTTCGCCGAGATAGGCATCGATGGCCAGGTAGTAACGCATGGTATTGCGTTCCACCAGACCGCGCACCCCGTCGACGAATTTCGGCTCTGCCGCGGACGGTTCCGCGAGGTTGGTGAAGCCGACCTTGCCATGACCGAAAGTCGCGAGATAGCCCTTCATGGCGAGACGCCCGATTGCCCCGTAACTATACGCATAGGTCAGGTGCAGGAACGTGCGACCACTCCCGAGCGACACCGCTTCCAGAACGATCTGATAATCGCGGGTGTTCAGCGGCCCGCTATCGGAGTGCAGTTTTAGCCGGAAGTATCCCGGGCTGGTGGTTGCCGGTTCGTAATCGAATTGCAGGCGGTAGGTGGACGCGAGTTCTTCAGCGACTTCCTCCTGACTGACGTATACGGTCAGCGTGTCGCCGCTGCTGTTGGCAGAGGCGTGGCAGTACTTGATATTGGGATGCAGGATCAAGACATCGCACCAGTTTTTCGCGCTCTGCGTCGGGTCATTAAATACATCACTGACGGTCCCGAATGGGTAGTCCAGCACAGCGTAGATTTCGCCCGTGACGGTTGAGGGGGACTCGCGGGAATCGAGATACAGCCTGCGATGAAACGCGGCATGGTCGAGTTGTGGTTTCAGGCTCTCGTAGGTGGCGCGCAAGCTGGTGGCATTGTCAGCTGGCTGAGCAGACAGCCCCGCGCACGGCAAATAGCTTGCCGCAAGAATGGTCAGCGTGCGCGCTATCGTTCGCACCAGCGTCGTGACGCGGTCTCTGCGAGCCCGATGAATTTCGGATTCGATAAAATCGGACATAAGGGTCCTGGATCGGGATGGCCCACCATCCACGAATGTATGCTTGTTCGTCTGGTTCCGCGCAAGGGACATGCCTCGCGGGCGGTTGATAAAGACTCGATGTGGCCGGTCCGATGCGCCGCGCGATCGAGAACTATCTTGCGGCGAACGATCTCGCCATCGAGCCGGCACAACATCGCCCTGGCGCTCGATGAAACGGACTGCGAAGCCGTCGCCGCGCTCAACCTGTCCCGGTGAATGCGTTTTGCATAAACGTAGACTGGGTTCGTCGTATGGATCTACAGACTCGTGCGTAGATGCCGATAAAGAAGGGTTGGGCGAGAGATGGCAACGGAGTTCGGAGATTGGCCAGTGGTACTTTTTGTATCGACCCACCGTGGAAAGAGGAAGAAAACAAGGAGAAGGCGAGAATGGATCGGGCGACTTTATCGCGGCTGCGTCAAACTATTGACGACCTGGAACGCTTATCAGCGACGCTTCCCCATAAGAGTGAGGGAGTCATATTCCTCGCTCGGATCATTCATCAGTTGCAGATCCTTCAGGACACGGTCATTGCGGGAGATGCCCGCGAAACTGTATTTGTGTGCTCGGAGCAGATTGCGTCGATCGCGCGCTCGCGTGAGACGTTCGTTCGTGTTGCTGGCCTCGTGCTGTATGCCCAGGCCGTTGAGATTCTGACGGCGCTACAGAAGGAGGCGCACGTTTTCGCCGCCATTCAGCCGCAACATCACGGACCTGGCAAGATGATTCACGGGTGATCGACGCGCTTCCAACGGACAACGAGACGCAGCAGCTCGGCCATAGCGGACGGTCGGTGACCCGCGGCCGTGAGGCGGCTGCACGTTCCATTGCGGACATTCGCATCGCCACGCGTCCCTAGCTGCTCGCCGATGCAAGTTCCAGTTTCTTGCGCTGCAGGAACCGCCGCACGGCCGGATCGCGCTCGAGGCCGATGGCGAGATCGTACGCGTCAAGCGCTTCGGTCGTAGCGCCGGCACGCGCGAGCAGATTGGCACGTGCGGCCCAGTATGGCTGGTAGTCAGTCAGCCGCGGATCGTCCGCATACGGCGCGAGCGCGTCGAGCGCCGCCTGTGGGCCGTCGCGTTCCGCCAGTGCCAGTGCGCGGTTCACCGCGATGACGGGCGAAGCTGCAATGGCGAGCAGCCCATCGTAAAGTTGCACGATCTCGTCCCAGTTCGGGCAATGCGATCGGCAGCGATGCACATGGGCCGACTGCAGCGCGGCCTCGAGTTGAAAGCGACCGATTGAATTTAACGCGTTCGCGCGCCGCAGGAGTACGTTGGCTGCGTCAATCATCGGTGCGTTCCATGTTGCCGGGTCCTGAGCCGATAGTGGCACGTAATCGCCGGCCGCATCGCGTCGGGCATCTCGCCGCGCCTGCGCAAACAGCATCAGCGCAAGCAGACCCAGCGTCTCCGGTTCCTCGGGCAGCAGTTCGACGAGCAATTGTGCAAGATACAGCGCCTCGTCGGCTAGATCGCGCCGTTCGGTATCACCGCCGACCGGGTCCGTCCAACCTTCCGCATACGCTGCATAGACAGCTTCAAGCACTGAGTCGAGCCGGCCGGGCAGTTCCTCACGCTCGGGCACGCTGAACGGAATGCCCGCTTCGCGGATCTTGGTCTTCGCGCGCACGAGGCGCTTGCTCATGGCGGCGGGAGACATCAGAAACGCGGATGCAATCGTCTTCGCATCCAGGCCCAGCACGACCTGCAGCATCAGCGGCGTGCGAATTGCGGCCTCGAGTGCAGGGTGAGTGCACGCGAAGAGCAGCGCGAGCCGCCGGTCCGGCAACGCGCCGGGTTCACACTCGTCGATCTCTTCCGCGAGGATCGCGAGCTGGTTCACCACTGCGTCGCCGACATGGCGATGGCGTGCGCCATCTATCGCCCGGCGGCGCGCAACGGTCATCAGCCAGGCTTCGGGGCTCGCGGGGCAGCCGTGCTCCGGCCAGTCCGTGAGCGCCGCCGCAAACGCGTCGGCGAGTGCGTCCTCGGCCGCGGCGACGTCGCGCGTGCGCATCGCCAACAGCGCGACGAGCTTGCCATAACTGCGGCGCGCGACGGCCTCGGCAATGGGATGTGCGGCGGCGTCAGCGTGACGGCCGCCGCCGGACTGGCTCATGCAGCAGATGGCGCGTCGTACGGAGCGGTCCAGACCGGGCGCACTTCCATGATGCCGTGCGCCGCGCCTGGACACCGCGACGCCCACGCCATTGCCGCGTCCAGGTTGGGTACGTCGATCAGGTAGTAGCCCGCGAGCTGCTCCTTCGAATCGGAGTACGGTCCGTCGAGCACCTGCGGCTTGCCGTCGACCAGCCGCACGGTCGTGGCCGTATTCGTGTGCTGCAGCCGGTTGGCACCCACCAGCGCCCCCGCTTTCTGGAGCGATTCCGTGTATGCGTGATAGGCGGCGACGCCTTGCTGTCGCTCGCTGTCGGTCATCTGGTTCCAGCTGTTTTCTTCCGAATAGATCATCAACAGGTATTCCATTTGAGCCTCCGTCATGGGGTTGAGGCGGATGAATTCCATCGTCCCGCCATCATAATGACGCTCTCGCGTCATGCTGACGGACAAGGCGCATCAAAAAATCGCGGAGGGCAGATGTCAAGCGGCAGCAGCGAGAGGTCGATGAATCAATGCAACTAACGGCCCGTCAGTTTCGATTGCACGCAGCGCGGAGAACGCCAGGTGATCTCTCGATGCGTCATGCCGTGACCAGATCGAGCGATTGGCGGGAATGTCGCATGACGTGCCGCTGCGCGAAACGAAGCGCAGAGAGCGAATCTCTGCGCAGTTTATATGCAGTATCAACTGAGAATGGGTGGCAATTCCCGTCGTGGCGAGTTTGGCAGGACCTTCGGTTGCATCGGTTTCGTCTCGACGATGAGGCGATGATGCGGCACCGGATGAGCGGCGGCAGTTGCGAGCGAACGTCGCGAGCCGTCACTGTGCGGCGGTATCTTTGCCGCCAGGCGCGCGCCAGCGACCGGCTTGTGCCGGGTGTTGTCCTTACTGTTGCCGGTTGAAGCGCGATGCGGCGGCGCGTCCGTTGTCGTTCGCGCGACAGTACTCGGCGCATGCCAAACGTTTGCGTGACGGCCATAGCTGAACGCGTGATGCGATCCACCCTCCGGCGCGTGTGCGGCAGCAACCGGCTCGTGCCGAACGTTGCGGACAATCTGCCCGGTCACGACGTGACCTGTATGGTTCCCGGAGTCTTTCGGCCAAAGCCCGAGCATCGCTGCCCCCGCCTTGAGTGCTCCGTCGTCATCCTGGTCTTTATGATCGCCCGACGGCGGCGCAGGGCGGGCTGCCGCGGCGGCGCGCGGTCCGGCGCCCGCAGGCTGGCAAACACATGCGTTGCCCGCAGCCGCACCGACCGAGATCTGACCTGTTGCCTCGGTCCGTTTCGCGACGATGCCGTGACACACATCCGGCGGCACCGATTGTTCGCGATACTCGACGGAGGCCGCGGCCGCCGTCGTCACACTCATTACCGCAACCGCCATTACCACTGCCATTGTCGCGCGCACGACATGTCCCCTTGTTTGATTTTTGCGCCACCCGGGCGGCGATTATACCTATCTGGCATCAGAGACCGGCAAGCGCTTTTGAAGCAAAAAAAAGGGCGCATTCCCTGTCGACTTGCCTGAACGGGAGTGAGTTGTTGGTGGGCTCGTACAGTTCGATCACCGTGGGCGCAGCGTCAGGACGCCCGCGCGGCCGCGTGAATGGCCGGCTAAACCGCGGGGCGAACGGCAGAAATGGGCCTGCCCGACCCGATTGCCGCTTGCACGGCTGGCGCTTTCATGACGTAACGTCATCTCGCCCGGGGAGAAGCGACACGGCGCCGTGCCAGCGTCCTGTTCCGCTGGCGGGCCTTGATCCCAAGCGCCCAGATTGCCGGCGCGCGCGGCAGTGCTGATGGGCGCCAACCATCGAAGGCCTTGCTTCCGCCCACCGTGCAACTAACGGTCCCCTCCACCGACACCCCCTAACCGCCGGTTCCCGGCGCATTACTTCAGCCGGCAGGGCAGGTGGCGCGCTCGGTCGCTTGCCTCTGGCTGTCATGGGCGTCTCGAGCGTCGATGGTCGACGTCCTTGCATTTTCCGAGGAAGGTGCAGCTGGCAGGTGTTGCCGCGTGATTTTGCGTCTCATGCGCTCCAATGTACTC
The DNA here is from genome assembly GCF_040965735.1 of Paraburkholderia sp. BR10936. Lineage (NCBI taxonomy): Bacteria > Pseudomonadati > Pseudomonadota > Betaproteobacteria > Burkholderiales > Burkholderiaceae > Paraburkholderia > Paraburkholderia sp. BR10936. The sequence continues at coordinate 273,869 of NZ_JBFRCM010000012.1, forward strand.
GTCGGAGGAAGCTGGCGATGCGTGCAGCAGGATATGTACAAGTACTTGTACATGAATGAGGCGCGTGGTAGACTTGTACGATATTTGGTACAAATCTGCCTCGAAGGAGGATGCATGCGCACGATTCCCTTTTCGGACGCCCGCGCGAATCTGAAGCGCGTCATTGACCAGGTAGTGGATGACGTAGACGTTACGCTCATTACCCGGCGGGACGCACCCAACGCGATCGTCATGTCTCAGGAGCATTACGACAGTTTGATGGAAACGGTCCACCTGCTGCGCTCCCCGGCCAACGTAGCCCATTTGGAGCGCTCAATCGCGCAGGCAAGGTCGGGCAAGGTCAAGTCCCGCAAGCTGGTCGAAGACAGCGAATGAGCGCGCCTTGAACATCATGTGGACCGCCGAGGCATGGGACGACTATGTCTACTGGCAGGGGCAGGATAGAAAGACGTTAAAGCGGATCAATCAACTCATCAAGGAAACGCAGCGCTCCCCGTTTGAGGGCATTGGCAAGCCCGAGCCATTGAAGGAAAACCTGACGGGTTTCTGGTCACGCCGGATCGATGAGACGAATCGTCTGGTCTACGAAATAGACCGCGCGCAGATCAACATCATTTCGTGTCGCTATCATTATTGATCGACGCCATCGTCCAGCTGCATTGCGAGGCTGCCCGAATTCTCCAGGCATGCCTGCCGACCCATCCCGGACGCGAACCGGTAAGCGGTAGATCGGAGCGCATTTGACCTGCAAGCTGTCTTTTTGCTGATCTGGGGCACTTCTGCTGGGGAGCGTCGCTTCGCTTTGCGGTCGAAGCATTCGCGTCCAGGAAAGGGCAGCCGCCCAGTACGCGCACGCGCCTGCGTGCCGTTGACCAGGACCGGTCACCTGACGGCGCGATGCCTGCATCCAGGCATGCTGAAGGCGAGGCCGGTCAGTGCTTGAGGCGACATTCCCATGCATGACGAGCCCCAGCCGGGATTCGTCGGATCGACACCACATCGCCGTCTCCCGGCAATCACCTGCGTGGCGAAAGCGGCGATCCCTGCGCTTCAATTTACAGGCTGCCGGGCGCGCACATATGCCAGCAGCGCGAGACGGTTCCGGCGTTTTGGAAGAGCTGGGGGCGCGTTAATGCTCCTTCGGTTGACAGTCGATCTGTAGTGTCGAAAGTAGCGGGACAACGTGCGGGCGTGGCATGCATACTATGTTCGCAGTTCGCTCTCGAAAGACGTGTTTGGCGGAGAGGCGAGGGCGGCAGGTAAATGACCGGGTTTGACCCGCTCTGTGCCGGACGTGGCGGTCGCTGCTCGATCCGCGCGAGCCCTTTAATGTGGAAGAACATCGATAGCGGCTTCCGAGCTGAGTCTCTTGATGTTGTTCAGTGGCGGTGTGCCCGTAGCCGGTAGTTCGAGATGAACATGACACGCCGGCCCTGCGGATGGCGACGCGGATCGCGTCAATCACGAAGCTAATGAAAAGGTAGGAAGCATGCGATGACCGAGCGCCAAGGCTTTCCGCTAATCACGGTTAGGAAGCCCCGATTCAGCTGAGTGCCACAACCGTCCTCTTTTCCTCAAAATTCTTCCCACCACACTTCGGACAAGCGAATTTTTCCTTTGTTGTGAAAAAATTCAGAAGCCTGTTAGCGGGCGGCGAAACGAGGCAATCGAGATAATTTTTATCCATAGGCCCGACGCTATATGTCGTAGACCACACGCAGGATTTACAGGTTTTCGTGATTTTAAAAATTGGACCAAGCACAAGAAAAGCCTCAATATTCCTGGAATTAGATTCTTAAAACAAGCTAGACTCAGCTCCTTCACCACGGCACGCGGAATTGTCGGCGATCTGAATTCCCCTGTCGAGTGACTGAAATTCGCCGAATGCAGCCAGGACGGGCATTGACCAAGCGCGGTCAGACGGCTTGGCATTCAAGTCGTGCACATCAAGACAGTTCAGCGGCGACTTGAAGCGAACTGAACAGGGTTCATCGTGAACCGTCGCGTCGGCAATGCGTTTGAATGGCAGCGCAAGGAGGGGGCGAATGTTCTCGAACAACTCTCCGCTTGAAACGCTCGCTGCAGTTGCTATTGTGTTCGTCACGGGTGTTTTGTCTACCACCGTATTTGGCAAATAGATCGATAAGGTGCACCGCGATGCAGGCGCCTTCGCCGCTCGACGCCGCATAGAGAGTGGGGTGGTCTCGCTCCGCAAAACCGTTCCGATTGTTGTTTCACTCTCCGTCAATTTTGATGCGGTTCGCTACGCAGCTTCATCGTTGTGCGGGGTTCCGGTCCGTTAGCTTCCCGAATAAAGGCTGATCCCGTTACGAGCCTTCCAGAGTCGAGAAGTATCATTTCCGGGAGTTCGGCGGCAAAGTCCTCACGCCGGGCGCGAAACGGAGTCAATTGCGTCTCGCCGGACCTTTTCGATGTATTTTCCGATCGCAAACGTGGACACGACGCCCGCCGCAAAAGTGATTGCGAACGCGGCAAGCGTTTCGAGTGCTGAGTTGTTGTACGGCATGGTGATCGACTCCTCTCACAAGATCGGCGCCAGTCATTCCGGCGCAATAGCATTCATCGTATGCGGCTAACTGGACACGCGTTGTCCGGACGGCGCGCTTCGCTGCAGCCCGTCGAATCACCTCGATGAACACGGCGCAAACAGGCGTGCGGCAATGAATCCATCCATTGCCGCACGCGCTGCACTCAAAGTTCCGGCGTGTGCGCGAGTTCTGGCGGAATGCCGAAGAGTGCCCGACCCTCGGCGGCGGCAGATCTCACGCTGTCGTCGCTATCAGATTCGAGCCGTCGACGAACGTTTTCGTCGATGTTCCAGCGGGCGAGGCGCCTTCTGATTTCCGCACTGGAATGGCTAGCTAACGCGCTCTGAATGCGCACATTCGTGACTTTATGGTCCGCGAGTAGCTCGTTGGGGATCAAACCGCTTCTCCAGTTCGTCATTGCTTGCAGCAATTCGAAGAAGCCTTCACTCAAAGTCAGGCCGACGTTCGCTTCCATCAACGTGCACCCGTATGTGCGCAGCACGCTGGATTCACTCTCGAGGAGCGCTCGCACGACACCTTCGGACACACGGCGTGAAACGACGCTCTTGCGAGAATCGGCGTCGATGCTGTTGTCGTAGAGCAGCCGGATTCTTTTCTGGTCGTCGAGCTTCTCTGCCAACTGTTCGCACACCGCATGACGGACAGCATGATGCTGGTGGATGACCAATTCTTCCAGGACACGCTCATTGACGCCGAAGCTGGTCTGGATGATATTCACAAGCCGCAGCGTGTCACTAAGCGGCCGGAGCATGATGTCGCGGATGACGCGTTCCGACATCTTGGGGTTCGCGAGGACGGCTTTGACGATCTCGTTGTCTTCGCTGTCGAGCAGGGCGAGCAGGGCGGTCTCGTGCTCGCTTGCGGCGAGCTTGAATCGCACCTTGTTGTCAGCGTCGTTCGCGAGGGTGCGCTGGACCGCATCGGTCAATGCGGGATTGTCCACCAGCGCCTGTCGGACTGTGACTGAGGTGTCGACGGCCAGCTTTTCCTGAACCGCTTCAACTATGCGGTTGTGCGCAAGATTAACGCGCACGCGGAGATCCCCGGTCGTGGCGAGCAAGTCCTGAACCGCCTGGTGCAATGACGTGTTCGATGCAAGCACGCGGGGAATTTCGGCGGGTGCCGAATTTGACACGAGCCATAGCTGAAGGTCGATGCCAATGTTTGGGTTGGTAGCCAACGCCTCCTGCAGCGGGCCGGCCTTATAGCTATATCCATAATCTATGCCGTTCTTCCGGTCGAGCGGTTTATCACCGTCGGCGACGTAGCCCGCGGCCCTCAAAAGGCGCTCAGGCGCGGACGTGACACGCATGACGCGAAGAAACACGGCTTCGGGGAAGTTGCTTGCCATGATTGCGCGCTCGAGCTGATCGACCGGCGCGCGTCTGTGTGCGCACGCAAGCGCAAATATCTCGGTATCGGCGCCTTTGCCTTCGCCTTTGTTGATCCGAGCGGAAAGCGCTGATTCCGGGCAGCGAGGGTGTTCGAACACGGCGCGGCGCACATCGAGCTCGGGATCGTCCGCGAGCTTTTCGAGCAGATCTTCCGGCACCTCTTCATCCGTGGCCACATCGATGCGTCGGGCAGGATTCTCGCCCTCGGCCAGGCGAATCATTTCCGCGACGCTCATGCCTTCATGGATCGAGGCGGATTTCAGTTTGAGCTTCTCGAAGGCCTCCTCGTATTCACGAACCTTCTTCTGCATGGTTTCGCGCAGAGGCTTCGTCTGCGCAATCGCGGCTTCGAGCCGCGATTGCGTAAGTGGTTCGTGTTCGTTGAACGCCGTCACCAGCGCTTCGTTGACAGCGTTTTCCATGTCGGCGCCGGTGAAGCCGCGACACTGCGCGGTCAGCGCCGCGAGATCGAACCTGGCGGGGTCCTGGGAGCGCCGGCTCAGATGAATGTTGAGAATCTCGCGCCGCTCTCGTGCATCGGGAAATCCCACATAGAAAATTTCGTCGAACCGTCCCTTGCGAAGCAACTCGGGCGGGAGTGCTGTGATGTCGTTGGCGGTCGCGATCGTAAAGACAGCGCCGGACTTCTCCTGCATCCACGTGAGAAAGTAGCCGAGCAGACGCGAGGTGACCTCTGACGCGTTGGCGCCGCCCATGCCGACGAAGGCCTTTTCAAGCTCGTCAATCCACAGCACGCACGGGCTGATGGCCTCTGCGGTCTGCAGCGCGCGGCGCATGTTGTGTTCGCTCTCGCCCACGTATTTGCCGAGAAGCGAGCCGATGTCGAGACGCAGCAGGGGCAATTCGAACATCGTGGCCGTCACTTTGGCCGTCAGCGACTTGCCGCAGCCGGGCATGCCCGCAATCAGCACCCCTTTGGGCGCCTGGACGCCGAATGCCTTTGCCTCTGCGAGACGACGGATCACGTCGGCTCGGCTCTTGAGCCACGTTATCAGGTTAGTGAGGCCGCCGACCTTGTCGGCCCCGGCATCCGGTTCGACCATCCCGAGCACGCCACCCTTGGCGATGACTTGCCCCTTTTGTTTTGCGACAACGGCGAGCGCGGTTTCGTCGAGCCGCCGCGTGCCTTGCGCGTCGGCGAGCGAGAGCGCATGCGCGATTTCCGCCTGGTTCAGGCCGCCGCAGGCCACCGCAAGGCGCTTGAGAAGATCCGGCGCGAGCGCGTAGTGCGCGCGGACTTGAGCCTCGATTTCGTCGCCGCTTGGCAAAGCCAGCCCATAGACCATCAGCAGCGCTTCGAGTTCGATGGGAACGTCGAAGCGCTCGGAGATCAGCACGACGGCGGCGCGCCCGCCATGATGCCGCGAGAGGCGGTCCAGCAGCAGCTTGAGCCGGGCGAGCGCGATGCCATTGCCTTCGAGGGCGAGTTGCGCATGGCGCACGATCAGCAGGCGGCCGTCGAGCGGCTCGTCGAGCATGCCTTCGAGCGCGGCTGCGAGGTCGTAGACGCGCGCGCCTTCGTCGCGCATCGGCTGCTTGTTGTCGAAGCGGGTCCAGCCATAGGCCCGGTTCCATTCGAGCGGCCGCAGCGAGCGTTGTTTACACAGATCGGAGAGAAGATCGTCGAGCCTGCGTTCCTCAGTGGACTGGATGTAAAAACCCGTGGCGCCCGCACGAATCTGGTCGTCGAGTTCCGCGAGCAGTGCCTGTCGTGTTTGCATAGACCGGCTTCCCCTATCAAATGCCGAAGAGCGACAGCATGGAATCGACCATGCGGCTCGCGCCTTCCGTGATCGAGTCGGCGACGCGCGACACAACCTGGACGGCCTTTTTGCCGAGCGTCTTCGAGCCGGCATAGATGGCTTTGCCCACAACGCCTCCTGCCATGCCGGCCACGAGCCCGCCCGTGAAGCCGCCGATGGCGACGCCTACGGGTCCGAATACCGCACCGACGGCGGCGCCGAGGGCAGCACCTTCGGTCATCACGGCCAGCGAAATGATGGCGACTGTCGTGGTTTCGCCGATGGTGTCAAGCGCCTCTTCGGCGGTGATGCGGCCCTGGCCGAGTTGCCAGAGCACCTTGACATTTTCAAGCGCGATAAACGCCGCCGAAGCGATACGGCCTGGCGCGGTCTGCTTGAGCAGCTCGCCGAGCAGGCCGCGTTTGACGGCGATGACCATGGCCCCCGCAAACGCGGTGTGAAAGCCCGCGTTCGCCGCGCTGCCAAGGGAGCCGAGAAGGAATGCCTTGAGGTCTTCCGCGATCGTCGGGTTGGTCTTGCCCTGCAGCGTATTCCATGCGCGGCGGCCGAGAATGCGCGCACCCTCGAAGCCTACGGCCACGACAGCGGCGAGCAGGGCACCTTTGAGAATCTGACGCGCCACGGCACGCCGGTTCACCCGCTCCCAGTCGTAGAACGCCGACTCGCCGTTTTCCTGTGCGTCGTGTTGTTGCTGCTTCGCCTGTTCCTTGCTGAGCGGCTTCGACGAAACACCATCCATCTCAATCGTTTCGGTGCTGCGTGACACCGCGTCGCCGTGGCCCTCGGGCACGAGCTTGCGCTGACCGCGATAGTCACCCTTGGCAAACAGATCGCTGGTGACATCAGCGTCGGCGCCGTACTTGGATTGATACCGACGCATGATCTTGCCATCGCCGTCGCAGATCACGATGTCGACCGAATTCTTGCCGTAACGTTCGCCGGGGGCGGGCGCCATGACTTTCGCGCGATAGGGGCTGCCGCGGGTGACGGCATCGACGTTGAAAGTGTCGACGTGGTGCTGCTCGGCGATGAAGCCGTCCAGATTCAGGCAGCCGCTGATCGCACCGTCTGCGCGGCGGATTACCGTGGCGCTGTTGCGCGTGGCCTGCTCGAGCGCATTTTCGACGGTGTTCGCATAGGCACCGACATCGTGGACACCCTTGGTCGCCGCAACGCGTTCGAGCTCGCTCGCGAACCACCCCGCGCGGCTCTGGCCGTTTGCCAACGCGTCGTTGAGCGACGCTCTGCGTCCGAAGGTCTCGGCCACACTCACCGAGACTTCGCGCGCCGCCGACTCGATCTCCGCTTCATCGCTCCACAGTTCCGGGTACTTGCGGAACTGGACGGTTAGCCATTGTGCATCGGTTTGCTCGCGATCCTTCGCCGCATAGTCGCCCAGAAACGTACTCACGATGTGCGCGGCTTGTGCCGCTGCCGCATCGAGCGGCTCGCCACGCTCGTTGACGGGCAGGCCTGCTTGCTCATCGCCGTCATCAAGGGAGGTGTCGTGCACCGCGATATCGCCGGCGTCGCTCAAGGCGACGGGGGTGGCCGCCGATAAACCCGTGGAAGAGGCTGCTGGCGTGGCGGGACTGGAATCGTTGCGGGTCAGGAGTGACATATTCGCTTCGTTTAAAAGTGAGTGACGGGTGTGTGCCTTCGTGCCTGCGCGGCAGCCCGCGCTGCGTGTTCTGGCGACCCCGTCATCATTGGTGTCCATCTGGACAAACCGTGTCCGATTGACGGAAGAGCATGGCGCCTGTGGCCGGAATCAATAACTTCTCAAGCGAAAAAATCAACACCATCCATGCTCACTCTGGAAGAAAAGACCGTACTCGACATCATGGCGTCACAGGCGCAACGCGCCTGGCCTTCCGGCGAACTCAAGCGTGCCGTGCTCGCTCGCCTGCCGGAGCTGGGCGAAAGGACCGTGCGCCGTCTGCTCCTCAAACTGCAGGACGAACGCCTGATCGAACGCGAAGGCGAGGGCCGCAACACGACGTGGATGCTGCTCGCGCGCGGACCGCGCGACGCGATGCGCCCACCGGTCGATCTCTCACTTGCGTTACTCAAACTGCGTCAGCTGGCGAGACACCATGTGCCTCCCGGCGTTATCGGCGATTTTCAGGAATATCTTGAGGGCGCCAATCGCGTGCTGGGCGTTCCGCCGCCGGACTCCCGGATTCGCAATGCGCAGGCATGGATCGGCAAGACGGCTCGTGTCGAGCCGGGCTATCCCGTGCTCGCGCCCGAGATCGACGACGTCGTGTTCGACACTGTCTGCGCCGCGCTTTACCGCGACGAGACTTTGCATATCGCTTATTGCCCCGCCGATGCGCCCTTGGGCGTCATGCGCGAATACGTGGTGTTGCCGTATGCGATCGTCGAGAAGGCGCCGTTCTGGTATCTGGTGGTGAGCCTGCGCCGGTCGAGCGGGGCGCAAGGCGATCCGTTCCTGCTGCGCATGGACCGTATTGTGTCCGTTGCGTCGCGCGGCTATGGCATGGAGCGGGACGCGTCGTTCGATCTGGCGGCATTCATTCGCGGAGAAAAGATCTTTGAATGGTTTCCGGAACCGCCAGAACAGGTGATGTTGCGCGTTACCGAGGCAGGCGGCGTGCGTAGTTCGTTTCGTGCGGCGCGGCTCGCGCACGATCAGGTCATTACGGAAGAGCCGGGCGGCTTCGTCTTGACGGCAACGATGACGCCCTCGCTGGCATTGCGCAACCTGCTGCTCGAACATGCGTCGACGGTGGAGTTGCTGGCGCCCTCACGAATGCGCGAGCAAATCGCGCAGCAACTGGAAGCGGCCGCGCGCCGGTATGCGCTGAAGCCTTCGGTGCCAGCGTCGTCTGAAGAGTGAAGCGCAAGGAGGTGACCCACGCAGCGTGAGTCACCTCCTTGCATCATTTTTCCTTCTTGTACACGACCGTGAGCTGGCCCTTTACCTGATTCTTGCCAAGTTCGTAGTCGGGGTCCCACGTCGCCAGATTGTGAGCCGCGATGGCCGCCGCCGACGCGACGCCGGCGAGCGCCGTCACGCCGCCCAAGAGCGAACCCGCCATTGCTGCAGAACGGTACTCCGTATATACCCGGCAGGTTAATCCCGCCTTCTCGATGCGGTTTTCGACCTTTTCGACTACCGAGCTCATGTGTTGAATGCTGACGATCTGAAACGACGTCTTCGACGCGATCAGACTGTCCAGCTTCTCGCTGGTCAATTCGTCGGTGGTGTATCGTGCATACTCAATAGACATTGCATTCCCGTGGATTGATGTGACGATTCGAGCGCCCAGCGTCGCGGCTATCCTCGCGCCAAACGAGCTCGTACTGGACGATTTATCGGCGCCGTTGAGCAGGACTTTAGGCGCGCGTGGATTCGCCCTATTTCGCGACCAGGCCGAGCGCGCATAAAGCGAACGCCAACGACGGCAGCATGCGCCAGCGCCAGTGCGAATCGTCTTCGGTCGCGGAGGGTTCAAGATCCGGGGAGTCAGCCAGGGCGCAGGTGTAGACGAGCGTCCCGTTGCTACGGACGGGCAGATCAACCGGGTGATGCGCATGCACGGCTTTGCCGAGGTTGCCGTACTGGAGGTTGGCTCCGCTGTAGTTCGAGTAACCAGCAGCCTTTGCCAGCTCCGTTGCAGTTATGATGCGATCGGGGGCGCGATAGCGAGCCTGCAGCATTTTGAGCTGACCCGTGCTGAGTTCCGGCAAGACCGCCTCTAGCGCGCGCGTATATGCCGCGTCCCCGGCGTCGCCGTCACGCGCGGCCACGCCCAGATCGGAATCTATAGCATTGCGGGTCCGCTGAATGGCGTCAGGCACGTCGCACCCAATCAACTTGTGGACGGGCACGCCGTCGCGCCAGGCCCAGCATCTTGCCCCGTTGTCCGCTGGTTTTGCGACAAGGCGGTATCCCCGATATCCGTATGTTTGGTCCTGGTCCATTTCTGCTTGCGATTGATGAGGTTATCCTACTTTTCGGCACATAGCCGTGCCACTCGCTGCCCAAAAGTATGGCTTAAAGGATTCTGAACGGAAACCTTTTTAGTTTTCGCGTCATTTTCCGTCCTGCACGCCGTACATTTGACGCGGCGAACCCAGGAGGCTAAAAATTGTCAGCAATACGCTCCCAAAAACCCGGCTCGTCGTGGTGGGCATTTTGCATAGCGGTCTGGAGATCCAGAACGAAGAAGCTTGTGTCCGGGAAGCGAATCGTCCCATCTGGATATTCGAGAAACGTTTGCAGCTTCTGATATTCCGGAGCGAGGACGTCGAACGGTACGTCGATATAAACCGCCCCGTCGTAAGAGGCGAAACGATACTCCGAGGCGATTTCGCCACACGGCTGCCAGCCTATACCCATCGAATCGAGCCATCTCAGTATCTCGATACGACTTTCGTTCAACGTGAATCGGCCAGGATCACGCTTGCCTTCGCGCGTGAACGTCAAAAACAGGACATCGCGCTTTTTGGAACGCGCAATCGCGTCAATGTGTTCGATAAGCTGGGGCATGTTGGGTTCTCAACCGTGTTGGCACGCAAACCGCCGGGAAAGTTCGCGCTCGATGTGCCGAAGCGCTTCGAGCGCCGTCCCTTGCAGACTCACGGTGTTCGCTCTGGCCGCTTGCACATCGTGCGTATTGATGCGGACAAGGGGAATGCGCAGGCTTTCGGAAAACATACGTACCGTCGGGAGCGCGAGTCCCGCGCCGATTTCGATGACCAAGGGACGCTCGGGGGCGCCACGCCAGACCTCCATTCTCAGGCGTTGCGCATTGGTACGCGAGACTAGCCACGCCGGATCCGAGAACAAAAGGAAGTTCGGGCGCGCGGGGCCGCCGCAGCGCGGACAACGTGGCAGTAGCGTTGAATATGCGGCGTGCATCGATTTATCGAATCCCGTCGCTGGCCAGATTTGCGGCGAGCACGGCCGGGCGCACTGGAAATGATGGATTGAGCCATGGCATTCGAGAATCCGCGTCTCGGCAAATCCAGCAGCCTGGAATTGCCCGTCGACGTTGCTCGTGTAGACGAATGCGCCGTGCGTCTTCTTGCGGGCCCATTCGAGCAACAGGCCATATCCCTGATGAGGCGTCGTTCGTCGGCATACGTCAAGCGCATGACCATAGAACTGCATTGCTTTCCTCGGGTTGGCCGTAAAGCAGCGTCCTTGCAACAGTTCGCGCAGGCCATCTTCTGTCGCGCCAGGCGTGTCGAGCGCTGTCCAGACGCCGCGCGATCCACGAAAATCCGGCAGTCCGGAATCGACGCTCATTCCCGCGCCTGCGGCGATGATCAAAGCGTCCGCATCGGCTATCAAGTCGGCTGCACGGTGGATCTCATGGGCGTTCATTCAGCTTCTCCGTCGATTGATGACGGCCTAAGCATCCACCTTGAACAGGACAGATGCTGTCCTGATTCGCGATGCGTCGTGGGTGGGGCCACACACGAGCGATCAGGACATCGAGTGTCCAGATCATGCTGGATAATCGACTGTGGCGCCCGTTGGGCAAACATTCAGGTCGCACCTGCGCGGGCGCTCGCCGCAATTAAAGTCGCTAACCGGGATGCCGATATCGAACGGTATCCGTAATGCTGAGAATCGCCGTATGACAAAAGACGAGTATTTGACCGGGGAAGTGAATAAGTTCGTTGTGTGGATGAGCAAGCATCTCGATAGCGAAACGTTTGCGCACGCTTATCGCAACAGAAAAAACGGTATGCAATGGAAGTGTCGCAGCCTTTTCGATGCCTACGTTCAATATGCCTGGCCTCACGACGAAATCGCTCGGCTTGGAGTACTGGAGGGCAGCACGTTCACGTCGAATGCGAAAGTGCTGGCTGCGCTGCGGTCCGATCTCCTGGCTGCACTTGACTCGACGCGTAGTGACCGCGACGCGCTGGTCGCCGCTATCGACGTTATGATCTGGGGTGGCGTGCGACGCGGGAACGTCAACTGGTTGCTTCAGAACGAACCGGGCCTAGCCGCGCTGATCAATGCAACGCGGCTGGCTTTCGAAGCTGGCGACACGGCCCATTCCACGCTAACGTCTCGCGCGTTGCGGTTCAACGCCGGCATGACAAAAGTCTATTCGCTGGTATGCAGCGATTTCATCATTTACGACAGCCGGGTCGCTGCGGCGCTCGGATGGGCGGTGGTCAAGTATTGCCGGATTCACGGAATTTCGACGGTGCCGGATGGACTGAGGTTCCCTTGGGCTCCAGGCTATGAGGCGGCCAACGCGCGCGCTCCGAAGCAGCGCAATCCGAGTGAGGGAGGTTGGAACTTTCCTCGCTTGCAGTCGGGGCCGATGCATGCCGAATGGAATATGCGAGCCAACTGGATCCTGACCGAAGTCCTGCGTCGGGAAGGCGCGCCTCACAGCGGCTTCAGGGCGATCGCCGATGAGGGCACGCGACTTCGGGCGCTCGAATCGGCGCTTTTCATGATTGGATATGACCTGAATTCGCCATCGACGGGAGACACAGTATCCGCCGACGACGCGCCCAGCGGCGATCAGCTGAGCGGCGGCCCAGTCGCTGTTTCCGATGAGCCGAGCGAGAGCTGGGTTGCTTGCAAGACCCTTGGTAGGCGGACGGCCTTCCGTTACCGAATAGTCACATCCAGTATCGAAACGGTGGGCGAGGGCGCGGATCAGATAATCGAATTCAGCGACGCGATTGTCAACAGGGCCCTGACGCTTCTCGTTTCCGCGGAGGAATACGGCGAGAAGCCATTCGGTCTGCACAATAGCGCGACGGAGACCCGAGACCCGAACGGCCGCTGGGGCATGGGCAAAGCCTACAGGCTGGCACGAAACGAGGCTGGAAATGCTCCTGACACCAGCAGACTCGTCGCCGTCCTCGAAGAAGTGGGCGTCCTTGAACGCGTGCGGAAAACGCCGCACCTCGCGTGGCGGCTTGCCTCCAAGGTGGACGTCGAGAACGGCTGCGTCAATATACGGCCGCTCCTTGAGTGGTACCTATCGCGAGAGCAGGACGCTTGAAGCGTCAGCAGCCCTCCGGCGTGCCGGCTCTTGCGCGCGACGATCGGCAAGGCGCTGACTGCTCATCGACGCCCCCGGGGCGCAGCAAGCTCATCAGTCCGTTTCGCCCCAGGTATCGCCGAGTTCATTCAATAGCGTGTCGAGCGTCCGATTGGTCCATCCGACAATCGCATTGCCATCCGACGTCAGCTCGACCATCACGCAATCCCGCGGACGGCTCGAGCGGATGCGCCATATCAGTTGCGGTTTCGTTGGAGGATCGGCCCACGCCTCTCGCGCGGCCACGCCTTCCAACTGATAGCGGACGAGGTAGTTCGGTGCCCGGTGGCTTCGGGCCTGGTGACGTGAGCGGTGCCGCGCGAGGCGAACGAATTGCAAGCGAACGCAGGCCAGCTTGCCCGCTTCGATGATCAATGAGTTCCTCCGGTGACGGGAACGTCCCGAATATCGCTTGAAATTCCATTGTCCGGTGCCGTTGGGACAAATCATGTCCTCATCGTGCGAAGCCTTCATCCATTCCGAAGATCGACAGGCGCGATGGTGATAGAGGCGACGCCAAATGTCTCGAACGCCATCTACGCTATGGGTTTGTTTATCGATACCCATCTGAATCGCGAGGTTCTCTTTCAATGACCAATAGTGAATGCTATGAGCGCGCGGTGGACTGGCTGTCCGAAGCGGACGGTTTGCTGATTACGGCGGGCGCCGGTATGGGAGTGGATTCCGGCCTGCCCGACTTTCGCGGGAACACGGGCATGTGGGCTGCGTATCCCGCTCTGGGCGACGCGAAGATCCCGTTCCAGTCCATCGCCAATCCGGATGCGTTCAAAACGGATCCGACGCTGGCCTGGGGCTTCTATGGTCACCGCCTCGCGCTCTACCGTCGTATTGAACCGCATGGCGGCTTTGCGATCTTGCGCCGATGGGCGCAGCGCATGGAGCATGGTGCATTCGTCTTCACGAGCAACGTCGACGGCCAGTTCCAGAAAGCAGGATTTCCCGAGGAAGTGGTCGCCGAGTGTCACGGTTCCATTCACTTCCTGCAGTGTACTCAGCCGTGCTCGCATGCTATCTGGCCAGCAGATGGATTCGAGCCGCAGGTCGACCCGGTTGCGTGCCGGTTGCTCAATGCGCTGCCGCGCTGTCCGCATTGTGCTGCACTGGCCCGGCCGAACGTCTTGATGTTCTACGACTGGAGTTGGCTCGACTCGCGCGAGCAGCGCCAGCGTGCGCGGCTCGATGCCTGGCTGCGAGGATGCACGCGTCGCGTGGTGGTCGAACTGGGTGCAGGCACTTCGCTTCCTACGGTCAGGCGCTTCAGCGAGCGCAATGGACCGCGTGTCATCCGCATCAACTCGCGCGAGCCCGAAATCGACCCGGGGCGTGGAGTGGGCCTGCGCGGTGGCGCGCGCGACGTCCTGGCGATGCTCGATCGGCTCTGGGCTGCGCGGTAGTGTGGCGGCGCGGTCGCGCAGCGCACAGGATTCAGGACGAGTTGCCGATATTCCAGAGACTGCACATTGACTAACCGGCGCCTTTTCCTGCCCGAATGTACGGTCAGCAACGGACGTACGGGGTACGCAAGCGCTTCAGCTGATGTCGTGTCGCGATGCCGGGAGCATCGCCATCGCGTCTAACGCCGAAATCTACCGTACCCGTCTGCGTAATTTGTGCCGCCCATTCCTCGCCCGCATTGACGGCATGGGCGTAGTCTCGTCTGAAAAGCCAGTGCGAGCGGAAAAGCTCCCGCGAATAGCCGAAGCAACCGTGGGCGTCGACGATGAGGTACGGCTGCTGTACCTTTACGAGGAAACTGAGCTTCAACTTTCAGACGAGTCTCGCCAGCCACTGTTCGCGTTCTTCGGGGCTGGCGATTTGCCCGATGCGTTTGAAGTGCGGGCCACGGTCGGTCAGCGCTTCCAAGACTTCGGGGTAATCTTTCGACAGCAGTTCGTGGAATGAGCCGAAGAACAATGTTCTCGCACAGCGAAGCGTCAAGATGAACGATGTGTTTGAGTGTCACGGAGTGTGTGCGAAGGAGCGGTGACGAGGCGGCGGCTAGGTTGTTTTGTTATCCTAACCATTCACCTTTGCGATGAGAGTCTCGTGTGCTTTGGTGCTGTGTCCGTTCTCTGATGTCGACAGTACGCGGCGGCACACGAGGGAGCCGTTCCTGCAAAGCCTGCAGGCGGCGAAGTTGCGAGTGCATGAGGCCGGGCGTCGCCTCAACCTGGCGGATTCTCCGGCGCCAGTAGCCAGGACCGAAAATGGCCAGAGTATCCGCGCACAGTACCCGTTCGAGGTGGGCGATCGCGGCATCGAGATTCCGGATGGTGTAAGGGCTCGGAATGCCCGATGCGAGCGTTTCACACGCCGCGGTTTTGGCCTTCGAAAAGCCGCTGTTGATCATGCGGATTGCGACAGGTTCCTTCGCGGATGTATCGGCGAGACTCCGGCGGCTGGGTGTCGATGCGGTCATCCGCTCCCCTGTGTAGTGGCGATGACGAAATGATGAGTCCGCATTCGGACACATCGTGTCCCGATGTCTATTTACTCAGATCACATCGAGGGCCTGCGAACGCTTTCGGTGCTCGGGCAATGACCATACTTTTGCGGCGTAAGTGCCATGGCATTGGAACATCTGCGCGACGATCACTTTCGCGTGGTCGGTAGCATCGAGACGGACGCTTCCGACAAGCAGGTAGAGCGCGACTCGAAATTCCAGCGGATCGGCGAACATGACCCTCGCTTGAATCTGACGTGCGACCGGCAGTTTCGCTTCGCGGGTACGGGTAACCTGTGGGTCGCCATGATTTGGGCGGACGGTTGAAGAGTAGGCCCCACGGCTGGGAATACGGTCAGGCTACCGGTTCCGGCGCCTGATCGATGTTTGGGACAGCCAGCGCTAACGCCGACGAGCGGCGACATCAACCGCCGCGTGCCTGGCGTCAATTACGCGGTTGCGGTGATGGCCATCGTTGGCTCGATGGCGCCACCGGCAGCCCTTGCGGCTCAAGGTATCGCGAACGGAGCGGCCGCGGTCATGGGCGCTGGCGGTGGCTCGCCCCCGGCACCGGGCGCCGATGCTGTACTAGCGGGGGCAGCTTCCGGACGTCCCGCAACACCGGTTGCTGGTACGACGCCATCGAATGCGATAGCGTCTAGCAACAATGATGGCGAGGGTGCCCTCACGTTGTCGCAGGGTGGCGGTTCCAGCGGTGATTCTAGTGGCCAAGGGTCTGCTACAGACAACGCAAGCAACTCCGCGTTTACCGACAAGTATCTGGATGGCTCGGGCGGCCGTTGGGGAAATACGAATACACGTCAACTCAACTACGATGTTGGTCAGGCCTTGGTGCAGGATGGCTATCGGATTACTGGCGGCGGAGGCATCACGTCGGAGGAATATATTCCGGGTTCGGGCCCAGGTTCTACGGGGGGGTCTTATGTTGATATCACAGCACAATCGCCGAATGGGGATACGGTTCGAGTGCAGACCGTCACTACCGCATCAGATGGCACAACGCCAACTGCATCCGAACAAGCCGCTGCCGCGAGGATACAATCGGCGTACCCCAACGACACTTTGATCTTGATACCGAAGGGGGCGAGCCAAGCCCAGATCAACCAAGCGATTCAAAAGGCACTGCAACGATGAAACGCATTTTCTTTTTTGCGACTAGAAGTGACATATTGACTGTAACAGGCCTTGTGGAGCAGAGTTCAGATCTGGCTTACATTCTCTCGCATCACAACTTGTTTCCCGAATATGGGGGGGGCGTCCCGCGATATGCCTCTGCCTCTGAGATTCCCACACTTGGCATTGCCGCGCGTCAGCAAACGTCTAGCTGCGAACGGTATATCGTAGTGCATCGTTCTACTCATGTAGAACCTGTCACAAGGGTCTACGGCGGCGCGGAAAGAACGGAGTACGAGCTGGGAAATATTCCAGATGGCATAGAGTTCAATGCAGGTGGATTTTGGGAGGAAAGAGTCCTTATAAGTGGCTTAATTCAGACTTGGTCGGAAAGTACATCGGCACAGCAGTTGATGCAAAAATTCTTCACCGCCATGAAAAAGACGTTCAAGGAAAAGGTAAATGTCTATTGGATTGGGCCAGAGGCCTTTCAGTTTTTGGAAAAAGGAGGACGGCTGACACTGAATGTCAGTGCTGCTCCTTCGTTCGATATAAAGATTGCTCAATGATCCAACCTTTGGGGGCGGCTCCCGTCATTATCAGGTAGTCATTCCATGCAGTTAAGCGCGCCTACAGCCCGAGATCCGCAGGAAGGGGAGAGTGCTGGCTGCTCGATGGCATTCAGGCAAGGATGCGCGTTGGAAGGGAGGAAACGAATGTTGTTGTGTTTCGAATATGAATGGGCCTTATCGACCCAGAGTGTGTGGACACACCAATTTTTACCGGAGGTAAGCGGTAGGCTGACCGTCACGTGCTTCAATAGCCTCAATCGCAGCTTGAGCCGAAATTTTTACGTCGCGCTTTCGAGACATTAGGTTTTGCGCGAGAGCGGGCAATGCCTTGCGTGTGCCAATCTGATTGAGAGTGGCTTGGCAGTAAATGACGTCATAGGGATCAGAAGTTGTAGTGAGAACCTCTAGCAACTTGTCTTCAACCTCGGCGCTTGCGCATCGTTTTAGTGCCTGAATCGCGGAATGTCTCACCTGCCATCGCTTATCTTGAACAAACGGAAACATTGGCCTGATGTCGACGCTGTCTGGCTTTGGAATATCAGCAAGCCGTTCAAGGAGACTTGCCAGCGCATACCTGTCCGGCTCTTTGGACGAGTATTCAATTAATCGTGACGCGCACTCTCCGCTGAGACAGTTCTTTCCAATCTTGCCGATGATGAAGTAGGCCGCAGAACGCTGCTCCTTTCTTTGCTTCTGAGCGAGGAATGCATCAAGTTCATCAACCAAAGTCATGTCGGCAAGCAGTTCCGCTTCACGATACGCCTGCCAAGAGACTGAATCGTTCGAGCTAATCTCTTGCTGCGCGGTCATCCGTTGAATTAATTCGAGCAGTTCCTGCCGCATCACCGTACCTTACGAAAACAATTTGCGAATCTAATAGCCCCGGTTGGCCGCCGAAATAGCGAACGGCTCAGCGACTCAATTGAAACGATCTGCGCATCTAGCGCGAGGGACCGGAACTGGCCGCACTGCGTCCCACGACCGGACACGTCGCTCTCGCCGCCCCACGTCTCATGCAACGGGCATAACCGACCCAGAGTGTGTGGAAACACCAACTTTTTCCGGAGGTGAGCGGTAGGCAATCAGATCGATCGAGTTCGATACGCCGAATTTGCGCTAATCGGACGTCGCGAGTACAACAAAGCCCCTCGGGGCTTCAG
>NZ_JBFRCM010000013.1:0-290398 GCF_040965735.1 Paraburkholderia sp. BR10936
TCAACCCCTTTTTTTCGCTCACCGCTTGAAAAAGCTTGCTGACTCCTGCGTCCGCCGGTTTCCGCGGCGGCCTTCGCTGCCCTGACGTCGGAGACATCGAACTGCGAAGGGGGCGAATCTTATCGCCTCGATCGCGAGTCCGCAAGCCCTTCCCATCGACTTAATTGAAAAGAGGCGCAACGCGCCTCCTCCTTTCACTGAGCGGCATTCGCGCTCACGATTTCGGATCGTCCGTCGTCGGCGGGTCGAACAGCGCCTTGCACGGCGGCGAGAGTTCATCGTAGTGCTGCTTCATGCACGCCTCGATCTTCTCCTTGTTCGGGATCGCTCTCGCGCAGAAGCGGAATGCATCGTCACGGCAGGCATGTTCCTGCTCGTTGCGCGATTCGCCGCTGCTCGCCATCGCGAAGGTTAGACCGACCAGCAATGCGCCCGCTTTCATCATGCGATCGAACGGCTTCCTCATGGCGTTCTCCTCGTGATGCGTAGTCCGACGCGACCTTGCAAGGGCTATTCCCGGCACGCCGCTTGCAGTGCTGCCCTCACCTGCCACGATGAGGCGCTGCTCTCACGCAGCGGAACGCCATGAACCCACCGATCACCCGGATCCTCGCGCTTTGCTCGGCCATTGTCATACCAGGCATCCCCCTGGCCGCTCACGCGGACGACAGCGCGAGCCCCTGCGCGGCGCTCAAGCGCATCGTCGCGGCAGCACCGCAGCATTTCGCGTCGCTGAGTCCTGACGACGGACACGCCGTCGCGCAACCCTATGGCGACGACGCGCAGTGCGCAACGACTGGCGGGAGTTTTCAGTGCGTGTGGAGCGCGCGCGACGCCGGATCTGGGACGAATGCGCTCGAAGGCGTAGGCGCCGACATTGCCTCGTGCCTGCCCGACGCAACGCACGACGTGAACTCGCCTGGCCGCCAGCACTTCTATCTGGGGCAGCGCGGCAGCCGGACCGAGATCACCGCGCAGACCGATGGCTCGACGCGCGTCAAGCTGATCGTTTCACATCAATAGGCATGCCGTCAGCCAAACGCGTCCGCAACCGCGCAGTTCAGGACCACTATGAGCCCACGGCCGCCCGCCGCCGCGTCGCGCCCGCCGCAGCCCGCGCGGCGCCGTGCCGACGGCCGGTGAGCACCGTCTGCACGATCACCGCGGCAAGCAGGAATGCGCCGCTCGCCAGGTTTTGATAGTAAGGGCTCAGCGTGCCGACCTGATTGATCACATTGTCGATGACACCGAGCAGCAACACGCCGGCCAGCGGTCCGGCCATCGTTCCCACGCCGCCCGTGAGCAACACGCCGCCGATGACAGCCGCGGCGATCGACTGCAGTTCGTAGCCGGTCCCCGCCCCCGACAACCCCGAGTCCAGGTGCGACGCCAGCAGCGCCCCCGAGAGCCCGGCGAGTGCACCGGACAATCCATAGGCGAGTATCTTCACGCGCTCCACGCGCACGCCCAGCATGCGCGCCGCCTCTTCGTTGCCGCCGATCGCAAAGATCGCCGCGCCAAAGCGCGTGTGGTTGAGCAGCGCGCCGCCCAGCGCATAGACGACCACCAGCACCCAAATCAGATTGTTGACGCCA
Organism: Paraburkholderia sp. BR10936; assembly: GCF_040965735.1. Lineage (NCBI taxonomy): Bacteria > Pseudomonadati > Pseudomonadota > Betaproteobacteria > Burkholderiales > Burkholderiaceae > Paraburkholderia > Paraburkholderia sp. BR10936. The sequence goes on from NZ_JBFRCM010000013.1 coordinate 1,596, forward strand.
AACACCGAGCCATTGGCGATGCGCGCGAAGAAACCCGGATTGGCAATCAGCAGATCCTGGCTCGCGAGCACGAGCGCGAGCCCCTTGAGCCCGAGCAGCGCCGCGAGCGTGACGATGAACGGCGCCATGCGCGCGCGCGCGATCAGCACGCCGTTCACCAGACCGACGACGCAACCCGCTGCCACGGGCGCGAGCATCGCGGCACCCCATCCATAGGGCGCGGCATAGGCGGCCAGCACCGTGCCGAGTCCGACCATCGACCCAACCGAGAGATCGAAGCCGCCCAGGATGATGACGACGCTCTGTCCCACGGCGACGAGCCCGAGAAACGCACCGTTCGACGCGATGTCCGCGAGGTTCGCGGGGCGCAGGAAGTCGGGAAACACCATGCCGGCCACGAGCGCCACGACCACGAGCATCGCGATCGCCCCGCGCGACTGCACGAGCGCGATCACTTGCGCGCGCCGATTGGCGCCCGGCGTGGCGGCGGTTTGAGCGTCCACTGGTTTGGCGTTTTGCATCGCGTCAGCCTCCCGAGCGTTGCAGATACAGCGCGACGACGATGAACACCGCCTTGAGGATCTGCGCGTAGGTGAAGCTGATGTTGTTCATGATGAAGCTCGCGTCGAGCACCTGGAGCAGCAGCACACCGAACACCGCGCCGACGATCGAGATGCGTCCGCCCGAAAGCGGCGTGCCCCCGATGACCGAGGCGGCAATCGCATCGAGTTCGAAGTTCACACCCACATAGTTGGGATCCGCCGCGCCAAGTCGCGATGACGCGAACACGCCGGCGAGTCCGGCAAGCGTGCCGCTCACCGCGTAGACGAGAAAGAGCGTGCGCCGCACCGGAATGCCCGCGAGAAACGCGGCGCCGCGGCTCGCGCCCACGAGAATCGCGTAGCGCCCGAAGGTCGTGCGCCGCACGACGAACGCGACCACCACCGCGAGCCCGAGCGCGATCAGCATGACGACGGGCAGCGGGCCGAGCGCGGCGGCGCCGAGCAGATCGAACCCGGGTGTGTCGGGCAGATTCACGCGCGAGCCACCCAGCAGCGCCTGCGCAAGCCCGCGCGCGGCGACCAGCAAGGCGAGGCTCGAGATCAGCGGATCGATGGCCAGCAGCGCGACGAGGAACCCGTTGCAAAAGCCGACGACGGCGCCCACCGCGACCGCGCCCACGAGCGCCGGGCCCACGCCATACGGCAGGAACACGGCAATTGACGCGCTGGCGAGCGCCATCACCGAGCCTACGGAGAGATCGATGCCGCGCGTCGCAATCGCGAGATTCTGGCCCAGCGCGATCAGCACGATCGGCGCCGCCTCGAACAGCAGGCTGCGCGCCGCGAAGGGATTCGAGAAGCCGGGCGTGACGGCGAGATTGAACGCGACGAGCGCGGCGAGTGCGAAGTACACGCTGTGCTCGCGCAGCACCGCGCGCCAGGTCCGCGCGCGCGCCTCGGCGCCGGTCGCCGCCGAGACGGAACGGCTCGAGGAATTCGAAGGATTCGAGGGGCTCAAGCTTGCCTCGTTCGATTCAAGGTTGGTCGCCATCGGAGCGGTTGTCGTGGATTGTGGCGGGATTGGCGCGGGGTTGCTCACGCGGTGCCGTCGCTGTGGTCGGCGCTGGCGTCGGATCCGGCGCCGGCCAGCACGGCAAGCACATCGTCGGGATGCGCGCCGGCGGTCGGCATGCCGCCCTCGGTCGCGCCTTCGTTGAGCACGACGAGGCGGTCGGTCAGCGCAAGCAGCTCTTCCATCTCCGAGGATGTGACCACCACCGCGAGCCCCTCCTGCGCAAGCTCCTGCACGACGCGATGCACCTCCTCTTTCGCGCCGACGTCGATGCCGCGCGTGGGATCGTCGAGCAGCAGCACCGTTGGGCGCGTAGAAAGGCAGCGCGCGATCAGCGCCTTTTGCTGATTGCCGCCCGAGAGCGTCGTGATGAGTGCGCCGGGGCCGGCCGTCTTGATGCCGAGCCGCTCGATCGAGTCCCGCACCACTTGCGCTTCCTTCGCACGCGAGATGAAGCCGAAGCGAGAAATGCGCGGCAGCAAGCTTGCGACGATGTTCTCGCGCACCGAGAGACGTGGAAAGATGCCTTCCGCGCGGCGGTCTTCGGACAGGAAGGCGAGCCCGCGGCCGATCGAGCGCGCCGGGTTGGCATGCGTGAGCGCGCGGCCAGCGACATCGACCTCCCCGCCATCGGCCTTTTGCGCGCCGAAGATCGTCTTGAATGTTTCTGTGCGGCCCGAGCCGAGCAGTCCGGCCAGCCCGACGATCTCCTTGCGGGCCACGCGCAGCGACACGTCGCGCACGCGGTTGCCCCACTGCAAATGGTCGACGGCGAGCGCAGGCGTGGCGTCGGCATCGGCGCTGCCCGAGCGCTCGGCCCAGGCGTGCGCGCCCGCGCTCTCGCGGCCCAGCATGGCCGCGATCAATGCCGCGCGCGGCAGTTCTGCGGGCGTACCCGTGCGGACCACTGCGCCGTCGCGCATCACCGTAAAGCGATCGCACAGCCGGTAGCATTCGGAAAGCCGGTGGCTCACGAACAGCAGTGCAATGCCCTCGGCGCGCAGGCGATCGACGACTTCGAACAGCACGTCCACCTCCGCACCGCTCAGGGCCGAAGTCGGTTCGTCGAGGATCAGCACGCGCGCGCCCAGCGAAACGCCGCGCGCAATCGCCACCATCTGCTGCGCGCCGAGCCCGAGCGAGCCGAGACGCGCGGCCGGATCGACCGCGAGCCGGTAACGCTGCACGATGTCGGCGGCGCGCTCGAGCATGCGCTTCCTGTCGATCAGGATGCCGAAGCGTTTCGGTTCATGGCACAGAAAGATGTTGTCGGCCACGCTGCGCTCCGGTATCAGGTTGATTTCCTGATACACGGCGCACACGCCCGCGCCCTGCGCGGCGCGCGGACTGTCGAACGCGACGTCCGCGCCGTCGAGCGTGAGCGCGCCCGAGTCGGGCTGATGAAAGCCGGTGAGGACCTTGATCAGCGTGGACTTGCCCGCGCCGTTCTCGCCCACGAGGCCGTGCACCTCGCCCGCGCGCAGCGTGAGTGAGACGTCGCGCAGCGCGCGCACCACGCCGAAGGTCTTCGAAACGCCGTGCGTTTCGAGCACGGCGCGCGGCGTGGCCGTGGCGGAACCGGCGCGACCGGTGCGATCGGCGGGGGCGCTCGTCGTCATCGTGCGGACGCAGCTCAGTAGACCTTGCCCTGCGCGAGCGACGGCTGCGCGTTGTTCCGGTCGAACAGCGCGTCATCCATGATCTGCTTTTGCGGCACCGGCTTGCCCGCGAGATAGTCTTCCAGCGACTTGAAGGCGAGCGGACCGAAGCGAGGGTTCGTTTCGACGTCAGCAGCGACAACGCCGTTCGAAATATCCGTGACGATTTCCTTCGTGCCGTCGATCGAGACGATCTTCACGCCGTTGAGCTTGCCGCCCTGGCGCAGCGCCTTGATCGCGCCGACCGTCATCGTGTCGGCATGGGTGTAGACGGCGTTGACGTCCGGGTGCGCGAGCAGGATCTGCTCCATTACCTTCTGCGCTTCGGTCGTCGACCAGTTCGCGGTTTGCGCCGCAATGATCTTCATGCCGGGATAGGGCTTGAGGCCGTTCGCAAAGCCGTCCGTGCGCTGGCTTTCCACCGTGTTGCCGTAGCCGCCCTGGATCTCGGCGATGATCGCGTTGCCGCCCGTGGCGTCTGCCAGCGCCTTCGCCGCGCGCTCGCCCTGCTTGTAGAAGTCGGAGCCGAGGAACGTGATGAAGTCGTCGCACACCGTGCCCGCCGTCTGCCGGTCGATCGTCACGACGGGGATGCCCTTCGCGCGCGCCTGGGCGAGCGCGGGCTGCAGGCCTGTGGAGTCGTTGGGCGCAATGATGAGCGCCTCGGCGCCCTGGTTGATCATGCTTTCGATGTCGGCGACCTGCTTCGCCTGGTTGGCGTTCGCGTTCGTATACAGGAGACGCTTCACGCCCGCTTCCTTCGCCGCTGCGCGAACCGAGGCGGTTTCGGTCGCCCGGAACGGGTTCTGTTCATTCTCCGACTGAGAGAACCCCACCACCATGTCGCTCAGCTTCTTGCCACCCGGTTTGGCATTCGTGCAGCTCTCGCTGGAATTCGACTGGACTTTCTGCGCGCCGGCAGTGGACTGCGCGTGAGCGCTCGCGGCGAACGCGCTCGCGAAGCAAAACCCGGCGGCGATGAGGGCGGACTGGATTCGTTGATGACGCATGGCTGTCTCCTGTGTCGGCCAGAACGCATGCGGCAGCACGGGCTCCGGTCTCACGCAAAGCGATGAATGACATCGGCGGTGCTGGCCATCGGCCCCACCGCGGTTCTTGTTGTCTTTCTTGATTCATCCAGCACGACGCACGACCCACGATGCGCCCCACCGAATTATTACGGCCACTGCTTCAACTAATATTACCAGTCAATTTTCGGAGATATTAATGAGGGTATTCACGGGGGAAGCAGAGTCCGGCGCGCACACCGAGGTCCGTTCGATGAGCGGCCCGTCGAGCTTCACGGTGCGGTGGCGCACCGGCGCGCCGGCGCTACGGTTCTGCTCTTCCTGCAGCAGCGTCTCGACGGCCCAGCGCCCAAGCTCGTAGTTGGGCAGCACGACGGTGGTGAGCGGCGGGTGGGTGTGACGCGCGATTTCCTGGTCGTCGTAGCCCATTACGGAAACGTCTTCGGGCACGCGCAGCCCGAGTTGTTTGAGCGCTTCGATCGCACCGATCGCCGTCAGGTCGTTGGCGCAGAAAATCGCGGTGGGCGGATTCGGCTCGCGCATGAGCGAGAGCGTGAGTTCGAAACCCTTGCCCGAACTCCAGTCGCCGTCGCGCACGAGGCGTTCGTCGAACAGCAGGTCCGCAGTCGCGAGCGCCTGGCGATAGCCCTTCAGACGGTCTTTCGCGGCGTCCTGCCAGGTTTCGCCATTGATGAAGCCGATGCGCCGGTGCCCCGCTTCGATCAGATATTCGGTGGCCGTATGGCCGCCCGCCACTTCGGCCGGCACGACCGAAGAGAGCGCGTGATCGGACGCGTAGCAGTTGAGCAGCACGGCCGGCACCTTCAGCAGCGCGGGCGGCACCGTGACCTTGCGCGTGTACACGGTCGCGTAGATCACGCCGAGCACGTTGGGCATGGCGAGCGTTTGCAGCACCTGCTGCTCCATCTGTGCGTTGCCATGCGTCGAGAACACCGCGAGCAGACAGCCGTTGTTCCAGGCGGCGTCGCGCGCGCCGTCGATGCTCACGACCGGATGCGGACTCGTCGAGACTTCGTCGGCGAGATAGACGATGAGGTTGCGCTCGCCTGCGGGGGCGGGCGTCTGCACCGCGCGGATCGGCAACTGGTAGCCAAGCGATTGCGCGACCTCGTGCACCTTCAGGCGCGTCGCTTCGGAAAGCTTGGCGCCGACCGCGCCGTTGAGCACGAGGGAAACCGTCGATTGCGATACGCCGGCGGCCTTCGCGATGTCGGTCATGGTCGGGCGGCGTTGCGTCGATTTTTTCATCGGATCTGAGGGGGACTGCGGGAGGGCTGCGCGGCGCGGCGGCGCGCGCTCGGGGCCGCGCTGTTGGCCCGAAGCGTAGCACTAATAATTTTGGCCATCAATTGGAGCATGTCACCATTTTTTGGCGGCATCATCAGCGATTTCAGCGCCTATATTATCTTTTATTAGTAATAAAACGATGCACTTGGAGAACGCTCATTTGACTGCCCGACCGACACCCTCGTCGCCCCCGGAGATCGCCTTCGACGCCGCCGCGCTCGACGACGGCCAACTCGTCACGCTGGCCCATGGCGACGCGCGCGCGCTCGTCGCGCCGCACGTCGGCGGCTCGATCGCGGCGTTCTACGACGCGGCCGGCCACACCCCTGCGTCGCACTGGCTGCGTCCCGCCACGCGCGCCGCCATCGACGCGCGCGATCCGCTAGGCATGGCGAGCTTTCCGCTGATGCCGTACTGCAACCGCATCCGCGACGGGCGATTCCGCTTCGAAGGCGAGATGATCGACTTGCCGAGCGGCACCGGCGCACTGCGCCACGCGCTGCATGGCCACGCATGGCGGCGCCCCTGGACGGTCGAGGCGCAAACGGCTGATACGCTCACGCTGCACTTCCTGCACGAGCCGAACGAGTCACATGAAGCGCACGGACCCCACGGATCGCGCAAGGCCAGTTCTCACGTCGGCACCGGTTGGCCGTTTCGCTACGAGGCGCGCCAGCACCTCACGCTCGACGCCAGCGGCCTCACCGTGCGCCTGTGGGCACGCAACCTGGCCGCGCGGCCCATGCCGTTCGGCCTGGGCCATCACCCGTACTATCCGCGCTCGCCCGGCACGCGTATCGCCGCGCGCGTGCGCGCCATGTGGGAGATCGACACGGAAGTGCTGCCGGTCTCGCTCAGCGCGCACCCAGCCGTCGACGCCCTGCAGGCCGGCCTGATCGTCGACGACTTCGACCTCGACAACAACTTCTCCGGCTGGCGCCGCGAGGCGGTCATCGAATGGCCGCACGAAGGCCGTCGCCTCGCGCTGCGCGCGAGCACGCCACTCGACTTCTTCGTGGTCTTCTGTCCACCCGGCCTGCCCTACTTCTGCGCCGAACCTGTCAGCAACACGACGGACTGGCTCAATCTGCGTCACGAAGGCACCGTGCAGCGCATCGACGTGGGCGGCACCGTGCTCGCGCCCGGCGAAACACTCGAAGCCCAGCTTGCCTGGCAACCCGAGTGGATCTGAAGCGGTCGGTCGCTCACATGCCGGCGCCGCTCTGCCCACCCGAGCGCACGCCCGCCAACGGCGCGCCGTAGCCGCCCGCCTCGGCGTTGTTCGGGTGGCCGTTCGCGAGTTGCCCGCGCGGATCGGTGGGACCGACCGGCATCTCGCCGGCCTGGCGATTGCCGTGGGTCGGGTATTCGCTGCCGGGCTGGGCGCCCGGCATGAGCGCGAGGCTGTTTTGCGGCGTACGCAGGTCGTCGTTCGGCGCGAGCTGGCCAAAAACCTGGCTGGGCGCGCCTGCCAGCATCGCGCTTGCCATGAGGCACAGCATGGCCGCGTGGGCGAAGAAAAGCTTCATCTGGCACTCCTTGTCGCGCAACGCGACACGCTTGCGGCACGCGAGTGCTCGCCGTGCTGCTTTCAGGCTAGCAGACGGCCGCCTGCCACGCCCCATAATGATCTCCAGCAAACGCCGCGCTGCGGTTACTATTCCGGGTTGTAAGGCAAACCAGAAAAAGCGGCTCGCCACGGCGGGCCGATACAACGACAACCTCGGTCGACAGGAGACAAGACCATGGACCAGCCGCGTGCCGTCGACGTCCAGACCTTCATCAACGAACATCCGTTCTCGCCGTTCCAGTGGTTCATCTTCGCGATGTGCTTCGTCATCGTCCTGCTCGACGGTTTCGACACTGCCGCGATCGGCTTCATCGCGCCTTCGCTGCTCGGCGAATGGGGCATCCCCAAACCCGCGCTCGCGCCCGTGCTGAGTGCGGCGCTCTTCGGCCTTGCTTGCGGCGCACTCGTGTCCGGACCGCTTTCCGATCGCCTCGGGCGCCGCGCCATGCTGGTCGGCTCGGTGTTGCTGTTCGGCGTGACCTGCCTCGCTTCGGCGTTCTCCACCAGCATCGGCGAACTCACGTGGCTGCGCTTCATTACGGGCGTGGGTCTCGGCGCCGCCATGCCGAACGCGGTCACGATGATGGGCGAGTTCTGCCCCGACCGGAACCGCGCCACCGTAATCAATCTGATGTTCTGCGGCTTTCCGCTCGGCGCGGCCTGCGGCGGCTTTCTCGCGGCGTGGATGATTCCGCATTTCGGCTGGCGCAGCGTGCTCATGCTTGGCGGCGTGACGCCGCTCGTGCTCGCCGTGCCGCTCTTCCTGCGCATGCCGGAATCGGTGCGCTACATGGTGGCGAACCAGCGGCCCGTCGAGCGTATTCGCGCCGCGCTCGCCCGCATCTCGCCCGATGCCGCCAAGGCGCAGGTGTTCACGATGACGGAGCACGCGCCGCAGACGCAAAGCAAGGGCCTCGGCGTGGTGCTTTCGCCGATGTACCTCGTCGGCTCGGTGATGCTGTGGGTCGCGTATTTCATGGGGCTCGTGATCTTCTACGCGTCGATCAACTGGATGCCGCTCCTGCTCAAAGACTCCGGCCTCACGGCCTCGAGCGCCACGCTGATTTCGGCACTCTTCCCGCTCGGCGGCGTGGGCGCGGTGCTGAGCGGCATGCTGATGGACCGCTTCAACGCGAACCGCATCATCGCCGCGTGCTACGTGCTCACCGCGCTTTCGGTGTGGCTCATCGGCCAGGCAGCGGGCAACGTGGCCCTGCTCGTGCTCGTGGTGTTCGTGGCCGGCGTGCTGATGAACACGGCGCAATCGTCGATGCCCGCGCTCGCCGCCGCGTTCTATCCCACCCAGGGGCGCGGCACCGGCGTGGCCTGGATGCTCGGCATCGGGCGCTTCGGCGGCATTGCGGGCTCGTTCCTCGTGGCCGAACTCGCGCGCCGGCACTTCACGTTTGCGGGCATCTTCGCGACGGTTGCCGTCGCCGGTCTGATTGCCGGCGCCGCACTGCTCATCAAGCAGGCCGCGCGGCCGCAGATGAGCGGATCGTCGGCGGCAAAGACGGAGTCGTTCGGGCACTGAGGCCCGCGGGCGTATCGATGATTGCGCCGTGCCGCAGGCCACGGGCCGGCGCAATCCGCAGAGCGATCAGCCGCCGAGCGCGCCGAGATTGAGCCTGTGCGAATGGCCGATCCACACGGCGGCGTCGCGATGATCGCGCAGGGCATCGGTGGTGTTCGGATGCACGAACACGTCGAGTGCGCCGTGATTGAGCGTGAGCCATTCGACGACCGTCGTGAAATGCTCTCGCGTAATGGCGAGCTGATACGACCACATCGGATGCGGCCCGACCGGGCGCTCGTGAAAGCGGCCGATCTGCACGACCTCGCCGAAGCGGGCATCGATCGCCTCGCGCAAGGTCCATGCGGCGTCGCGCGTCGCAGCGTCGAAATAGACGTGGGCGTGCCAGCTCGTGATTTCGGCGGGATCGAGGTAGTTCATGGTGGAAGCAGGAATGCGGTGAGGGTTCGAGCCGACATTGTCCATCGAATGCTCGCACCGCGCAGGCGAACGCACCACGCGAGGTTTCAGTGCGCGCCGTTCGAATACGTGTCGCCGACCATCAGCCGCACGATTTCGTCGCCGTCGGTTTCCGAGACGCGCCGCTCGCCCGCCACTTCGCCGCGCCGCAGCACGACGATGCGCTCCGCCACCGCGAAAATATCGTGCAGGTTGTGCGAGATGAGAATCACGGCCACGCCCTGCGCCTTGAGTCCGCGGATCAACTCCATCACCTTGCGTTGCTCGGGCACGCCGAGCGCCGCGGTCGGCTCGTCCATGATGAGCACGCGCGCGTTCCAGTAAATCGCGCGGCCTATCGCAATGGCCTGGCGCTGGCCGCCCGAGAGCATTTTCACGGGGCCCGTGAGCTTGCGCGGCGGAATCACGATATCGAGCCGCTCGAGCACTTCGCGCGCCACCCGCGCCATGTGCGGCCGGTCGATCACCTGGAAGCCGAGTAGCCGTCGCACGGGTTCGCGGCCGAGGAAGATGTTGCTGCCCACGTCGAGATTGTCGGCGAGCGCGAGATCCTGATAGATGGTTTCGATGCCCTGCGAGCGCGCATCCTGCGGATCGCGCAGCTGGAGCGGCCGCCCTTCGAAATGCAGATCGCCCGCATCGGCGCGATACACGCCAGAGAGAATCTTGATGAGGGTGGACTTGCCCGCGCCGTTGTCGCCCGCGAGCGCAAGCACTTCGCCGGGCATCAGCCGCAACGACACGCGCTTGAGCGCCTCCACGCCACCAAAGCGGATCGAGACATCACGCGCCTCCAGAATCGGCGTGGCGCTCTCATCGCTCATTGCGCGCCTCCGAGCCGATCCTTGTACTGGTCGATCAGCACCGAAAGAATGATGACGATGCCGACCACGATGAATTGCCAGAACGCGTTGACGTCGATGAACACGAGCCCGAATTCGATCACGGCGATGATGAGCGCGCCGATCAGCGTGCCGATGACGTTGCCGGTCCCGCCAAAGAGACTCGCGCCGCCGATCACGACCGCCGCGATCGAATCGAGCAGCATGGGCTCACCCGCATTGGCCGCGCCCGCAGCGAAGCGCGCTGTGTAGACGATGCCGCCCACCGCCGCGAAGGCCGCCGCAATCAGATAGATCGCGAACAGATGACGACGTACGTTGATGCCCGCGCGCACCGCCGACTGCGGATTGCCGCCTACCGCGTAGGTGTACTGACCGAAGCGCGTTTGCGAGAGCACGAAGTGCATGATGACGAGCAGCACGGCCGTGAGGATCACGGGCGTCCAGCCGCTGCCGAGCCACGCGAGCCCAGGATTGTTCACGGAGACGGTCATGCCGCTGCCCGCAGCGAGAAAGCCCACGCCGCGCGCGACCCCATACATGCCGAGCGTGCCGATGAAAGCGGGCACGCCCAGGCGCGCGATCAACACGCCGTTCACGAAGCCCGGAATCAGGCATACGAGCACCGTGAGTGGTATCGACATCAACAGGATCCACGGCGATGCGCCGCCGGGAATCGTGAACTGTGCGACGCACACCGCCGCGAGCCCCATCACGAAGCCCACCGAAAGATCGATGCCCGCGGTGATGATCACGAAGGTCTGACCGATGGCCAGCAACAACGGCGCGCTCGCGGCAAGGCCGATCGACTGCATGTTGTACGCGTTGAACACGAACGACCGGTGCGCCGAGATGCGCGCCCACGCCTCGAAGAAGACGAGCAGCGTGCCGAGAAAGAGCCACGGCCAGACCTTGCTGACGAGCGCGAGCCTGTCGAGTCGTTTGTCGTTCATGTGGCTCTGTTCGCGCGGCTTAGTTCGAGTAGATGTACTGCTTCATCTCCGGCTTGTCGATATTCGACTTGTCCAGCACCACGAAGCCCGTGCCCTTGTAGGTGGGAATCTTCTTGCCGTGGATGGTGTCGGCGGCGAACTTCACGGCGTCATAGCCCATCTCGTCGGGGAGCTGCGCGATGGCGATATCGACGAGGCCGCTTCTGATCTGCTCGTCGATGCCCGGCACGGCGTCGAACACGACGACCTTCACCACGCCCTGCTTGCCCGCGTTCTTCACGCCTTGCGCCGCGCCTGCGCCCGAAAACGTGTTGGCGCCGAATACGCCCGCAAGGTCGGGATTGCGCGCGAGTACCGCCGCCACGTGCGAGGCGGCGCGATTGGCGTCGTCCTCGTTGTACTGCGTCTCGAGCACCTTGATGTTGGGGTGCTTCTTCATCTCTTCCATGAAACCTTGCGCGCGCGCGTCGGTGCTGGAAATGCCCGGCTTGTTGTTCTCGCAATAGACGGTGCCCTTGTCGCCGATCGCTTTGGCGAGCGAGCGCGCCGCCACGTGGCCGCCTTCCAGGTTGTCGGAAGCCACATAGGAGAGCGGGAAGTCGGCGTCGCCCTTGCCGCTTTGATAATGGCCGTCGCCGATATAGGTGTCGACGGTGATGACCTTGATGCCGGCGTCGGCGGCTTCCTTGAGCGGGCCGATGAGCTGTTGCTTATCGACGGGCGAGACGAGCAGCACGTCGGGATGCTTGGCGATGAACGCCTTGAGGATTGGCACCTGCTCCGTGGTGTTCCAGGCCTTCGGAACCTGGAACAGCAACTGGATGTTTTCTTCCTTCGCCGCGCGCTCGGCGCCGCGATGCATCGTGAAGTAGAAGGGATCGGTGACGCCGGGCAGCAGCGCGACGACGGGATGCGCCGCATCCGCGTGCGCCACGCCGGGCAGCGCGCCGGCGACGATCGTGGAAAGAGCCATCAGACAGCCAAGAGCGATGCGCAACATGTTTGTCTTCCTCCAGGTGAGTCCGACGCACGGCGCCCAATCTTCCCGAGGCGACCACGCCCGGCAGCAGTGGCCCAGTATACTGACGCGCTCTGCCGCGGGGCCTGGTGTTTTCCTGCACTCTTTCGACGCTTTATGCGCTTCGGATGCAGACGTCCCGATTGGTGGGACGACTGACTATTTTCATTGCAGGAACAACCGATACGCCGGGTTTTGCGTCTCTTCCCAGTGCGGATAACCGAGCGTGGCGAGGAAGCGGCGGAACTCGGCGTCTTCAGCGGCGGGCACCTGGATGCCCACCAGAATCGAGCTGTAGTCGGCGCCCTGGTTGCGGTAGTGGAACAGACTGATGTTCCAGTTCGGCGCCATCGACGAAAGGAAACGCATGAGCGCACCCGGGCGCTCCGGAAACTCGAAGCGGAACAGGCGTTCGTCGTGCGCGAGCGGCGAGCGTCCGCCCACCATGTAGCGGATGTGCTGCTTCGACAGTTCGTCGCCCGTGAGATCGACGCTCGGAAAGCCGTGATCGACGAAGGTCTTCGCGATCTGCTGCGACTCGCCGCGGTTGCGGATCTGCACGCCCACGAAGATGTGCGCGCGCTCGGCGTCGTCGATGCGGTAGTTGAACTCGGTCACGCTGCGCGTACCGACCAGCTCGCAGAAGCGCCTGAAGCTGCCGCGCTCCTCGGGGATCGTCACCGCGAACACCGCTTCGCGCGCCTCGCCCACCTCGGCACGCTCGGCCACGAAGCGCATGCGGTCGAAGTTCATGTTCGCGCCCGAGGTGATCGCCACCAGCGTCTGCCCCTCGATGCCCTCGCGCTCCGCGTACTGCTTCGCGCCCGCCACGGCCAGTGCGCCTGCGGGTTCGAGCACGCTGCGCGTGTCCTGGAAGACGTCCTTGATCGCAGCGCAAAGGGCATCCGTATCGACCGTGAGCACTTCGTCGAGATACTGGTGGCACAGGCGGAAGGTTTCCTCGCCCACGAGCTTGACGGCCGTGCCGTCGGAGAACAGCCCGACTTCGGTGAGTTCCACGCGCTTGCCCGCCTTGATCGACTGCGCCATCGCGCAGGAATCGTCGGTCTGCACGCCGATCACCCTGATCTCGGGGCGCACGGCTTTTACGTACGCCGCCACGCCCGCAGCCAGCCCGCCGCCGCCGATCGGCACGAAGATCGCGTGAATCGGGGCCTGATGCTGGCTCAGCACCTCCATGGCCACGGTGCCCTGGCCGGCGATCACGTGGGGATCGTCGAACGGATGCACGAAGGTCAGGCCGCGTTCTTCCTGCAGGCGCACGGCGTGGGCGTAGGCATCGCTGTACGACTCGCCGGCCTGCACGACCTCGACGGTGGCGCCGCCGTGGGCGCGCACGGCATCGACCTTCACCTGCGGCGTGGTCACCGGCACGCAGATCACGGCCTTCACGCCGAGCTTCGCCGCCGAGAGCGCCACGCCCTGCGCGTGATTGCCCGCCGAGGCGGTGATCACGCCGCGCTCGAGCTGCGCGGGCGAGAGATGCGCCATCTTGTTGTAGGCGCCGCGCAGCTTGAAGGAGAACACCGGCTGGTTGTCCTCGCGCTTGAGGAACACGGCGTTGCGCAGACGCGCCGAGAGGTTCGGAGCGCGCTCGAGTTCGGTTTCGCGGGCGGCGTCGTAGACACGCGCCGTGAGAATCTTGCGGAGATAGTCGTTTTCGTCGCGTCGAGACTCTGCGGAATCCGTAGCTTTGACGACTTCAGTGGCTTCGGCGGTGGGGCGGCTTTGATGCACCTGCATGACGGCTCCTGTCTTCACTTTCGTTTTGGCCAGGAGGCGGAAACAAAAAACCCGCCTCGTGGGGCGGGTTGTTGTTGTCACTGCTGCCAGACGTACGCTAACCCACCATTCGTTGAATGGTGCTAATAATCAGCGCAATCGTGAAAAGGCGGCATTTCATCTCTGTAGAATGACCTGAGCGGCGAGCCTTGTCAATTGCTCACAATCTTGTTGATTGTAATGCACTACAAATTACGTGATATTTGCTACGTTTTTTGCTTGCAGCGGGTATCTTCGTGCGAGCGACGCAAAAAACGTGATTTAGCCCGATCCAAGCTAACAAGTTTCGTGAAACATTCTAGAAAACCTTGCCTAACGCTTTGATTTTAAATAAGTAAGCCTGATCCAGCATTTTTTCGCGCCTGTTTCACGGATTCGACCCCGGTGGTGACTGGCGTATAGCCCGCGTCGCCTCGACAACGAAAAAGGGCGCCCGACGACGCCCTCCCCTGCCACCGTTAGCCGCTATTCGCGACGCTCAGGTCGCCCCGGTCGTATCCATTTCCAAAGCCCACTGCTCGATGACTGCCTTCACGCGCTCGGCAAGACGTTGCTGATCGGAAGGCGCGATGCCCTTCAGGCTTAGCTCCGCACGCCCGTCGCCGAACAGCTTCAGTTCGCCCAGCGCGACGCCGTCCGGTCGATTGAACTGGACGCGGGACTGGTAATGCGTACGACGCGGCCCGACGCTGCGCGCACCCGCTTCAGCCGAGGCCGCCGCCTCGAGCTTGCGCACGCTCGCCTTCCCTTCGACCACCTGCGCAAGCCAATGCTCGGCAACGGTTGCGCCCGCCCGGTCGAAGATCAGCTTGATGTTGTAGGCGTGTCCGAGTCCGACGTCCTTGCGATGCTGCGCCATTCTCTGCAGCAGATAAGGCGGCAGCGACGTGAGTGCGATCACCTTGCTGATGTGCTTCGGATCTTCGCCTACCGCTACCCCCAACTCGATCTGGTCGACGTAGACGCGATCGTCGAGCAGCTTCTTCCACGCGAGCGCGTCGTCGAATACCGTCTGCTCCTCGCGCTCCTTGTTGGCGTGATAGGCGCGCAGGTATAGGTTCTGGTTGTCGAGGCCCTCGCGGACATCGGCGTCGATGAACTTGTCGCCGCGCGAACGCGCAGCACGAATACGGCGCTCGCCGTCGACGATCACATATTGACCGGGAAACGCCGCGAGTCTGGTGACCAGGATCGGCGTGATCTGCCCTTGCGTCGCAAAGCTTTCTGCCAGCTCGTCGATCGTCTCGGCGCTGTAGAACGCGCGCGGATTGTAGGGATTGGAGACGACATCTTCGACCGAAATCTTGCGGACCGCATGCAGCGAAAGCGGTGCCTCGACGACTTCGGCAGGCGGAGCGGCGGGCGTGTCCACGGCGTTGGGTACACCCGCGTCGCGCTGCGCGATATTGACGACATCGGCTTCCGCGAGACGCTCGCCAGCCGAAACACGCTCGGCGGCCATGCCTGCGCGGACCTTGCTGGTGAAATTCAGCTTAGCGGCCATTGACGACCTCCTCCTCTTCTTCTTCCTGAACCAGCGCAATGATCTCGTTGTAGACAGCGCTGATCTCATCCTTCGCGACTTTCGCCCCGCGCACGCCGCGCACATCGAAGACGGTGCGGCCAAGCGCTGCCGCCTGACGGTAGAGCTCACGCTGCTTGATGGTTGCCGAAAATACGCGGACGTTGCTCTCAGCGAGGATGGCGCTCATCTGCGTATGCAGCAGCGTCTTCGAATTAGATTTATTCAACAAAATTGCGAATTTTCCGGCCGGATTGGCCACGCGGGTTCGCTCGACCAACTCCATCATCCCTTCGCTGCTCCAGATGTCGATCGGTGATGCGTCCGTCGGAATGACAGTTGCGTCGGCTACGGCAAGCACTCGCGCGGTAGTCAGGTCGTTGATATTAGGCGGACAGTCGACGATAACGACGTCGTAGTCGTTCGCCAGTGCGGCGATTTCCGGCCCAATCATCTTCTCCAGCTTGTGAATGCTGCCGACGCGGAACGGTAGAGGCGTTTCGGGACCGGCCGCTGCACACCAACTCATGCAAGATTGCTGACCGTCGGCATCGGCGACATAGACCTTATAGCCTTCAGCCTGAAATGCCCCAGCCAGATTCATGCTGGTAGTGGTTTTGCCAACCCCACCTTTTTGGTTCGCTACGGCTATCACGAGACCCATTCGTTTCTCCATGCAATTGTTCAACAGCGGGCGAGTCTCCCAGGTGCACTCTCCACGTGGAGACTCCAGCAAGTCATTCGACAGTCTACTGGCAACTTAAAGTAAATTCTAGAAATTCCGCCCCGGACGTTGTCAGTTCACAACCAATTGGCTGAACGGATAAGAATTGGATGCAATGGAGAGGGCTGGTGGGCGGGGTGGATTGACGGGATCGCGATGTTTCAACAGTGACGGGCGCTGATCTCCACGTGGAGATCGCAGAATGCGCCCATCGAAGTTGGGGAGGTCGTCTGCTCGCAGGTCGATTAGACACTGGATCTTTGCACAGCCGTGCATTACGTTTGTGACGCGGGAGGAAAGTTCAAGTTGCGCGAGAGTGCTCGATAGGTATCTTCGCGGAGGGAGGCGAGGAGCACCGAGCAATTCTCCACGTGGAGAGTGATCGACTTGACCTCGATTAGCGCAGTACTGTGAGTGCGATGTCCAGAAGCGATCCGGCCAGCAAGTGTTCTGAGCGATTCTCCACGTGGAGAGTCCTCAATCAGCATTCGGGAGAATGATGACGCGTGAGCAGGTACTACCCCGGATGAAAGGATGGGTCGTGACGGTAAGCGAGTTCCATCCATTGCGTGTATCTCGCCGCCGCATCCACACATTCTTGATCGTTTAAAGCAGCGACTCTCCACGTGGAGATCAACGCGAACAACACGAAGCAACCAAGCGCCATCGGCATCCGCGTACGCCGAGACAGAGCACAAACATCACTCCGAGGCACTCAAACAGTCGAAGCCTGACTCGTCACCAAAAAAGCGGTCGATCTAAGAGCTTCGAAATATATATTTAGCTACGAATTCTACGTCGTTATATTTAGCTAATTTCCTTGCGCACTATCCGCATGTACTCACAGCGAATCGCACAAAAAAACGGCGGCCGAAGCCACCGTCCCGTTAGATCCATCGCCTTCACTCGTCCCGAGCTTTCAGCGCGAGATCGATTTCCGCCGCCTGCAGGCCTTCGCCCCCGGCCGGCGCCTGTTGTCCGCTCAGCAGGAATTCAAGCAGATCCGCAGCAGTCGGTTGGCCCCAGGTGTCCAGAACCACCCAACGGAAGAAGTTCGTCGATGCCATCTTGCTCGGCACCTTCGCCGTCGACACCTTGAGCTTGTCCATACCGACCGTCTCGTTGTAGCGCTTGATCAGCGCAGTCTGGTCGTCGTATTCAAGTTCATTGAAGTAGGCGCGCGCCTCATTGATCTTCGCAGCGATATAGCGGTCCTTCACCTGATCCTGACTTTCGCGCGCGCGGCCAGCGTCGGTGGCGGGCGCGGCGGCATTCGCACCGGGCAACTCGTAGCCCTCGGTCAGCGCCTTGCGGAAATACGCCGCAACGTTGGCGAGCGGCGCCGAATTTTTCTGCGCCACCCGCGCCGCGGTATAGGCCACCGCCGTGCGAATCTTGTCCTCGCCGTACTGCTTGAGCAGGCGCCGCGCCTCGGAAACCGGGATGCTGAACTTCGACATTTCGCCAATCAGCAGCGTTTCGTTTGCACGCAGCTCCTGGGACGGATCGGTCTCCGGCTTGCGGGTCACGCGGAACTGCAGGGCGACGACCGAGCGTCCCACCTTGTGCTCGATGAGCTCGAAATTGTGATCCGAAATCTCATTGACTTCCTTGATGCAGGGCACCAGCACACGGCTCTTGAACTGCTTGTAGAGCTTGTACGATTGCGCCGAAGTATCCTGCCCAAGGATCAGGTCACGCAGCGTCGCGAGCGGAAAGCGCGCCGTCACACCCACGGCCTCGTAGCGAACGACGTTCTCCCACAGCGCAAGCGAATGCGCCTTTCTGAACTGACGCGTGATGCGCATATCGATCATCGCGTAGATTTCAGGATTGAGCAGTTCGCCCCGAATCTGTTCGGAGAAGGTGTAGCGCAACACCGATCGCTCGAGTTCGGCGCCGGCGAGCAAGCCGGACGCCTTCCAGATGCTGCGTTTGTCCTGCGTGAGGTAGTCCCAGTTGACGACCGTGCTGATGAGCGAGTTGATCGTTTCTTTGACGTACTCGGTGTTGTTACTGTTCAGATCGACGTCCTGGGAGAGAGCGGAGATCGTGATCTCGAACGAGGAGCGGCCGCGGTCGAGGGAATCCTGGCGAATGGCGTTCTTGATCAGCGAGCTGAACATCTTGCGCTGCTGCAGGCTGATCGATCCGGATTTCGGTGCGATATGAATCGCCGGAACGGCCTTGCGGAACAGATCGGGCGGCTGGCCTTGCTGGAATACGAGTGCACCTTGCTTGTCGGCGTCGCCGGCTTCGGCCTTTTTTCTTGCCATATGACCCACGATGAAAGGGAACCTGGTCGGTTGGTAACTGTATACCAAGCGATCAGGTGACTCAAGGCCACAGACGCTATCGTGACGCGGCACGACACTCAAGGGCTAAGAGCATTGACAGCCGGCGATTCTCTGCCTCGATGGCCACCGGGAACCCGTCCTGGGCACTCTGAACAGGCCCCGCGCACGGACCCATAAATGGTGACCTTTGCGTCGCCGCGTCCTGAAAACTATCCCATAGCCGGTGACCTTTATGCAAAATGTGAGTACTCACTCCGAGAATTTAGGCTCAACAGGTAGCTGTCCATGGGATTTTTCACATTGCTATCCAGGTTGTCGCCCGGAGCAGCTCGGCCAAGCGTCGTCATGCCCAGTACGCCCATAAATGGTGACCTGAACCGGCTCCCATAAATGGCTACCCTTGCGGAGCCAAATACGGCGCTCGAGGTCAGCGGATCAGCACTTGCCCCCATAACTGGTGACCCACGCCTGATCCCATAGGCTGTTACCTGGCCCCAGCCAGCTTCTCCGCGTCCAAGGATTCATGCGGGTAGCCAATCCGGCGCACGATAACGCCGGAATTCCTCTCCCGACAAGCCACCATATCTGGTTACCCATACCGATTCCCAAAGACGGTTACCTGAATTCAAGCGACGGGTCCTCTTGAACACCCTCAAGAAAAGCCTCGCATCCCATAAGCAGCGACCTTCACTGATTCCCATAAACAGTGACCTGAAGGCAAAACCGCTCCTTTTCCCATAGCGGGCGACCTTCCCCCCATATCCACAACCCCTAAACCCCATGCCCGGGTACCGAAGTCCCATATCCACAACCCCGAACTCCCATACCCGGGACCACAAATCCCATAACGCGCCACCAAATCGGCCGCAAAGCCTTGCCTGGTAAGGGTTCGAGCCGTCTAAAGGTTTACTAAAGTTGTTAAAGCGTAAAAGGTAAACACTGAAACACGCGTTCGATGAGAAAGACGTCTCCCAAAACCGGGGACCTAATCGCATGTAAGTGGTCACCAACCTCCGTAACCCCATTCCGGGTTACCTAGCCCGTCTACCAACGCTTTGCGGGCACCCTGGAGCATTAGCTAAGCCCCCTTTTCTTGAGAATAAACTTTTAGAGATCGAATCAAATCATTGATTTACCGAGAAAAACACCCGGATGGTCTACGTCTATGGTGCTGTTCTTCGTCCAAAGGTAACTGCCTATGGGGGCCGGCTGAATGACTACGACACCAGTTCGATCGGAACCGTAAAGCGTTCTGCCAGCCTTGGACACCCGCTGAACCAGGTCAGGGGAACCAGCGATCCTGAGATGCGCACTTGTGGACGAACCGTTCCTCCCATTTCCGGTTACCCACCTCAGGTCACCAAACATGGGAGTCACCGAAGGTCCACGTGGGCCGCGACCCAAAGCAATCAAGGAAAGTCAGGCGCCAACCGGACAAGGTGCACTGCACAAGATTTATCGGTAACCTACGGCCCACCGAGCGCCTGCCGGATCTCAGTGTGAATACGCGGGAAAGGTAACCGCGGCCGCGGTGTGCCGCCGCAGGCAATCGCTGCGGTACCGGTCGGCGAGACGCTGCTGGGCGGCTTCGATATCGGCGGGTGTCATCGTCCGAGTTCGGGTCGTCACCCACCGCCTCGAGTTCCGTGATTTCCGGTATCAGACCGGCATGCGTGACCTCGTGGGCCGGTTTGACGAACGGGTAGCTGTGACATGCCTGCTGAGTCAGATGCGGTGCGGCGGCCGCATCCGCGATCGTGGGTTCGCCAGTGAGTCATCGAGCCGACCATTCATTGCCCATGGTCGGGTAGCCGCGTCAGTCAGCGAGAAAGCACCGTGCGCGCGATGCACGACCGCGCAACTGCAGGCGATGCACGACCGCGCAACTGCAGGCGTTGCGCGACGCCGGGCCCTGTGTGCGAGGCGCGCGATGAACCTGCCTGGCGGGCGCTCGGGCCTGGCCTGTTCGTTCCGGCGTCGTCGCGGGCGGTGCCGGACGTGCGGGTCATTGGCCCGACCACTGGCAGAGGACCACGTTCCGCTGGTTCACCGTTTCCGCAGCGATCTTCTCGCTCGCGTTCATGGCGCTGCTCGGCATCATCGAATACTCAGTGACGCGCGCCATGATGCGCGAGACCGACAGCCGCCTGCGCTGGCAACTGCGGTACTTCGATTCGCGCAGCGACGCGAGCCTTGCCGGCGCCATCGACGCGCGCTTCCGACGCCCCGACCAGCGCGACAACTTCTACGGCCTGTTCGCACCGGACGGGCGCCGGCTCGCCGAGGATATCCGCGCGATGCCCACCGGTCTTGCGCTGGGACCTCGAAGGTGCTGCGCGCGGGCGCCGACGCGTGCTTTCGCTACAGTTCTCGTTCATGGAAATGCACGAGCGTATGCACACGCTATCGCGCGCCGCGCGACCAGATGATTCGCTACGCGTGGCCCGAGAAAGAGGACATCGACGCTTCAACCGTCAACCTCGTCGTCTCGCGTCAGCGGCGCAAGCTCGCGCGCGAAGGCATCGAAGTGCGCATCGATACCATCAGCCGCTACGGCTATCAACTGACCTCGCCAACGTTCGACTGATGCGCGCGCTCAGGTAACCGTTTGTGGGAACCGGTTACCTATCCGGACGCGGACGCATGGGTTTGTTAACTCAAAAAGCAAACGGTTCTACGATCAGGCCGTCTACATCGGGCACATCGAGCAGGGCGACTCGACCGCTTACCTTCACGCACACCGCGCGCGTGCTGGCCGTATTCGTTGACGAGTTCGATCGGCCCGACGCATGGCCATCGTTTCATGCAGCGCGTCGGGCGCACTTATTCTTATACGAGCTGATTGCGCAATTGCGGCACGTGATTATTGCGCCCGCTGGCGAGCAACGCTGCAACGAAAAGCAGAATGCCGATAATCGCAACGGTTATTGCGAACGCGCGAGCCACCTGCGCGCTGCTCGCATCCGGCCCGGCAAGTGCGAAAAACAGGCCACCGAGCAGCGCCACGGCGAGCGCGGCACTGACCTGCAAAACCGAGCTGACGAGCCCAGCGGCAAGACCGGACCAGCGTCGATCGACACATTCGACATTGCGCCTGACGAGCGCGGGCAGCGCCACGCCCTGGCCGAAGCCGATCAGAAAGAGCGATGCGTTGAGTGCGTGGAGTTGAGCATCGTGAACAAGCATGGCAGTCCAAAGTAATCCGCACCCCTCGATTGCCATACCGGCCGCCGCCGCACGATGCCCGAACTGGCGCACGATAAGTGGATTGAGCAGCGGCCCGACCAGAAAGCCGACGCCCAGGGGCAGAATGCGCAATCCGACTTCGAGTGGCGCGAGCCCGAGCGCACGCTGGACGTAAATCGCGAACATCATGAAGAACGGTGCGAGCGAATAGAAGAAGAGCGTGGCAACGAGCCCGCGCACGAGGCCGGGCGCGGCGAAGATGACGGGCGGCACGAGCGCGTCGCGCCCGGCGTTCGCGACGCGCGCCTCGTAGCGCCAGAAGATCGCGAACAGTGGCGCGGCGCCAATGAGCAACGCCCACGTCCAGACCGGCCAGCCGCGCTCGCGGCCTTCGATCAGCGGCACGACGAGCGCAGCCAGCGCGATGCCGAGCAGGACCATGCCGCCGGGATCGAGCTTCGCGGGGTGGTCCGAGCGGCTTTCACGCACGAGCCAGTACGCCGCTGGCGCGGCCGCCATCACGACGGGCAGGTTGATGAGGAAGATGCTGCGCCAGCCGAGTCCGAATACGTTGGCCGAGACGAGCACGCCGCCGAGCGCCTGGCCGGCGACCGCGGCGATCCCGTAAGCCGCGCCAAAGAGGCTGAGTGCAAGCCCCTTCTGATGCGCCGGAAAGAGCGCATGGATCGACGCAAGCGCCTGGGGTGCCATGACGGCTGCGGCGCCGCCCTGAAGGATGCGTCCCGTCACCAGCGCTGCGGGCGAACTGGCGAACCCGCACACGGCCGAAGCCGCCGCAAACGCGAGGATGCCCACGAGAAAGATGCGCCGCCGTCCGTACAGGTCGCCGAGCCGGCCGCCCGTAATGAGAAAGATCGCGTAGGTCGCTGCATAGGCCGAAATCACCAGTTGCGCGATAGCGGGGCTGGCATGCAGGTCGGCCTGCATCGACGGCAGCGCGACGTTGACGATAAAGAAGTCGAGCGGCGGCAACAGCGTGCCCATCAGCAGCACGGTCAACGCCCACCAGGTGCGTGCGCCCGCTCGCGTGGACGGCATTTCGATAGTCGAAAGATTCGTCATGCAGCCTCCATATGGAACTAATCGGTTCCTAATTAGCCAAAAAAACTAGCGGATGGCGCTCAGCGCGATTTCAGCAATTGCATCGATCGCGTGCCCGCCGGCGTCAGTCTTGCCCAGCACGCGCATACCTTCGATCGTGCAGAGCAGGAAGCGCGCGAGATCGTCGGCATTCTGGTCGGCGGCCAGTTCGCCCGCTGCCTGGCCTCGCCGGATCGCGCCGGCGAGCAGCGCCTGCATGCGCGCGAACATGTCCGTGACGCGGGCTTTCACTTCGGCATCGAAGGGCAGGCATTCGGTGGCGGCGGCTGTCACCGGGCAGCCCGCAAGCCCTTCGAGGCCGACGGAAAGGCGCACGTAGTGACGCAGCGCCTCGCGCAGCGCGGTGCGCGCCGACGCGTGCCGCAGATTGCGCGTAAGCCGTACGATACCGCGCTCGGTATAGAAGTCGAGCGCCGCGAGAAAGAGCTGGTGCTTGTCGCCGAACGCCTTGTAGAGGCTGCCGCGCGAGAGCTGCGTACCCTCGATCAGGTCGGGCAGCGACGTTGCCGCATAGCCGCGCGCGCGGAACACCTCTAGCGCGTTCTGCACGGCTTCCTGCTCGTCGAATTCGCGTGGACGGCCGGGGCCAGAACGGGTATCGGATTTCATGTCGTCATTCTAGACCAATCGATTCCGAATTGCCGAGAAAAATGTGCGTGGCGAATCCAAACATGCATACAGGATGAATTATATGTACGCACAGAAATATCAATTGTTGATATTCGGCGCGCGTCGGTAATCTGGCCGACATACTGACCAGCAAGCCCCGCTATGACCCGCACCGCGCTCATCGAATGGTTCACGAGTTTCGTGCCCAACCCGGCTGCGCCGCAATGGCGCGAGCGGGGGCGACGCTGTGGCGGAGCGTTGATCGGCATCGCGTTCACGGGACTCGCAACCCAAGTGACGTTCGGCGCGGCGGGCAATATCCCGTTGCTCGTGGCGCCCATGGGCGCATCCGCGGTGCTGCTGTTCGGCGCATCGGACAGCCCGCTTGCGCAGCCGTGGTCGATTCTTGGCGGCAACTTCGTCTCTGCGCTGGTGGGCGTGGCGTGCGCGCAATGGATCGCATCGCCGGTCGCGGCGGCTTCCGTGGCGGTGGCGCTCGCGATCTGCGCGATGTTCCTGTGCCGCTGCGTCCATCCGCCTTCAGGCGCGGTCGCGCTGACCGCCGTGCTCGGCGGCCCCGCGGTTCACGCGCTCGGCTTTCACTTCGTGATCGCGCCTATTGCGTTCCAGTCCTTCGCGTTGCTCAGTGCGGCGCTGGCCTTCCACGCGCTGACCGGGCACCGCTATCCGCGCGCTGCGTTTCGTCCCACGCCGGAAGCCGCTGCCGCGCCGCTTGCCGTGCTGTCGCAACAGCGACTCGCGCCGCTGGATTTTCCGCAAAAATCGTTCGAACAACTAACTTGCGAGGAGATCATGTCGATCGGCTGTCCCGCCGTGCCCGCAACAATGGGCGCGCGTGCGGCGCACGAGATGTTCCGCCGCCACGGTGCTTCGACGCTCCCCGTGGTCGATGCGATGGATCGCGTGGTCGGCGTCGTCACGCATCACGCGCTCGGCGACCTTGCGCCGGCGGCTGGCCTCAAGCGATTCAGGAACACGCTGCGTCGCGCGGCGCAGCGCGAATCGGCGCGCGTGGAAGAAACGGTCGAAGCCGTGATGGCAGCCGGCGTGCACGCCGTCCATCGGGCCACGCCGCTCGCGCATCTGGTGCCGATTTTTGTCGAGCATGCCTACCACGACATTCCAGTGATGGACGATGCGCGTCGGCTGGTTGGCGTGGTCAGGCATTCGGACATGATCCGCTGGCTCCATCACCACGCGGGCGTTGCCCAGGCCGCCGCCGAGGCAGCCTGAGCCTGGCGTCTGGCCGCGTCACACCACGAACAGCAACACCGCGAACACTGCATAGAGCCAGCCGACATGTGTGAGCTGACGGCTACGTACCTTCGGCGCGCGAAACGCCCATTGCAGGATCAGGATGGCGATCATGGTCGTCACGGCCGCGAGAATCGAAGGCGTGCCGAGATGCCACGGCGTGAAGAAGAGGCCGAACGCCGTGGGAATGGTGGCCTGAATCATCATCGCGCCGCTGATGTTCGCCAGCGCCAGCCGCTCCTTGCCCTGGCGCACCCAGATGATCGCGTTCATGATCTCGGGCAGCTCGGTGGCGATCGGGCTGAACAACACGGCGGTCAACTGCGGGCTCAGACCGAGCCACGGTCCCACCGCGCCGATCTGCTGCACGAACAGATGCGAGGCCGCGAAGATCACCGCGAGCGCGCCCAGCGTCTGCAGCAGAATCCACACCATGGCCGGATTGTCGTCGTGCGGGCGCAGCTTCAGCGGCTCGAGATCGCCTTCCACCTCGCCGCTATCTTCGGCGGAAAGCTCCTTCCAGCAGTAGAACGCGTAGGCCGCGAGAAACGCGATCCCCAGTACCGGCTTGAAGCTGAACACCACGAGCCCGAGCGCGATCTTCGCGACGAAGATTGCGAGGAACCAGAGCTGGTCGCGGCGCAGACGGCGTGTATTGACGTCGACGGTGGCCGCGCGCTCGCGCCCCACGCGCTTTGCTGTCGCTAGCAACGCGAAGCCCACGACGGCATAGGCGATCGTGCTGAGCGCGAGCGGGCCGCCAATCGCGGCGCCTACGCCGATTTCCTTGTGCGCGGGATCGCCGCCGAAAGCGACGGCAACGAGCGTGACCACGCTCTCGGGCAGCGCCGTGCCGAATGCGGCGAGGATCGTGCCGGTTGCGGTTTGCGTGACCTTGAGCTTGTGGCCGAGCCACTCGACGCTATTGACGAACGTCTCGCAGGACAGGTAGATGATGCCGGCCGCGGCAATGAGCAAGGCGAACGTCAAGATCATGACGTTCGCTCCGTGGCGCAAATGAGGAGGTGAAGCGGGGCGAGACGAGTCATTATTTTTGCCGTGATGTGCGAGCCGGGCACCGAAACCATGACGCTTCCCTTCGCCCGGCCCGGGTGAAAGGGAAAACGTCATAGGTCTCGTCAGGCCGCGCTATTGCAGCGATGCGCTGCAATGATCCGCAATACGGCTGCCGGCGCCATGGTGCAGGGGCACCAATTATGTTGACGGCGGCGCAACGCCGAAGCAGGCGTTGCAGACTACTCCCCTAAGACAGGGGGCGATTATAGCCGAAGTTCATGGCGGCGAGCGATTTCCGGCGCGCCCGCCGCGGTGCCTCGCGCGAAGCGAACCCGAACTTGTGACGCAGCGCGGCCATCACCATCGCCTGCTTGTCGTTGCTCGCATCGTTGTCGAAGTCGCCGAACGAGGCGACCGCGTTGACGAGCTCGCCCGTGTCCGCGTCGATCGTCTTGCCCGACGCGTTCTGGTGGCCCGCGAGCGCTCGAAAGCTGGGTCGCGTTGCTCGACGTGAGCGGTCTCGATTTGCGTGCGCTGCGCGAGCCGCTCGACCCGCGCAGCGGCAAGCCCGCTTCTGTGCTGTTCATGGCGCAGCGGCGCGGCTGACACCGCCCCACGCGCCGCTGCAAACGAGGAGGCAAGGTGCCGACGAGGGCGCGCCCGGGCTGCGCCCGCACTATCACCCGAACTACTACGGCGCGTACTTTCGCGACCCCGAAGGCAACAAGTTCTGCGTCTGTTGCCACGATCCCGCGGACCATTGACACCGCGCGGCAAGCCATCACACGGGCGTCCCATTCGCTGTGCTACCCTTGCCCTGCCTTGGGCCGAGGGTGCCGTGCACGCGTGCAAACGACCGCCGGCGGACGGTCCGATGTATCAAAGTCGAAAATCGAAGTCCTGAACCAAAGTCCCGCGCCGCGCCTCCTCGCGCGCATGCGCCGGGACAACGACCAATAACAGGAAGAAGACCCAGATGAAAAAGCACGAGATACAACGCGCAGGTTCGCGCGGCCGCTTGCGCGCGCTGATCGCCGCCGCGGTGCTGGCGGGCGGCGCTCAAGCCGCGCATGCCGCCACGGAAATCCAGTTCTGGCATGCCATGGAGTCCCAGCTCGGCGAACGCGTGAACGCGATCGCCGAACAATTCAACGCGTCGCAAAGCGAATACAAGATCGTGCCCGTCTTCAAGGGCACCTACGACCAGACGCTCGCTGCCGGCATCGCGGCTTATCGCAGCGGCGACGCGCCCGCCATCCTCCAGGTGTACGAAGTCGGCACCGCCACGATGATGAACGCAAAGAAGGCCGTGCTGCCCGTGTACGACGTGATGAAGACCGCCGGCGTGCCGCTCGACGAGAAGGCCTTCGTGCCGACCATCGCGAGCTATTACAGCGATGCCAGGACGGGCCATCTGGTGTCGATGCCGTTCAACAGCTCGACGCCGGTGCTCTACTACAATCGCGACGCTTTCAAGAAGGCCGGCCTGCCCGACGCGCCGCCGAAAACCTGGCCCGAAGTCGCCGAAGCCGCCGCGAAGCTGAAGGCCTCGGGCATGAACTGCGGCTTTATCACGGGCTGGCAGGGCTGGATCCAGATAGAGAACTACAGCGCGTGGCAAGGCGCACCGATCGCGACGCGCAACAACGGCTTTGACGGCCTCGACGCGCAACTCGAAATCAACAAGCCGTTGCAGGTCGCGCATATCGCCTTCCTGCAAAACATGGCGAAGCAGGGCACCTTCACCTATGTGGGCCGCAAGGATGAAGCCACCGCGAAGTTCTATAGCGGCGACTGCGGCATCATGATGGGCTCGTCGGGTGCGCTGGCGAACGTGCAGCAGTATGCGAAATTCAAGTTCGGCACCGGCATGATGCCGTACGATCCGAGCGTGAAGGGCGCGCCGCAGAACGCTATCATCGGCGGGGCGAGCCTGTGGGTGCTGGGCGGCAAGAACCCCGAGGTCTACAAGGGCGTGGCGAAGTTCCTCGCGTACCTGAGCTCACCGGCCGTGGCCGCGAAGTGGCATCAGGACACGGGCTATCTGCCGGTGACGAAGGCCGCGTACGAACTCACGCAGCAACAAGGCTTCTACGCGTCGCATCCCGGCGCCGACACGGCCACGAAGCAGATGCTCAACAAGCCGCCGCTGCCGTGGACCAAGGGCCTGCGTCTTGGCAACATGCCGCAGATCCGCACGATCGTGGACGAGGAACTCGAACAGGTGTGGACGGGCGCCAAGACGCCGCAACAGGCGCTCGATTCGGCCAACTCGCGCGGCAACGATCTGCTCAGGCGTTTCGAGCAGCAGGCCGCGAACTGACGGCCCGACGCACGTGAAGTGAACCGATGCCTCGCGTGCGGCATCGGGCAGCGCCTCAAAAGGCCGACGCCAGTCCGGTCTTTTGGGGCGCCTGGCTTTCGCTCCGTGATCGCGGCTTTAGAACCACGCGTCCTGCATGTCGAGCGTGGTGCGGTCGAGCGAGGCGAGCAGATCGAACTGCGCGCCGGTTTTCGGCAACTCCCATGCGAAGAAGTAAGCGGCCGCCGCGAGCTTGCCGCGATAGAAGTCCGCCTCCTCGCCGCCGGTTTTGGCGAGCGCCGCGCGTGCCACGAGCGCCTGTTCGAGCCACACCCAGGCGAGGACCACGTGGCCGAACGCTTCCAGGTACACCGAAGCATTGGCGAGCGTCACCGCCGGGTCGCCGGCTGCCCACAACCGCCGCGTGACTTGCGTGAGCCGCTCGAGTGCGGCTGCGAGCGTGCTTGCGTGGGCGGCCTCGTCTGCCGTGCCCGAAGCGTGTGCGCGTTCGAGCGTAGCCTGCACGCGCGCCACGAAGACCTTGAGCGCCGCACCGTCCTTGATGACGACCTTGCGGCCGAGCAGGTCGAGCCCCTGAATGCCATGCGTGCCTTCGTGGATCGGATTGAGACGGTTGTCGCGATAGAACTGTTCGACGTTGTACTCGCGCGTGTAGCCATAGCCGCCGTGCACCTGGATGGCGAGGTCGTTGGCCGCGAGACACCATTGCGAAGGCCAGCTCTTCGCGATGGGGGTGAGCAGGTCCAGCAGCAGTGAGAGCGGTTCGCGCGCCGCGCCGCTGGCAGCACCCGCTTCGTCCACGAGTTTGGCGCACCAGAGGTTGAGTGCGAGCGCGCCTTCCACGTAGCTCTTTTGCGCGAGCAGCATGCGGCGCACGTCGGCGTGCTCCACGAGCCTCACCTGCGGCGAAGCCGGATCTTTGCCCGCCGCGCCCACGGGACGCCCTTGCGGACGGTTGCGCGCGTAATCGAGCGCATACAGATAGCCGGTATAGCCGAGCATCGTCGCGCCGAGCCCCACGCCAATGCGCGCCTCGTTCATCATGTGGAACATGTACGCGAGCCCGTGATGCGGCTCGCCCACGAGGTAGCCGATCGCGCCCGCGCGGCCGCCCGGCGTGTGCTGCGTGCCTTCGCCGAAATTCAGCAGGCAGTTCGTCGTGCCGCGATAGCCCATCTTGTGATTGAGGCCTGCGAGCACGACGTCGTTGCGCTCGCCGCGCGAGCCGTCCTCGTTCACGAGGTACTTGGGCACGACGAACAGCGAGATGCCTTTGACACCCGCAATGAGCTTGCCGTCGGGACCGGGAATCTTGGCGAGCACGAGGTGCACGATGTTCTCGGCAAGCTCGTGCTCGCCACCCGAGATCCACATCTTGTTGCCGCGCAGACGATATTGCGCGCCGAGCGGGGAGTCGCATTCGAAGTCGGCCCGCGTGGCGACATCCGAAAGCGACGAACCCGCTTGCGGCTCGGAAAGGCACATCGTGCCGAAATAGCGGCCTTCCAGTTCGGGGCGCACGAAGGTGTCGATCTGCTTTGCACTGCCATGCGCGAGCAGCAGGTTCGCGTTGCCGATGGTGAGGAACGGATAGGCGCTCGTGCCGACGTTCGCCCCCTTGAACCACGCGAAGCCTGCCTTCTCGACGACGAGCGGCAACTGCATGCCGCCGTATTCGTAGTCCTGACCTGCGGCCATCAGGCCTGCGTCGCTGAACGCCTTCAACGCCGTCTTGACCTCGGGGATGATCGTGACCGTTTCGCCGTCGAAGTGCGGTTCGTACTGATCGTTCTTCTTGTTGTGCGGCGCGAAGAGGTCAGTGGCGATCTTCTCGCAGGTGTCGAGCGCGGCGTCGAAGGTCTCGCGCGTGTGATCGGCGTAGCGCGGAATACGCGTGAGGCTTTCGACATCGAGCCATTCGTAGAGCAGGAAGTTCAGATCGCGGCGGGAAAGGATCAGCGACATGGCGGAACGGTCTCGCATCTTGAGAGGAGAAGGCTGCTAGCGTACCTAAAATAGAACGGTCGTGCTATTGGTGGTTTCTCCAGCGATAAACGGGGCTCGTTCGGCAAGCGGCAAATAAACGGGACCAAAACATTGCAAACGTTTGCAAATACCTGTCCCATAAAGGGTTTCCTGAAGTTTATTGATTTGCTGCCGTAAACTCGTGCGCGGTCCCGATTTTCCTGTCGAGCCCGCCAACGAGTCGCGCCGATGCCTTTACGGCGGCTCTTTTTGCAGCCGAATTCAACCAGGCGCATCAAGGTCCATCAGCTGCCGCCGCATTAACGCCTACCTGCAACTTTTCTTCCTCATTCAAGTGTCGTTCATGCTGGCAGATTCGCCGGATCGCGCGCAGTCGCTTCGACTGTCCGGCTCGCAACCGCGCGTGGCCATTCGCGCGCTCGACGACGTCGCGCGCGCCGCCGACGCGATCATGTATTCGTGCCTCGCGGTGGACGGCGTTCCGGCCAGCGCGCCCACGGCGGTCGCGCTCAAGGGGGCGATCGCCCAGATGGCGCGCGCCATGCAGGAGGTCAGCACGAGCACGGCGCACGTGGAGCAGGCCGCGCTCGAAATCGCGGAAGGCAACGCGAACCTGAGTGCGCGTACCGAACACCAGGCGGGCAGCCTGGAAGCCGCGCGTGCGGGCGAACAGGGACGCGGCTTCGTCCGACGTCCGGGTGAACGAGTGGTGAACAAGGAGATCTTCCCATGATGAGCGTGGCGGGCTGCATCGTCTACAAACACAACCTGTGGCTCGTCGTCGTCGCGCTGCTGATCTGTGCCGCGGGCTCGTGGGTCACGGCGCGGCTCGTCCTGCGCGCGTTCGCCACGCGATCGCTGCAGCACATGGGCTGGTCGTTCATCGCGGCCGTCGTGGCCGCCGCCGATATCTGGTGCACGCACTTCGTCGCCATGCTCGGCTTCGAACCGGGCGTGCCGATCGCCTTCGACCCCGTGCTGACCATCACGTCGCTGCTCATCGCGCTCGTGGGTAGTTTCGCGGGGTTCCTGCTCGCCACGAGCCACGCCGCGAACCGTCTCACGCGTGCTGCGCCCGCGCTGGGCGGTGCGATCGTCGGGCTGGCGGTCGCGCTCATGCATTACGCGGGCATGCTCGCGTATCGCGTGGAAGGCATCGTGATCTGGAATCGCGTCGGGATCGCCTTGTCGATCGTGTTTGCAGTCGCAATCAGCGCGCTCGCGCTGCATCTCGCGGGCGTGGCCGCTCGGCGCCCGCAGGAGAACGCGGCCAGCGCGCGGGCGAGCGCCGACGCGTCCGCGCGCCTCGTGGCGGGCGTGCTCGCGCTCGCCATCGCCGCGCTGCACTTCACCGGCATGTCCGCGTTCCAGGTGGTGCCGATGCCGCTCGACGGACACTTTTCGAATCCCGCCGCGTTGCACGCGCTCGCGCTCGCCGTGGCGTGCATGGCGCTCGTGATCGCGGGTGCAGGCTGCGTGAGCTTTCTGCTCGACGACAGCGTGCGCGCCGAATCCGTCGAGCATCTGCGCACGATGGCGATGAGCGACATGCTCACCGGCCTGCCCAATCGCGCGAGCTTCAACGCACGCATCGACGCCGAACTGGCGCGCACGCAGGACACCCGCAAGCTGGCGCTCATCGGCATCGACCTGAACCGCTTCAAGGAAATCAACGACCTGCACGGCCATCACGCTGGCGACGAAGTGCTGCGCATTCTCGCGCGGCGTCTTTCGAGCCTGATGCGCGAAGGCGAGTTCGTGGCGCGCGTGGGCGGCGACGAGTTCGTGGCGCTCACGCGCTTCTCCTCGCGCGATGATCTCGGCGATCTGCTCTCGCGCCTCGAAACCGCGCTGTACCGGCCGGTGCGCTACGACGACGCCGAAGTGCTCTCGGGCGCGAGCCTTGGCGTCGCCATCTATCCCGACGACGCCACCACCAAGACCGTGCTCATCAACAACGCCGACCTCGCCATGTACCGCGCGAAGGCGGATCTGGCGCAGTCGGTGTGCTTCTATGAGCCGGCGATGGACGAGATCGCGCGGGCGCGCCGCTCGCTCACGCACGACTTGCGCGAGGCGCTCGCGCGCGGGCAGCTGAGCGTGCACTACCAGGTGCAGACCTCGATCGCGAGCGGCGAAATTTGCGGCTATGAAGCGCTGCTGCGCTGGGAGCATCCGCGGCTCGGCTTCATCTCGCCCGCCGAATTCATTCCGCTCGCCGAAGAGAACGGCCTCATTCTCGGCATTGGCGCCTGGGTGCTGCGTGAGGCCTGCACGCGCGCCGTTTCGTGGTCGCCGCCGTACAAGGTGGCGGTGAATCTTTCGCCCGTGCAGTTCTCGCACGCGGACCTGCCGAAGCTCGTCGAGACCGTGCTGGTCGAGACCGGCCTCGCGCCCGAGCGGCTCGAACTGGAACTGACCGAGACGACCATTTTCGCGGACCGCGAGCGCTCGCTCGACGTGCTGCAGCGAATCAAGGCGATCGGCGTGAGCATCGCGCTGGACGACTTCGGCACCGGCTACTCGTCGCTCGACACGCTGCGCTCGTTCCCGTTCGACAAGATCAAGCTCGACCAGTCTTTCATCAGCGAGGCCGAGTCGAGCCGCCAGGCCACCGCGATCATTCGCGCAGTGCTCGCGCTCGGCAAGAGCCTCGGCATTCCGGTGCTGGCCGAAGGCATCGAAACCGAGGCGCAGCTTACGCTGCTCGCCGACGAAGGCTGCGACGAAGTGCAGGGCTATCTGCTCGGCCGCCCGGCGCCGCTGAGCCATATCGTGGCGAGCGGGCAACTGTCGCTGCTCGCCGACGACGAAGCAGCGCTGGGCGCGGTGCGAGGTTAAGCGCTCTCGCCGCCGTAGTCCACGAAGCGCGGCGCGCATTGCGGCTGCCATGCGCCGCCGCTCTGCGCGAACGCGCCGCGCGCCACGTTGTGCGCATCGAGCGGCGCTTCCGCAAGACCCAGCACGGGCGTGACGCATGCGTCGCTGCCTTCGAACACGGCGGTCCATTCATCGCGTGTGCGCGTGGCGACCGTCTGGGCGATCCGTTCCTGCACGCGCGGCCGTGGCCGATGAACTCGGCGCGCGCGCGAGCTTCGTGCCCGCCGACGTGACGAGCGCCGACGACATGAACGCCATATTCGAGGCGGCTACGAAGCGCGGCACGCTGCGCTCGCTCGTGCATTGCGCGGGTCGTGGCGGCGCGGTGCGCCTGATCGCGAAGGACGGCTCGCCGGGCTCGCTCGAAGCCTATGAGAACGTGGTGCGCGTGAATCTCTTCGGCACTTTCAATGCGCTGCGCCTCGCGGCGGCGGCGATGGCGCGCAACGAGCCCGATGCCGGAGGCGAGCGCGGCGCTTGCGTGCTCACGGCTTCGGTGGCGGCGTACGAAAGGCAGATCGGGCAGGTGCCGTATGCGTCGTCGAAGGCGGGCGTGGTGGGCATGACGCTCGTGGCCGCGCGCGACCTGGCAAGCAAGGGCATCCGTGTGTGCACGATCGCACCTGGTCTCTTCGACACGCCGCTGCTCGCGCGCCTGCCCGAGGAAATTCGCGAATCGCTCGGTCGCATGGTGCCGTTTCCGCCGCGTCTGGGTGAAGCTGACGAATTCGCCGCGCTCGCGCTGCACATTCTCGAGAATCCGATGCTCAACGGCGAGACCATTCGCCTCGACGGCGCGATTCGCATGCAGCCGCGCTGAGCGAGGCCGACCATGAGCGACGAATTGCTGATCGAATTCTGTGACGGCATCCAGATCCTCACGATCAAACGTCCCGAGGCACGCAACGCCTGCACGAAGGCGGTGGCCGGAGCGATAGCCGCCGCGCTGGACGAACTGGAACAGCGCGACGATCTGCGGCTTGCCATCATCACCGGCGCGGGCGGCACGTTTTGCGCGGGCATGGACCTGAAGGGCTTTCTCGAAGGCGAACGGCCGAGCCTGCCGGGCCGCGGCTTTGCCGGGCTCACTGAAGCGCCGCCGCGCAAGCCGCTGATTGCGGCGGTCGAAGGCTATGCGCTCGCGGGCGGCTTCGAAGTCGTGCTGGCGAGCGATTTCGTCGTGGCCGCGAACAACGCGCAGTTCGGTTTGCCCGAAGTGAAGCGCGGGCTATGCGCCGCGGCTGGCGGATTGTTGCGTCTGCAACAGCAGGTGCCGGAGCGTATCGCGATGGAGCTCGTGCTTACCGGCGACATGTTCGGCGCCCAGCGGGCCTTCGAGTTCGGCCTCGTCAACCGTCTCACCGCGCCGGGCGAAGCGCTGGCGGGCGCACTCGAACTCGCGCAGAAGATCGTGGCAAACGGCCCGCTCGCGGTGGCCGCGAGCAAGCGCGTGATGCGCGAGTCGCGAGACTGGCCCAGTACGGAGATGTTCGCGCGTCAGCGCGAGATCACGGACCCGGTGTTCGCTTCCGCCGACGCGCGAGAGGGCGCGGCGGCGTTCGCGGAGAAGCGCAAGGCAGTGTGGCAGGGGAGGTAGGGCGGCCTTTTGTCAGGCATGCGTGAGGGTTCTTCGCAGCGCCGCGAAGAACAACTCCGACTGCAATCGCTCGCCCTGAATCTGGTCGGCCACGCGCTGCGCGAGTTCGGGCGCCACGGGCCGCAACGCGCGCCCGGTCGAGCCCGCGAGCACCTGCGCGGCGCAGGCGCGCTCCAGGTAATAGAGGTCGTCGAACGCGTAGTCGACGCGCTCGCCGCACACTACCACGCCGTGATTGCCGAGGAAGCCGATGTCCTTGCCGTCGAGCGCATGCGCAATGCGCTCGCCTTCTTCGGGGCCGAGCGCGAGGCCGTTGTACTCGCGGTCGAGGGCGACGCGGCCGTGATAGCGCATCGCGTTTTGCGACAAGGTCGTATCGAGCCCGCAGTCCACCGTGAGCGTGAGGGCGGTCGCATACGGCATGTGCGTATGCAGCACGCAGGCCTTCTTCGCGATGCCGTGGATGGCGGCATGAATGAACATCGCCGTCGGCTCAACGGCATGGCGGCCCGCCATCACGTCCCCCTGTGCGTCGACGATGACGATATCGTCGGCCATCACCTCGCTCCACATCAGGCCGCGCGGGTTCAGCAGAAAGAGGCCGTCTTCGCCGGGAAGCGCGACACTGAAGTGATTGCAGACGCCCTCACCCAACCCGAAATGCGCGGCGGCACGCAGTGCGAGCGCGAGGTCCGCGCGCAGCGTCGCGATTTCCGGGTGGTGGAACAAGTCTTCGCTTTCAATGGATCCAGCATGATGCACGGCGTTGCTCATGGGTCGTGGCTCCTGTTGTTCAGATGACCGCGTGGCGTCTGCGTCGCAGCCCGCATTCGTCATTCGCCGTCGAGCGCGAGCGGCACTTCGAGCCCCACCTTCACGCGGCTCATGCTCACCAGCGTCTTGAACCGCTTCACGTTGTTGTTCGAGAAGAATAGCTCGCGCGTGAGTTCCGTGTACTGGTCCATGTTACGCACCGCGAAAATGAGCACGAAATCCCACTCGCCCGCGACGTAGTAGCACTGCTGAATCTGCGGGCAGCGCTCGAAGGTGCGCTTCATGGCGTCCAGCAAGTCGATCTGCTCGCTCTCCACCTCGACGGTCGCGACGATCGTGATCGGATGATCGACCTTCTCGGGTGAGACGATCGCCGCGTAATGGTCGATCACGCCTTCGTCGGCGAGACGGCGCAAACGCCGGTTCACCGCAGCCGTAGAGAGGTTCACGCGCGCGCCGAGTTCGTTTTGGGGAATCTGGGCGTCGCGCTGGACTTCCATCAGGAGTTTGCGGTCGAAGGAGTCGAGATGTGTCGCCATTTACGCGGGAGCCTGAAAGTCGATATTTTTTTGCGTGACGTGGCCGCATTATGAGACTTTTTCGCGGGGGCTGCGCAATATCATTTCGACATCGCAAGTCCACCGGAGCCCACCCATGCTGATCGCCAACCCGCGCGCCACGCGCCATGCCTACCCCGAAACGCTCGGGGCCATCCTGAACGTGAAGTCGGGCGACGAGAGCCGGGCATGGCTCGCCGGTTGGTCGCTGATCAGCCCGGAGTCCACGCCGCTCTGGGATCTGGACGGCGCAGCGGCGCGTCTGGGCGTTGCTCGCATTGGACTCAAGGACGAATCGTTTCGTTCTCCTCTTGGCAGCTTCAAGGCGCTGGGCGCACCCATCGCGCTGATGCGCCTCGTCATGCGCCTGTGGCCCCTGCAGGAGATCGATCCTCGCAAGCTGATCGAAGGCCGCTACGGCGAGATGGTCACGAACCTCACGGTCATCAGCGCGACCGATGGCAACCACGGCAAGGCGCTCGCCGCAGCAGCGCAATCGATTGGCTGTAACTGCGTGATCGTGCTGCATGCGAACGTCAGCGTCGAGCGCGAAGCGGCGATCGCCGCGTACGGCGCGCGTATCGTTCGCATCGTCGGCAACTATGACGAATCGGTCGAGCACGCGGCGCAACTGGCGAAAACGAACGGCTGGCACGTCGTTTCCGATACCTCCTATGACGGCTACGAGGCGATCCCGCGCGACGTCATGCAAGGCTACGGCACCATCGCGGCGGAACTCATCGAACAGTCCGGCGATGCGTGGACGCACGTGTTTCTGCAGGGCGGCGTGGGCGGACTCGCGGCCGGCGTTGCCAGCTACCTGTGGGAGCATCATGGCGCGGCGCGTCCGCGTTTCATCGTGGTCGAACCGCGCCAGGCCGACTGCCTGTATCAAAGCGCCATCGCCGGCCGCGCAGCGAAAGCCACCGGGTCGGTCGATTCCGTGATGGCGGGCCTTGCGTGCGGGGAGACGTCGCCGCTCGCGTGGCAGATACTCGAGCCGTGTGTCGACAACTTCATGCTGATCGACGACGAGGATGCCGTGGAGGCGATGCGTAGCCTCGCCACCGGCGCGGCAGGCGACGTGCCGATCGTAGCGGGCGAATCGGGCGCGGCAGGGCTTGCGGGCCTCGCGATGCTAATGCGCGAACCCGATCTCGCGCGCGCAGCAGGGCTCGACGCAGCCTCACGCGTCCTGTTGATCAGTACCGAGGGCGCCACGGCGCCCGGCGTGTACGCGCAACTGGTCGGCGCGTCCGCGGAGACCGTGGCGGCCCGTCGCGACACCTGGCTGAGTCAGGTCGCGCAGTAACCGAAAAGAGGACACCCCCATATGGAAAGCACACTGCAAGGGCAACTCAAAAGCTGGCGACAGTATCTGCACCAACGTCCCGAAACCGGCTTCGAGGAGATCCATACCGCCCACTACGTGGCCAACATCCTCGAGACACTGGGTCTCGAAGTGCACCGCGGCATTGGCGGCACGGGGCTCGTGGCAAACCTCACGGTCGGCAACGGCAAGCGCGTGATCGGCCTGCGCGCCGATATGGACGCGCTCAATATCGCGGAGCAGGCGCCGGGCCGCGCACATGCCTCGTTGAACGCGGGAAAAATGCATGCATGCGGACACGACGGCCATATGTCGATGGTCCTCGGCGCGGCGCGGCTGCTCGCCGAGCGGCGCGATTTCGACGGCACGGTGCGTTTCATCTTCCAGCCGGCCGAAGAGCATGGCCGCGGCGCCAAGGCGATGATGGCGGACGGGCTGTTCGAACGGTTTCCCGTCGATGCGATCTTCGGCGCGCACAACATGCCGGGCATGCCCGCCGGCACGTTCGCCACGCGCGCGGGCGGCATCATGGCGAGCGAGGATAACTTCGTCATCCATATCAAGGGGCGTGGCACGCACGCGGCGCGCCCGCACATGGGGGCCGATCCCATCGTCATCGCGGCGCAAATCGTGCTCGCGCTGCAAACCATCGTGTCGCGCAATCTCGACCCGAGCCTGCAAGCCGTGATCTCCTGCACGGAAGTCATCACCGACGGCATTCGCAATGTCATTCCGTCGAACGTGACCATCAAGGGCGATACGCGCAGCTATTCGAAGGAGGTGCAAGCGCTGCTAGAAACCCGCATGCGGGAAGTCAGCGTCGGCATTTGCCAGACGCACGGCGCCGAATGCAGCTTCGAGTACACGCACGAGTTCGCGCCAACGGTCAATTCGGAGCAGTTCGTCGAACTGGCAGTGAACGCCGCGCGCAGCGTGGCGGCAGACGCCGTCGTGGACGCCAACGTGCAACCG
Organism: Paraburkholderia sp. BR10936; assembly: GCF_040965735.1. Taxonomy (NCBI): domain Bacteria; kingdom Pseudomonadati; phylum Pseudomonadota; class Betaproteobacteria; order Burkholderiales; family Burkholderiaceae; genus Paraburkholderia; species Paraburkholderia sp. BR10936. The sequence goes on from NZ_JBFRCM010000013.1 coordinate 39,515, forward strand.
ATGATGATCTCCGAGGATTTCGGTGCGTTCCTGCAGGTCGTGCCCGGGAATTTCATCTTCATCGGCAACGGCGACGCGCCGGAGCGCGGCGGGATTCCGCTGCACAACGCCGGCTACGATTTCAACGACGACATCCTGATGACCGGCGCCCGCTACTTTGCGGAGATCGCGCGCCTCGCCTTGCCGGTCGGAACCAACCAATCGTGAATATGCTGAAACTGAATGGCGAAGTGCTGCTTCGGCAACCGCGCGAACTGGGTGAAACGCGTTTGCAGGACGCCGAGTGCGGGCCATGACGCCCAAATGATTGTGCGGATCGCGCCAGCGGCGATGATCTTCGTGCCGAGCCGCGGCGGCACTAGCCACAATCCGCGCGAGCACACGGACGACGATCAGCTCATCGACGGCGCGAAGGTGCTGCTCGATGTGGTCCTCGCGCGCGGTGGCACGGCGTGAGGCCCGCGTGTCGCGCGGTTAGGTTCCGACCGCCGCGGCTTCATCGAGCGCATCGTAAATGCCGATGACCCCCGCGGCGACGTTGTTCCAGTGATCGATGGCATGCGTGCCGACCACATCATCCCAGAACGACTCCGATCCGTACTGAAGACGTTGCGCGTGTAACCGTCTCGTATAGAGCTGCAGATCGAACTCGGCGGTGATGCCCATCGCACCCACGAGCGCGTGTGCGCCGTTCGCCACCAGCGGCGCGGCGCGGCTCGCGCCTTCGCAATGGCCGCCGCACAATGCTCGAATAAATGCGCTCGGGGCCGCTGCGCTCGAACGGCAGTTCCGCGGTGACCTGTTCCCAGCCAGCGCTTTCGGTGCCGATCAGCGCGTCCTCCGGCAATTCGACATCGTCGAAGGTGACTTCGGAGAAGTGCGCATCGCCGGTGAGGTCCCGGATTGGCGCGACATGCACGCCCGGCAGTGACAGATCGACAATCACTTGCGAGCCCGCGATGCCGGTCCTCGGGCGCCCGAGGTGCGCACGATTGGGCAGCCATTTTTCTAACAAAAGATTAATCTGGATAGCGAAATAACGACCGTGCTTTTTTGTTCGGATCTGTCGCTTACAACTATTCACGGCGTATCTTTCTGCGGCCCGACATCGATGAGCGTTAGCCGTAAGGGCCAGAATTAACCTGCGGGCTAACCAGAACAAAGACGAGGTAAACGTGTAAATCGACTCAAGGTAGACGCGTCCGAGCCGTTAGTAGGGGAAAGCTCAGATGTCACGCGGAAAGCAGCCGCACAGGAGAAAGAATTGGGCGGATTGCTGATGGAAGAGGCGTCGCCGCGCGCCGCACGGGTGGCGCGCCAGCCGATTACGGATATTTCGCGCGGCCGGAGGTGTTCGCGGTGCGCGCTACGCCGCCGCCCTTCAACGCGGTGCTGGCGGTGATGGAGTTGCTGATGAACAGCGGCCCTTGGCGTTGCGTGCCGTGCTCACCGGTTCGCTCTCGTTGCTGCATTTGGCCCATGGCGCCAGCGCCCGCGCGTTCTGGCAGGGCTTGCCGCTCGCCGGCGACGTGCTCGCCGCACTCGTGGAGCGCAGCGGCGTGCTCGGCGAGCGGTACGAGCCGGTGATGTCTCCTGCATTCGCCTGATACCACCGGAAGCCCCCTGAAACAAGCACAACGGTAAGCCGGATGACCGGTTCCCCAAGCCTATTCGCGACAGATCATTACGGAGTGCAAATTGAAATCAGTACAGCAGCATGGCGTGGACGAGCGTACCACTCTGACGAGCAATAACCGGCTCGAACTGCTCCTCTTTCGCCTGGGTTCGGCGCGCAAGGGGACGGTCCGCGGCCTTTACGGCATCAACGTCTTCAAGATTCGCGAAATCGCGACCATGCCCGAGCTCACGCCGATTGCAGGCTCGCCCGAGCATCTCGCCGGCGCGGTGGATATTCGCGGCCAGATCATTCCGGTGATCGATGTCGGCTCGATGATCGGCTCCGTTTCGGAAAAGCCGCCCGGCATTCTGCTCGTGACCGAGTTTTCTCGCGGCACGCAAGCGTTCGCCGTGGAGGAAGTGGAGGACATCGTCCGGCTCGAGTGGAGCGAGGTGCTGAGTGCGGAATCGAGCGGCACCACGGGCTATGTGACGGGCGTGGCGCGCATCAATCCGGGCACCGCGAACGCGCGCCTCGCGCAACTGCTCGACGTCGAGCAGATCATGCGCGACGCCTTCCCCGAGCAGCACACCGAAGTGGGCGCCGACGCCGTGGGCGAAGCCGTGCGTCTTGCCGGCGGCCGCATCCTCGCTGCCGACGACTCGGGCTTCGCCCGCGCGCTGATCGGACAGGCGCTCACCGCGCTCGAAGTGCCGCACGTGATTGCCCACAACGGCCAGGCCGCGTGGGAGATCCTCCAGCAGATGGCGACTGATGCGCACAGCGAAGGCATCGCAATTCGCGACAAGGTTTCGCTCGTGATCACCGACCTCGAAATGCCTGAGATGGATGGCTTCATGCTCACGCGCAAGATCAAGGCCGACCAGCGCTTGAAGCACCTTCCGGTGCTCATTCATTCGTCGCTTTCAGGCAGCGCCAACGAGGCGCACGCGCGCAACGCGGGCGCGAACGGCTACGTCTCCAAGTTCGCACCTGCGGAGCTTTCGGCGGCGATTCGCAGGGCGCTGGCCGCCTGACGCGAGCCACAAAACCCCGGTGGCCAGCGTGGAGGAGCTGACTTTGGGCTGCGGCAGCGGCGTGACGCGGAGCGCGCCCGGCGGCGCAATCCTGTGAACACCTCCCCTTAAACCCGGCTTTTCGAGCGATTAACCGGGAGGTGGTTGCCTGACAATCTCTAGAAACGCGGGGTGGGCTCGCACTTTCTCGAGGCAGATATGTCAAGCAGCATTACGATCACGGACGAACTGGTTGCTGAAATCGCGGAGCGGATGGCCGACGAGGGTCAGAAGGTTTCTCCCATGGCCATCTGGTCCGAAGTTCATACCGGTTCGGTGGTCGCAGTGGCTGCCTCGCTGCGCAAGTGGCGCGAAGAGCGTGCGCCGCGCGTGCAGCAGGTCGTGGAGCGCCCCGGGTTGCCGGAAACCGTGACGGACACGATGCGCGACGCGCTCGACCGTCTGTGGACGTCGGCGCAGGACGAAGCCGAGCGAGCCGTGGCGCGCCGGCTGCTGTCGATGCGCGAGCGTGTCGAGGACGCGTGCAACGAGCGCGACAACGCGCTCGAAGAGCTGCAGAGCACGGTCCAGGAACTCGACGCCCTGCAAGTTCAGCTGGATAACATGACGCGCGCCTACGAGACCAGGCCCAATGCCGGCCCGGCTCTCGAGGAAGACATCGCGAGCGCGATCGAGCGCGCCGACGCAGCCGAGAAGCGCGCCGAGGAACTGGCCGGGCGCGTTTCGGCCCTCGAGGCAGAACTGGAGCGCGCGCTCGCCGAATTGGCCGCTGAGCGCGAAGCGCACGCGGCCCAGGCCGCCCAAGCCGAAGCCGCTGAGGCAGCCGCGGAGGAAAGCGGCCAGGCCGAGCCGGCAGCCTCGACCGGGAATGACGAAGCGGAGCGCGCAGCGCTGGAAGCGGCTCACACGGAAGCTGTGGCGAAGCTCGAGGGCGAACTGGAAGCGATTCGCGCGGCGCTGCAAGCCGAGCAGGAAGCGCACGCGGCCCAGCGCGAACAGGTCGCCGGTGCCCAGGCCGAGCGCGATGCCGCCGCCACCGAACTGCAGAATGCCCAGCAGCAGCTCGCCAGCCTGAGCGACGAGCGCACGGCCGACGCCTCCGAAATCGCGCGTCTCACGGCGAGCCTGACCGAGGCGCAGGAGCGCGCCGACGCCGCGCAGCAGCAGGCGACCGAACTCGCCGAGATGGGCGAATTCGCCAAGGCCGCGGAATCGAGCGAAGCCGCCGAGGGCGCAGCCGAGGCACAGCCCGCGGCCGCCGATCCGGAAGAAGTCGAAGCGCTGAAGGCCCAGCTTGCCAGCGAGACGGCCAGGCACGCCGCCGCGATTGCCGATGCGCGCGAGAACATCAAGCGCTGGTCCGAGTACGCGAACGGACTGAAGCAGCAACTGGCCCAGGCCAACGAAAAGGCGATCGTGGGTCTCGCCCGCAGCGCCGGCGAAGCCTCGCTGAGCCGCCGCCTCGCCACCGAGCTGGGCCAGGTCGCGCCGGAGCATGAACTGCTGCGCAAGGAGTCCCAGCAGCAAGTGGTCGTCGAAGCGGTCAGCGCCCATCTCGAGCAGCAGGGCTATGCCTACGACGCCAAGACCGGCATGGTGTCGAAGCTGAGCACCGAAAACGCGCCGGCCTGAGCGCACCGTAGACCGTCCGTTTGACGGCGCATCGCAAATGCGATGCGCCGAACCGTTTCTCCATGCCCGCTGCCTCAGTGCAGCGGTTTTTTTTGCCCCTTCCCGGTGGATCCGCGGCCTGCACGCACGCAGGCATCGGGACAAATGCCGACTTCCAGCCAGCCGAACGCCCGCTTTCCCGAAAACGAATTGTTGGCCTCGCGCGCCTGAACCACACTGGCACCTGTCCAGTGGCGCGCACAAACGAATCAGGCGGCCGCCGCGCAGCAGACTCCAAAGCAGACAAAAGCCCCGAAGGGCAAAGGAGGAGACATGACGCGACCCAAGACGCAGCACGGGAGCATCGGCAAACCGGGACGCGAACGGCCCGCACAGACGAACCTGCGCGGCGCGCTGGCGGCGGCGCTCGCCATCGCACTCGCGCCGTCGTTCGCGCACGCCACGGAATGGCGCGTGGGCGTCGAACTGCCGCTCACCGGCGCGCTCGCGCAGGCGGGCACCGAAATGTACCGCGGCATTCAGGTGGCGGCCGACATCTACAACCGGCGCCATCCGCAGGACAAGTTCACGCTGGTGGCCGTCGACGACGAATCGAACCCGGCCAAGGCCGTCGCTGCTGTCGAGCAACTCGCCTCGCAGCACGTGGTCGCGATTGCGGGCGCAGCCAATTCGAACTGCGCCGGCCCGGCGTCGGAAGCTGCGAACAAGGCCGGGCTCGTCTACGTGACGTCGGGCGGCACGAGCGATGACATGGTCACGCGCGGCCTGAAGAACTTCTTTCGCGTGAGCAACACGCCTGGCTACACGAAGGGCATGGTGGGCCTCTTCAACACGCTGGGCGTGAAGTCGGTGGCGATCGTCTACTCGACGAAGGACGCGACGAGCGACCTCGCGAAGCAGCTCGACACGGCGCTCAAGGCGCAAGGCATGAAGACCTTCCTGCATGCCTACGATCCCTCGATCGGCGACTTCAAGCCACTCGTCAACAAGGTCAAGCTGCAGGACAAGCCCGACGCCATGGCGATGCTCGGCTACGAGAACGACTACGTGGGCATTCTGCGCGCCTCGCGCGTGCTCAAGCCCGACCTGAAGGCGATCGCGGCGCCATGGGCGTTCGCGAGCCCGAAGATGGCGCAGTCGTTCCCAGACCTCGTGCCGAACGTGTATGGCGCGACCGTGCTCTCTTCGCCGGCCGACTACCGCTCGGCGGACCAGCGCGACTTCTCCGACACGTACCAGCGGCTCTTCAAGACCACCTCGAACTATCAGTCGCAGACGTCGTTCGTCTACGCGCAGCTGTTGTTCGACGCGATCGCGAACGCGCAGAAAGCGGGCACGCTCGACAAGGGCGGTCTCGCCGACACGCTGCGCGCGACCCAGCGCGACGACACGTTCCTCGGCAAGGTGGCGTTCGACGCACGCGGCGACAACACGAACTACGTGGCGCATATGGGCCAGTTCGCGCACGACGGCAAGCTCTCGCTCGTCTGGCCCGCGACCTACGCGACGGCGAAGCCGGTGTATCCCGGCGTGCCGTGGTAACGAAAACATAGAAAAACGAAACAGGGCGAGCACTGCAATTGAACGGTGCCGCTTCCTATTACCGAGACTCAGGTTTGGAGGTTCGATGGACCGCTTCGCGACTCGCAGCGAGCCGCGCGCCCTCGTGCGCGCACTCTTTCGCATCGGCGCGGGCGCCGCAAGCGCCTGCGCGCTGCTCGCCCACACGCCCGCCGCATTTGCCGACACACTGCCCGTGGGGGTGGAGTTGCCGCTTACCGGTTCGATGGCGCGTGCAGGCAACGCGCAGCTCGAGGGCATCCGGCTCGCCGCCGATCTCTTCAACAACGGTAGCGGCAAACACAAGGTCGCGCTCACCGTGGTCGATGACGAGGCGCAGCCCGCCAAGGCCGTATCGGCGGTGGAGAAGCTCGCGTCGCAAGGCGTGCTCGCCATTACCGGCGGCTATGGCTCCAATTCGGTGAGCCCGGCTTCCGAAGCGGCCGACAAGGCGGGCATCGTCTATATCACCTCGGGGGCCGTGGACAGCGCGATGACCACGCGCGGCCTCAAGCACTTTTTCCGCATCGGCCCCGCATCGGGCTATTCGAAGGCCGTGGTGGGGCAGTTGAACGCCATGGGCGTGAAGTCGGTTTCGATTCTCGCCTCGACGAAGCAGGCCACCACCGACCTCAGCAACGAAGTCTCGACGCAACTGCGCGCGCAGGGCGTGACGGTGACGGTGCACGCGTTCGACCCGGCGATGACGGACTTCAAGCCGCTCGTGAACAAGGTGCGCTTGCAGGACAAACCCGAAGTTCTGCTGATGATCGCTTACGAGAACGACTATATCGGCATTCTGCGCGCGGCCAAGGTGCTGCGCCCGCAACTAAAGGCCGTGATGGGCGCGTGGTCCATCGTGACGCCGAAAATGACCACCGACTATCCCGATCTCGTGAACAACGTGATCGGCTGCGCAATGCTGCCATATCCCGCGGACTTCGGCACGGCCGACGGCAAGGCCTTCGTGCAGGCATATCAGGCTGCATATCACAAGGAGCCCGACTATCTCGCCGAATTCGCCTACGTGCAGTCGCGGCTGCTGTTCGACGCCATGGCGCGCGCTGCCGACGCGGGCACGCTCAAGCAGGACGGCATTGCCGCCGAACTGCGCGCGAAGCCGCACGACACGCTGATCGGAAAGGTGAGCTTCGCGCCGAACGGCGACAACCCCGTGTTCCTGAACAACATGGCGCAGATCCAGGGCAATCGCATCGTGCTCGTGTGGCCGAAGGAGCGCGGCACGGGCAAGCTGAACTACCCCGCGCTGCCGTGGTAATTGCGCGCGCAACGAAGGAGGAGCCGCGATGACGGACCTGTTGCTGCAATCGCTGTATTCGGGCGTGCTCGTGGGCGGCGCCTACGCGCTCGTCGCGCTGGGGCTCGCGCTGGTGTTCGGCTCGATGCGCATCATCAATCTCGCCCACGGCGAACTGGTGCTGCTTGCCGCCTATATCGCCTACACGTTCGAGACGAAGCTGGGCCTGAACCCCGTGTTCGCAATTCCGGTGGCGATTCCGGTGGTTTGCGCCGCGGCGGCCGCCGCGTGGTATCTGGTTAGCCGCATCAAGCGCGACCGCGAGCTGAACTCGCTGATTCTGACCTACGGAATCGGCATCGTGTTGACCAATGCCGTGCTGCTGGGCTGGGGCGCCGACGTGCGCTCGACCGGCAGCGCATGGCTGCAGGACAGTGTGATGCTCGGCAACCTGCTTTCCATGCGCAGCGAAGTGCTCTCGTTCGGTATCAGCGTCGTGCTGATGCTCGCGCTCTGGTGGTGGCTCTCGCGTTCGTGGTATGGGCGCGCCGTGCGCGCGATTTCCAGCAACCGCGATGCGGCGCGCCTGATGGGCATCGACCCGCGCAGGACCGAACTGATCTCGTTCGTCGTAGCGGGGCTGCTCGCTTCGTGCGCGGGCGTGTCGATCTACGCGTCGAGCGCGATCCAGCCATCCATCGGCGAAGCGCTCACCGTCAAGGCGTTCATCATCACGGTGCTCGCGGGCGTGGGCTCGATTCCGGGCGTGCTGGCGGGCGCGATGCTGCTCGGCATTACCGAGGCGCTCACCGTCACGCTCGCCAGTTCGGCGTTGCAGGAACTCGCGGGCATGCTGCTGTTTCTGCTCGTGCTCTACGTGCTGCCGAACGGCTTGTTCGGTGTGGCGAAACGAAGGGGATGAGATCGATGTCGACTTTGAAAATCACATCGGCCTGGTCCGGCCCGCGCCTGGCCGGGCTCGCGGTGGCGCTGGCCGTGCTGTATGCGGGCGTGCCGCTCGTGTTCGGGCAAAACCTGTATCTGATGAGCCTGGCGGTGGCCTCGCTCACGATCGCGGGCGTGGCGCTCGCGTGGGCGCTGCTCGGCAACCTCGGCGGCATGGTGAGCTTTGGCCACGCGGCATTTTTCGGCGTGGGCTCGTATATTTCCGCGCTCCTCACGCTCAAGGCCGGCTGGCCCGTGTTTCCCGCGATGCTCGCGGGCGGCGTGGGGGCGGCAGTTGCCTCGCTTGCGATGGCGCCCGCGCTGCGTCTGAAGGGGCCGTACTTCGCGCTTGCCATCCTCGCCTATGCGCAGATCTTCCGCATCATCGCGACCGAATGGTCCGATCTCACGGGCGGCGCGAGCGGCCTTTCGAGCATCCCGGGGCTGCCGAAGGTCGCGGGCTTCGACTTCGGCAGCAAGAGCGGCGGCTACCTCGTCGTGCTCACGCTCGTACTGGTGTTCGCCGCGATCTATGCGCGGCTGCGCGGCAGCCATGTGGGACTCGCGCTGCGGGCGATGCACGAGTCGGAGGACGCCACGCGCGTGGTGGGCGTGAACAGCGTGATGCTCAAGCTCGCCATGCTGATGCTTTCCGCGCTGATGACAGGGCTCGTCGGCGCATTCAACGCGCACTACATCAACTTTCTCGAACCCGACTACGCGTTCAACGCGAGCTGGGCCGTCGTGCCGATCATCGCGGCGATCTGCGGCGGCTATCGCACCATCCTCGGACCGCTCGTGGGCGCGGTGACGGTCTATCTGGTCGACCAGCTCGTGCTCAAGAGCCTGCTGCCGACGGGGCACCAGATCGTACTGGGCATGCTGCTCGTGGCGATGATCATCGTGAGCCCCGCGGGTCTGACCGCGCTGCGCTTCAAACGTACCCGGCGAGGTGTCTATGCAGCAAGCTGAACAGGCGGCGGAACTGCGCCTGCAGGATGTGTCGATCCGCTTTGGCGGCATCACGGCGGTCAACGGTGTAAAGCTCTCGCTCGGCACGCGCGATGTGGTGGGGCTGGTCGGCCCGAACGGCGCGGGCAAGACGACGCTTTTCAACGCGATTTCGGGGCTCGTGCGGCCCACGAGCGGCTCGATCCGTTTCGGCGATGTGGATTTGTTGAAAGCGCCGCTCTATCGGCGCGCGCGCCTTGGCATCGGACGCACGTTCCAGGTGCCGCAGCCCATGCACGAGCTCACGGTGCGCGAGAACCTGATCGTCGCGCAACGCTTCGGCACTGGGCGAGTGGACGAGGCGCGCATCGACGAGATCCTCGCGTTCCTGGGACTCGACGGCAAGGCGCAGCGCGACGCGGCCACGGAACTTGCGCTCACCGAACTGAAGGCGCTGGAGGTCGCGAAGGCGCTCGCGACGGGGCCGAAGCTGCTGTTGCTCGACGAAGTGCTGGGCGGTCTCGAGACGGCCACCAAGCGCCGCTTCATGCAAACGCTGCTGGCGGCGCATGAGCGATACAACGTAGGTATCCTCATCATCGAGCACGATATCGAAACCGTGATGAGCCTGTGCCGGCGCGTGTGCGTGCTCAACTTCGGCAAGCTGATCGCCGATGGGCCGCCCGCCGAAGTGTTCCGCGATCCCGAAGTCGTGCGCAGCTATACGGGGGAGGCCGCCCATGCTTGAGGTCAGCAGCGCCCGCGCCGGCTATGGCGCGATCAATGTGTTGTGGGACGTTACGCTCAATATCGCGAGCGGCGAGGTCACGACGATCGTGGGCCCGAACGGGGCGGGCAAGACCACGCTGCTACGGGCGATCATGGGGCTCGTGCCGCTGGAGCGCGGTCAGATCACCTTCGACGGCGCGCCGCTCGCGGGCGTGCCTACATGGGACATGGCGCAGCGCGGTGTCGCGATGGTGCCCGAGGGGCGCATGATTTTCCGCGACATGTCGATCGAGGAGAATCTGATGCTGGGCGCGTTTGCGAAAACGCGGCGCGCGGGGGCGAAAACGCAGCTCGAGGAAGTCTATGCGCTGTTTCCGCTGCTCAAGGAGCGGCGCGCGCTGCCTGCAGGCACGCTATCAGGCGGGCAGGCGCAGATGCTGGCGCTGGGGCGCGGGCTCATGTCTTCGCCGCAGCTCATGCTGATCGATGAGCCTTCGCTTGGGCTTGCGCCTGTGATGGTGCAGGAAGTTTTTGCGATCCTGGAGCGGCTTAAGGGGGCGGGCCGCACTATCGTGCTGGTGGAGCAGAATACCAATATGGCGCTGCGGCTTGCGGATCAGGTTTATCTCATGCAGGGCGGGAAGGTTACGTTTGCTGCGCGTGCCAGGGAGGTGAACGTGGAGGTGCTTCACGATATGTATTTTGCGCGTTAACTTTTTTGTCAATAGCGTTTCATGAATCGCATTCATGAAAGCATGCGCCATCCAGGCCTTTATCGAAAAGCCACTCCGTATTTAAATCTCCACTTTGGCAACGAGCTCGAAGTGAGAGGATATGGACTATCGCAATCTGGGCCGCAGTGCACTCAAAGTTTCGCCGCTGTGCCTCGGCGCGATGATGTTTGGCGGCGAGACCGACGAAGCCGCGTCGAAACGCATCATCGACAAGGCCTTCGAACAGGGAATCAACTTCATCGATACGGCGGACGTCTATCACGGAGGCCGCTCGGAAGAAATCGTGGGCCGCGCCATCGCGGCGCAGCGCGACAACTGGGTCGTGGCGACAAAATTCGGTTTCCCGTTCGCACAGGGGCCGAATGAGCAGGGGCAGTCGCGCAAGTGGATCTACCAGTCGGTGGAGGCGAGCCTGAAGCGCCTCGGAACCGACTATATCGACATCCTCTACTTTCACCGCGCGCTGCCCGACGTGCCACTCGACGAAGCCGTGCGCGCCGTCGGCGATCTGATCCGCCAGGGCAAGGTGCGCTATTTCGGCGTGTCGAATTTCCGTGGCTGGCGCATCGCCGAGATCGTGCGCCTCGCGGACCAGATGGGCATGGACCGGCCCGTGGCGAGCGAGCCGCTCTATAACATCGTCGATCGTACGGCCGAGGTCGAGCAGTTGCCCGCGGCCGCGCATTACGGGCTGGGCGTAGTGCCCTACAGTCCGCTCGCGCGTGGCGTGCTGACCGGCAAATACGCCGTCGATGCGCCACCGCCCGGCGACAGCCGAGCGGGCCGCGGCGACCGGCGCATCCACCAGACGGAGTGGCGCGCCGAGTCGTTGCGGATTGCGACCGAGATCGCGAATTACGCCGTAGAGCGCGGCACGACGCCTGTTGCGTTCGCGCTCGCATGGGTGCTCAAGAATCGTCACGTCAGTTCGACGATCGCGGGCCCGCGCACCGAAGCGCATTGGGACAGCTATATCGACGCGCTGAACCTTCAGCTCGGCCCCGACGACGAAACGTTCGTCGACAGCCTCGTGGCGCCGGGGCATGCCTCTACGCCGGGATATACGGACCCGGGCTATCCGGTCGAAGGGCGCAAGACGCGTACGTAATCCGCACCGGCAGGCGCTGCGCTACGCTAAGCGCGATAGCGCAGCGCGTCGATCACTAGCGCGAGCGCGCGCGACGACTGTCGCCGGCTCGGATAAAACGCGTGATAGCCCGGAAATACCGGGCACCAGTCCTTGAGCACGCTTTTCAGGCGGCCTGCGCGGATGAACGACAACGCGGCGTTCTCGGGAACGAACGCGAGGCCGCGACCGTCCAGCGCCGCGTTGAGCATTTGCGGCATGGCGTTGAACGTGAGCTGGCCGTCCACGCGCACTTGCAGCGCATGCTCGTCCTTCTTGAGTTCCCACGCGTACAGGCCGCCCGACGACGTGAGCCGCAGCGTAATGCAATTGTGCTTGAGCAGATCCTGCGGCGCGCGCGGCGCCTTGTGCGCGGCGAAATAATCGGGAGAACCGACGATTGCCATCTTGACGTCCGGCCCGATGCGCACCGCGATCATGTCCTTCTCGACTTGATCGCCCAGGCGCACGCCGATGTCGTAACGATCGGCGACGATGTCGCGCAGGCCGTAGTCCACAGTGATCTCGACCTTGATGTCGGGGTAGTCTGCGAGGAGCGGGCGCAGCTTCGGCCAGATCACGGTGTCGATAGGATGATCTATCGCGGTGATGCGGATGGTGCCCGCGGGCTTGTCGCGCAGTTCGGTGAGCGCGGCAAGCTCGGCGTCGATCTGCTCGAAGCGCGGCGAGAGCGCCTGAAAGAGCCGCTCGCCGGCTTCCGTGGTGGCGACGCTACGCGTGGTGCGCGTGAGCAGACGCAGGCCGAGACGCGTTTCGAGGCTGCGGATGGTGTGGCTCAGCGCCGACTGTGAGACGCCGAGCTGCGCGGCCGCACGCGTAAAGCTGCGCTCGCGCGCGACGGCGAGAAACGCAATGAGATCGCTGAAGTTTTCGCGCGCCATGATGGGGTTCGCTGTGGGGGCGGGTGAAGCGAATCGTATCAAACACGTGAACGGCAGGTGTGCGTCTCGCCTCCTGCCGTTCGACCTCACGACGCTCAGGATCGTCCTGCCCTACGCCGCTTTGATGACGATGGTCGGGCTGCCCGAGACGCTCCTCACGCTCAACCTAACCGACGACGTGACGGCCACGCGCGGCCGCCCTAATGATAAGGAGCGGCCGCGCGTGCACGCCTGGCTCATCGTTCAGTGTGTCAATTGACATTGAAGTGGACGCGAACGTCCTGATGGCTCTCGACGGGCCGACCGTTCTCAATTGCCGGGAAGAAGCGCCACTGCCGCAGCGTGACAAGCAGAATCTGGTTCAGCCGCGGACTTTGCGTGGGCTTCACCAGTTCGATATCGAACGTACCGTCCGCATGGACGGCGAAGCGTACAACGGCGACGGCCTGAAATGCCTGCTCTCGAAGATCGTCGGGGACTTCCGGCAGGGGTTGCGAGAGCAGCCGGGCCTGCTGGCTGACGGGCCCGGTTGAACCGTCGGCGTTCGATGGGGCGCCGGACTGCAGCGTGTCGGCGCCCGGGGCAGACGCAGTTTTTGACGCGGGCGTTGCGGATGCGTCTTGCTGTGTGGCTGTCGCGCCTCGAGGAGCGTCGAGTGCCGGGCGGGGCGGCGTAAGCTCGCGAGGGGCATGGTGCGCCGCGCTGCTGCGCGCCACCTGCAGTTGCTGCCGTTGCACGCGGGGCGCGCTGTGAGGGGCGGTAGGCGCAGCGAGCCGGACGTTGTCGTGTGGCGTTTCGCTTGCACGTTGCGCGTGCGGTAGTTCCACGACCCGCAGCTCTATCGCCTGCGGGGGCGCTGCGGGTCGACCGGAGCCCATCAGCCAGCGCAGATGCGCGAGGAAGAACCACCACGCTATCGCTGCCACCGACGCGGCAACGATAAAGCGACGCACATTGTGGTTGCGGCGTGACAGCGATTCGCTATTCACGATGCACGGCAACGAGAAAATGTTCGGCGCCCGCCTTGCGCGCTTCGAGTATTGCTTCCACGACCACGCCATGCGAAGCGCCGTCGTCTGCGGCTACGACAATACGCCCGTCCTTTCGGAGCAGGTTCGCCACCACCGCGCGCACTTCATCGAGGCGAACGGGCTGCTGGTTCACGAAGATGTGGTTGGCGCGATTCACGGAGATGGTGAGCGGCCGGTCCATCTGCATCGGCTGTGCCTCTCCTCGGGGCAGATCGATATGGACCGCGTCGAGCCGCTGCATCGCCAGTGTCGTCAGCATGAACGTGGCGAGCAGAAAGAACATCACATCAATCATCGGGATGATCTCGATGCGGCCACGTCTCGACGTGCGTGCACGTCTGAGCTTCATGACGCCGCACCGGAGCGTTCGCGCGCGAGGCGCAGGTCGCCGATGCGGCCGTTCGCGAAGGTCTCGACGTCATCCATGAGCCGGTCGACGCGACGCGAAAAATAGTTGAACGCAAAGAGTGCGATCAGTGCGATCACGAGACCGATGGCGGTGGCAACCAGGGCCTGGGCCACACCCCCCGACACGCCCGAAGGGCTGACGAGGCCATCGCCGCCGATCAGTCGGAACGAATGCATCATGCCGACGATCGTGCCAAGCAATCCCAGCAGCGGCGCAGCGGTCACGATCGTTTCGAGCAGCCACAGACCGCGGCCCATCTCGCGCTCGATCTGCGAAGCGGCCGTTTCGACCTGCCCCTCGATACGCCAGATGGGCATGCTGCTGTCATCGAACAGCATGTCCACGCGTCGCAGCACATGTTCGTCCGGCAGTGCGCGTACGGCGCCATCACGCGGCATTCGGGCGTAGCGCCACCAGACGTACATCCGGTCGAACGTGATGGCGAGTGCGAAGATCGCCAGCAGGCTCAACGGGTAAATGACCCAGCCGCCGAGCCGCAACGCTTCGGCAATACCGTTCCATTCGTTCATGATTGGACTCCTTTACGCGTGAAATGATCAGAAGTGCTTGGTAATACCGGCATAGATCGCTCGCTGCGGGCCGTACTGTGGCGCACCCACGCCGATGCCGGATCCATCACGCAGTTGGTAGACGCGGCCGAAGGCATTGACCAGCACGAGCCGCGCATCGAAGCGGCCGATCAGCGGTTCGCTGAAATGCTGGATCACACCGACGTTGACCTGCGCATACCAGGGCAGACGCCCGGTATTCGCAAAGCCGCTGCGCAGGCCGCTACCTACGATCGCATCTGTGGTGAGAGTCGTCTGGCCGAGGGAGTAGGTGCCGCCGAACGACGCGGTAATGCGCTGATCGTGATCGAGGTAGACCCAATGGTTTGCAATGTAGGCCAGTTCGTCGGCGCCGAAATTGAACTGCGCCGATTCGATGTTCTTGCCCTGCGCGCGGCTGAATGCGACATTCAGATAGGCCGTCACATTGTCCTGGTGGTAGCTCGACGTGAACTCCACGCCGTAGACTCGCCCATACTGGTAATTGAATGGCGTGAAGATGAGCGCGGTACCGAATTGCCCCTCGTCGAGCAGATTGCTGGCGCGCTTGTAGTACGCGTCGAGTCCAACGGTCAGGCTGGAGGTGAGGCGCTGCGTAATGCCGATGTCGAAGTAATCGGCGCGTTCGGGCTTCACGGGATCGTTCTGCGCGTTCGGGCTCTGGTTGGTCGTGCCGTTGAACTTGCTGACCGTGGAGTCGGAAACGAGTTCGAAAGCCGGCGGCGTGAAGTAGCGCGCGTAGCCGGCGTGCAGCGTCGTCGCGTTGGTCGGCTGCCAGACGAGTCCGACGCGCGGGCTCAGTTGTCCGGCCTGCACATACTCGTCCATGCGGTCGTAACGCAGACCATAGTTGAGTGTCAGCTTCGGCGTGATCTTCCACTCATCCTGCAGGTAGAGGCTGTACAGATAGCCTGTTTTGCTGTTGGCATCCTGAATCGTGAGTGGCTGGTCGGAGGTCTGATTGCCGTTCGCGTCGACGGGAAACACGGCCACGCTGTTGCCGAACACGGCATGCTCCTGCTGGAACATGAGACCCGCGCGCAGCGTGTGTTGATCATTGAGCCGGTAAGTGAAATCGGCCTGAACGCCATTCGCCTGGTTGCTGTGGAAGTCCTCCGATGCGACGCCATTGAAAATGAGGTCGCCGACCGGGTCCGGATTGAACTTGGTGCGCGTGTAGCGCGTGAAGAGCGCCACCTGGTAGTCGAGTGCGCCACCGTTGGTGCCCTGCAATGCCACCACCGCGAAGTTGTTCAGCTCCGACTGGGTCTCGTTGAGGTTCGCCGAGTCGAATGTGGACTGGCCGTTCAGCGTGTAGACGGGGGCGAGCCCCGGCGTATTCGGAATCTGGAACTGGTTGCTTGCGGTGCCGAACATCACACTCACGCGCGTGAGCGGGTTGAGCAGGTACGACATGTAGCCGAAACCGTTGCCCTGGCGCGTGTGGTCGTGCAGGGGGCTGCCGTCCGAGGTGGGCGCCTCGATGCCGAGATTGTTCTGGCCGAGCGAACCGGCGAAGTAATAGCTGAACGGGCCGCTGGAGCCGAACACATCGGCGCTCGTCTGGATTGTCTGGTGACTGCCGCCGTAAACGTCAATCGTGCCGCCGTTGCCGGTGTCGCCGGACTTGGTGCGGATGTCGACGATGCCCGCCGTGCGATAGCCGTACTGAGCCGGCAGCGCACCCGTCACGAGATTCACCTGGTCGATGATCCGCGTATCGAGCGATTGCCCGAAGCCGCTGATCGGCTCCGGAATGATGATGCCGTTGAGGCGGTACTGCAGGTTGGCATGGTCACCGCGCACGTGGAGCTGACCGTAGGAATCGTTGGCGACGCCGGGCGCCTGGAGCAGAACCTGGTTGAGCGGCGTGTTCGCGCCTTGCGGCGACGAGTCGATGTCGGCCTGCGTGATGCGGTAGACGCTCGCACCCACTTCGGGCTGGAGACCGTTGCGAGCGCGGTCAAGGCGCTGGGCGTTGACGGTGATGTCGAGCGTGGAGTCTTTCTGGAGCACGACAGCGACCGGCTCGGGCGCCTGTCCCTGTGTCACCGTCGCGACGCGTGTGACGGTGTTGTAGCCCGTCGCCTCCACGTTGACGGCGTAAGTGCCGGGCGCGATGTCCTCGAGCCGGAAGCGCCCGTTGGCGTCGGCCGTCGTCTGGGCGACTTTTTTGCCGCCGGCGTCCTGGAGCGAGATCTGGACATGGGCGGGCGCGTGGCCCTGCGCGTCCGCTACCGTGCCGGCAAGCGTGGTTTCGCCACTGGCGGCGATCGAGCGGGTGCAAAACGTACAGGCGAGCAGCACCATACCGGCCTGCGATTTCAGCGAGCGGTTCATTGTTTTGTTGTGATTTCGGGGTGGACGCGCCTTTTGTCAGGCAACGACGCGCCATCGATCAATCGAGCGTTGGCGCGCAGGATTGGTAATGTTATAACGTAACATAAAGAATTGGCAATCCCCCGCATCGCGCCGATCCAGGGCGCCAGGAACGGGCATGCTCACGCTTGATTGATTTCCCGTGGCGCTCGCTTTCGAAAATCGCTCGACCGGGTCTTGGAAGGAGAGGGGAAGGCTTCAGGGGCGCGGCGTCTTCGAGCCGAGGGGGCGCCCTGGGACCGTCGCGACGTTGGGGCGCACTTGCCGGATGACGCAATCGCCGCGAACCGGCTTGCTGCGATCACGTCATCCGGCAATCGATACGCGGCCGTTATTGCTGGGCGCCTGTCGATACAAAGGCCATGCCATGCGGACTGGCCAAGTTGGTTACCAGCGGCAGAAGTGCTCCGCTGCGCAAGTCAAGTTGGCCAACGTAAGCCGGCACTGCCGGCGTGCTACCGGAAGCGGCCACACCCGTCGAGGCGGAGAAAGCCGCGTCACGCTGCCAGACATTGGCGCTGATCTTGTACACCGTGTTGGCTTTCGTATCGGATACCAGCAAGTACCCCTGTCGCGCCGCGGCGAATACCGTGTCATCAACCTGCACGTTGCCGAGAAGTGGCAGATATTGCACGCGCGGCTCATCGCCCGACGTGCGCAACAGGACAAGCTGACCGTCTCCCTGATCATCGAGCAGTACATCCCCCGACGGCGTTAGCGTCATTGAATCCGGATCGGTCAGGTTGAGGGTTGCCACGGTGCCAAACGGAATGTTGCTGGCGTCGAGCGAGCCGCTCATGACCGGCGTAACGTCGATCCTGTAGCTGTTTGCATCAAGGTGCACGACGCGGACGATCGCGGGCCCCGTATTCTTGCCGCTAGCGTTAAGGGTGGGATTGGACGCACTGAAGTAGGCCTGGCCGTCCTTGAACACGATGTCGTCATAGCCGCCACCGTGCAGCGTTTTGGCGAAGGAATACGGCTTGGACGCCTGGCCGGTCGCGGGATTGATGATGACGAGGTTCGGATTCGCATCCTCGTTCTGCATCGCCCAGATCTCGCGCGTGTACGGATTGACCTTCAGGCCATCGTTGTGTCCCGCGACTTGATACGACTTCACGATGCTGCCGTCCAACGTGTATTCGACAATCACGCTCATCGCGCCATTCGTGCCATCCGGTGCGCCGGTGTTTGCATAGCCGACCCAAACGTGATCATCAAGCACGGCAAGTGAGTCCGGTGCGCTCATCAGCCCGCCTGAACCCGTCGCGAAGACGGACAGGCTGAATCCCGGAGTGACTATCGGTTTTGCCGCGGTCTGGGCGTCGGCGGCACCGGCCGCGAAGCAGAGTACGGTGAACGCGAGCGCGGTGCGGCTAAAAATGCGGCTTGCTGCGTGAAGAGTTTGAATGCTTCGCATGTTCATCTCCTGAAGCAGGTACGCGGGCAGAAAAGTCGGGGCGCCATCGTTTCTCAGGCGACCGGTAGGAAACCGAAATAGATGGAAACACGGGGACGTGACTTGATCGTGACGGTGCATGAGACGCCGCACTTGTTGAGGTGCGGCGAGCGGCGTCTCGCCATACCTCAACTGACCGGTAGCGCAAAATTGTCGCTATACGATGGGGAATCTCCCGCCAGGCGAGAGCTTTGGTACGGTCGGCCACCTGGTCATCGCGCTGCCTGCTGCAAACTGGCCGCGCGATGACTAGTCACCGCTTACGAGCAGCGTCGGTTCAGCCGTTCCTCTGCAAATTTTTTACGTCTCGTCGATTCGCCATGCTTGACCGCCACCGTCAGAAGATCGGTGCCTGGCTCGGGATGCTTGCCATCCTGCTGGCAAAGCCGCGGCCAGCCACGCGGCGGACGCGTGCGACTTCCCGGCGCGCGAAGCCATTCGTCTCGTGCATCTGAGCGCGACCGCGCTATGGGCCGGGAGGCACCGGCAGCCGCCATGTCCGGGTGCAGGCGTGATTGTTCGGGTCAATGCCAAAGGAGCGCGATAAGAATGATGATCGGAATCGGAACGCCAAGCAGAAAAAGAAGAATTGAGCGCATGTTTGCCTCCTCTCAGATCGAAAGTAGTGGGATTTGCCGAGCCGTCACCATTCACGCATCCTGCCGCCGATCGTCGCCATGAGACTGGCGGAGAAGGCCCCTATGAGCAGCGAAACGAAGAGCCACAACGTGACGCGGACGGTGGCCCTGCGGACCGCTTCTGCGGCTGCGCGCGCGGCGCGTTCCTCGGCATCGCCCTTTTCCTGCAAGCGCGACCAGGTGGTCGTGACGCGCGCGCGGGCATCTGCCGGTGCGAGCCCGGTTCTCTCGGCTACGATGCGCGCTACGTACGCGGTGTCCTCGGCCGAAAGCGCCCCGCCCGCGGGCAGACTGTTGAGGAAAATTCGCGCGATCTCCTGCTTCTGCTGCGCGGTCTCGAAGACCTGTTCGGCATGCAAGGTACTCGGTGAACTCGAAGCAACCGAGGTAGACAACGCACCGGATGCGGCGGCGCCCGCAACCGGACGCAGCATGCCGTCGATCAGATAGCCCATGGGCCAGGTGCCGTATGCGGCCTGGGCGTTGCCGCGATTGAGGGCGGCAACGCCGCTTGCGACGTGCGCTGCGCTCCGTGCGCCTGCGCTCACGCCCTCTCGGGCCAGCCCGGACATGGCCGCGGTGAACAGGACGGCGGAAAGGAGCGTGGCGAGCGCCCAGGCGAGAAAGCCATGTGCGGTGTCGCGGAAGTGGGTCTCGTCTGTACCGATACCGGGCCAGTGCCGACGCAACCGCCCCGCGAGATAGCCGCCGAGACCGGCAGACATCACCTGCGTCACGCAGATCCAGATGACGGCCGCCACGCCGAAAGTCTCTGCGTGCGCGCCGCTTCCGGACCAGGGCGAAAGCGACGAAAGCCCGAGGCCCGTGCCGAGCATGAGAAGAATGAGGGCGAAGGCCGCCATGCCCACGGCTCCCGCCACGACAGCGCTCCAGGAAACGGCGGAGCGTGGGCGTCCATTGCGGGACTCCGCGACCCGCGCTGCTGCGACGTCATTCCCGAGTCGATCGATCTCATCCATGGCTAACTCTCTTTCCGGTCGTGAGCCTGCATGCGAAGCCACGCATCGGCAGGCGGGTCAAGAGCGCAACAGCACGAAACGTGCCGCGCGCGCGAACGCAGCGGACCGCGGAAGAGGGTGGGAACATGGGCGACGTGCCAGGTATTGCGCAAGCAGGTTCGCTGCTTGCTGCCAGGAAGGCGTCAGACTGCGCACCGCCAGGTAGCGATTTCTCCGCGCCAATGTTCGCTGACCGGTGACGTCGCACTTCGCTGTGCTTCAGGACGTCACCTGCACAATGAGCCCAGGCGGTGCGGCCTTGGGCGCAACGCCTCGCGCCGGGTGCAGGCGAACGCTGCCCGGAGCGGACGAAACAGGACAGCTTCACGTGAGCAACGCCGATCATCCACACGGACAGGCTCTGCGCTTCGTTACCCGGCATCCCCTCCGGTTCGTCTTCCAGGTGTGCACGGCGTTCCGCAGGAACCAGGGGTTGCTGCTCGCAGGTGCGATCGCTTACTACGCATTGCTGTCTATCGTGCCGCTCCTGATACTCGTCGCGATCGCGTTTAGTCATTTCGTTGGGGAGCAGCTTCTGCTCGATACGCTCGCCCATTTGCTCGAATGGCTCGTACCGGGGCAGTCGAAAGCGATTGTGGCGGAGCTTGCCAGCTTTCTCGCCCATCGCTCCGTGATTGGCTGGTTTCTCGTTGTCACGATGATCTTTTTCAGCTCGCTTGCCTTCACCGTGCTCGAGAACGCGCTTTCAATCATTTTCGTGCACCGGGTCGCGATCCGGCGCAGACACTTCCTGCTGTCGGCAATCGTGCCGTATCTGTTCAGCCTGTCTTTGGGTATCGGCGTGCTGGTGGTGACGCTCGTCTCCAGCGGCCTGCATGCCGTAGCGAGCGACAGCATTGTGCTGTTCGGTCATGCGGTGCCGCTAACAGGCGCGACCCGGGTCGTGCTGTATCTGTGCGGTTTCGCGGGTGAGATTCTGGTATTGACAGCGATTTATCTGGTGATACCGGCGGGGCGCACGACGCTGCGCCATGCGTTCGTCGGCGCGGTCGCCGCCGGCGTGTTGTGGGAGATCACGCGACGCGTGCTGGTGTGGTATTTCGCGACGCTCTCCGAGGTGAGCGTCGTCTACGGGACGCTGACGACGGCGATCGTCGTGCTATTCAGCCTCGAAACCCTTGCGACCCTGATGCTGTTCGGTGCGCAACTCATTGCCGAGTACGAGCGCCTCGATACAGGCAATGGCGAGCCGGCATCGCGGCCGGTAGTGACTGGTTGACCACAGGAGGCAGCCGAAAGCCTGCTCGCCACGTCGGATTCGAGCGCCGGACGGTCTTCGTCCCCGGGATCGTTGATCAAATTGCCGTCGGCTGCGCGAGCGCCGACCGGTCAGGGCGGGTACGACGGGTGCTCAAGGGGCTGCTGTCCCGATCTGTCAGGCTTGGTACAGTTGCAAGCACCCTTGAATCCAGCGGTCTTTTCCTGGACCATCGCAGCGGTCGCGACTGCGGGTGTCATCCTGCGGCCGCTTGGATGGCCGGAAGCCATCTGGGCGGTCGGAGGGGCGCTGTTGCTAACGCTGTCCGGATTGCTGCCGTTGAGCGCGGCATTGCAGGCTATCGGCAAGGGGACGGACGTCTATCTCTTTCTCGGCGGCATGATGCTGCTTTCGGAAGTCGCCAGACAGGAAGGACTATTCGACTGGATCGCCGCGCTCGCTGTGCAACATGCGCGTGGTTCTCCACTGCGGCTGCTGGTGCTCGTCTACGTGGCAGGAGTCGTCACGACCACTTTTCTCTCGAACGATGCGACCGCGGTCGTCATGACGCCGGCCGTCTACGCCGCCGCCAAAGAGGCCAAGGCGGAGCCGTTGCCCCTCCTGCTCTCGTGTGCGTTCGTCGCCAATGCGGCCAGTTTCGTGCTGCCGATCTCGAACCCGGCCAACCTGGTTCTATATGGAAATCACACGCCGCCGCTCGGAGCCTGGCTCTCGAGATTCGCGCTGGCGTCGGTGTTGTCATTGTTCGCGACCTTTGCGCTCCTATGGTGGACGCAGCGTCGCGCGTTGCAAGGCACCTTGGCCAACGATGAGCCTGAGTCCGGTCTTGGCGCCGGTGGTCGCCTGACGCTTTGCGGCCTCGCGCTGACGTCAGTTGCGCTTCTGGCCGCGTCGTTGCGTGGCCTGCAGCTCGGTGCGCCGACCGCAGTGTTGGGTTCGCTCACTACCGGCGTCGTGCTATGGCGCGAGCGCGCGTCGCCGTGGCCGTTGCTCAAGCGCATCTCCTGGAGCGTGCTGCCACTTGTCGCCGGGCTGTTCGTGATGGTTGCGTCGCTCGATCATACCGGCGTGATCGACGCGCTGGCCGGCCTGCTGAAGTACGCGACTTCGGCGAACGAGACACTGACAGGATTGGGCGCGGGCGCGGTGGCGGCGTTCGTCAGCAACGTCGTCAACAACCTGCCTGCGGGACTGGTTGCTAGCGCAGCAACGATCAAGGCGCAGAGTCCCCAGCCAGTAATCGACGCGTTATTGATCGGCATCGATCTCGGTCCTAACCTCTCGGTGACTGGATCGCTCGCGACGATCCTGTGGCTCGCCGCGCTTCGCCGCGAAGGTGAGTCCATTACCTTTGGCCGCTTTCTGAGCGTGGGCGCCGTCGTGATGCCGCCGGCCCTGATTTGCGCATTGGCCGCAAGGCTTCTGGCGGGAAGCTAGCCGAGTCGCTTTCACGTAATAACCCGGAGGCGGGGCTCTCGAGTGCTACGAACTGTTGCTCGAGAGGCTTGTCGAGTTCCTCGCGCTCACATCGATTTCGTCAGGCGACTCCGGCGTAGCCCGGTTAGGCTATCAGGCCGCGGCAATCGTCATCGCGCTGCATCACGTTACGTTCAACTGTCTGCAGATTGCCGGGCTGAACGCATCCTGTTTTACGCGACCCGCGCTCTCGGCGTCGCCTTCAGATCACGAAGAATCCATGTGTGCCGTCGCGCTCTAGCTGCGCCACGAGCCCGTACTCCCATTCGAGGTACGCGTTCATCGCCTCGCGGGCGTTGTCGGTACCTTCGTAAGGGCGCCGGTAGCGGTCGATACGCGGCGAGGCCAGATGCGCGTCGCCGCTTTGCACCGGCAGGCCGGCGCCTATCCATGCCGCCGTGCCGCCTTCCAGCACTTCGACGGGCTTGCCCGTGAGCGAGGCAATCTCGGACGCGGCGAACGGTGCGAGCGCGTTGGTCATGCACACGGCCACATAGCGGCGCGCATCGGGCAGCGCGCGCAGGTCGTCGAAGCCTGGCGCGAGATGCGACCGCAGCGCCCACCACGCGCCGGGAATATGTGCCTTCACGTGATTGGCGCTCGACGTGAAATCGAGCACGACGGTGCCATGATCGCTCGCGGCAAGACGCGTGGCGAGCGCTTCGGGCGTGATCGTCGAGAAGCTGGTGGCGGCGGGCTTCGGCGCGCGCCATGCGCCCGCTTCGGTGAGGTGCCCGGTGCGGGCTTCGTCGATCACATGCACGTCGACGTTCATCTGTGCGAGCCAGGAAGCGGTCATGTTGGCACGCACGCCGTCGTCGTCGAACAGGACCACGCGCGCGCCACGCACCGGCGCGAACATTTCGGTTTCCTGAACGAGCTGCCCGCCCGGCGCACCCTGAAACCCTGGCGCATGTGCGTGTTCATACTCGGCAGGCGTGCGCACGTCGAAGCGATACGTCGTACGCGACGTGTCGGCGGCCCACTGTTCGGCTTGCGCGAGCGTCGTGCGCTGCACGCCCGCGCGGCTGGCGAGCGCGGCGGCCGCTGCGCGCGATTGCGCGAGCGTGGCCGCGTCGCGTCCCGCCTGCGGTTCGAACTGGCGTGCGCTGCCATGCTCGAGCGTCTGCCCGGCCAGCGTCCAGCCGATCGTGCCGTTGCGCAGCGCCGCCACCGGGTTCGGCAGCCCCGCATTCACGAGCGATTGCGTGCCGATGATGCTGCGCGTGCGCCCCGCGCAGTTCACGATGACGCGCGTAGCGGGATTGGGCGCCAGCGCGCGGGCGCGCAGCGCGAGTTCCGCACCTGGCACGCTGATGCTGCCGGGAATGTTCATCGTCTGGTACTCGTCGAAGCGGCGCGCGTCGAGCACGACCACGTCTTCGCCGCCCGAGAGCAGCGCATTCACGGCCTCGGCCGTCAGCGAAGGCGTATGGCGCTCCGCTTCGACGAATTCACCGAACGCCTTGCTCGGCACGTTCACGTCGCGGAACACCTCGCCGCCCGCATCGATCCAGCCCGCGAGTCCGCCTTCCAGCAGCGCGATATCGGTGTAGCCGAGCGCGTCGAGCTTCGTGGCCGCGCGCTGTGCGAAGCCTTCGCCGTTATCGAGCAGCACGATCGGCACGCTGCGGCGCGGCAGCTTCGTCCAGGCGTCGAGTTCGAGCTTCGAGAGCGGCAGGTTGGCGGCAAAAAGCGGATGGCATTGCGCATGCGGATCTTCCTCGCGCACGTCGAGCAGCGCGATCTCGCGGCGGGCGAGCAGGGCGTCGTGCACGTCCTGATGCGTGCGTACGGGAAATGACTTCATGAGGCGTTGGGTTCCTTGCTGAGATCCCAGAAGTTCGGGAGGACGTCGTTCGAGTAACCGGAGATGAAGGGCTTGGGCGAGGCGTCGGCCGGATAGGTAAACCGGCGCACCGCGCCGATGTTCGCCCCATACACGTGAATGCTGACCGAAACGCGATCGTCGTAGGCATTGCGCACGCGGTGGATGTCGCCGAGCGTCGGCGAGACGGCCTCCACCTCGCCGCGCTGAAGCAACACCTCGCGGCCCAGCGGATGCAACGCACCCGCCGCGTCGTGCGCGTAGGGCTGCGCATATTCGGCGCCGCGCAGCACGCCTATCAGGCCCCACACCGTGTGGTCGTGAACGGGCGTTTGCTGGCCCGGTCCCCAGACAAAGCTGACCACCGAAAAGCGCTGGCGCGCGTCGGCGTAGAGCAGGTATTGCTGATAGCGCTCAGGCGAGGGCGCGGCGTAGGCGTCGGGCAACCAGTCGTCGTCGCGCACGAGTTCGCGCAGCGCATCGAGGCCGCGATCGATCAATCTGGACTCGCGCGGCGCGTGGTCCACGAGTTCCGCAATCGTGCCGACGAAGCGGCGAAGCTTGTGAATGCCCATCAGAACTTGCGGATGGGCGCATGCCGGAGGACGGCGCGCGGTGCAGCGGTGCCGATATCTGCGGCGTCGGGATGGCTCATGGCGGTCTCTCCAGCCGTATCAGGCGGCGGCGCGTACGCGCGAGGCCAGTTCGCGCGTGGCCGGAATCAGCGCGCGGCCGTAGTCGATGGCGTCCTCGAGCGGGTCGAAGCCGCGAATCAGGAACGTCGTCACGCCCAGTGCGTGATATTCGGCGAGCGTCTGCGCCACCTGGCCAGGCGTGCCCACGAGCGCCGTCGAGTTCGAGCGCCCGCCAATTTCCTTCGCGACGGCGGTCCACAGGCGGTCGTCGGCTCGCACGCCGTCGCCCGCTGCGCCGAGCAGGCGACGCGCGCCTTCGCTCTGAAGCGGGCCGCCCGTGTCGAGGCCCTGTTCGGCGCGCAGGCGGCGCGTCTCGTTGAGGATATGTTCGGCGCGCTCCCACGCCGCCTTCTCGGTGTCGGCGAGGATCGGCCGGAACGACACGGAGAAGCGCACCTGGCGTCCGTGTTTCGCGGCTTCGGCACGCACGCGAGCAACGAGGTCGGCCACGCCTTGCTTCGATTCGCCCCACAGCGCGTACACATCCGCGTGCTTGCCGGCCACCGCGAGCGCGGCTTCGGAAGCGCCGCCGAAGTAGATCGGCACGTGCGGCTGCTGACGCGGCTTGACCTCCGACCACGCCTGTTCGAAGCGATAGAAGCGGCCTTCGTGGTCGAACGGTTTGCTTTCGGTCCATACACGTTTGAGCACCTGCAGGTACTCGTCGGTGCGCGCGTAGCGCTCGTCGTGGCTCAGGTAGTCGCCGTCGCGCCGCTGGTCGGCGTCGCTGCCGCCCGAGATGAAGTGCACGGCGAGCCGGCCGCCGGAAAAGTGATCGAGCGTTGCGAGCTGGCGTGCGGCGAGCGTCGGCGAGACAAAGCCGGGGCGGTGCGCCAGCATGAAATGCACGCGCGACGTCACGCTTGCCGCATAGGCGATCGTCAGCGTGGCGTCGGGGCTGACCGAGCTGTGCGGCACGAGAATGCGGTCGAAGCCTGCGTGCTCGTGCGCCTGCGCAAAGTCGCGAACGTAGTCGACGTCGATGGCCGGACCTTCGGCGAGATGCGTCTCCGACACCTTGCGCTGCTGGATCATGCCGATGAATTCGATGCTCATGCGGGCTCCCTGGGTTGACGAACGATCCAAAGAGGCTACCACCCAGGCATGCGAGGTTTAAATATTGAATGCTGATAAACATTCCATTTGCACATGACATGCAGCGGCATGCCGCGCGCCGAAAAAGGAAAGTCCGAATCGTTCTTTGCCGGCGCGCGAGCGCTCACCGATACTCGGATTTCCGGCGCGCGGTTGCGCCCCACGTGCCCCTTCGCAGGACATTCCCATGAGCGATCCCACACTGCACGACCGTCTAGCGCACAGCACACTGCGCCTCATCGGCCCCGATCCGGAAGATTGGGTCGTCAACCGTGACGGCATCGATCACAACGTGGTCGTCGTGGGCGGCGGCCAGAGCGGCACGGCCTTCGCGTTCGGCTTGCGGCGCGCGGGGATCGGCAAGGTCAGCGTGATCGACGGCGCGCCTGGCGCGCCGCACGCGGGTGTCTGGACCACACGCGCTCGCATGCAGCGCTTGCGCACGCCCAAGACACTGGCGGGGCCGGAAGCAGGGTTGCCCGCGCTGAGCTTCCAGGCGTGGTACGAAGCGCGTCACGGCGAGGCCGCGTACGCCGAATTCGAACGCATCGGCCGCGAGGATTGGGCCGAGTATCTTGCGTGGTATCGGGAATTCCTCGGCATCGCGGTTCGTTACGGCACGACGCTCACGCGCATCGAACCGGTTGGAACGCACTTCAGGCTACATTTCGACGTTCGTCACGGTGACGATGTCGTGCGGCGTGTGGAAACGGCGCGCAAGGTGATACTCGCAAACGGCGTGGCGGGCAATGGCAAGCCCAACGTCGCCGCGGCGCTGGCCGTGCTGCCGCGCACGCACCTCGCGCATACGTCCGATGCGATCGATTTCGCCG
The DNA here is from genome assembly GCF_040965735.1 of Paraburkholderia sp. BR10936. NCBI lineage: Bacteria > Pseudomonadati > Pseudomonadota > Betaproteobacteria > Burkholderiales > Burkholderiaceae > Paraburkholderia > Paraburkholderia sp. BR10936. Next base: position 66,678 of record NZ_JBFRCM010000013.1, read on the forward strand.
CATTGCGCGGCAAGTCCGTCGCGGTGGTCGGGGGCGCGGCCTCGGCGTTCGACGCGGCGGCGACGGCGCTCGAAGCGGGCGCTGCCGATGTGCACCTCTTCGTGCGTCGCGCGCTGTTGCCAAGCCTTCCTGTGACGCGCGCCCGTGCGTATCCTGGCGCGTACGACAACTATCCCGCGCTGCCCGACGCGCTGCGCTGGCGCCTGGCACTGCGCTTTCGTCGCGCGGGATCGACGCCGCCCGCCGACGCCGTCTCACGCGCCACGCGCTTCCCGAACTTCCATCTGCATCTGGACGCCGTGTGGCAGCGCGCGACGGTGGAGGGCACGCGCGTAGCGGCGCGGGTGAACGACGCGACGTTCGCATTCGATTTCGCGATTGCCGGAACCGGTTACGCCGTCGACCTGCACGCGCGGCCCGAGCTTGCCGACCTGGCCGATCACGTGCTGCTCTGGCGCGATCATTACACGCCGGCGCCGCACGAGCAGGACGAGGCGCTCGGCGCGCATCCTTACCTCGGCGCGGCGCTCGAATACCTGGAGAAGACGCCGGGCACGGCACCGTTCCTGCGCAATGTTCACGTCTTCAATCCGGCCGCGTTCGTGAGCCGCGGGCTGCCCGTGGGCGACGTGCCGAGCATGAAGCGCGATATCCCCGCCGTGATCCGGCGCATCAGCGAGGATCTGTTTCTCGACGATATCGAGGCGCATGAGGCGCGGATGAGCGCCGTGGTGGCCGCTGATTTCGAGCCGTCGCTGTATGTGGACAGCGTGTACAGTGAAGAGCGCGTCGAGCCGGCGCCGTCGCGATAACGGAGCGGCTTACACGCCGATCGCAATCGCACGCTTTTGCGCGAAGTCCCAGCGCTCGGCGTGCGCCGTCTCCACCGGGGCCGGCAGCAGATGCGCGTTGAAGAACGTATCGGCGATTTTCTGCTGCTCGCCGAAAACCGGGGCGCTGACCTCGCGCACGAGATAGCTTCGGCGTGCGTTGGCGCGCTCGATGGTGGGCGCATCGAGCCCCCAGACCGGCGCGAGCAGCCGCGCGGCGTCTTGCGGCGCGCTGCGCACCCATTGGCCGGCGTCGCGCAACTGCGCATAGACCACGGCGATCACGTCGGGCCGCGCCTGCGCGAAACGCGTGGAGGCGAGATAGTAGCGCTGGTAGGTGGCGAGCCCCTTGCCGTCGGCGAGCACGCGCACGTCGGGCTGCTGGTCGACCGAGGCCACATAGGGGTCCCACGTCACCCACGCGTCGACGCTGCCGTTCTCGAAAGCGGCGCGCCCGTCTGCAGGCGTGAGGTAGTGGATGCGCACCGCTTCGGCGGGCACGTTCGCCTGCGCGAGTGCAGCCAGTAGCAGATAGTGGCTGCCGGCCGCCTTCGTCACGGCGATGTCCTTGTCGCGCAGGTCGGCGAGCGTGCGCAGCGCACCCGCGCGCTTGACGATGATGGCCTGCGCACCGGGCGAGGGCGCTTCCTGGGCGACGTAGACGAAGCGCGCATGTGCAGCCTGCGCGAAGATCGGCACGGTGTCGGCAACATCGGCGCTGAAATCCACGGCTTGCGCATTGAGCGCTTCGGTGAGCGGCAGCCCGCTCGCGAACTCGCTCCAGCTCACGCTCACGCCGAGCGGCGCGAGCGCGGATTCGAGCTTGCCTTGCGTCTTGAGCACGGTGATCAGCGTAGACGACTTCTGATAGCCGATACGCAGCGTGGAAGCCGGTGCGGCAAAAGCGAGACCCGTGGTCGCCGCGACGCCGAGAATCGATCCATGAATGAGCAGGCGTCGGCGGGAGGGAGAGAACATGGCGGACCCAGCGGATTCAGTTGACGAATCGAAAATGCTGGATGACCTTCGCGCACAAGGCAACGAAGCGATTCTGCTAAGGATTCGCGCGGGAGCGCTTTGGCCGGGTGAGCGTGCCATATCGGCGGCGTGATTCGCCTTCGCGCAACGCGCCGAACCCGAGCGCGGCGGACAACGGCGAGACGAGCGCGATCCCGCCGGGCTGGAGGGCGGAGGTTTCAGTCATGCGCATTCCCATTCATGGCGCGTCACACCTTGACGCTGTAGTCGGCGACCTTGATGGGCGCGTTGATGATTCTGCGTTGCGCGAGCCAGTCCGCCGCGCGCTGGAACTGCGCCATGAAGGCCGCGTCGTCCGGCTCGTGAAACTGGTTCACGCGCTTCAGGCTCGTCAAATAGTCGCGCACCTGGTCCGGATACTTCGCTTCCTTCTGCACGAGCTGTTCCGAATCGGCGGCATGCGCCGACTGCCAGGCGCCTTCCACGTAATACGCGTCGAGCACGGCGCGCACCAGCTCCGAATTTTCTTCGGTGAACTTGCGACGTGTCACGAGCGAGCTGTAGTCGATGAGGAAATCGAGATCGCGCCCCTCGTTGAAAATGTCCTTCGCGTCATGCGAATAGCGCGCGATATCCACGGCGGGCGACCACATCGACCACGCATCGACTCTGCCTTGCGCAAATGCAGGCGCCGCATCGGGCGGATTCAGATAGACGAACTCGACCTTGTCGCGGTCGATATGGTGCTTCTCCAGCGCCGCGATGAGCAGGAACTCGCCGAGCCCCGAGCGGTTCACCGCGACCTTGCGCCCGGCGAGGTCGGCAACCGAGTTGATGCCGCTCGACTTCTTCACGATGATGGCCGTGGACCGCGGCGAATACACGTCGAATCCGGTGAAGACGATGGGCGAGCCGGCCAGCATGGCGGCGAGCGCGGGTGTGGTGGAGCCCCAGAAGCCGAAGTCCGCGCTACCGCCGACCACGGCCTGGATCGAGGGCGCATGGTTCGGGAACGGACCGATCCATTCGACCTTGATGTTCTTCGCGGCGAGCGTCTTCTCGAACGCGCCGCGCTGCCTGGCGATGTCGGGCAGGGCGCCGTAGCCCCAGCCAATGCGGACCGTGTCGGTGTTGCGCGTGAGCTTGCGGGGCGGCTCGGCCGCCTGCGCGGAAAGAAGAGGCGCGGCTGCGGCGCCGGCAAGCAAACCTCCCGCCGCGAGCAGAAGCTGGCGGCGAGTCAGTGAAACATCGTTCATTCGTGGTGGTTCCTTCTGTAGAGAGCGGAGCGCATCAGTGAGACCGAACGCCCAGTCCCTCGAGCAGCGTGAGCCGCAATGCCTGCGGCGTGTGGTCTTTGGTGTGAAACGAAGCCGCGATGCGCCCGGCGCGCATGACGAGTATCCGGTCCGCGAGCGCGAGCGCCTCGTCGACGTCGTGGGTCACGAGCAGCACGCCCGGCGCGTGGCGCGCGACCAGCTGCTTCACGAGTCCATGCATCTTGATGCGCGTGAGCGCGTCGAGCGCGGCGAACGGTTCATCGAGCAACAGCAGCGCGGGGTCGCGCACGAGCGCCCGCGCGAGCGCCACGCGCTGCGCCTGACCGCCGGACAGATTGCGCGGCCAGTCGTCCTCGCGGCCTGACAAACCGACTTCGGCCAGTGCCCGGGTGGCGCCGGTGCGCCCGACGCTCGACTCGTGGCCGAGCGCGACGTTCTCCCACAAAGTGGCCCAGGGCAGCAGACGATGCTCCTGAAACACCACGGAGGGCCGCTCTGGCGCGCGAATTTGCCCGGCATCCGGTTTGTCGAGCCCTGCGAGCGCTCGCAGCAGCGTGGTCTTGCCGCAGCCGCTTTCGCCGAGCAGCGCGACGAATTCGCCCTTGCGGATATCGAGGTCGAGTGCGTCGATGACGACGCGCTCGCCATAACGGCGTTGCAGGCCGCGCACCGATACAGCGGACGGTGCCGCGGCGGCTTCGTTTGCGGCGCGAGGCGCGCCATTCGGAGGAAGGGACAACGCGACGATGGAGCTCATTATTTCGCTCCCTTCGCATAGTTCGCGTGCCACGAGAGGAAGCGCGCTTCGAGCGAGCGAACCAGCGCGTCCGCGGCAACGCCGATGATCGCGTAAATAATCATGGTCAACAGGATGACGTTGGTTTGCAGGAATTCGCGGGCGTCCATGGCGAGAAAGCCGATGCCCTTGGTCGTCGCGAGCGTTTCGGCGATCACGAGGGCGAGCCACGCATGCGCCAGCGCGTAACGCACGCCGGTGAGGATCGAAGGCATGGCGCCAGGCAGGATGATCCGGCGCACCACGGCCGGCCAGTTCAACCCGATCACCTTGGCCAGTTCCATCAGCTTGGGATCGATCTGACGAATGCCGAGCATCGTGTTGATGTAGACGGGAAACAGCACGGCGAGCGCGACCAGAAAAATCTTCGCGACTTCGCCCACGCCGAACCACACGATGACGAGCGGCAGCATCGCGAGAAAGGGAATCGCGCGGACCATCTGGATCGACCGGTCGATGAGCGCCTGCGCGAGCCGGGAAAAACCCACCAGTACGCCAAGCACGAGGCCGATCGTGCCGCCGATCAGAAGTCCTGTTACGGCACGCAGCAGCGAGACGCCGAGGTGCACGAACAGGTCGCCGTTGCGGGCAAGATCCCACGCCGTCGCGGCGACGCTGCTCGGCGCCGGCAGCACTTGCGGCGCGATCCAGCCCACGCGCGCCGCGAGTTCCCAGACCACGACGATCAGCGCGGGGATCGCCCACGAGAGCCAGAAATAAAAGCGACCCGTCGAAAGCCGCGAGCCGCCGGCGCGCGAAGGCGGTCCATAGCGGTTTGAAGAGGAGGTGACGTCTGCCATGGCGGTTCCGTAATTGCGGTGAAGTCCGGGCGATGGACGTCCGTTCAGGGAGCGGTCGACGAGAACTGTTTGTCGAAGCTCGGCGCAACGTCGAGGCGTGTTTTGATGACGTCCGCACGCAGGTAGAGATCGGCGGTGCGCTGCTGCTCGGCGATCACGCCATTGTCGATCGGCACGGGATGCAGTTGCGCGCGCTGATAGACGGTTTTGAGCACGTCGGCGGGCAGACCCGTCACGCGCGACTGGATCGCCGCGACTTCGTCAGGATGCGAGAGCGCCCAACGCTGGCCGGCCGCCACGCGACGCAGGAAGTCGGCGAGTTCGGCGTGCTTGTCGCGGATCGCCGTATCGGTGGCGGCCTCGAAGCTCAAGCCCGATGAAACGCCAACGCCGTTCGCGATGCTGCGCGTATGCTGGCGCGCTTCGGTGAGTGCCACGTAAGGGTCCCATGTGGACCAGGCGTCCACGCTGCCGGTGGCGAGTGCGGCCTGGGCGTCGACGGGCTGCATGTACGACAAGGTCACGTCGGTGAGCTTGAGGTTCGCATGTTCGAGCGTGGCCACGGCGAGATAGTGGCCGATCGAGCCGCGCGTGGTGGCGATGCGCTTGCCCTTGAGGTCGGCAGCGTTGCGGATCGGCGAAGCGTCGGGCACGACGATCGCGAGATCGACAGGCGTCGAGCGCGTGGCCGAAACGGCGCGGATTTTCGCACCTGCCGAGTACGCGAAGATGAGCGGGGCGTCGCCCAGGCCGCCCACGTCGATCGCGCCCGCGTTGAGCGCTTCGCCCAGCGGCTGCGCGGCGGGAAAATTGAACCATTCGATCTGGTAGGGCACGTCCTTTAGTTGGCCCGACGCTTCGAGTATGCCGCGCGTCTGGAGCTGCTGGTCGCCGACCTTGAGCGTGGCGGCGGATACAGCCAGCGGCAATGTTGCAGCAATCGCGACAAGAAAGCGGACATAAGCGCGGCGCATGAAGATTCCCTGGGTAATGCGGATAGCGAAGAGAGCACGATACGGAGCGCTCCCGTATAAGGCAAACGCATTGTTCTTCTAAGGAAATATGCAGATCGCAAATGCGCCGGCGCTTGAACGAAGCGTTGCAACGACGTTAAGCTACGCGATCAATACACCGGGACCATCATGACACTCGACGAGATCGAAGCCTTCGTCGCCGTGGTGCGCAGCGAGTCGCTGAGCCACGCGGCCGAACGGCTCGAACTGACGCAGCCCGCCGTGACTCGCCGCATCCAGAATTTCGAGGAAGCATTGGGCGTGGCGCTGCTCGATCGCAACACCAAGCCCATGCGCACGACGCCGATGGGCCGCGCCGTGTACGACCAGTGCCGCGCCATCGTGCGAGAGATCGACGCGCTGCGGCAACTCGTGAACGACGGGGCGCCGCTTGCGGGCGTGCTGCGTGTGGGAGTAGCGCAAACCGTTGCCGACATCGCGATGCTCGACGCGCTGCAATCGCTGCGTCACGCGCATCCCGGGTTGCAGGCGCGCGTATCCACGGGGTGGGGCGCACCGCTGCTGCAAAAAGTGGAGGACGGCGAACTCGACGCGGCCGTCGTGCTGTTGCCCGCGAACCGCGCGTTGTCCGAAACGCTGGTGGCGGAGTCGCTCAGCTCGCTCAAGCTCGCCGTGGTCGCGCAAAAGGGGCTGCTGAAGCGCCGCGCCTGGACGCTCGCCGAATGCCAGTCGCACGGCTGGGTGCTCAATCCGGACGGCTGCGGTTTTCGCGCCGGCCTGCAGCATGCGCTCGCTGCGCAAGGCCACGCACTCAAACTGAATTTCGAAACGCTCGGCACCGAGTTGCAACTCGGGCTCGTCGCGGACGGCGTGGGCCTCGGTGTCGTGCCGTATCCGCTCGTCGTGGCGAGCGCGCACGCCGATTTGCTGGACATCGTGCAGGTGAGCGACTTCAAGCCCGAAATCGCGGTGCGTATCGTCCGCTCACGCGCCATTGGCAAGATGGAATCCGCTATCGCGGTGCTGGCGCAAAGCGTTGCGCAAAGCTTCAAGTCGGCGAAGCTTGCACGCGCGGCGTGAGCGGCGGTAGCGCCTGCGGCGGGCGGCAGCGGCTATACGGTCCCGTCGACGGCGCGAATCTTATGAGGTCTCGCGGTCTCTTCCCGAGAAAAACTGATCGTCGGGCACGACATTGAGCGCGATCGTCAGACGGTTCGCGTAATTGAAGAAAGCGGATATTTCGAGGATCTCGACGACCGCCTCACGCGTGAAGCCGAGGTCGTGGAGCCGCTGCAAAGCGCTGTCGTCGACGAGGCCGGGTTCGCGCGTGAGTTGCTCCGCAATCCCGGCGAGCGCCGCCTCCTTCGGATCCAGCCGCACGTGATGCCATCCCTGCGCGATGCGCTGTGCGCGCACGGTGTCGCCGAGCGCAGTCGCGAGCGACTGGGTGTGGTTGAACACGCAATAGCTGCAGGTGTTCGCCGCGGAAGTGACGACTGCGATCAGTTCTCGCTCGGCGGCCGTCAGGCGGCTGCGATGCGGGTCGAACAGATGTTCGTAGAACGCCACGAGCCGCGACGCCGTGTCGGGGTTGACGGCCAGTGCGGCCAGCCAGTTTGGCACGAAGCCGTATTGGCGCCGAAATCGCTCGAAGAGCTCGGCAGCATGCGGCGGCAGCCCCGATTCTTCGGGCAGGCCAAGCCGGGAGACGGGCTCGTGTGCGATGTCGTGACCGGCAACGAAATCCGCCCGACGCGACGCGATATCGATAGTGGATGCGGCAGAAGACATAAAAGGACTCCTTATGTTTTGCGTGCGAACCGGAAATCTTCGAAGAATTGCTGAGATGCGTGCGCTATACGGTCTGGCCGAGGACGCCCAGCCATAGCTGGCCGATCAACTCGTGTGTTGCATCGGCGTTGGGCGGATGGAACGCGCCGGCGCGCACGTCGCGAAAAAGCCTTTCGAGTTCCTGCCGGCGCGAGAGCGAACCCGCGCCGCTCACCTGCAAGGCGAGATTGACCACACGCAGCGCGCCATCGACGGCGTGCTGTTTGGCCGCAAGGAGTTGCGCGAGCCACAGTTCGCCAGGTGCGTAGCCGTCCCACCAGCGCTGTGCGGTGCGCTCGAGCAGCGCCTCGATGCTCTCCAGTTCGATCGCGGCTTGCGCGACGTGGGCCTGCGTGAGCGGCTTGAACGCATACGTCTGGCCGCCCAGCGCGAGAGAGCGCCGCGATCGCGCCGCATCCAGCGCCAGGTCGAAAGCGCGCTTCGCGATGCCGTAATACACCGCGCCCAGCCCGGGCAGGACTGCGCCAAGAATGCCGTCGACGAATGGGTCATCGGGCGGCCCCGCGGGCAACACGCGGGTGACGTGCTCGGGCTGCGCAACGACGCCTTCGAGCCACGTGTCGTGACTGCTCGTCGCACGCAATCCGAGCGCGTCCCACGTGGGCTCGGTGCGATGGCCCGCCGCGTCCCGGCGAATGAAGGCGTGCACGATGCGCGGATTGGCCGGATCGCTGTCGTCGCGTCCATGCACGCCGAGCCAGTCCCATGCGGGGGCGAGCGACGTGAAGATCTTGTGGCCCTCGAAGCGCCAGGCGCCGCCGGGTAGCGGCGTCGCGCGCACTGTCGAGTCCGCGAGGCCCGCATCGTTGCCAGGCTCGCCATGGCCTGCGGCGAACACCTTGCCCGCGCCGATTTCGCGCAGAATCCAGTCGGCCGAAGGATCGCCGCGCCGCCACAGATGCAAGGCGGCGCCTGCCCAGTAGAGATGCATATTGAGTGCGAGCGCCGTGGCGGGCGCCCGGGAGGCGAGCCTGATCTGCTCGCGCAATAGCGCCGGCAGCGTGAAACCAAGGCCGCCGAACTGGCGCGGCACGCTTGCACGCAGGAAGCCTGATGCGTGGAGGTCAGCCAGATCCTCTGCGAAGAACGCGTTCTCGCGGTCGTACTGCGCTGCGCGGCCACCGATGCGCTCCAGCAGTGATTCGGTGAGCAGTGGCGACCCCGCTTGCGGGGTAAGTGATGATTGCGGCGCTCGATGTTCCAGTACGGTACTCAAGACGTTACCTCCTGCATGGGGCGCGAGCGCGGGTCACGTCACCGTGTGGCGGAAGTGGCCGCGGCCGCAGCGATCCAGATACGGTTGAGAGGTCGCGCTTCAAGACTGCGGGAGCGCGCGGGCGGTGCAATCCGCTCGTTGCCCATTATGGTTTGGGATGCAAACCGTGGCCAATATCAAATCGAGATTTACATATCGAAGGCAGATAATAGGGATGCCGAATCATATGCGTTATCTTCCCGATTCGTTCGATGCGGCGGAAGGCGCGCGATGAATGTGCGCGATGAAGGTGCGTTTTTCCGTGCCGCGATCAATGCACGTAGCCACCCTTAACGTACCGCACTGGCTCCGCGTCAATGCGTAGCAGTAGCGAAGTGAGCGGATCGGACCGCCCGCGGCTCACGCGCCCGCCGCGCCCCCCGCGTTCGCCGCCCGCATCGGCGGCTGTGCAGAGCAGCGCCGCGTTGGCCCATGCGGGGTCGCCCGGTTTCGCCTCGGCGCGCAGCCAGCCGTCGCGGTCAGCGATCAGTTGCGAGCCCGCGAAGGCTTGCGCATTCACGCCCGCTATGCCCGCGAACGCAGTCCACGCTCCGGGCGAGACGGCCACGCACGAGGCGTCGCCATTCGCTGCCCAACGCGCGGCTTCGGACGGCGCGGGCAACGCGCCGTCGCGGAACAGCAGCAGCGTTTGCCAGCGCGGATCTTCGAGCGGAGGCGCGCGCCCGTCGACGGCCACGGCCCGAACTCGCTGCCCTGCGCGCCAACTCGCCAGCGGCACGGCCGGCGCGTCGCCGCAGCGCACGTCTAGTGCAGGCAGGGCCACAGGCACGGGCCAGCCTTCGCCGTCCTGCGCGCCGCCGCCCGCGGCCAGCACCTTCAGGTAATCGAGAATGGCCCACGTCTGCGCATCGGACAGGCGTCCTTCGAATCCGGGCATCGTTTGCGCGCCGTCGCGTGCGTGCATGCCATGCAGCACGCGCCAGAACAATTCCCCGTCCAGACGATGACCGAGCAGCGGGCCCACGACGGTCGGCGGCCAGTGCACGAGCGTGCCGGCGCGTGGGCCGTCGCCGCGGCCCGTGTCGCCGTGGCAGGCCGCGCACTCGCGCGCATAGTGTGCCGCGCCGAGCGCGATCGTCTCGACCGAGAAGGGCGTGGTCTGGAAGCTCGTGGGCACGGCGTCGGTCAGCCACAGCGAAGTGTCGGGCCACGGCGCGAACCAGGCGGCGAGTGCGGCCGCGGCGAACAGCGCGATGCGCCGCCCGCGCCAGACCAGGCCCGCGACCGCGAGCAGCAGTGCGCCGCCGGTGGCGGCGAGCGCCAGTGCGAGCTGGCGCGCGACGCCCGCATCGATCAGCAGAACCTCTACGGCGAGGCGTTTCGGCCACGGCCACGCGGGCTGGCCGTGGCTGTCGCCGGCGATGCCGAACGCGTGCGCCACACTGCCGAGTTCGACCTGCGCCGCCTGCAGCGCGCCGAGAAACGGGTTGAGCCAGGCGTTGCCGGAAAGCAGCGCGCTCATCGCCGCGCGTGGGATGAAGCGTGCCGCATCATTCGTATTCCTTACCAGCTCGCGTCGAGGCCGAGATGCTGCAAGGCTTCGCGGCGCAGCGCGGCAAACGCCGGGTCGCCGCGATGGCGCGGATAGGGCAGGTCGACATGCAGTTCGGCCGCGACGCGCGCGGGCCGCGGGCTGAACACGATCACGCGCTGGGCAAGAAAGAGCGCTTCTTCCACATCATGGGTGACGAGCAGCGCAGAGAAACGGTCGCGCTGCCAGAGATCCACGAGTTCGCTCTGCATTGCCAGACGCGTGAGCGAGTCGAGCTTGCCGAGCGGCTCGTCGAGCACGAGCAGGCGCGGATCGTTGACGAGCGCGCGGGCCAGCGCCACGCGCTGCGACATACCGCCCGAAAGCTGGTGCGGAAAGGCATCCGCGAATTCGGTGAGGCCAACGCGTTCGAGCTCGACATCCACACGCTTGCGTTCCTGCTTGATCACGCCGCGCGCCTGCAGCCCGAGCGCGACGTTCGCGCGCACGCGCCGCCATGGGTAGAGCGTCGGGTCCTGAAACACCACGACGCGCGAGGGATCGGGCCGCTCGATCGGCGCGCCGTCTTGCAGGACCCTGCCCTGCGTCGCCGGTTCGAGCCCCGCGACGAGACGCAGCAGCGTGGACTTTCCACAGCCGCTTGGGCCCAGCAGCGCGACGAATTCGCCCGGCGCGACCGAGAGCGTCACGTCGTCGAGCACCGCGAGCGGGCCCTTGGGCGTGTCGAAGCGGTGGCTCACCTGCTCGACAGTGATATGTGCGCCCCGGATCGCTGGCTCGGGCGAAATCGAGGGCGTGGCGTGCGCTACGGCGGCATTTACCATTTGACGGTTCCTTTCTGCCAGACGAGCGTGCGATCGCGCACGAGGAAGAGCAGGGTGATGAGGCCCGAGAACAGGACAGCCATCACGAGCAGCGCGGCGTACATGTTCGAGTACGACGCCCACCCCTGCGCCCATGTGAGGTACCAGCCAAGGCCGGATTTCACGCCCATCATCTCGGCTGTCACGAGCACCGTGAACGAGGCGCTCAGGCCCATGAAGAGGCCGACGAAGACCTGGGGCAGCGCAGCCGGAATGGCGACGCGCAGCACGAGGAACCGCTGGCTTGCCCCGAGCGTGCGGGCCACGTCGTAGTACGCCTTGTTCACGCTCGCGACTCCCGACCACGTGAGCACGGTCACGGGGAACGCGGTGGCGAGCGCGATCAGGAAGATCGCGGCGGAACGGCTCGACGGGAAGATATAGAACGCGAGCGGGAGCAGCGCCGTGGCGGGCACGGGGCCGAGCACGCGCATGACGGGGTGCACCCAGTAGCCCACGGCGCGCGACCAGCCGATCGACACGCCGATGAGGAATCCGGCCACGCCGCCGTAGAGAAAGCCTACGGCGAGCAGGCCGATCGAATGGACCACGCAATCGGCGAGCCGCGCCCAGTCGTCGCGATAGACCTCGACGAGCGCCTGCGGCGGCGCGAAGAACGGCGTAGGCAGGAGCGCGGTCTTCGCCGTGAGGATCTCCCAGAGCGCGAACGCAACGGGCAACGCGATCAGCCATGGTCCCGCTTTTCTCAAGCCGCGCAGCGCGGGCCGCAACCGCTCGCTGCTGCGTTCGAGAGCGGGCAGTACGAGCGCGAACAGCGCGAGCCATGCCGCGATCGCCCAGGCGGCCGCGCCCAGTTCGACGGTATAGGCCCAGTCGGAAAAACCGGTGATGCGGTTCGGCCACAGGCGCGTGACGCCGCCAAACACGGCCCATGCCGCCGCCACCGCGAGCCCGGTGTACCACGCGGTTGGCTGCCCGGAAGAACGCCGGCCCCGCAGGTCGACATTCGCGAAAGGCTGGCCTGCGCCTTCGCTGGCCTCCAGTGCGTCGCTGGCGCCGGCGCGCGCCAGCGCAGGCTGTTCGAGCGCCGTCATCGCGTCACCCCAGTACGTTGGTGTAGACGGCCGCGGCGAAGCGCTGCGGGTCGGTGGTGGGCTTGAGCACGCCGGCGCGCTTGAAGTCCTCGGCGAAGTACGCGATCTCCTGCTGGAGATCGACGTTGGTCGGATGGTGATCGTAGGTGAGCGACGAATAGAGCTTTACAAGGTCATCCTCGGCGAATTTCGGCGTGTACTTCGCGAACGATTTCGCCGCTTCCCGCGGGTTCTCGCGCGAGAAGTCGGTGGCCTGGATCAGCGCACGCGCAAGCGCCGCAGCGGTCGGGCGATCGCTGCGCAGCAGCGAGCCCCGTGCGGCGATCACGCAGCAGACCTTGTGCGCGTATTCGTCGGATAGATTGCTGGCGAGATGCGTGTATGCGCCCGGACGTTGCCGTTCCAGCAGATAGAGATTCGGGTCGCCGTCGGCGATGGCCTGGATCTCGCCCTTTTGCACGGCGACATCGAGCAGGTCCGCGGGATACTGGCGCCAGCTCACGTCGCGGTCCGGGTCGATGCCGTGCTTGAGCAGCAGGATGGCGAAGAAGTTCTTGCCCGGAGAGGCGAGGTCGCTCACCCCCACGGTTTTGCCTTTGAGCGCGGCGAGCGACGTCACGCCGGCCGCGCTCGAGCCGATCAGGCGCACGCATCCGCCGTGCACGCTGCTGATGATCTTCACATCGAACCCTGCCTCCAACGGTTTGAGCCAGCGGTGGATCATGCCGACCGCAGCGTCGGCCTTGCCGGTGGAAAGCGTTTGCAGCAACTGGTCGTTCGAGCCGGCGTAGCTCACTAGATTGACCTTCAGTCCGTTCTTTTCGAAGAACCCCTGCTCCTGCGCGACGGCGACGGGCGTGAGGCAAAAGCCGTTCGGCGCCCACGCGAAGGTGAACGGCTTGAGCGCCGGCGCCGACCATGCCTTGCGGCCGAGTGTCAGAACCGGCGCGCTCAGCGCGGTCGCGCCGGCGGCGCGCAGCCATTTGCGGCGTTGCCCGTTCGGGGCGGGCGGGGTGAGGCTGGAACCGTGCAATGCGGCCATGAATCGGTCTCCGTGCGGATCGAAGTGAAGAGGCGCTTGAGGTGAGTGCGGTCTGCATACGTGCGCGCGCGTCGCCATGAATCGAATCGTATGTAAACCTAATTAAATGGCGTAAGTATTGGAAAGCGACGTCGAATGTCAGCGTAATGCCGAATCTGGTTTGCCGCGAAATAATGAATTGCGCAAACCATATGCTGTCGTTTGTCATCGGACGTTCCAGCGTGAATATTCCCGCCCATGCAGGCAAAGTGCACCGTGATGACGAAGTGATGCCCGTGCTGATTTGCTAACGCCAAAGCCTTCTTTGCCGTCGTGCGCTTCTTGCACCAGGATGAAGTGCCGCGGGCGCTTGTGTCCGCGTTTGTCATTACGGGAGCCTTCATGCGATATAAGGGCTACGAAGTCGAAGCGTCCGCACACGCATTGCCGAGCGGACTCTACGCGGCGAACCTGACCATCGAAAACTGGTCGTCGCCGCCCGGTTCGTCGTTTACTTTCGACGCACTCGATTACTTCTTCGAGGCCGATCACGCCATTGCGTACGCCTCGCGCTGGGCGCGACTGTGGATCGACCAGCGCGGCAGGCCGGCGTCATGTTGACGAGGGCGCACGCGATCGAATTCGCACCATTGCATCTCCCACCTGTGCCCATTTGCATATCAGTTTTTATTGGTTGGAACGGCGGCGGCGCACTTGCATAGTGGAATCCTGATGGCTATAGGCGGCAGCGCTCCGAGGGTCGGGGCGCTGCCGTCTACATTAAGGAGACACTGATGACAGTGGAACTGCATGAAACGCCGCTGCACGCGGATCTGGAAGCGGCGCGCGGCGCCGCGCAGGCGGCCGGCCTGCCCTACGCGGGCAGCGTGACGCCGCGGCAAGCCTGGGCGCTCCATCAGGCGGGCGAAGCGGTGCTCGTGGACGTGCGCACGGCCGAAGAGCGCAAGTTCGTTGGCCACGTGCCCGACACGTTGCATGTGGCGTGGGCCACGGGCACGAGCTTCACACGCAATCCGCGCTTCGTGCGCGAGCTCGAGGCAAAGACAGGCAAGAGCGCGGCGATTGTCCTGCTGTGCCGCAGCGGCAACCGGTCGGCACAGGCCGCCGAAGCGGCGGCCAAGGCGGGTTTTACCCATGTGTTCAACGTCACCGAAGGCTTTGAAGGCGACCTGGACGAAGCCGGCCGGCGCGGGCGCCGTAATGGCTGGCGTTTTCATGACTTACCGTGGGTGCAGGATTAGAGCCTGTTCCCGACGCCCCCAACGAATAACGAAGAGAGAGAACTGGCGTGACCGTATTTCATGTGTCGGAAATCGTCGATGCGCTGCAGGGCGTGCGTCAGCAATGGCGGGAATTGCAGCGCCGCGCCCTGGAGCCGGGCGGGCGCGACCTGCCCGCGCGCGAAGCGCTGGCCGAGGTCGTCGAAACGCTCAAGGGCGTGCTGTTCCCGATGCGGCTCGGGCCGCCCGACCTGCGCCAGGAAAGCGAGAACTTCTACGTCGGCCATGCGCTCGACGCCGCGCTGCACGCACTGCTGGCGCAGGCGAGGCTCGAACTGCGCTACAAGGCGCGCCACGCCGAAACCGATCACGGCGAAATCGATGCACGCGCATTGGCTGCCGTGCGTGCGTTCTCGCAGCGCCTGCCAGTCATCCGGGGATTGCTCGACAGCGATGTACTCGCGGCGTTCAACGGCGATCCGGCCGCGGGCAGCGTCGACGAGGTGCTGCTCTGCTATCCGGGCGTGCTGGCGATGATTCACCACCGGCTCGCGCACGAACTCTACCGGCTCGGTTTGCCGCTGCTCGCGCGCATCATTTCAGAACTGGCGCATGCGGCCACCGGCATCGACATTCATCCGGGCGCGCAGATCGGCAGTGCGTTCTTCATCGATCACGGCACGGGCGTCGTGATCGGCGAAACCGCGATCATTGGCGAGCGCGTGCGTGTGTACCAGGCCGTGACGCTCGGCGCAAAACGCTTTCCCCGCGACGCGGCCGGCAATCTCGAGAAAGGGCTGCCACGTCATCCCATTGTCGAGGACGAGGTCGTCATTTATGCGGGCGCGACGATTCTCGGGCGTGTCACGCTCGGGCGCGGCGCGGTGATTGGCGGCAATGTCTGGCTGACCGAAAGCGTGCCGGCGGGGGCGCATATCACCCAGGCGATTTCCCGGCACGAAGTGCGCGCGCCGGCGCATGAACGCCCCGGCACCGCCGCGCCGGATGCCATCGCAACGGGCGCGGCATGATGAGCGCCATTGTCCATGACTTCGGCGCCACAGTGCGCCGCCTGCGCGAGGCGCAGGCCTGGTCGCAGGAGCGGCTCGCCGAACATGCGGGACTCAACCGCACCTACGTCGGCGAAATCGAGCGCGGCACGGCCATCGCTTCGATCGTCACCGTCGAAAAGCTTGCATTGGCTTTCGGCTTGGGTATCGCGGAGCTGCTTGCGGGTGGGGCCGCGGGCGCGCCGACCGCGATCTCGCTTCCCGGCAGCCCGTTGTCGCCCTGAGGCTTCCCGCACGCTGCCGTCTATAGCCGGTTGATCCGGCTCCATTGGCTCCTCATAATCAGCCGTCTTCATAAGCAAAGCAGTTTTCGTTATAAGTCACCGGAGCCCTCGTTCATGTCCTCGATTCAGAGCGGCCAGACCGCGCTTGGCGATAACGCCGCGCGGCAACTGGCGAATGCCACCAAAACCGTCCCGCAGCTTTCCACGATCACGCCGCGCTGGCTTACGCACCTGCTGCAATGGGTGCCGGTCGAAGCCGGTATTTATCGTCTGAACCGCGTTAAGGACCCCGAAGCAGTGCGTGCCGCCTGCACGGCGCGCGAGGACGAAGGCACGCTGCCCACGACATTCGTGCCTTACGAAGAGCAGCCGCGCGAGTACTTCCTCAACGCGGTGAGCACGGTGCTCGACGTACACACGCGGATTTCCGACCTCTACAGCAGCCCGCACGACCAGATCAAGGAGCAACTGCGCCTCACGATCGAAACGATCAAGGAGTTGCAGGAAAGCCAGCTCATCAACAATCCCGACTACGGCCTGCTGGCGAACGTCGAGGAAGACCAGCGCATTTTCCCGCTGACCGGCGCGCCCACGCCCGACGACCTCGACGAACTGCTCACGAAGGTCTGGAAAGAGCCCGCGTTCTTCCTTACCCATCCGCTCGCGATTGCCGCATTCGGCCGCGAATGCACGCGGCGAGGCGTGCCGCCGCCTACGGTCAGCCTGTTCGGTTCGCAGTTCCTCACGTGGCGCGGCATTCCGCTGATTCCTTCGGACAAGGTGCCGGTTGCCGACGGCAAGACCAAGATCCTGTTGCTGCGCGTGGGCGACAAGCGCCAGGGCGTGGTGGGCCTGTATCAACCGGGCGTGGCGGGCGAGCAGGGGCCGGGGCTCTCGGTGCGCTTCATGGGCATCAACAACCAGGCGATCGCGTCGTATCTGATCTCGCTGTACTGCTCGCTGGCGGTGCATTCGCCGGATGCGCTGGCTGTGCTCGATGACGTGGAAATCGGCAAGTACCATGACTACCCTGACACCTACCGCTAACCCAACGGAGATCGCGCATCCGCCGTTGCCGGGCGGACTGCCGGATCCCGCCACGCTCGCGCGGCTCGCCAACGAGTTCTTCAGCACGTTGCCGGGCGGCGCAGGCGCGCCCGGCGTCGCGGCAGGTAGCGGCGCGGTAGGCGGCGTGCCGTCCGCCTTGCCCGCGGCCGCGCCGATACTTGCCTCGGTCAGCAATCCGGCGCCGGCGGGCTCACCGCTCGCGGGTCCGGGCGGCACCGGCACGGGCGTGCCGGGCTTCGCGCCGCCGCAAGGCAAGGCACCGGGGTTGAATCTCGCGCCTTCCGCGCCCACGCACGTGCTTTCGCTCGGCAATCGCGTACCCGCGCTCGCGCCGCACGCGGCGGCGGCGAACGGACTGCCCGACAACGCGGTGACGGTCGCACCGGCGCTGGAGCCGCGCGCGGGCGGCTCGCTGCTTGGCGTGCCACAGGCTTACACGGTGGCCGAGCCGTCCGAGCCAGTGCGAGCCACGACGAGCGAGCGTTCGCCGTTCTACTTCACGGAAACGGCGGGCAACGGCTGGCGCGATACGGCGCGCGATATCGAGGTGCCGGTGCACGGGCTCGCCTCTCCCGAAGCGTTCGGCTTGCCGGGCGACGATGCGCTGCGTGGCCTGCTGACCCTCGATCATCGGGACTACGATGCAAACGGCGGCCCCGCGCGATACTTTCTCGACGAACGGGCGGCGGCGCCAGGCGTGAGCCAGGGGGTGCCGTTGCGCGGCGCGCATCCGCCTTTCGATGTCAATGCGGTGCGCCGCGACTTCCCGATCCTCCAGGAGCGCGTGAACGGTAAGCCGTTGGTGTGGTTCGACAACGCCGCGACGACGCACAAGCCGCAGGCCGTGATCGATCGCCTCGCGTACTTCTACGCGCACGAGAACTCGAACATTCACCGCGCGGCGCACACGCTCGCGGCGAGAGCGACCGACGCGTACGAACATGCCCGCAAGACGGTGCAGCGCTTCATCAATGCATCGTCGCCCGAAGAGATCGTCTTCGTGCGCGGCACGACCGAGGCGATCAACCTGATCGCGAAGACTTGGGGCGTGCAGAACGTGGGCGAGGGCGACGAGATCATCGTCTCGCATCTCGAGCACCACGCGAACATCGTCCCGTGGCAGCAGCTCGCCGCGCTCAAGGGCGCCAGGCTGCGCGTCATTCCGGTCGACGATTCGGGCCAGGTGCTGCTGGACGAGTACCGCAAACTGCTCAACGACCGCACGAAGATCGTCTCGGTCACGCAGGTGTCGAACGCGCTGGGCACGGTCGTGCCCGTGGACGAGATTGTGGAGCTTGCGCATCGTGCGGGCGCGAAGGCGCTGGTCGACGGCGCGCAGTCGATTTCGCACATGCGGGTGGACGTGCAGGCGCTCGATGCGGACTTCTTCGTGTTCTCGGGCCACAAGATCTATGGGCCGACCGGCATCGGCGTGGTGTACGGCAAGCGCGAGGTGCTGGAAAACATGCCGCCATGGCAGGGCGGCGGCAACATGATCCAGGACGTGACGTTCGAGCGGACGGTGTTCCAGCCGCCGCCGTCGCGCTTCGAAGCGGGCACCGGCAATATCGCCGATGCGGTGGGGCTGGGCGCCGCGCTGGACTATGTGAGCCGCGTCGGGATCGAAAACATCGCGCGTTACGAGCACGATCTGCTTGCCTACGCAACGAGCGTGCTCGCGCCGGTGCCGGGCGTGCGCCTCGTGGGCACGGCTCGCGACAAGGCCAGCGTGCTGTCGTTCGTGCTGAAGGGCTACAGCACCGAAGAGGTGGGGCAGGCGCTGAGCCGCGAAGGCATTGCAGTGCGCGCGGGGCATCATTGCGCCCAGCCCATTCTGCGCCGTTTCGGTCTGGAAGCCACCGTGCGGCCCTCGCTCGCGTTCTACAACACGTGCGAAGAGGTCGATGCGCTCGTGTCGGTCGTTCGCGGTCTGGCGCCGCGGCAGTAACACGACCCCGGAGCGGCGTTGCCTGACGCCGCTCCGCTTCCTCTTTTCCTCTCTCCTTTCCGTTTTCCACTTCCGCGCGATATCGATAAGCCCGTTCGTGAGATATCGATCTGCCAATCCGTTATTGGAGCGGCGCGCGCCGGCTTTCTATACTCGGTTTTCCATCAGCACTCGCACGAGGCGAGTGCCATTTTCACCGCGAATAACCGAGAGATAACCGCAAGGAAGCCACCCATGAGCCTGCGCCCACTGCACGATCGCGTGATCGTCAAACGACTCGACCAGGAAACCCGCACCGCGTCGGGCATCGTCATTCCCGATAGCGCCGCCGAAAAGCCGGACCAGGGCGAAGTGCTGGCCGTGGGACCGGGCCGCCGCGACAACGACGGCCGCCGCATTGCGCCGGACCTGAACGCGGGAGACCGCGTGCTGTTCGGCAAATACGCGGGCCAGACCGTGAAGGTCGACGGCAACGAACTCCTCGTGCTGCGCGAAGAAGACATCGTCGCAGTCGTCAATCAATAAGCGAGAACCTGAGAGAGCACGTCATCATGGCAGCCAAAGACATCGTATTCGGCGACATCGCCCGCACCAAACTCATCGAAGGCGTGAACCTGCTCGCCGACGCCGTCAAGGTCACGCTCGGCCCGAAGGGCCGCAACGTCGTGCTCGAACGCAGCTTCGGCGCGCCCGTCGTGACCAAGGACGGCGTTTCGGTCGCCAGGGAAATCGAACTGGCCGACAAGCTCCAGAACATCGGCGCGCAGGTCGTCAAGGAAGTCGCCTCGAAAACGAGCGACGCAGCGGGCGACGGCACCACGACCGCCACCGTGCTTGCGCAGGCGATCGTGCGCGAAGGGCAGAAGTACGTGGCGGCGGGGCTCAACCCGCTCGACCTGAAGCGCGGCATCGACAAGGCGGTGGTGGCCGCCGTTGAAGAACTCAGGAAGATCAGCAAGCCCACCACGACGAGCAAGGAGATTGCGCAGGTCGCGACGATTTCGGCCAACGGCGAGGAGTCGATTGGCCAGCGCATTGCCGAGGCGATCGATCGCGTGGGCAAGGAAGGCGTGATCACGGTGGAAGACGGCAAGTCGCTCGCCGACGAACTCGACGTCGTGGAGGGCTTGCAGTTCGATCGCGGCTATCTCTCGCCGTACTTCATCAACAACCCGGACAAGCAGGTCGCCGAACTCGACAATCCGTTCATCCTCCTGCACGACAAGAAGATCTCCAACATTCGCGACCTGCTGCCGCTGCTCGAACAGGTGGCGAAGGCCGGGCGCCCGCTGCTGCTGATCGCCGAGGATATCGAGGGCGAGGCGCTCGCCACGCTCGTCGTCAACAACATTCGCGGCGTGCTGAAGACGGTGGCCGTGAAAGCGCCGGGTTTCGGCGACCGCCGCAAGGCGCTGCTCGAAGACATCGCGATCCTCACGGGCGGCCAGGTGGTCGCCGAGGAAACGGGCCTCACGCTGGAGAAGGCCACGCTCCAGGAGCTGGGCCAGGCCAAGCGCATCGAGGTGGGCAAGGAAAACACCACGGTGATCGACGGCGCGGGCGAAGCCGGCGCCATCGAGGCGCGTGTGAAGCAGATTCGCGTGCAGATCGAGGAAGCGACCTCCGACTACGACCGCGAGAAGCTGCAGGAACGTGTGGCGAAGCTGGCGGGCGGCGTGGCTGTCATCAAGGTGGGCGGCGCCACCGAGATCGAAGTGAAGGAAAAGAAGGACCGCGTGGACGATGCGTTGCATGCCACGCGCGCGGCCGTGGAAGAGGGCATCGTGCCGGGTGGCGGCGTGGCGCTGATCCGCGTGCGTCAGGCGATCCTTGACCTGAAGGGCAAGAACGCCGATCAGACGGCGGGCGTGAAGATCGTGCTGCGTGCACTGGAAGAACCGCTGCGTCAGATCGTGAGCAACGCGGGCGAAGAAGCGAGCGTGGTGGCGGCGAAGGTCGCGGAAGGCACGGGCAACTTCGGTTACGACGCGGCCACGGGCGAATACGGCGATCTGGTCGAAAAGGGCGTGCTCGATCCGACCAAGGTCACGCGCACGGCGCTGCAAAACGCGGCTTCGGTGGCGGGACTCTTGCTCACGACCGATGCCACGGTGCATGAGGCTCCCAAAGCCCAGGCGGCGCAAGCGCCGGTGGGTGGCCCTGGCGGCGCCGATCTCGGCTTCTAGGCCGGTTTTGCCGGGCAACGGGGGAAGGCCGCCCTGGCGTGATGCCAGGCGCGGCTGCCATGTCTCGACAACCGGGCGTCAGCGCGCTCAGGCGGATTGCCAGCGCGCATCGGCGACGACGAGCTTCTTCGGGATCAGCTTGAGTTCGGAGAACGTATCGGCAATTTGCTGCTGGTAGGCGAGCGTGGCCGCGTCGACGGGCTGCACGCCGTAGCTCGCGCGCCTGAGGGCGAGTTCGAGCGTCGACGCGTCGAGGCCGACAAGCGGTGACAGTTGAGCCGCAACGGCCGGAACGTTGTCGCGTGCCCAGGCGTCCACGGCGCCGATTTCCTCCACGACCGCATGCAGGACAGACGCATGCGCGTTCGCGAAGTTACGGCTTGCTATGTAGTACTGTGTATTGCGAACGAGGTTTTCGCCGTTCGCGATCGAACGCACTTTCGCCTGGTGTTCGATTGCCGCGAGGTAGGGATCCCAGATCACCCAGGCGTCCACGCTGCCGCTCGTGAATGCGGCGCGCGCATCGGCGGGAGCGAGATAGACGGGCTGGATATCTTCATACTTGAGGTTGGCTCTCTGCAGCGCCTTGACGAGCAGATAGTGCACGTTCGAGCCTTTGTTGAACGCAACGCGCCTGCCGCGCAGGTCGGCGGGCGTGCGGATCGGCGAATCTTCGTGCACGACAATGGCCTCACCCTGCGGCGCGGGCGGTTCGCTGGCAATGTAGACGAAATCCACGCCGCCGGCCTGCGCAAAGATGGGCGGCGTTTCGCCCACGGTGCCGACATCCACCGCGCCGGCGGCAAGCCCTTCCAGCAACTGCGGGCCACCGGGAAACTCGAGCCATTGCACGGTGAAGCCGAGCGGCGCGAGCCGCTTCTCCAGCGTGTGCTGAGCCTTTAGCACCACAAAGTTGCCGTACTTCTGGAAACCGATGCGCAGGACCCGGCCTTCGTCCGCGCGTGCCGCGCCGCTTTGAAGCGTCAACGCGGCAGCGCTCGTGAGCCCCGTTGCGCCACGCAGCGCAGCGGCCGTCGCGGCCCCCGCTGCGAGCTTCAATAGCTTGCGGCGTGCGCCGTTTGCCGTGTGGTCGTCGTGATGGTCGTGGTTGTCGTTCGACATCGTGCCGTTGCCTGTTTAAAGATGCATGTTGAAACTGCCGCGCGTGCGCGGCGATCCATCTCTCACCTTAATCTGTTTCAACATCGGCACAACCAAGATATTGTCAGATGCTTATCTGCGCTGGCGCCCTCAGCGGATTTTGCCGAACCGGAGTATGTTGTGACTTTCGTTTTCCGGCGGCCGAAGCGATGAACCGTAACCGACAGTTGCATCTCGGCGCATTCATGCGCCCCGTCAGCCTGCACACGGGGGCGTGGCGTTACCCCGGTGCATACCCTGACGCGAATTTCAATTTCGCGCATCTGAAGCGCTTTGCGCAGACGCTCGAGCGCGCGCGTTTCGACGCGTTCTTCATGGCCGACCACCTCGCCGTCTTGAACATGCCGGTCAACGCGCTCAAGCGCAGCCACACCGCCACCTCGTTCGAGCCGTTCACGTTGCTCTCGGCGCTTGCCGCCGTGACGGAGAAGATCGGGCTCGTCGCAACGGCTTCGACGACGTTCGACACGCCATATCATGTCGCGCGCCGCTTCGCCTCGCTGGATCATCTGAGCGGCGGCCGCGCCGGGTGGAACCTCGTGACGACTTCCAATCCGGACGCAGCGCTCAATTTCGGCCTCGAGGAACACGTGGAGCACGACGAACGCTATCGCCGCGCCCGCGAATTCTTCGACGTCGTGACTGGCCTCTGGGACAGTTGGGCCGACGATGCATTCCTGCGCGACGTGGAGAGCGGCGAGTATTTCGATCCGGAGAAGCTCCATGTGCTCGCGCACAAGGGTGACTACTATTGCGTGCGCGGGCCGCTCAATATTGCGCGGCCGCCGCAGGGCTGGCCGGTGGTGGTGCAGGCCGGATCGTCGGAGGCCGGGCGGCAACTCGCTGCCGAAACGGCCGAGGCGGTCTTCACCGCGCAGCCGAATCTCGAAGCCGGCAAGCGTTTCTATGCCGACGTGAAGGGGCGCATGGAAAAGCTGGGCCGCGATCCCGATCATCTGAAGATCCTGCCTGGCGCGTTCGTCGTGGTGGGCGACTCGCAGGAAGAGGCGCGCGAGAAGCGCGAACGTCTCGACAGCTTCGTACACTATGACAGCGGCATTGCCTCGCTATCGATCGCGCTCGGTCACGACGTCTCCGGTTTCGACCCGGACGGCCCGCTGCCCGAGATTCCGGAGAGCAATGCGAGCCGTACCGCGCGGCAACGCGTGGTGGACTGGGCGCGCGACGAGGGCTTGACGATTCGCCAGCTCGCGCAGCGCGTGGGCGGTTACTCGGGCCTGCAAATGGTCGGCACACCGGATTCGATCGCGGACGAGATGGAGCAATGGCTGGTGGAGGCGGGCAGCGATGGCTTCAACGTGATGTTCCCGTATCTGCCCGCGGGCCTCGACGACTTCGTGGAGAAAGTCGTGCCCGAGTTGCAGCGGCGCGGCATTTTCCGTCGCGAGTACGAGGGCAATACGCTACGCGAGCATCTCGGCCTGCCGAGACCGGAGAACCGGTTTTTTGCGGTCAGCCAAAATGCCGGTTAGCAGCGGCGCGAATATTGTTGGATCGATTCGTTCGTGGCGGCAGTGGCCGCCGCGCACGACAATCCCCGTGTGCTCTCAATTCAATCACGGAGCGTCGATCTACCATGACTCGAGACCTGCTGCTGTTGCTGGAACCTGGCTTCACTGACCCCGCGCGTCCCGGCGAGCGTTTCATCTGTCCGGACGGCGCGCCGATAGAAGGACTGCTCGCGTCCGAGCCCGAGCGCGTCGCGCGGCTCGATGTGAAACGCCTGCCGTTTGCACGCCCGCGGGCGGCCGTGATCGACGTGCTCGACGAGGCGCATCAGGGGTTGCCCGTGCTCGTGCTGGGCGACGAGCATCCGGTACCCGAGGGCGTACAGACGCTGAACGGCCGTCACTTCGTAACCGACACGAAACGCATTCTCGCGCTGCTTGCCGATCGTCACGGTTTTCCCAGGGTGCATTGAGCGGATACGATCAGGCGGCGTCGGGCGACGCCGCCTGCGTGAGCTCAGAGCGGCGGAAGGGCCTGGGTAAGCGTAGAGACGAAGCGAGCCGTGCGCGCATCGCGCGGCCGCGCGAAGAGTTCATGCGACGGGCCGGCTTCGACGATCGCACCCTCCTTGAGAAAGACTGCGTCGTGCGCGACGGAAGCCGCGAGCCGCAAATCATGCGTCGCCATCAGCATGGTCGTGCCCTCCTGCGCGAGCTGCCTCAGCACGTCGACCACTTCCGCGGAGAGTTCGGGGTCGAGCGCCGAAGTCGGCTCGTCGCAGAGCAGCACCTGGGGCGAGGGCGCGAGTGCGCGCGCGATCGCCACGCGTTGCTGCTGGCCGCCCGAAAGCGTGGAGGGCCATGCGTCCGCCTTCTGGGCAATCCCCACTTTCGCAAGCAGCGCGGCAGCGCGCTCGCGGGCTCGCTCCTTCTCCCATTTGAGGACCGTGACGAGACCTTCCATCACATTCTCGATCACGCTCAGGTGCGGGAACAACTGGAAGTTCTGGAACACCATGCCGGTATGCCGACGCACCGAGGCGATTTCCGCGTGGGAGAGCCGCCGGCCGCGGCTGAATTCGAGGCGGGCATCGCCCACGCTCAACGTGCCGGAGTCTGGCATTTCGAGCAGATTGATGCAGCGTAGCAGCGTGCTCTTGCCGCTGCCGGACGGCCCGATCAGCGCCGTGACGCTGCCGGCCTTGAGCGTGAGGTCGATGGCCGCGAGCACCTCGTGGTCGCCGAACGACTTGTGGAGTGTCTCGATGTGGATCATCAGCGCCCTGCCTGGAACAGGGCATGGCGGCCATAGCGCGCTTCGAGACGCCCTTGCGCCTGCGAGAGCACGGAGCTGAACAGGAGATAGATCAGTGCGGCCTCGGTATAAAGAATGAGGGGTTCGTAAGTCACGGCGGCGATGCGTTGTGCAGCCTGAAAGATTTCCGGCACGGTCAGCACGGCCGCGAGGGACGTGTCCTTCACGAGCGAGATGAACGAGTTCGAGAGCGCGGGCAACGCTACGCGAATCGCTTGCGGCAGGATGGCGCGGCGTAGCGCCTGCGCGCGCGTCATGTTCATCGAGTAGGCGGCTTCCCACTGGCCGCGCGGAATCGATTCGATCACGCCACGAATGACTTCCGCGTTATAAGCGCCCACATTGAGTGAAAAGCCGATGATGGCCGCCGTCAACGGATCGAGCACGATGCCCACGTTGGGCAGCCCGTAGAAGATGACGAACAGCTGCACGAGCAGTGGCGAGCCGCGAAAGAGCCAGATATAGAAACGCACGGCCGCGACCGCCCAGCGTTGCCCGAAGAGGCGGATGAGCGCCGCGCAGAACGCGAGCGCCATACCGATCGCGAACGAAGCCAGCGTGAGCGGGACGGTAAAGACCAGTCCCGCGTAGAGCAGTGGCCACAACGATTGCGCCATCAAATGCAGCCATGCCGGCATCGTTCAGTCCGCCTTATTGCGAAACGTCTTTGCCGAAATACTTCTGCGAGATCTTCGCGTAGGTCCCGTCGGCCTTGATATCGGCGAGCGCCTTGTCGACGGCCGCGACCAGGTCCGGGTTGCCCTTGCGCAGCAGCACGCCCGACTGGTCGTCAGCGGAAGACGCGTCGATGGCGGCGATCTTGAGTTTCGCGTCCGGCTTGTGCTTCTGGAAGTCGAGGAACGAAAGCGCGTCGTTGACGGTGGCGTCCACGCGGCCCGACGTCAGCAGATCGATCGATTCGTTGAAACCTTGAACCGGCACGACGTCGGCACCATGCGACGCGGCAAGCTTGCCGAAGTTGCTGGTCAGCGTATTGGCCGACTTCTTGCCCTTCAGGTCGTCGAAGGAATGGATGGTCGTGTTCTCCGAGCGCACGATCAGCACGGCGTGCGTCGAGATATACGGCTTCGAAAAATCGTACTTGGCCTTGCGTGCGTCGGTGATCGAAACCTCGTTGATCACGGCGTCGTAGCGATTGACGTCCAGGCCCGCGATCAGGCCATCCCATTTGCCTTCGACGAACTGCGGCTTCACGCCAAGCCGTTGTGCGATGGCCGTGGCGATATCGACGTCGAAGCCGGTCAGCTTGCCGGTTTCGTCATGGTAGGTGAACGGCGCGTAAGTGCCTTCGGTGCCGACACGGAACACACCGGACGACTTGACCTGCGCGAGTTCGTCTGCAGCGAGGGCCGGCGCCGCGGCGACGACCGACAGCAGAGCGGCGAAAAGAGCGGAGCGGATGGCTTTCATGATTGAAATGTTCGTAATGAGAGTTTGTTGACGGCATCAGTGAGTCGACGGATTCTACTGTCGGCGCATCTGCCTGCAAACCAGACACATTCGCTATGCATATGCGCTGGTGGAATATAACGACGGATGTGCTGCATCCACGGACGCGCCTTCCTGTTTTGGGTTGCTTATGTTTATTTACGCAGCCGGGGCGGGAACCACTTCGCCCGTCTCAACGGCCGATTCGCGCTTCACTCGCTCGATGTCGCGATAGCGCGCCGCCGGATGCTCGTCGGGCAATCGCGCACCGCCGCCGAAGAGCTTTTCGCGCAAGGTGCCCGGCGCGTAGTCGCGCGGGTACACGCCGCGGCGCT
The DNA here is from genome assembly GCF_040965735.1 of Paraburkholderia sp. BR10936. Lineage (NCBI taxonomy): Bacteria > Pseudomonadati > Pseudomonadota > Betaproteobacteria > Burkholderiales > Burkholderiaceae > Paraburkholderia > Paraburkholderia sp. BR10936. The sequence goes on from NZ_JBFRCM010000013.1 coordinate 93,357, forward strand.
GCAGCTCGGGCACGAGGTACTCGACGACATGCTCGAAGGTCTCATGCGCGAGCGCGTACGCCAGATTGAATCCGTCCACGCCGGTTTCTTCGACCCACTCCTGGAGGATGTCGGCAATCGTCGTGGGGGAGCCGACGAATACCGGTCCCATTCCGCCTACGCCGCCCCACTTCGCCAGCGCTTCGATGGTCCAGGTCGTGTCGCCGCCCGAGAGATGTTCGACAGCCGAATGGATCGCATTCGTTTGCACACGCTTGACTGTGTCGGTGGGCAGGTACTGCCCGAAGTCGATGCCGGTCCAGCCCGACATGAACACGAGCGAGCCGTCGTAGGAGACGTGGCGCTGATACTCCTCGAAGCGCGCCTGTGCTTTGGCATCGGTCTCGTCGACGATCACGGTGACGAGGTTGTAGATCAGCAGCCTGTTGCCATCGCGCCCGGCGAGCGCCGCCTGGCGGCGCACGTCCGCCACATAGTCGCGCAGCAGGTTTTTCGTGAGCGCCGCGACGAACACACATTCGGCATGCTGCGCCGCGAACGTCTTGCCGGGGCCCGATGCGCCGGCCTGAAACAGCACCGGCGTGCGCTGCGGAGAGGGCTCGCAAAGATGATAGCCTGGCACTTCGAAGTACTTTCCCTTGTGGCCGATTTCGTGCACTTTCTCCGGGTGCGTGAACACGCGCCGGTCCCGGTCGCGCACCACGGCGCCGTCTTCCCAGCTGCCCTCGAACAGCTTGTAGAGCACCTCGACGTATTCCGTCGCGACCTCGTAGCGGTTGTTGTGGTCGCGCAGGCCGCCTTGCCCGATATTCTTCGCGCCGCTCTCGAGATACGACGTCACGATGTTCCACGCGAGGCGCCCCTTCGTATGATGATCGGCTGTGGACAGACGCCGCGCGAACGTGTAGGGGTGCTCGAAGCTCGTGGAGGCCGTGATGCCAATACCTAGATGCGACGTCACCATCGCGATGGGCGCAGCGAGTTGCAGGGGGTCGTTGACCGGAATCTGCGCGGCCTGATGAAGCGCGTGATAGTTACTTCCTTTGTAGACGTCGTAGTAGCCGATTACATCTGCGATGAAGATCGCGTCGAAGACGCCACGCTCGAGTATTTTCGCGAGGTCGGTCCAGTAATCGAGATCCTTGTACTGCCACGAGCGATCGCGCGGATGGGTCCAGAGGCCTGGCGACTGGTGGCCCACGCAGTTCATCTCGAACGCGTTCAGGTGGATGGTTTTGCTCATGATGTTCAATTGCTCCCGCGTTCCTGTCCGTTGCCGATTTGCCAGAGAAAGGGCGGCTCGGTGCCGTTGATGGTCCAGTCACCCACGATCTTCGCCTTGTAGACGAGCGGATTGTGCGACGACACCGCGCGTGCATTGCGCCAATGGCGGTCGAGCGCGTGGCCGGCGCGGATGGCAGACGCGCCGAGCGCATCGAATAGATGCGTCGCCGCGCGCAGCGCGAATTCGGAGGCGACGATCTGGGCCTGTGCCGAAGCGATTTCGGCTTCCACGTTTGCCGCGCGCTCGGCCTCGTCGTCTCCTTCGAAGCGCGCCTCGTAAGCGCGCTGTGCGGCTTCTCCAGTCTGCAGCGCGACGGCCTTTGCACCATAGGCCCATGAGGCGATCTCGCCGATCACCTGCTGGATCTGCGCGTCGTCACTCACGCGCGGCGCGTTGCCGTGGCTGTAGATACGCTTGCGGCTGCGCACGAGGGTGGCGGCATCGCGCCTCGCTGCCTCGGCAATTCCTGCGAGCGTGGCGACGTGAAAGAGCTGATAGAACGCGGTCTGATATTTGAAGCGGCGGCTGAAGTCGATGATGTTGCGGCCCTCGACCGCGGCGTCGCGAAAGAGCGTGGTACCGCTGCCCGTGGTCGTCTGGCCGAAGCCGTCCCAATCGTCTTCGCGAAGCACGCCGGGCTGGTCCGTCGCCACGGCCACGATCACGTCGCTGCCGTCTTCTTCGCGCTGCGCGAACACGTCGATCCAGTCCGCGTAGAGGCTGCCGGTGCTGTAGTACTTCGAACCGTTGAGCACGAAGCCGCCGTCGCGGCGCGCGACCTTCGTGTTGATCTGGCCGAGCGCGACGTCGCCAGCCTCGGTCCATGCATTGCCGACGAGCTGGCCGCTCACGAAGCGATCGAACCATGCGCGCTGGTCCGCGCCGGCAGGCACGTTCAGCCAGTCCTCGACGAAGGCGAAGTGCCCGCGCAGCGCCTGCGGCAGGTTCGAGTCCACGGCGGCAAGCTCGATGAGCAGTTGCGCCAACTGCGCGATCGAAGCACCCGCGCCACCGTCACGCACCGGAATGCGCACGGCGCCGAAGCCCGCTTGCCTGAGCGCGGCAATCGCGTCATGCGGCAGCGTGCGCGAGCGCTCGCGTTCGGCGGCTTCGCGGCCGATCTCCGTGAAGATCGGGCGGAAGCGGGCGGCGAGGGTTTCGTAGTCGGCGCCTTGCGAGAGCGCGTCATGGGATCGGGAGACATTCATGCGTTCTTTCTCGGTTGGGGGTGGAGAGACTGCGCACCACGCAGCGAAGAAGAAAAGTATAGAAACCCGCGCGCTGCGGCTCCAATAACTGATTGATGAATCGATATCGGCTTGCCCGATTTGCTCGTGCGCGTTCTTGCAATGTCGTCGAATTGGCTGTTGCGACAGCGGATACGCCCTGTTGCTGTCAAGCCGCTTTCTGTAGGGCGCCTTATCAAACGCAGACGCATGAATATGAGCATCGCTTCGTTGGGCTCTCTCCCATGCCTCGCTACGATGGGCAGCACTGTCCGCTAGCGATCTCCAACCGGCTAACCCCAGCGATGTCCGCTCCGATTCTGACTGCCCACTCGATCACGAAGCGTTTTGGCGCGACGCTCGCGCTGTCGCGGCTGAACTTTTCCATCCACGCCGGCGAGGTCGTTGCGCTGATGGGCGCGAACGGCGCCGGGAAATCGACGTTCGTCAAGATCCTGAGCGGCGTGAATTCGCAGGACGAAGGCGGGCTCACGCTCGGCGAACACGCCTATGCGCCGGGTTCGCCCCAGGCGGCGAAGCGTCTGGGCGTGGCGACCGTGCATCAGAGCATTGCCGACGCCGTGGTGCCCGCGCTGTCCATTGCCGACAATCTTCTGCTCGACGAACTTTGCGGCGGCGGAGCGCGCTGGTGGACGCCGCGCGCCTCCCGCTATACCCGTGCAGCCGCGCTGGCCGCGCGCGTGGGGCTCGAAGCCGATCTCACCGCACCGCTCGGTTCGCTTTCTCTCGCCGGCCAGCAGCGCGTGGTGATCGCGCGGGCGCTGGCTTCGCGCCCGCGGCTGCTGATTCTCGACGAGCCTACGGCCAGCCTTTCCACGAGCGAGGCCGCACGGCTCCATGCGCTTGTGGATGACTTGCGCGCGGAGGGCGTGGCGGTGCTGCTCGTCTCGCATCGGCTTGGCGACCTGCGAAGACTGGCTTCGCGGGTGGCCGTGCTCCGTGACGGCCGCATCGTGTCCGAACAGAGCGCGCCCCTCGATTTCGACGCGGCGCTGGAGGCGATGATCGGCCGCGCACTGCCGCAGGCGCGAGTCTTGCCACGCACGGGCGAGGCGGGCGCGGAACCCGCATTGCGGCTGCGCGGCTTGCGCCTCACGGCGCATGGCGACGCGTTCGATCTCGACGTGCAGCAAGGCGAGATCGTCGCGGTTGTCGGCCCGGTCGGCGCGGGGAAGTCGAGGCTTGCCCAGGTGATATTCGGCGCGTTGCGCGCGACCGCGGGCGAGATGCGCCTTTACGGCAGCGCCTGGGCCCCGCGCTCGCCAACCGACGCGATCCGCGCGGGCGTATTCCTCGCCGGCGAAGACCGGTGGCGCACGTCACTCTTTCCCGACACCGTTGCGTTCGCATCGATCGCCGGCACGATCAGTTTTCCGTTTCTGTCCCGCTGGCAGCGCGGCGTGGGCCTGCCTCGCGATCGCGAAGCCGCGCAGGCGCAAGACGCCATCGAGACATTCGGCATTCGCTGCTCGGGTCCGGACGACCGCGTCGCGCGGCTTTCGGGCGGCAATCAGCAGAAGGTGCTGCTGGCGCGCTGGCACGCCGAGCCGGCCCGGCTGCTGCTGCTCGACGAGCCGTTCCAGGGCGTCGATGCGGGCGCACGGGCCGATATCGCCGCCGCGTTGCGCGAGCGCGCCGCTACGCGCGCGACGCTCGTTTTCGTCAGCGACCTCGAAGAGGCGCATGAAGTCGCCGACCGCATCGTCCTGTTCGACCGCGGCACAGTCGAACGCGTAGCCGTAGCGGAATCCCTCTTATCAGCCCACTCATGAGATCCATCACACCCACGGCAGCATCGGACGAGTCTTCCGCGCGCGACACGACCCGGCAGCGCCGGCACAGCCTCTTCGTCGCGCTCGAGCGCGGCGGGCTGCTGCTCGTGCTCGTCGCTCTTGGCGTCATCTTCACGGTTCGCGAACCCGCGTTTCTGAACGTCGCGAACCTGTTCAGCATCTTGCAGGCCGTCTCGATCGTGGCGTTGCTCGGCATCGGTGTAACGGTCACGCTCGCCGCGGGCGGCTTCGATCTTTCCGTGGGCAGTGTCGCCGCCTCGGCGCAGATGGCCGCTAGCTATGTGCTCGTGGTGTGGCACGGCAACGGCTGGGAAGCCGTGCTCGCGTGTCTCGCGCTGGGTGTGGCGGCGGGGCTCTTCAACGGGTTGCTGATCACGCGCCTGCATGTCCCGGACCAGCTCGCGACACTCGGCACGCTCTTCCTGCTTGCAGGCCTGCAACTGATTCCCACCGGCGGCCGCTCGCTTGCGAGCGGCACGATCCTGCCCGACGGCACCGAAGCGAGCGGCACGTTCCCCGATGCGTTCCTCGCGCTAGGCCGCGCACGCCTCCTCGATGTGGTGCCGGTGCCTGTCATCGTGCTGCTCGTGCTGACCGCGCTCGTCTCATTCGTCATGGGCTCCACGCGCTGGGGCCGGGTGGTCTATGCGATCGGCGGCAACGAGACGGCGGCCCGGCTGGCCGGTGCGCCAACGGCCCGCTACCGGCTCGCGGCTTATGTCGCTTCCGCGACGATCGCCTCGCTCGGCGGGCTGCTCATCGCCGCGCGCGTGGGGCGAGGCGACGTGAGCGCGGGGCATTCGTTGCTGCTCGATGCGGTGGCGGCAGCGCTGGTTGGCTATGCGGTATGGGGCGCGAAGCGGCCCAATGTTCCGGGCACGGTGATCGGCGCGGTGTTCGTCGGCGTGCTGCTCAACGGGCTCACGATGCTCAACGCCCCGTATTACCTCCAGGACTTTATCAAGGGCGCATTGCTGGTCGTGGCGCTGGCGTTCACGTTCAGCATCGGGCGCCGGGCGGAAGGGCGCAACTGAAGCCGGCAGACGCCCGGCAATTTCGTGGTTAGCGAGTTACACAATCTGATCGAGCGGAGCAAATCATGGCAGAGACACTGGCAGGCAGCGAGACACTGGGCGCCGCTCCCGTAACGGAGGCCGCGCATGTGATTGCTACGGAAAACGAAGCGATCGCGGTCGCAACGGAGCTGGCCGCGCGGCTGGCCGTTGGCGCGGCGCAGCGCGACAGCGAGCGGCGCCTGCCGCACGAGGAGATCGAGTGGTTTTCGCGCTCGGGGCTGTGGGGCATTACGGTGCCCAAAGCGTATGGCGGCGCTGGCGTGTCTAACGTCACGCTCACGGAGGTCGTCAAGATCATTGCGGCTGCGGACCCGTCGCTCGGGCAACTGCCGCAGAATCACTTCGGCCTCGTCGACGTGATCGCGCTGACGGGCACCGAGGAGCAAAAGCGCGAGCTGTTCGGCGAAGTCATCGCCGGCAAGCGCTTTGGCAACGGCTTCTCGGAAAAGGGCACGAAACACGTGCTCGACCTGAAGACACGCGTGCGCCGCGACGGCGATCACTACGTCGTGGACGGCACCAAGTTCTATTCGACGGGCGCCCTGTTCGCGCATTACGTTCCCGTGCTCGGGCTCGACGAGGACCGCAGGGGCTGGCTCGCCTATATTCCGCGCGGCACGCCAGGGCTCAGCGTGGTCGACGACTGGTCCGGTTTTGGCCAGCGCACCACCGCGAGCGGCACCGTGACGCTAGAGAACGTGCGCGTGCCGGCAAGGCTCGTGTTGCCCGCGCATCGCGTGTCGGAGCAGCCCACGCTCAACGGTCCGCTCTCGCAGATCATCCAGGCCGCCATCGACGCAGGCATTGCCCGCGCGGCGATCGAAGACACGCTCGCGTTCGTGCGCTCTCGCTCGCGGCCGTGGGTCGATAGCGGCGTCGAGCGTGCAAGCGACGACCCCCTGACGATCCGCGAGGTCGGCAATCTGCATATCCAGCTGCATGCCGCCGAGGCCTTGCTCGAGCGTGCGGCGCGTGTACTCGACGAACTCGCCGCAAAAGGCGAGACGACGGAGGACGACGTGGCGCGCGCCTCGGTCGCCGTGGGCGAAGCGAAGGTGCTCACGACACAAGTCGCGCTGCTGGCCGGCGAGAAGCTGTTCGAACTGGCCGGCACGCAGTCGACGCTGGACGTGCACAACCTCGACCGCCACTGGCGCAACGCACGAACGCACACGCTGCACGATCCGGTGCGCTGGAAGTATCACCTTGTTGGCAATTACTACCTCAACGGCGTCAAGCCGGCACGTCACGCCTGGAACTGACCCCATCGCACAAACGGGAACGTCATGAAGACATCGATTCAACGGCTCATTCGCAACAGCGCGCTGGCGCTCTGCACGGCGGGCCTGTTCGGCACGCTCACGGCGCAGGCGGCCACCCTGGCGGGCGCCCCGGCGCCGTTCGACAAAGGCGGCGTCAAGATCGCGCTCGTCAATTATCTTTCGGAGGGCGACTTCTTCCAGGCCTACGAGGCGGGCGCGCAGAAGCAGGCGAAGGCGCTCGGCATCGACCTGCGCATTTACGAAGGGCGCCAGGACGCGGCCGAGCAGCGCGACCAGATCCAGCAGGCGATCAATCTGGGCGTGTCGGCGATCATCGTCAATCACGGCTTGCCCGAGTCGCTCAAAGACGTCGTGCAGCAGGCGCTCGACAAGGGCATCAAGGTCGTCGCTTTCGACGTCAATCTGGCGAACCCCAGGGTCCCGCAAATCGAGCAGAGCGACAGCGACCTCGCTTCGCTGCTGCTCGCTCAGGCCGTCAAGGACAATGGCAACGCGTTTTCCGCGGGCTACGTGTACGTAGCGGGCTTTGCGCCGCTCGACCGGCGCGACGCCGTCTGGCAGACGTTCAAGCACGAGCATCCCGGCATCCAGGAAAAGGCGCGCTGGGGCACCGTGGACAATCCGATTGCGCAGTCGGTTGCCAATCAGGCGGCTGCCGCCTACCGCGCGCATCCGGATATTCGCGTGGTCATTGCCCCCTATGACGAATTTGCGCGCGGCGCCAATCTCGCGGCGAATGAATCGAACGTGGCGAGCAAGGTGCGGATCTACAGCGCGGACATCTCGACTGCCGACATCGAGGCGATTCGCGCGCCGAACAGCGCGTGGGTCGCCACCGCGGCGACCAACCCCGCCGTGGTGGGCGCCGTATCGGTGCGCGCCGCGGCGCTCGACGTGGCCGGGCAGCCGCTCGACCATCACATCCTCGTGAAGCCCACGCTCGTCACGCGCGACGATCTCGTCAAGAACGATATCCACACCATCGCGGAACTGGGGGCGAAATTCCCGGCATTCCGGGCCAGCGACGCGGCGACGGCGAACTGGATTCCCGTCGATCAGTAACCCTGATGGCGGCGCGGGCTGAGCACCCGGCGAGTTGCGCCGGGTGCCATTCCCTTCACTCCGCTGCTTTCGAGTCAATGCGTCGCGCGGGAATATTCGCGCCGACGAACCGCGCAATGACCCGCGCCACATCGGCGGGCGCTTCGAGCGGCGACAAGTGTCCCGTTCCGGGCAGGATGTGCAACGCCGCGTGCGGGATGCGCGGCAGCAGTTCCGCCTGCAGCGTCGCCACGCGATCGACCTGGTCGAGTTCTCCTGAAATGACGATGGTCGGCACGTTGACGGATGCCACCGCCTCGGTGATGTCTTCGCGCAAGGCTACGTTCGGCCAGGCCGCTTTGGCCTGCGGCGCGGCCTTCAGGCTGTCCTCGATGACTTGCTCGCGGCGGGTGGCGTCGAGCGATTTCGCGGTCAGCACGTGGTCGATGACGTATTCGACCGATGCGCGCGATTGATACGCGCCGGTCAACGTCGCGCGCTGCTCGTCCGACAGGACCATCGGCGACGGCGGCGAAGGCGCCACGAGCACGAGACCTTCGAGCCCGCCCGGCCGGCGCGACGCGATCAGTTGCGCGACCTTGCCGCCCATTGAATGCCCGACAAGCACGTAGCGCTGCAGGCCCAGCGCCTCGATGACACCCTCGGCATCTGCGGCGAGATCGGCGATGCGGTAGCCGTCAGCCGGCGCCTCGGAATCGCCCCAGCCGCGGTGATCGGTGGCTACGATCCGATACCGGTCGGACAGTTCGCTCGCTACATCGTCCCATGTGCGCGACGAGCCGCCGTAGTAGTGCAGGCACACCAGCGCCAGCTCGCCGCTGCCTTGCTCCTTGACGTGAATCCGTGTGCCGTTCGACTTGATTTCCATTGCCAGGCTCCTTCCCGATTGGGTAATGGATGCATGGTAGATTCAATCCTTGGGTTGGATAATTGCCGTTGCAGTGTCGTCAGTCGATAATCGGACTATCGAATTGGAGGAATAAATGGACCGACTGACGAGCCTTGGCGTCTTTGTCGCCGCCGTAGAGGAGGGTAGCCTCGCCGCGGCGGCGCGGCGCTTCGGGCTGTCGGCCGCGATGGCCGGCAAGCACGTGAGCGCAATCGAGGCCGAACTGAATGCGCGGCTGCTTCAGCGAACGACCCGGCGCCTGAGCCTGACCGATGTCGGCCGCACCTACTACGAGCGCTGCAAGCGGATTCTCGAAGCGTTCGACGAAGCGAATCGGGAGGCAAGCGATTCGCAGGGCACGGCGCGCGGCGTGCTGCGCGTCGCCGCGCCGGTGACGTTCGGCGCGATGCATCTGGGCGGAGTCGTCGCGCGCTATCTGGAGGATCATCCGGACGTGAATGTGGAGGTGCTGCTGGGGGACCGCTACGTGGATCTCATCGATGCGGGCGTCGATGTCGCGATCCGGATCGGACGGCTGCAGGAACCGGGACTCGTAACGCGCCGGCTCGCAGCGTGCCGGATGGTCGTGTGTGCGTCGCCCGCGTATCTCGAGCGCCATGGCACGCCGCGCACTCCCGACGAGTTGCGGCGCGTGCAGCGCCTCGCCTTCAGCGAGGCGGTGTCGGTGGGCGACTGGACGTTGCTCGATGCGCGCCACCGCGCACACGTCATCGACGGGCCGTGCCGGCTGGCGGCCAACAATACGCAGATGCTGCTCGGCGCGGCGCTGGCGGGTGCCGGCATCGCCTATGGTCCGACCTTCGTCTTCGGCGAGCACCTCAGGCGCGGCGAACTGGTGGCGCTGCTGCCGGACTATCGCGCGACGGAACTGGCGATTCAGGCGGTGTATCCTGGCGTGCGGCGCATACCGCTCAAGGTGCGCCGGTTCGTCGATTACCTCGCCGAGACGTTTGGCGACGAACCGCCGTGGGATCGCAAGGCGGAGCCTTAGGCGAGCAGTATCGAATGGCATGTGCCGGCCGCGGTTGAATGGAGTTGTCGCCTGGCCGACAATCTTTCGGGGAGTTCGCACGCATCATGAGGACTCTCTGGAGTTCACCAAACCAACCAAGGAGCGTCGACATGGCTTCACCCTGTGTCAATGTCAAGAACGACGTGTCACCCGCCGAATGGGAGGCGCGCGTCAATCTGGCAGCTGCTTATCGCCTCACAGCGTTGTTCGGCTGGGACGATCTGGTGTTTACCCACATCTCGGCGCGCGTGCCCGGCCCGGAGCATCATTTCCTGATCAACCCGTACGGCATGATGTTCGAGGAAATCACGGCGTCCTCGCTGGTGAAGATCGACCTCGATGGCCGCAAGGTGAGCGAGTCGCCGTACGACATCAATCCCGCTGGCTTCACGATCCATAGCGCCGTGCATGCGGCGCGTGACGACGCGCATTGCGTGATGCACACGCATTCGATCAACGGCGTGGCCGTGTCGGCCCAGGAGGCGGGACTGTTGCCGCTCTCGCAGCAGTCGCTCGGGGTGTTGGCGTCGCTCGGGTACCACGACTATGAAGGCCTTGCGCTGAACGAAGCCGAAAAGCCGCGTCTGGTTCGAGACCTCGGCGACAAAATGTATCTGATGTTGCGTAACCACGGGCTGCTGACCGTCGGAAGCACGCCGGCGGACGCCTTTGTCGCGATGTACTTCTTCGAGGCGGCCTGCATGATCCAGGTGCGCGCGCAGTCGGGCGGCGCAAAGCTCACGCCAATCGCGCAGCCCATTCTCGACGGCTTCAGGCAGCAAATCGTGGCAGTGACGCGGGGCGTCATGCCAGGGGCGCTCGTCTGGCCCGGTCTGCTGCGCCGGCTCGATCGAGCCTATCCGGGGTATGCGGACTGACGTTCGAGGCGACGCGATCCCGATCACACCCTCGATTGACGGCATTGCGATGGGCCGGTTAGGCTCGGGACCATGCGCCCATCCAAAGTCGATCTGAATCTCTTCGTCGTGTTCGAGGCCGTCTATCGAACGCGCAACCTTACGCGTGCGGCGGAGTTGCTCTTCATCACGCAGCCCGCCGTGAGCAACGCGCTGGCGCGCATGCGCAAGGCATTCGACGATCCGCTGTTCGTGAGCACGCCGGCGGGCATGATGCCCACGCCCGTTTCCGAAAACATCATCGGGCGCGTGCGCGAGGCACTGCAGTTGCTCGATTCGAGCACCCATGCCGGTGAACGCTTCGATCCGGCCTCGTCGCAGCGAACCTTCCGGCTCAGCATGAACGATCTGACCGAGACCATGCTGCTTCCTGCGCTGGAAGAGGTGTTGCAGCGTCTTGCGCCCGGCATCCGCATCGAGAGCTACTTCACGACGCGCCGCGATGTGCCGGAAGCGCTGGCGAGCGGCGCGGTCCACCTGGCGATCGACGCGCCGCTCATCGACGATCCGTACCTGGAGCAGGAACCGATGGGCCGCGACCGTTACGCGTGCATGCTGCGCCAGGGCCATCCGTTCGCGAAGAAGAAGCTCACGATCGACGACTACCTGCGCTTCGGCCATATCCATGTGTCCAGCCGCCGGCAGGGACCTGGTCTCGTCGACACCGAACTCAACAAGCTGGGACTTCGGCGCACCATCCAGACCCGCGTTCAGCATTATCTCGTCGCGCCCCTGATCGCGATGCGCACCGATCTCGTCCTGACTGCGCCGCTCATGTTGCTCAAGCGCTATGACGCGCGCATCCTGGCGCTGCCGTTCGATCTCCCCGATCTCGAGACGCATGGCTACTGGCACCGCAGCGTCACGACCGATCCGGCCCATCGCTGGCTGCGCGAGCAGATCGGCCGTCTCATGCGCAAGCAGCGTCCGTAGCTGTCACGAATCGTTATGGCGCGGTATCACCAGAATAAATTTCCTGAATAGGCAGTGTCCCGGTATCGTTTGCGTCATGTCCAGACGAGGTTGGCATGGCGGAACTCTACCTGGTACGGCACGGGCAGGCGTCATTCGGCGCGGAAAACTATGACGAGCTTTCCTCTTCCGGCGTTACCCAGTCGCGCTGGCTGGGCGAATATTGCGCGCAGGCGGCCCTGACGTTCGATCGCGTCGTGACCGGTACGATGCGGCGGCACGCGCAAACCGCCGACGCCTTGCTCACCGCGATGGGCGGCGCGACAGTGGAAGTCGTGCAGGACGCGGATCTGAACGAGTACGATTTTCACGCCCTCTTTTCCGCGCTCGGCGAGAGCGGACTCGCGCCCGGCCTGCTCGCCGAAGGCTCGATGAAGTCCTTCTACAAGGGGCTCAAGCAGGTCTTGCAGCTTTGGTCCGAAGACAAGCTGCCCGGACGCATTCCCGAGACCTGGGGGCAGTTTCAGGCGCGCTGCGAGCGTGCGCGTCTCGCCATTCAGCGCAGCGGCGGCAAGCGCATTCTGGTGGTGAGTTCGGGCGGACCGATCGCGGTGTTTACCCAGCAGGTTCTGCAGGCGCCGGCTGCGGCCGCCATCGCGCTCAACATGCAGATCCGCAACAGCAGCGTGAGCCAGTACGTCTTCAATGACAGCGCGATGTCGCTGGTCACCTTCAACACCTTGCCGCATCTCGAACGGGCCGAGAGGCGCGAACTCGTCACCTATGGCTGATTCGAATCCGGATTCCCGCTCCATGATGAATGCAAGTCTTCAGTTCGATGTCGATGCACTCGCGCGCTATCTGACCGCGCACGTACCCGGCTTTCAGGGGCCGATGGTCGTCGAGAAGTTCGCCGGCGGGCAATCGAACCCCACGTTTCTTCTCGAGGCGCAAAGCGGCCGCTATGTGCTGCGGCGTCAGCCGCCCGGCGAACTGCTCAAGTCCGCGCATGCCGTGGACCGCGAATTCCGCGTGCTGAGCGCGCTCGGCGATACATCGGTTCCTGTTGCGCGGGCCTTGCATCTTTGCGAGGACCGCGACGTGATCGGCAGCCTGTTCTACGTGATGAGTTTCGAAGAGGGCGAAATCTATTGGGATCCAGCGTTGCCCGCGCTGCCCGTTGGAGAGCGCGGCGCCCTGTACGACGCGCTGATCGGCACGATGGCGGCTTTGCACGATGTGGACGTCGAGGCTGTTGGCCTCGCCGACTACGGCCGCGCGGGCAACTACTTCTCACGACAGATCGAAGTCTGGACGAAGCAATATCGCGCGGCGCAGACCGACGACCTCGACGCCATGGAAGCGCTGATCGACTGGCTGCCGGCGCATTGTCCGGCCGAAGCGGGCAAGCCTTCGCTCGTGCACGGCGACTTTCGCATCGACAACCTCATCTTCCACCGCGGCACGCCGAAGGTTCGCGCCGTGCTCGACTGGGAACTCTCCACGCTCGGCAATCCGCTCGCCGACCTCGCGTACTTCTGCATGTGCCTGCGGCTGCCGCCGAAAGGCCATATCGGCGGTCTTGCTGGCGTGGACCGGGCGGCGCTTGGGGTGCCGGACGAGGCCGCGATCGTCGAGCGGTATTGCGGCTTGCGGGGAATCGGTTCGATCGGGAACTGGAATTTTTATCTCGCGTTCAGCTTCTTCCGGCTCGCTGCGATCGCGCAGGGCGTGAAGAAGCGCGCGCTGGGCGGCAACGCATCGCATGAGAAGGCGCGCCAGGTCGGTGAAATGGCCGGCGCGCTCGCGAAGATGGGCGTCGACGTCACCTGACGCCTGGCGTTCGACGCGGATACGCGAATACATTGAGGAGGAGACAATTGTGACTACTAATTTGTTCGATCTGAACGGAAAAATTGCGTTGGTGACTGGCGCGAGCCGTGGCATTGGCGAAGAGATTGCGAAGCTGCTGGCGGAGCAGGGCGCCCATGTGATCGTGTCGAGCCGCAAGCTCGACGATTGCGAAACCGTGGCGCGCGGCATCCGGGAAGCGGGCGGCAGCGCCGAGGCGTATCCGTGCCACGTGGGGCGTCTCGACGACATTCAAGGCGTTTTCCAGCACATTCGCTCGAAACATGGCCGGCTGGACATCCTCGTGAACAACGCGGCGGCGAACCCATACTTCGGCCACATTCTCGACACCGATCTTTCGTCGTTCGAAAAGACGGTGGAGGTCAATCTGCGTGGCTACTTCTTCATGTCGGTCGAGGCGGGCAAGCTGATGCGCGAGCACGGCGGCGGCGCGATCGTTAACACGGCTTCCGTCAACGCGCTGCAGCCAGGCGACAAACAGGGCATCTACTCGATCACCAAGGCCGCTGTAGTCAACATGACGCGGGCATTCGCCAAGGAGTGCGGCCCGCTCGGCATTCGCGTGAATGCGCTGCTACCGGGTCTTACCAAAACGAAATTTGCCGGAGCCTTGTTCGCAGACCAGGCCATGTACGAAAACTGGATGACGAAGATTCCGCTGCGCCGCCATGCGGAGCCGCGCGAGATGGCCGGCACCGTGCTCTATCTCGTCTCCGACGCGGCGAGCTATACCAACGGCGAGTGCATCGTCGTGGACGGCGGCCTGACGGTTTGACGATGGGAGCGGCGCGCGTCATCGACCTACGCGCCGCATGACATTCACCACGATTCAAGGAAGAGCAAGATGGACTTTGCCTATAGCCCGAAAGTCGAAGCGCTGCGCACGCAGTTGCGCGCGTTCATGGACACGCATATCGTGCCGCGCATCCACCAATGGCATGAAGAAGTGAGCGCGGGGCAGTACCCCGTTTCCTTCATGGAAGACCTGAAGGAGAAGGCGCGTGCCGAAGGCCTCTGGAACCTGTTCCTGCCGCATCTGCGCGACGACGAGCCGGGCACCCGGTTGACCAATCTCGAGTACGCGCCGCTGGCCGAGATCATGGGGCGCGTGTCGTGGGCATCCGAGGTGTTCAACTGCAATGCGCCGGACACGGGCAACATGGAGTTGCTCCATATGTTCGCCACGCCCGCGCAGCGCAAGAAGTGGCTCGAGCCGCTGCTCGAAGGCAAGATCCGCTCGGCGTTTGCGATGACGGAGCCCGCAGTGGCGTCCTCGGACGCGACCAATATCACCACGTCGATTCGACTCGACGGCGACGACTATGTGATCGACGGCCGCAAATGGTTCATCACGAACGCGGCGCACCCGAACTGCCAGTTGTTCATCGTCATGGGCAAAACCGACCCGGAGGCGCCCGCGCACCGTCAGCAAAGCATGATTCTCGTGCCGCGCGACACGCCGGGCGTGAAGATCATCCGCAATATCACGGTGGTCAATCATACGGCGCCCGAAGGCCACTGCGAGATCGAATTCAAGGGCGTGCGCGTGCCGCGTTCGAATCTGCTCGGCGAAGAAGGCAACGGCTTCGCGCTCGCCCAGGCGCGTCTGGGACCGGGGCGCATTCACCACTGCATGCGTTCGATCGGCGCCGCCGAACTTGCGCTTGAACTGATGATCGAACGCGCGCAGGCGCGCACGGCGTTCGGCAAGAAGCTCTATCAGCACGGCTGCGTTGGCGAGTGGATCGCGAAGTCACGCATCGAAATCGATCAGGCAAGGCTCTTCGTGCTGAAGGCGGCCTGGATGATCGACAACGTGGGTGCGAAGGAGGCGCGCAAGGAAATCGCCATGATCAAGGCACTCGTGCCGGGCGTGCACACGGCCGTATGCGAGCGCGCGATGCAGACCTTCGGCGCGATGGGGCTGAGCCCCGACACGCCGCTGGCGGATAGCTGGACCTGGGGGCGTGCATTGAAGTTCGCGGATGGCCCGGATGAGGTGCATCTCCAGAGCATTGCGCGCATGGAGATCAAGGCGCGGCCGTATGAGCCGGGCCATGAGAGTCCTTACCTGACGCGTTAGCGAGGGGGCTCGCGATCGCGTTGGGACGCGCCCAGCAGCGATCGCGTTTCTTCAGCAATTGACCGTTGCTGTGACTGAACTCATCCAGTTAGACACCGGGGCGCCTACATAGGGCGATCACTCGATTTCGGCGCGCGCGCTGCGCTCGAGGTGCGCTTCGCCCTCAGCGATCAAGTCGGCGCCCATCTCCAGCACCTCGGCGAGCCTGAACAGCAACTGTTCGCGCCACGCCTCCTCCTCGTCGGCAGACGGGGAAGGCTTCGCGAGGCTTTCGATCAGCGAGTTGGCCGTTTCGACGAAGGGCAACCCGCGGCGATAACTCAGGACGGCCACCCTCGCGTCATCTGTCGCGCCCTTCAGTGCGTGCAAATATGCATCGGTATGTTGCGTCGGTGGCAACTGCATTGCCGCGGTGAGCTGGTCAATGCGTGACTGCGCATGTGAGCCGAGGTTCAGCGCGCGCTGCTGGAGGTTCGCATACTGATCACGCAGTTCGGTTTCACTGAGCATTGGGGGATCCGCTGGTTCCATGTTCATGGGCGCCATTTTACGGTAGGACCTTGACGTCGCTTGCGCAGCGGCCCGATGACCGACCCTGAGCCGACGTAGACCGCTCCCAGAACCGGACATCGAATCGGAGCAAAGCCGACATTCAGGCAATTAGAGCGTCTACTTCAGTCTTCTACAACCAGTAGGCGGCTCGTACGCCCGCTAGCTCTGTTCCCGATACCGGTCGTGCTGCCTTCGGGCCGGCCGCGTGTCCGAAAGCGCGTGGCATTCGTTGCCGTTCTCCCGCCGCTTTTCAGGCGTGATCGCTGCGTTTTCTGAATTCCTCGCCGACGACACGCATGCTTTCCGCGACTGCGGGATATCCGCGATAGGGAATGACGTTTAGCAGCGTTTCGACGATTTCCGCCTGCGTCGCTCCCGCCGTCAGTGCCGCATTCGCATGGACCCGCAGCGGCGTCTCCGTCGCTTTGCTTCCCACCGCGGCGAGCGCCGAGCATGCGGCAAGCTCGCGCGTCTTCGCGTCGAGCCCGGTACGGCTGAAGATGTCGCCGTAGGAGTGCTCGACGATCGCGCGGCCGATATCCGGGGCCAGGTCGTTGAAGCTGTTGACCACGGCCTCGCCCGCCTGGGCAGAAGTCGTGGCGAGTGTCGCCAATCCACGTTCGCTGCGAGCCTTGCGGGTTTCGGAGACGATGGCATTCGCGCTTACCCGGCCGCCTGCTCGTTCTTTCTCTTTCTGCTTCGGCTTCGTGAAGACGGCGTTCGCAACCCCAAAGGCATTTAAAGCGCTCGGGAACCCGGCATAGACGGCCAGTTGCATCAGGGCTTCGGTGATCTCGGTGCGGGACAGGCCCGACTTGAGCCCGGCTTCGATATGAAGGTGGAGCAGATCGCTGCGATTGCCAGCTGCCGCGAGCATCGAGATGATCGCGATCTGTCTTGCCTTTGGATCGAGTCCCTCGCGAACGAAGATCTCACCGAACACGAACTCGACTGCCCAGTGGGAGAGCTCGGGTGAAGTGCCTTCCAGCTTTTCCATGTACTCATCAGGATTGGCCATCAAGTCGTCGAGCACCTCGAGACCCCGCTGATATCGCGCAGTGCCATCGTCGGACACTGGGGCTATCGGATCGAAAGCCAGACCGCGCTCCAGAAAGATCTCTCGAACGATGCCCACGGCGTTGATCGAGACCGGAAACCCCAGGATGGCAATCGCCTGGAACAGCATTTCGACCAGTTCTGCCGGCTCTCCGCCGGTATTGAGGAAGCCGGTCATGTGATATTTCAGCTGCGGCTGCACGCTGCCATGGGCCATCAGCGCGGCAACGGTGGCGATCTGGCGAAGGCGCAGATCCAGCCCCGGCCGCGACAGGATGTCTCCATAGGCAAATTCAACCGTGAATCGTGCCAAATCCGGGGCAACCTGCGCCAGACGGTGGACCGGGATACCATAGCCCGCGCCACCGATCCTCTTCAGCACCTTGATACCCCGGGAATGACGTTCTGCACTGGTTTCGCCAGCGGAAGCACCCAACAAGGCCGTCATGCCTGTCTGAGCCGTAGATCCATTCATCGGTGTTTCGCCTTCGGCCGCTGCCAGCGTTCCGGCTGCGGCGATCCTCTGCAGAAAGTCCCTGCGCTTGTACGTCTCCATGTCTGATTTGCTCCTTCTCGAAGTCAGTGGAACGAAGCATACGGGCAGGAAGATGCAATGGGCCAAGACCAAATTCGTGATACCTTTTCTGCATGAGGATACGAATCGATCTACGCCAGTTGGAGTGCTTCGTTGCAGTGGCGGAGGAAGGCACCTTCCGCGCCGCGGCCGAACGACTGCACATGTCACAACCGCCTCTAAGCCGCCAGATCAAACAGCTCGAGAGCGAACTCGGGGTGACGTTGCTCAATCGCGATTCGGCGGGCGCGGATCTTACGACGGCGGGCAGCGCATTCCTGAAGGGGGCAAGGAAGACGCTGCTTCAAGCCGCAGAGGCAATCGAAACCGCACGACGGCATTCGAAGGGAACGCCCCGGCAGTTCAGGGTCGGTTATACCAAGGTCTTCGACCCGGAGGTCTTTCCTTCCCTCGAGCCTGCCTTCAAGAAAGCGGTTCCTGGCGGGTCGCTGGCTTTCGTTGCCGCCATTTCCGTCGAGCTTATCCGGCGCCTGCAGCGTGGCGCGCTCGATGTCGCCTTGATCGGACTGCCCAGCGCAACAGGGGAGCTTGTGGTTGAACCGCTGCACAAAGAGCCGCTGGTCGCGGTAATCCCCGTGCGGCATCCGCTCGCGCGGCACAAAGTTCTGTCGATCGCGCAGTTGAATGACCAAACCCTGTTCTGGCCGCAGCGCCGAACAAATCCCGGATTCTTCGATCACTACGAGGAAGTGTTCGCGAAGCTCGGACATGCGCCGAGCCGCAGACTGACGGAACCCGCGGATCACCACCTCCTGCTGGCCGAAGTGGCAAGCGGACGGGGCATCGGCTTCATACCGAAGTCGATGACGAAGGTGCGGCGCGCCGGTGCGACTTTCAGGCCGCTCAAGGAAGGGGAATTCTGGATCGGATTCGGCCTCGCCTACAGGAATGCGCAACACGCATCAGAGTTGGATGCGTTGTTACGCATCGTGCGGCGCAAAATGGCATTGCTCCCTTAGGGCATGGAATAGCCACGGCCGTGCCGTTCGTCCTGTGTCGCTTCTGGCGCTGGGACGGCGCCCAGTGAACCTGGGAAAACCGTGTGCCGGATAAGGAAGACGTCGTGTGCTGGTGCGCCGAGCGCTTCTAGCGAGTAGAGAGAGCTCTCACGCGTCTGCTTCGCGGTGAAGTGCACCTGGCGATCGAGTGTCCGGAACTGGCGGCGGATTCAACCGTTTCGCATGCGTGCAACTAATGCGACCAGGCGAGCACTCATTTCCTTGGCCGGCAAGTGTGCGAGCCAGCCGTGACCAGGAAGCAGCCATTCGAAACGATACATGGCGAGCTTGCCGAGGGATTCGGTGAGCTCGGCCCATGAGTACCAGCACGCGTCCCTGAATGCGACGAGGTCCTGCTCGCGTGGGCTCCAGGCAAGCGAATCACCGGAGCAGAGAATGCGATCGTCGAGGAGATACACGACGCTACCCCGCGTGTGACCGGGCACGGGGACTGCCTGTACGCCGGCTGCAATGGTCGGCGCCGACACGTCGTCGAGTAGATCGGTTGCATAGGGGGCAGCCGAGCTGTCCTCCCGGTGAATCCAGACGCGCGCGCCGAATCGGCGCGCGTATTTGTCCGCGTCTGCGACGTCGTCACGATGCGACAAGAGAATGTGTGCGATGCCACCGGCGTCGTCGAACCATTTGACGAGCTCGGCCGTGTAGCGCGGTGAGTCGATCAGCAGATTGCCGTCAGCGCGCGAGGCAAAATACGAATGTGCACCAAACGATGAGCGTGAGTTGAATCCACAGCGCCACACGCCCGATGTGATTTGCTGCGGAAAGATCACCGCGTTCGGACGAAGCTGCTTCGTTTCGCTGCGTACCGATGCCGTTGGGCATACGAACACCGCCCGCCAGGCAGCAAGCTGCTCTTCCGGCGTGCCGGGCTGGCGAACGAAGATACTTTTGTCGTTTCGCTCGACGATCAGCCCAGGCGCGACATGACGCGATGCACCGCAATTGATGCACGCTGTGTCGATGTACCACTCCCCTGGGGCGGAGTCGGTATTACGTGGTGGCTTCATTCGATGCTCGGGTCCTGACAACGCATGGCAAGCTCACAGTCCCATCATAGACCTTTCAACCACAAGGACACGACCGGAGCAACGGAAGGAAGTCGGAGCCGCGACCTTTGTAGCGCTTCACCTCTTGAGTAACCGCTATTGCACGGTATTGGGGCCGCCTGCGAAGGCGTTAGAGGGCGCCCTGCTGTCTTGCTTACTGCTCGCTCTCAGAAAAGAAACACCCGCCCTTGCGGACCAACGACTTCATCTCTTCGCTCACCGAAATGCCTGCCGGATTCCCAGCGCAATCATGAGCCCACCACATGTGAGGTCGATCCATGACTTCGCGCGTCGATACGCCGTCGCAATCGCCGCGTGCGATAGGACGAGCGCGACTGCTCCGTACCAGCACGTCGCTGTTGCACCGACGGTAGCAAGCATGGCGAAAAACGTCGGCATGGGAACGTGCGTGGGCACCGCTGAGGAAAACACCGCCGCATAAAAGGCGATGGACTTCGGGTTCGCGATATTTGTCGCGATACCTTGCAGGAACGCGGCACGAAACAGAGGCGCCTTCGTTGGGTGACGTGTTTCGGAGGGGGTTGCCCGTGCCGACACAATGAGCCGCACCCCGAACCAGATCAGATAGGCCGCGCCAGCAAGCCTGATACCGACAGCGAGCCACGGGAAAATAGCGAACACCATGCCGATACCAAGAATGGCGCAAGTCGCCCAGAACAGATTCACCGTCACGATCCCGGCGACAAGCGCGAGCGCGTCGGAGCGTCTGCCGGCTACCGCCTTCTGAGTGATTGCGACGAAGTTCGGCCCAGGTATGACGACAGCTGCCGCATAGACGGAAAAGACTGTCGCAATAGCAGACGAATTAACCATGTGTAGCCTCAGTGAATTGGCCAGCCAGTATTCTGAAGCAATTCACGACTGCCCGCTGTTGGCCGCATGGGCTGCGGAACATCAAGGGGAGTCAATCTGGGCCATACAGGACGCCACGCACCATAAACACGCCGCATTCAACGCATTGAAAGTGCGGTTCGCCGTCCAGCCCGTGCCCATACGACCTGAACCGACATACGTGAATCCTGCCTTTCCATTTCCTTTCACGACTAGCCGGTGCGGATGCGCGCGCAATGCGCGTCAGCGTTGCCGGTCTGCTCGCATCTACATGGCTCATTCATCAGTTCCTGCGAGTTCACCCTTGCCCGACCAGGGAAGTGTGTAGCCCTATGGGACGGCGCAGAATGCGCTTCGACTTATGAATTCCCTGTGGCGAGCTTAGGGAATGATTCTTAAGGCTTCCTTATCTTGCAGTCGTGACAATGTTCCCTGGCTCCAGCGGATGACTCGCCGATGCCATTGACATGCTGGCTGACGCGAGCGCCTACGCGACAGGTTTGCTAGCGATATCGCGCACCGGCTTTTCAGGCGCCGACGTGCGCGACTGGGTGACATCGTGTTGTTCTCTTCGGCGTCTGTCCGTCTCACGCAGTTAAACAGCGAGGGCGATTTGCTCGCGCAGCCAGCGATGCGCGGGGTCGCGATGCGAGCGCTCGTGCCAGAGCATGCACATTTCGTAGCCGGGTACCTCGACAGGCGGTTCGACCACGCGAAGTGCCGTGCTTTCGCGCACGAGCCGCCACGGCAGCATCGCTACCAGGTCGCTGCGTTCGAGTACGGAAATGACAAAGAGGAAGTGCGGAACGGAGAGCACGACGCGCCGCGTGAGTCCGGCTTGTGAAAGCGTTTCGTCGGTGATGCCGCGAAATCCGCCGCCATCGGGCGAGACGATGACGTGCTCCAGTGCGCAGAACTGCTTGACGCCCGGACGGCGCTTGAGGCGCGGATGGTCCGCGCGGCCCGCGAGCACGTAGCGCTCGGTGAAGAGCGCGCGTCGGCGCAGGTTCTCGGGTGCGTCGCTGGTGGTATGGAAGGCCAGATCGATTTCGCCCTGCGCCGCCTGCTTCGCGACGCGCGCCGGCGCGAGTTCCACCACGGCAAGGCGCGTATGCGGCGCGGCCTCGCGCAAGCCGCGCAGCGCCGGCAACGCGATGGTGGACTCGCCATAGTCGCTCGCGGCCACGCACCAGGTATCGTGGGCGCTGGCGGGATAGAACGGGCTCTCGGGCGCAATGGCGCGCTCGAGCGACTCGAGTGCCTCGCGCAGGGGTTCGCGCAAGGCGAGCGCGCGTGCCGTAGGCTGCATGCCGCGTGGGCCTGGCAGCAGCAGTGGATCGCCCAATATCTCGCGCAGCCGCGCGAGATGCACGCTAACCGACGGTTGCGAGAAGTTCAGGCGCCGCGCCGCGCGCGTGACGTTGTGCTCGGCGAGCAGCACGTCGAGCGTGACGAGCAGGTTGAGGTCGAGGCTGCGTAAATTAGCGGACATAATGGCTGGTATTCTCGTTATTCATTTTCACTATAGCAGCCGGGCAACTAAGCTGGGTTCGTACCACTTCACGGAGCCCTCCCCATGAATATCCTGCTCGTCTATGCGCATCCCGAGCCGAAGTCGCTCAACGGCGCGCTCAGAGATTTCACCGTGCGGCGTCTCGAGGCGGCGGGGCACGCCGTTCAGGTGTCCGACCTCTATGCCATGAACTGGAAAGCGGCGCTCGACGCTCAGGACAGCGTCGAACGCCGGCGCGACACGCCGTTTGATCCGTCGCTCGATTCGAAGCACGCTTTCGAGAACGGCCTCCAGACCGGGGACATCGCGCAGGAGCAGGCCAAACTCTTGTGGGCCGATACGCTCATCCTGCAATTTCCGCTCTGGTGGTTCTCCATGCCTGCCATCCTCAAGGGCTGGGTGGAGCGTGTTTTCGCGTACGGCTTCGCCTATGGCGTGGGCGAGCACTCCGACGTGCGCTGGGGCGACCGCTACGGCGAAGGGACGCTGGCCGGCAAGCGCGCGATGCTCGTCGTGACGATGGGCGGCTGGGCGTCGCACTACGGGCCTCGGGGCGTGAACGGCCCGATCGACGACATTCTGTTTCCGATCCATCATGGCGTGCTCTATTACCCGGGCTACGACGTGCTGCCGCCGTTTCTCGTGTATCGCACGGGGCGCATGGACGAGGAGCGCTATGCGCAAACACGCGACGCGCTCGGCGCTCGCCTGGATGCGCTGGCGCAGACCGAACCGATCGCGTTCCGCAAGCAAAATGGCGGTGCGTATGACATTCCGGCACTCACGCTGCGTGAAGACGTTGCGCCGGAACGCACGGGGTTTGCCGCGCACGTTGCATAAGCGGGTGGGGCGGCGTTCGCGGGCCCCGCGTTCAATCGGAAAACGATCCCCTGGCGCCCCATGCGCTGGTCGTAGCTGGCGGGCGTCATGACCACGGTGCCCGGTGGCGCCGCGTAGTAGGGCATCCCGCCAGTGGCGGCAGACAGGCCCAAACGCCCGCGAGCGCGAGACGCCTCGATGCGGAACCTGCCGTTGAATGTAGTTGACGCTCACCTCTCGGACTCATCGTAATTTACCTCACGCATCCATCGTTCGAATTCCTAAAAGCTGACCGCCAGCCCGAACGACACGCCGCGCACGTTGTGGCCAAACACATAGCGGACCATCGCCCGCGTTCGGGTAATGATGACGGGATGCGCGCTGCTGTCGAGTTCCAGGCCCACGCCCAGCGAAGTGAGTTCGTTGAAGCCGAGCACCCCGGCGCTGTCACCGAAGTAATGCGAGTAGGCGAACTCCAGCACGTAGCGCACCGGCTTGTCGAGCGCGTGCCAACCCGTCGGCGCGCGCCAGCGCGTCCAGAGGCTCACTTGCTGTGCCATCGCAGAACCTTGAACGGCTTCAGAACTCCCGCCGAAGCTGCGCAGGTAGATATCGGTCGCGCGTAGTTCTGCATCGATTTCGTAGTTTTCTCGGTAGTGCTCATAGTCGAGCATGAGCGAGCCGCCGTAGCCATACGCGTCCAGATAGCCGTTATTGAGGAACTGGAGATTGCTGTCCGTGACATGGTTGAACAGCGTTTGTCCGATTCGCAGATCGCTGGAAACACGGCCAATCGTGCCGTTTATGATCGGGCGAAACACGAGTTCGTTGGTGATGCGGAAGTCCCAGCCAAGCCCCACCGTGCCGCTGAAGGTATTCCACCTGGTGGGCACAGCGCGTGTCTCGGTTCCGTCGGTCGCGATGAACGTCGGGTCGTAGCGGCTATAGGCGATCGTGCCTTCCATGTACAACGGAAACGACCGACTCAGCGTGAAACCACCGCCTAGCTGTGTTTGCCCGAAGCCCGGGTTGCCGGTGGTGCCGTTGTTGATCGAAAGCGAGCTGGTGGTGACGTCCGGCACTGTGGTGTAGGTCATGATGGACAGCACGGCGTCCGCATGCTGCTTGATGTTGCCGCCTATCACGGTCTGGTTCGACAGCTGGCCCGGTACGTTCTGCGCGTGCGCATGCCACGGCAGCACTGCGGCGAGCATCGCCACGCCAGTCTTCACTAGCGCGATGCGCAGTTGCAGCCAATGGACGGTGGTGTTCGTCATGTTCGATCCTGCCGGGTCCCGATGCCCGATTGGGTCTGATTACACCTGCTCGAATTCGCTTAAAGCCTTCTCACACCCGATTGCGCATGGCGTGAGGCCGCCTTCACGCCGACCAGTCCGCGCAGTAGCAGGCCGCCCAGAAGCAGGCGCCGCCCCGGTTCCAGCAGAATATCGCGTGCGTTCGGGGCATGGTCCGCGCTCGTTGACGCATCGTTCATGGCGTATTCCTCTTGAGTGCGGTTGCGCCGCGCCGTGCGAAACGCTCGACTATCTGCAGCATCAGACACGCGTAAGCGGTGACGGCGAGAAAGAGCGCCATGCGCACGGCAAATGCGCGGTACACGTCCTTGCCCGCCACGCTGTCCTCGACCGACTGACCCAGCAGAATGATCATGGTGACGAGACTGTTCAGCCAGAAGCCGGGCGAGTAACGCGTAGGGCGGATGCGATATAGCTTGCGCGCCACGAGCAGACCGAACAGCAGCATCCAGAGATAGAACATCCAGATATTCACGAAGAGCCTGAGCGCAAACCAGAACGCGACGGCGAGCAGTCCGCCGAGCGCCGTGGAGCCGAGCAGTTCGCGCGCTGCGCCGCGTGCCGACGTGGTGCAGGTTTGCCTGCCGAGGCTCACGGACTTCATGATGATCGGCATGTAGCTCGCGGGGTCGTTCATCGCCAGCAGCCAGGCGGGCATGACCACGAGCGCGGCCTGCAAGGCGATGCGCGACGCTGCGTCCGGCGGCATGACGCGCGCGGCGGGTTTGGCGCCCGCACCCGCGGCGCCGGGCTCGGGAAAGAGCGCGTGACTCAGGACCGAGACGAGCACCGCGAGCAGCAGTCCCTTTACGAGCGCGCCGACCACTGTGGCCGCGAGTTGCTGGTCGGCCACGCCTGCCGCGCTGATCATCGTGAGGCCTGCCGCGAGGAATGTCGCCACGAGATTATTGCCGCCACGCAGGCCGGCGCGGAACGCCAGGAAGAGACAGAGGCCGACGAGCAACACGCCCCCGAACGCGTAATAGCGCAGAACGGGGACGAGCAGCAGGCCGCTGCCCGTCGTGAGCGCAACGACTACGGCGAGAGCGAGCGCTGCCTTGAGCGAAAGCGGCCGGTTCTGCGTCGCCAGCAGAAAGACGGCGAGCACCGGCGCGATCACCGGAATCGGAAAGTCGAGCGCGAAGCTGACGGCAAGCGTGAGCGCCGTGCCGGAGGCCACGCGTAGCGCGCGGCGGCCGGGAAGCGATGGGCTCGTTGGCATGGGCGCCCCTCAGTAGACGTAGGAGAGCCAGCTCATCGCGCGCAGGAACACGCGGCCGAGCGGATTGAGCGGGTTGCCGGCGCTCGGAAACGCCATCACTTCGGCCTGCCCGCCCACGCGAACGTTGCGCAGCCGTGCGCGCTCGTCGCTGTCGAACTCGACGATCACGGGAAAGCGTTGCGCGGGCCGCAGCCAATCGCGGCTATTCTGCACGGTCGGCAGGGTGCCGGGCGGCGTGCTCTGTCCCACGCTCACGCCATAGCCGATGCTGCGGATGCGTCCGGCGAACACTTCGCCCGGCAGCGCGTCCAGCGCGATGGCGACGGGCGTGCCCGCATGGAGCCGGCCCAGATTGTTCTCCGTCATGTCCGCGCTGACCCAGACATCGTGAATGGCGATCAGCGTCATGACCGGATTGCCCGCGGCCGCGAACTGGCCGACTTCCGTGCGCAGGTCGGTGATGACGCCGGCCGGGCGCGCGCGAATACGCGTGTTGGCGAGATCGAGTTCGGCCTTTTCGAGCGCGCCCGCCGCGCTGCGCAACTGGGCGTTCTCCGCTTCGTTGCCGCCTTGCTGTTCGCGTGCGCGTTCGACTTCGGCCCGGGCGGCTTCGACCTGGCTTTGCGCCTGCTCGTGCGTCGCGCGCGCCACTTCGAGCCGCCGCAGCGAGACCGTGCCCTCGTCTTCGCGGTACAGCCGTTCGAGCCGGTCGCTGTCCTGGCGCGCCTTGACCTCGTTGGCGAGCGCCGCGCGCAATGAGGCTTGCGCCGACTCGACGCCTGCCGTGCTCGCGCCGATTTGCCGCCGCGTCGATTCGAGGTCGGCGCGCGCGCGGTCGGCGGCAATACGGTATTGCTCGCTGTCGATTTCGAACAGCACGTCGCCTGCGTTGACCTCCTGGTTGTTGTGCACGAGCACGCGCGTCACGCGTCCCGACACTTCAGCCGCAACGGGCACGACGTAGGCAGCGATGCGCGCCTGCTGCGTATAAGGCGTGAAGCGATCGGCAAGCAGATACCAGATCAGGCTGACGACAATCAGGATGACAATCCACTTGAGCGCCTTGCCGGAGGGGTCGGAAGCCGGCTGCGTCTCGCGCGGGTTCGAAGGTTCGGACGCGCTGCTCATCGTGTCGGACCGCCCTGTCGGTTGCCGGCACCCTGCGCGGCAGCGGGCGACGCCGGTTCGTCGAGCAGGTCGCCCCAGTCCGTGCGTCGCTGCATCTGGGCGCGGGTCGCGGGATCGATGAGCGGCTGATCGAGATCCCAGCCGCCGTCCACGGCCTTGTACAGCGCAATCAGGCTGCTCACGGCGTTGCCGCGATTGACGACGAACGCGTCTTGCTGCGCGGAGAGTGCGCGCTGCGCGTCGAGCACGCGCTGGAAGTCCGAGTACCCTTCGCGATAGATCGTATTGGCGAGCGTGAGCGAGCGCTGCGCCGCGCCTTGCGCGTCGTGCAGGATCGTGTCGCGCTGCAGCGCCGCGTTCAGCGCCGTTGCGGCGTCGTCGGCTTCGCGCGCCGCGTCGCGCGCGGTGTCCTGATACGCGACGATCAATTGCTGCAGACGGGCGTCCTGCACGCGCACGTTGTTCGTGATGAGGCCGTGATCGAACAGGTTCCATGTAATGCTCGGCCCGCCCGCCACGCCAAGCGTGCTCGGCGCGCCCGCAAGCGAACTGGCGCTCCAGGCGAGTGAGCCAACGAGCGAAATGGACGGATACAGGTCGGCCTTCGCCACGCCGATCAACGCCGACTGCGCGGCCATCTGCTGCTCCGCGGCGCGTACGTCCGGCCGGCGCAGCAACAGCTTCGCGGGCACGTCCTCCAGCACCGCACGGTCGACGAGCGGGACGAAGCCTGCCTTGGCCGGCTGCACGTCGAGCTCCGGCAGCGGGCCGGGGGGGCGCCCGAGGAGCACGCTAAGCGCGTGACGCGCCACCGCGATCTGGCTTTCGAACACGGGAACGCTGCTCAGCGTGCCGAGATACTGGGTTTTCGCCTGCTCGAGATCGAGCTCGTCGGTTTCGCCGCTCTTGAAGAGCTTTTGCGTGATCTCGTAGCTGCGCTTTTGCAGTTGCGCGTTTTCGCGCGCAATGCGCAGGCGCGCTTCGGTCGTGCGCAGCGTGAAATAGGTGTCCGCGACCTGCGCGTGAACGAGCACGAGCGCGTCCTCGCGGTTGTCCCGGGCGGCGAAGAACGAGGCATCGGCCGATTCGATCGCGCGGCTGAAGCGCCCCCAGAAGTCCAGCTCCCAGCCGATGCTGAAGCCAAGACCGTACTGAAAGTACGCACCCGAACGCGGG
The DNA here is from genome assembly GCF_040965735.1 of Paraburkholderia sp. BR10936. NCBI lineage: Bacteria > Pseudomonadati > Pseudomonadota > Betaproteobacteria > Burkholderiales > Burkholderiaceae > Paraburkholderia > Paraburkholderia sp. BR10936. The sequence continues at coordinate 121,103 of NZ_JBFRCM010000013.1, forward strand.
TCGAAACCGTCGTGGCGTTTGCGCGCCGAGGCCAGCACGTCGGCGTTGGCCTGCTGCACCTGCGGGTAACGCCCTGCGAGCGCGATGCCGAGTTGGGCGCGCGCCTCGATCACGCGCAAGGCGGCGATCTTCAGGTCGCCGTTGTTCGCGTCGGCCGCGGCAATCAGCTGTTCGAGATTTTCGTCTCCGAATACACGCCACCATTGCCGCGCGTCGGGTTGCGCGTCGGCTTGTGCCGCGATCGACGTGACCTGCTCGATCGACGCGCTGCTCCAGTGTTCGCTCCAGCTTTCGCGTTGCGGCTGAAAATCGGGGCCCACGCGCATGCACGCGCCCAATAGCGTGCTCAGGCAGCAGGCGCCGAGCGGGAGCCAGTAAGGGCGCTCGCAGAGGATCACCGGGCGGCCTCGCGGCTCAAGCCTGCTGTTCTTCTCGTGCGTGCTCGGCTTGCGGCTGGTCTTTCACCCAGCGCCAGAACAGTTGATAGCCGACGGCGAGCATCACCGGGCCGATGAAAAGGCCGACTACGCCGCCCGTGACCATGCCGCCAATCGCGCCGATCAGCACCACGGGCATCGGCACGGCCACGCCGCGGCCAAGCAGCAGCGGCTTGAGTACATTGTCGGCGAGACCGGCGACGAACTCGTAAACGGCGAAGACGATGGTCGCCGTGCTCACGCCCTGCGTCATGATCACGAAGATAATGACGGGCACGGTAATGAGGGTGGCGGGCAGCTGCATGATGCCGATCAGCAGCACGGCCAGCGCGAGCAGGCCTGCGCCGGGAATGCCCATCACGATAAAGCCGACGCCGATCAACACCATCTGGATGAACGCGATGCCCACCACGCCCTGGGCGACAGCGCGAATCGTGGCAGTGCAAAGGTCGGCGATTTGCGGGCCGTTTTCCGGGCCGGAAACGCGCGACGCGATCTGCACCGTACTGCGATAGCCTGACTCGCCGTGGGCCATGAGAATGCCCGCAACGATCAGGGCTACGAAGAAAATCAGCAGCGCGGCGCCAAGCCCGGTGATCGTGCCGAGCAGCGCAAGGCCAGCCGCCTTCAGTTGCGGCGCGAACCGCTGCACGAGACCGGCGATGTCGGTCGACGCCTGCATCCAGAAGTCGTATACGCGCTGACCGACGATTGGCCAGTGAGCGATCGAGTCGGCGGGAGGCGGGATATGAAACGTGCCGCCCTTCGCGACGCTCATGGCATGTTCGATCGAATCGGCGACGGCGACACCGAGCAGCCAGGTGGGTGCGAGGATCACGGCGAACGCCAGGAGAATGATGAGCGTGGCGATGAGTCCATCCTTGTGAGGGAAGCTGCGCTGCAGCTTCGTTTGCAGCGGATAGAGCGTGACCGCGAGAATCACGGACCACACCATGAGGTCGAGGAACGGGGCGAAGATGCGAAAGCAAAACATCGCCAGGACGGCAATGAGCGCGGCGCGAATCAGGACATCGAGCAAATCCCGGGACTGCGCCTTCGGCGTTGATCTAGTGGGCAGCAGCATCGTTTGTGTCTCCTCGCTGACCGGGCGTGCAATCCAGACGCGCCCAGGCTCCTATCGCGTTCCGGCGAGGGCCGCCGGAATTCCAGGTAGTACGAGAAACTGTCCGCCGACGTTGCGCTCCTTCCTGGCATGACCCCGTGACAGGGAGCACGACTCTACGATGTTTGCAGTCGCCTGTGAGTTGTGCGGAGCGCGTCGTCGAATTGAGTCTATTACACGCACTGAAAAGGGACAATGAACGCGCGGCCCGCTTTGGACCGGCGAAAAAAGTGGTTAGCAGTGCGCTGAAAATGGCGTCATGCGCGGGTTGCGTTTCTGATTCTGATTCTTGTTTGCAGGCCTCAATGCCCCGGACCACTCGAAGGCTCGCAACTGAGAATGAGTCGATCGCCGTCGCCCGCACCGGGAGCCAGTGCGGCGTTGTGGAATTCATGACCGCCGCAGCGCCACTCGGCGAGATAGTCATTGCGACAGCCGTCTGACTGCGCGGCGACCATCGACACCGGATAGCTGCAGGTTCGCAAACCGTCACAGTGCGCGGCGAGATCGCGCGTGACATTGCCGTGTGGCGCGCCGCAGTTGCTGCCGTAAGTGCCGGAGACGATAGCAATCGTCGCTTGATTCGCGGCGCTCGCCGCAGACGGGATAACGAGCCCTCCAAGGCTGACGGCGCCCCATGCGAGCGTGAGGGCGATTGCGGTTGCCTTCATGATGCACCTCCCAGGCCGGCGTTGCGCATGAGCGCTGGCGCGGCCCACCCATCCATGTTTACAGAGTAGTGCGGTAGCGCCGGAGGGCAAGATAGTGCCCGGCGATGGTGCGGGGCTTCGTTGCAGTGCACCAGCAGCAGTCACCTGAAGCACACGATTGGTGGCGCGCAGTCGGTCGCCGTTTCGCGAGCTACGCGCCCTGCGTGGGCCGTGAAACCCGCGCCAGCCGGGCGCTATGCGGGGCGCGCGGTTTGCATGTGGGGCGGGTGGCATACCTATTGCTTTGTCGCTACCGGAGCCAATGACGGCTCCAATGAATGCATCATCGTCCCGCGGTGCGCGGGATCATTCGATCGTGCGGGGCAACGGCGTCCCGAAGCGGCACTCCACGGCACAGCGTGCGTGGCGGGTGCGCTTCGGGACGCTTTTTTTATGCGCGTCGCACAAACGCCGTGGTTCCGACAAACACCTGGCGATGCGATTTGGACAACTAAAGATGACCATGCGGGAACCGATACCTGACATCTCTGCGGAAATCGTCGGCGAACTCATCAATCTAGCCGGGCGCCAGCGCATGCTCTCGCAGCGCGTGGTCCTGCATGCGCTGCTCGGCTTGCGCGGCGACACGGCCGCGCTCGTCGTCGCGCGCGACTGCCTCGACGCGTTCGCGGCTTCGCACACGCGGCTAGTAGACGGTGACGATCATTTTCCCGGCGTGTTCTCGACGGCGTTGCGCGAACTCTACTTCGGCGCGCGCAAGGCCGACGAGCGTATACGCGCGTTCATGCAACTCGCTGCCCACGCCTGCGCGTGCCTCGAGCGCTCAGTCCAATTCGCAGCGGCCGATAGCGGGTGCGAGGCAGCCGTGACGGAACTCACCGCTGCCGCCACGCCGCTGCTCGAACTGTTGCAAGCGCTGACCCAGGCGTACCAGGACGAACTGCGTAGTGTGGAAGCCGCCGCGGCGAAGCGCCAGGCCGGCATTGTCGACGAACTCGCTGCCATTTCACTGCGCGCGAACATCGTCGCGCTCAATGCACGGGTGGCTGCCGCTCGCGCCGGCCAGTTCGGCCGCGAATTCGCGGTGATCACGGCGGAACTCGCGCACGTAATAGGCGAAATGGACAGGCTCGTGCAGGGCGTGGTCGGCAAGCCCGAAACGCACAATAGTGCGCCCGAAAGACATTCTGGATTCCGAAATCAACGGATGCATGCCCGCTTGGCGGGTTGAGATCCACTATTGGGGAGAACCTCGTGAAAGACCTGGTAAGTTCGCTCAAGAGCGGTAACTGGCGCGCGCTCGTCGCGTGCTTCCTGTACTTCGACACCGGCTTCACGGTGTGGGTGATGTTCGGCCCGCTCGCGCCGTTCATCCAGAAGGACATTGCGATGACGCCGGGCGAACTGGGCCTGCTCGTGGCCGTGCCGGTGCTCGGCGCGGCGATTCTGCGCGTGACGCTCGGCAATCTCTATCAGGCCTACGACGGCCGCCGTGTCGCGCTGATGGGCATCGCGCTTTCCGCCATCCCCGCCGCCGTGCTGCTGATGATGCCGGGCACGCCGTCCTATACCTTGCTGCTCGTGCTCGGCGTGCTGCTCGGCGTGGGCGGCGCGAGCTTCGCCGTGGCGCTGCCCATGGCGGGCAGCAACTATCCGCCGAAGGTGCAGGGCCTCGTGCTCGGCCTCGCCGCGGCCGGCAATATTGGCGCCGTGCTCGACGGCTTCCTCTTCCCGGGCCTCGCGAGCCACTATGGATGGGCGCGCGCCACGGGCGCGGCGCTCCCGCTGCTCGCGCTCGCCGCGACGGCAGTGATCTTCTGGGCTCGCGATCTCGGCCAGAAGTCCGGCAGCGCGCCGCAGGCGTTGCGCTCGTTCGGCATCACGCTCGCCGGTTTGATCGCGCTCGTGCTTGCCGTGCATGCAGGCTTGTTCGGCGCGGGCAAGACCGGTGTTCTGCTGCTGCCGGTGCTCGGCGCGCTGCTGGCCATCGCCGTGTTGCCGCGCCACTATCGCGCGGTACTGACCGAAGGCGACACGTGGGTCGTGATGCTCGTGTACAGCATCACGTTCGGCGGCTTCGTCGGCATGTCGTCCTATGTCTCGACGCTGCTGATTTCGCTCTACCAGGTGCCCAAGCTCGAAGCCGGCGTGATGATGTCGCTGCTCGCGCTGACCGGTGCGATGGTGCGCCCGCTCGGCGGCCTGATCGCGGATCGCATTTCGGGCGTGCGCGCACTCGTGGTGCTGCTTGCCGCGATCTCGGTGTGCGACTTCGCATTCGCGCTGTGGATGCCGCCGTTCGCCGCGGGCATTGCGCTGCTCGCCTTCACCTACGTGTGCTTCGGTCTCGGCAACGGCGCGACGTTCCAGCTCGTCCCGCGCCGCTGGCAGGGCCGCACCGGGCTGATGTCGGGCATCATCGGCGCGGCGGGGGGAATCGGCGGCTTCTATCTGCCGGTCATCATGGGCATCGCCAAGGAGAGCACCGGCAGCTACCAGATGGGCTTCGCGACGTTCGGCCTGATCGCGGCGGCCGCATTCGGACTCGTGGTGCTGCATCGCGCACGTTGGCTCGAATGGGCGCTGCCCCAGGAGCCGGCGATGGCCCAGGCCGTCGTGCAGGGCGCCCAGGCGAGCGCAAGCAACTGAGAACTGGGTCGTTAGCAGGATGCGGCCCGCGCGTGAGCGACGGGCCGCCAACGCGTTCACGCGCGTCGACGCAGCTCTTCGATACTCGATTCGTGCGAATGCACGCCGAACGACGCAGGCGAATTGGCGAACGAAGCCGCCTCGCCAATCGCGTGGCCGACGAGGATGATGGCGGGGCTGCCGAGGCCTGCTTCACGAGCATGCGCTGCGATCGTGCCGAGCGTGCCCGTGACGCGCCGCTCGTTCGCGCTGCCCGCCCACTGCACGACGGCGGCGGGCGTCGTTGTGGGCAGCGCGCCCACGAGCGTTGCGCACAGGGACTCGATGCGGCTCATGCCCATATAGATGGCGAGCGTCATGCCCGTCGCGGCGAGCGCGTGCCAGTCCGGTTCGCTGTGGTCGCGCAGATGCGCAGTCACGAAGATCACGCCCTGGCAATGATCGCGATGCGTGAGCGACACGCGGAGTCCCGCCGCTGCCGCGAACGCCGAGGACACCCCGTTCAGGATTTCCACCGTCACGCCCGCTTGGCGCAGCGCCGCGAGTTCTTCCCCTGCGCGTCCGAACAGCAGCGCGTCGCCGCCTTTCGCCCGCACTACGTGCAAGCCGCGGCGCGCGTAGCGCTGCATCAGCCGCTCGATGAAGGCCTGTGGCGTGGACCGGCAGCCGCCGCGCTTGCCCACGCGGATCACGCGGGCCTGCGGCGCGAGCGTGACGATTTCCGGATTCACGAGATCGTCGAGCAGCACGACGTCGGCGCTCGCGAGCACCTTCGCCGCCTTCAGGGTGAGCAGGTCGAGATCGCCCGGACCTGCGCTCACCAGCGTGACCTTGCCTTCGTTGCCCGTCATCATCGTCGTCTTCCTTTGTATTGGCGCACCGCATGGGCAGCGCCATAAGACAAATGGCGTCCGCTCGCCGCTTGCGACGAGGGGACGCCATTGTCCGGTGTGTTCGAGTCGAGGCGCGAAGCGCGGCCTCAGGTTGCATGCCCGGCAACGTTGCCGGGCGCTCAGGCGCACGCAAGTTCCAGACCAATTTACGCGCGCTCGCGCCGCCCGTCCGTGGGCGCCGGCCACAATCGACGACGCCGCAACCTGCACGCCCAGGGCGCACAGTCAATGTGCTGCAGGGCACCAATCTTGTGCTGGCCTGCATCACGATGCGCGCGCGGGCGTTGTGGCGGACGCCCCGCTCACCAGCCGCCGAACTCCGCCGGACGGGGCGTTTGCATGGAATGCGCGCAGATTGGCACAGTGCTTGCGTATTGCTTCGCAGCAAGTGCCACGCGAATCAATGAGGATTCGGCCGCAAGCAGTAGCGCGGCGCACAAGGGTTTCGTATTCAGGACAACGGCGTCCCCCGAATCTGGCTTCGCGCAAGCTGGAATCGCGGGACGCCTTTTTTATTGGCAGGGGCTCAGCATGGTGCAAGCAACGAACGAAGTGAACAGCTCGGCCGCGATGGAGATCGTCGTCGTCGGCCACGGCATGGTGGGCCACAAATTTCTCGAGTGCATCCTTGCGGACGGCGCGCCCAACGCGCGCGTGACCGTGCTCTGCGAGGAACCGCGCCCCGCGTACGACCGCGTGCACCTCTCCGAATTCTTCGCAGGCAAGTCGGCGGGCGATCTCTCGCTCGTAGCGCCCGGCTTCTTCGATCGCGAGAATGTGCGTCTCGTGCTGAACGCGAAGGCGGTGTCGATCGATCGCGAAGCGCACACCATCGAGGTGTCCAACGGCGAGACGCTTTCGTATGACAAGCTCGTGCTGGCCACCGGCTCCTCGGCGTTCGTGCCGCCCATTGCGGGCAACGATCGCGCCGATTGCTTCGTCTACCGAACCATTGACGATCTCGAAGCGATGCAGGCGCGCGGCGCGAGCGCGAAGTCGGGTGTAGTGGTGGGCGGCGGCCTGCTCGGTCTCGAATGCGCAAAGGCCCTGCGCGACCTGGGTCTCGAGACGCACGTGGTGGAATTCGCGCCGCGCCTGATGGCGGTGCAGGTCGATGACGACGGCGGCCGCATGCTGCGCGGCAAGATCGAAGAACTCGGCGTGAGCGTGCACACGCAGAAGAACACGCTGGCGATCGTGGACGGTAAAACGGTGGACGGCGCAACGGCCGCCAACCGCATGCAGTTCGCCGACGGCACGCACCTCGATGCCGACATGATCGTGTTTTCGGCCGGCATTCGCCCGCGCGATGAAATCGCCCGCGCCTGCGGCCTCGAAATCGGCGCGCGCGGCGGCATCGTGATCGACGACCAGTGCCGTACGAGCGACGCGAACATCTACGCCATCGGCGAATGTGCCCTCTGGCAGGGGCAGATCTTCGGCCTCGTCGCCCCCGGCTACGACATGGCGCGCATCGCCGCCAGGGCGCTGACGGGCGAGGCATCGAGCTTCGCGGGCGCCGACATGAGCACCAAGCTCAAGCTGATGGGCGTGGACGTGGCGAGCATCGGCGACGCGCACGGCAAGACGCCCGGCAGCCGTTCCTACCGCTACGCCGACGAGCGCCGCCAGGTCTACAAGAAGATCGTCGTGTCCGATTGCGGCAAGAAGCTGCTCGGCGCGGTGATGGTGGGCGACGCGAGCGAATACGGCACGCTGCTGCAGATGATGCTCAACGGCATCGAGTTGCCCGAGTCGCCCGAATTCATGATCCTGCCGCAGGCCGACGGCAAGGCCAAGCCCGCGATCGGCGTGGAAGCGCTGCCCGACGCCGCACAGATCTGCTCGTGCAACAACGTGTCGAAGGCGCAAATCTGCGCGGCCGTCCAGGAAGGCGCGACGACCATCGCCGCGGTGAAGGGGGCGTGCAACGCTGGCACGTCGTGCGGCGGCTGCGTGCCGCTCGTCACGCAGATCATGAAGTCGGAGATGAAGCGCCAGGGGCTCGCCGTCAATAATCACCTTTGCGAGCACTTCCACTATTCGCGCCAGGAGCTGTATCACCTCGTGCGCGTGGAGGGCATCAAGACCTTCGGCGAACTGCTCGCGAAGCATGGCAAAGGGCTGGGTTGCGATATCTGCAAGCCGGCCGTGGCCGGGATTCTGGCGTCCTGCTGGAACGAATTCGTGCTGAAGAAGGAGCACGCGAGCCTGCAGGATTCGAACGACTACTACCTCGCCAACATTCAGCGCGACGGCACGTATTCGGTGGTGCCGCGCATGCCGGGCGGCGAGGTCACGCCGGAGGGCCTCATCGCCGTGGGTCAGGTGGCGAAGAAGTACGGCCTGTACACGAAGATCACGGGCGGCCAGCGCGTGGACCTCTTTGGTGCGCGCGTCGAGCAGTTGCCTTTCGTCTGGGAAGAACTGATCGCCGCCGGCTTCGAATCGGGGCACGCATACGGCAAGGCCCTGCGCACCGTGAAGTCGTGCGTGGGCTCGACGTGGTGCCGCTACGGCGTGGGCGACTCGGTGGGCTTCGCGATCGAACTCGAGAACCGCTACAAGGGTCTGCGCGCGCCGCACAAGATCAAGTTCGGCGTCTCGGGCTGCACGCGCGAATGCGCGGAGGCGCAAGGCAAGGACGTCGGCATCATCGCCACCGAGAAGGGCTGGAACCTCTACGTGTGCGGCAACGGCGGCATGAAGCCGCGCCATGCGGAACTGCTCGCCGCCGATCTCGATCAGGCTACCCTGGTGCGCTACGTCGATCGTTTCCTCATGTTCTACGTGCGCACGGCCGACCGCCTGCAGCGTACGAGCGTGTGGCGCGACAACCTCGAAGGCGGCCTCGACTATCTGATCGACGTGGTCGTGCACGACAAGCTGGGACTCGGCGCCGAACTCGAAGCGGAAATGCAGCTCGTGGTGGACACCTACGAATGCGAATGGAAGAAGGCCGTGACCGATCCTGAAACGCGTCGCCGCTTTCGCCACTTCGTCAATAGCGATGCGGGCGACCAGCACGTCACCTTCATCGAAGAGCGCGGCCAGATTCGTCCGGCTACGCCCGAGGAGCGCACGCAGCTCCCGCAAGCGGCGCCGCAATACAAGCGACATGAGGCGCTGTCCGGCATTCCCGTCGTCGTCGAAACCGTCTGATTCCCTTTCATCGAACCGAGGAGTACGAAATGAGCAACGAACATAGTCAAGGCAACTGGGTTCCCGTCTGCACGCTCGACGACATCGTGCCGAACACCGGCGTGTGTGCGCTCGTTAAAGGCGAACAGGTCGCCGTGTTTCATGTCGACGACGGCGACGCGCGCGTGTACGCCATCGGCAACTACGATCCGAACTCGCACGCGGCCGTGCTCTCCCGCGGGCTCGTGGGCAGCTTTGGCGAGCGCGTCGTGGTGGCCTCGCCCATCTACAAGCATCACTTCGATCTGTCTACTGGCGAGTGCATCGAAGCGCCGCAGCATTCGGTCAATGCGTTCCCCGCCCGCGTGGAAAACGGTCAGGTTTGGATTGCCGCCTGATTGCCCGAATGAAATGACAAACGCGCGGCGCGCAGGATGCGCGGTGCGCCCCGAATCTGTTTCAAGCTGATATCGATCGACCGCATGAGCAGCGAGAGCATAAAGAGCGTTTGCCCGTACTGCGGCGTAGGCTGCGGGATGGTCCTGCACGTCGAGGACGGCCAGGTCGCGAAGATTTCTGGCGACGCCGAGCATCCGACCAACTTCGGCCGCCTCTGCACGAAGGGTTCGTCGGCGCACGTGGCGCTGCGCAAGTCGGGGCGCCTCGAGCGTGCCTTCGTGCGCCACGCCCGCGACGAGGACCCGGTGCCGCTGCCGCTCGCGCAGGCGATCGCCGATACGGCGCGCCGGCTGCGCTCGACGCTTGATGCGCACGGCCCCGACGCGCTCTCGTTCTACGTTTCCGGGCAGATGTCGATCGAGGCGCAGTACCTCGTGAACAAGCTCGCCAAAGGCTTCGTGCGCACCAACAACATCGAGTCGAACTCGCGCCTGTGCATGGCGAGCGCGGGCAGCGGCTACAAGCTCTCGCTCGGCGCAGACGGGCCGCCGGGTTCCTATCAGGACTTCGACCGCGCCGACCTCTTCTTCGTGATCGGCGCGAACATGGCGGACTGTCATCCGATCCTGTTCCTGCGCATGATGGAGCGCGTGAAGGCGGGCGCGAAGCTCATCGTCGTGGACCCGCGCCGCACGGCGACCGCCGGGAAGGCGTCACTGTTCCTGCAGATCGCGCCGGGCACCGATCTCGCGCTGCTCAATGGCCTGCTGCACCTGCTGCACAGGAACGGCCACACCGATGCGGACTTCATTGCACAGCACACCGAAGGATGGGACGCGATGCCCGCGTTCCTCGACGACTACACGCCGGAAAAGGTCGCCGAAATCACGGGTCTGGCCGTCGACGACATTCGCCGCGCCGCGCAGATGATCGGCGAGGCGCCCGAGTGGATGAGCTGCTGGACCATGGGCCTGAACCAGAGCACGCACGGCACATGGAGCACCAACGCGATCTGCAACCTGCATCTCGCGACGGGCAAAATTTGCCGCCCCGGCAGCGGACCGTTCTCGCTCACGGGGCAGCCCAACGCCATGGGCGGGCGCGAGATGGGCTACATGGGCCCCGGCTTGCCTGGCCAGCGCACGGTGCTCGCGCAAGAAGACCGCGCGTTCGTCGAAGCGGCGTGGGGCGTGGCGCCCGGCACGCTGCCCGTGAAAGTGGGTGGCGGCACCATCGACATGTTTTCGCGCATGGCCGCGGGCGAGATCAAGGCGTGCTGGATCATCTGCACGAACCCGGTGGCGAGCGTTGCGAACCGCCAAACGGTGGTAGCGGGCCTGAGGGCCGCCGAACTGGTGATCGCCCAGGACGCTTTTCTGGACACCGAAACGAATCAGTACGCCGACGTGCTGCTGCCCGGCGCGCTCTGGGCCGAGGCCGAGGGCGTGATGATCAACTCCGAGCGCAACATGACGCTCATGCAGCAGGCCGTCGAGCCGCCGGGCGAGGCGCTGCCCGACTGGCAGATCATCGCGCGCGTGGCCTGCGCGATGGGTTTTGCGCAGGCGTTCAGCTACGCGAGCGCTGCCGAGGTGTTCGACGAAATCACGCGCTTCGCGAACCCGAAGACGGGCTACGACCTGCGCGGCGCGAGCCACGCGAAATTGCGCGAAACGCCGCTGCAATGGCCCATCGCGCCGGATGCCGCGAGCGATCGCAACCCGCTGCGCTATGTGAACGACGGCGTGAGCCAAACGCTCAGGGAAAACGTCGACGGCACGCGCCCTCGCATCGCATTCGCCACGCCGCACGGCAAGGGCGTGTTCTTCGCGCGTCCCCATGTTGCGCCTGCCGAACTGCCCGATGGCACGTTCCCGGTCGTATTCAACACGGGTCGCCTGCAGCACCAGTGGCACACCATGACGAAGACCGGCAAGGTGCCGATGCTCAACAAGCTCAACCCGGGCCCGTTCGTCGAGATTCATCCCGAGGATGCCGCCGCGCTCGGCATTGCCGCGAAGGACCGCGTGGAAGTGCGCTCGCGCCGCGGCCGCGTGGTGTTGCCCGCCGTGGTGACCGAGCGTGTGCGTCCCGGCAACTGCTTCGCGCCGATGCACTGGAACGACGTGTATGGCGAGGAGCTTTGCGTGAACGCGGTCACGAGCGACGCGATCGACCCGATTTCCCAGCAGCCCGAATTGAAATTCTGCGCGGTCGCGCTCTCGCGCGTCGGCCCGCCATCCGCGCCGCGCGAGACCGCGCGCGTACCGGATGGCACCGATGCCGCCGTTGCGTCGGGCGCGTTCGACGCCAGCGCGCCGAAAACCGCCAACCCGTCTCAGGAACTCGACATGTCCCGTATCGATGCCTTTTCGACGCTACTCGGTCTCGACGACGTCGCTGCGCCGCAGCTGGACGACGCGCAACGCCAGTATCTCGCGGGCTTTGTCGGCGGCCTGCGCGCGTTGCGGGCGGCCGAGCCCGTTGGCGTGCCCATGCTGCCCGCGCACGCGCCGTTTCCCGCCGACACACGCGTGTGGCTGGACGGACTGCTGGCGGGCCTCTTCAGCCGCGGCGAGCCTGTCGCGCGCACGGCTGCGCTCGCCGTGCCGGGTGCACCGGAAGAAAAGCCGCATGGCGTGCGCATCGCCCATACGCGCCCCAAGGTCGTGCTGCTGTGGGCCTCGCAGACGGGCAACGTCGAATCGCTCGTCGAGCAATACGCGACGCAACTGATGGAGTCGGGCTTCGAGATTCGCACGGCCTGCATGGCCGATTACCCGCTCGGGAGCCTCGCCAAGGTGCAATACGTCCTCCTGATGACGAGCACGTTCGGCGACGGCGACGCGCCCGACAACGGTGCGGCCTTCTGGAGTGCGCTCGCGGCGGACAACGCGCCGCGCCTCCGCTCGCTGCGCTTTTCCGTGCTCGCCTTCGGCGACCGCAACTACGACGCGTTCTGCGGTCACGGGCGCAAGCTCGACGCGCGCCTCGAAGCGCTGGGCGCCAGGCGTCTCATGGAGCGCGTGGATTGCGACAGCGAATACCAGAGTGCCGCCGACGCCTGGCTCGAGCGCATAGTCGTGCGCATCAAGCAGGAGGACGCGGCGCTGCACGCGGTGCCCGCCGACGGTTCGATTCCCGAGGTGCTGCCCGGCTGCGCGGCGACGAAGGCGCGTCCGGCCGCCTCGAAGCTGCTGAAGAACGTGCGCCTGAACATGAAGGGCGCGACGAAGGACACGCGCTACTTCTCGCTCGCAACGGGCGAGGCGGGCCTCGACTACGAAGCGGGCGACGCGCTCGGCGTGTGGCCCACCAACTGTCCCGCGCTCGTCGACGAGTTGCTGGGCCTCACGCGCCTCGCCGCCGACACGCCCGTCGCCGTGAGCGGCCACGGCGAAATGCGCCTCGGCGAGGCGCTCGGCAAGCACTACGAGATCGCGCGCCCGAGCCCCGATGCGCTCGCGTTCATCGCGTCGCGCACGCGCTCACGGGGTCTCGCGGAGATGCTCGACGATTCACGCAAGGGCGATCTGCGCAACTGGCTGTGGGGCCAGCAGCTCGCCGACGTGCTCCACGAATATCCCGTCGACATGAGCGCGCCCGAACTGCTCGGCATGCTCAAGCGCCTGCAGCCGCGGCTCTATTCGATTTCGTCGAGCCCGAAAGCCCATGCGGGCGAAGTGCATCTGACCGTTTCGGCCGTGCGCTACAACAACGGCCGCCGCGAGCGCAAGGGCGTGGCCTCGACCTTCCTCGCGGACCGCGCGCAGGAGGGCAGCGTCCCGGTGTTCGTGCAGAAGAGCACGCATTTCCGGCCGCCGCGCAACGGCGACGCGCCGATGATCATGGTCGGCCCCGGCACGGGCGTCGCTCCCTTCCGCGCCTTTCTGCACGAGCGGCAGGCGCGCGGCGACACGGGCCGCAACTGGCTCTTCTTCGGCGAGCAGCACGCAGCCACCGACTTCTACTACCGCGACGAACTCGAGCAAATGCGCAAGGACGGCCACCTCGACCGGCTCGACCTCGCGTTTTCGCGCGACCAGAGCGAGAAGGTCTATGTGCAGGACCGCATGCGCGAGCAGGGCGCGCAGCTATGGGAATGGCTGCAGGAAGGGGCGCACCTCTACGTGTGCGGCGATGCGAGCCGCATGGCGAAGGACGTGGATACGGCGCTCAGGGAGGTGGTGGCGGGCCATGGCGGCATGAGCGCCGAGGCCGCGCACGACTACGTCAGTGCACTCGGGCGGGACAAGCGTTACCTGCGCGACGTCTATTGAAGGGGCGCGGCTTCGGACCGGCGCTGCACGCTCGCCACGCTGCTGCCTTCGGCGGTGCTGCGCGAGCATCGCGGGCTCGTCACGCTGCCGGTCACGCCGGCGTTGCCACAGCGCACCGTCGCGCTGCTCAAGCAGCGGCGGGCATCGAGCACGCTTGCCGCCAACGCGTTTTCGGACGTGCTGTTCGCGTCGATTTCACAGGAAGGCCTGGGCGAAGCCTGAGGCGGTTTTGGGTTTTCTCGTCTGCTCAGGGTTGGTCGGACGAGAGCAGGTTGTGGAAGAAGTCCACGGCGTGCTGGCGCGTCGACATCGTCCCGAGCGTGGCTGCCGGATCGAGCCCAGAGCGCCGCGCCGTGCCGCTCACGAGACTCTTTTGCAGGTCGTTGAGCGGGCGGGCGAGATTGGTGGCGATGAATCCGGAAGCGGGCGGCGCGGCGATGGCCGGCAGGTCGGTGCGCGGCGTGTCCAGCGTGAGCAGCGGAGCGAGCGTGGGCGCGGCGGCCACGCGCTGACTCGCGAGCATGTCGGCGGGCGCGATGCCGAGCCAGTCGCGCAGTGTGGCGAGAATCGACGTGTGGTCGTAGGGTGTGGCGCCCGGTGAGCGGAACACGGTGCCCGGTGCGATATACGGCGACACCACGACCGCCGGCACGCGTACGCCGAAGCTGTCGAAGGCGAAGTTCTGGTCGCCGGGATTGCTCGCGGCATCGGGCGCTACGGCGTTGGCGGGCGGCAGCACGTGGTCGTAGGTGCCCCCGTGCTCGTCGTAGGTGATCACCAGCAGCGTTTCGGGCCATGCGGGCGACGTGCTCAACGCGTGCCAGATGTCGTAGAGAAAGCTCTCGCCCGCATAGACGTCGTGTGGCGGGTGCTGGTCGTTGGGGTCGAGCAGAAAGCGCGGCTCGATGAACGAATACTGCGGCAGCGTGTTGTTCTCGCAGTCGGAGACGAAGTTGCTGAAGCGCTGGAAGTTGGCCTTATATTTCGCATCCCATAACGTCGGGAACATGGTGAGCGTGAGCGAGGGCGCGACGAGGGCGGCGCTATACACGGCCCAGCTCGTGCCCATGTCGCCCAGCACGTTGAAGATGGTGCGTACTTGCCAGTCGAACGGGTCGGGCGGCGCACCGTTGTCGACGTGGCCGTTCGACGTGCCCGCGTGGGCGAAGGCGCGGTTCGGCCAGGTCTGGCTCGGCACGGGAGCGAACCAGGCGTCGCAGACGGCGTACTCGCGCGCGAGTGTCGAGAGCACCTTCAGCTGATCCGGGCTGTGGCACTGCATGACCTGGCTCGCGTCCGTCGTCGCGGTCGTTTCGTAGTCTTGCACGAAGCCCGACATGGGCGTCGCGCCTGCCGCGTTGCCGAGCAGTTGCACGCGCACGTTCGCGAACGTCTCCTGCGGATCGGGGTCGGGCAGCGTGGCCGTCGAGGCCGGCATGGTGGCGGCGATGGTGCCGCCGGCCTTCGTCGGGTTGCTCAGGCCCATCGTGAGCCCATCGAATGGCCGTTCCGCGCTGGCCGCGGGCAGGAAATGGGTGGGGCTGCTGCCGTTCGTGTACAAGCCGCCAAGCATTGTGTCGAACGATCGGTTCTCGAACATCACGACAACGACGTGCTTGATGTTCTGCAGGGACATGGGCTCTCTCCGTCACGCGGGTTTGACGAAGAATAGTGGTGCAGGCGGGTGGATTCGGCAAGGTTCGGCAACCCTGAGAAAACGGCCGACGCCTCGGGGGTGCCTTCGGGCGTACCAGCTGCACCCCGCGACCGCCGCCGGCCGATCCAGCGGGGCGCCCATCCCTGTGGGATAATGACGAGTTCTGCCCAGAGCGCAGCTCAAGAGGTTGTTCGCAAGGGCGTGCGTGGGGCCCTCAATCCCGTGGCCCGCTTCCTTTCTGCGATTTTTCTTCTACAGCCACAATGCCCGCATACCGTTCCAAAACCTCCACCGCCGGCCGCAACATGGCAGGTGCGCGCTCCCTCTGGCGCGCCACCGGCATGAAAGACGAGGACTTTGCCAAGCCGATCATCGCGGTCGTCAACTCGTTCACCCAGTTCGTTCCCGGCCACGTGCACCTGAAAGACCTCGGCCAGCTCGTTGCGCGCGAAATCGAAGCCGCGGGCGGCGTGGCCAAGGAATTCAACACGATCGCCGTCGATGACGGTATCGCCATGGGCCACGACGGCATGCTGTATTCGCTGCCGAGCCGCGACATCATCGCGGATTCGGTCGAATACATGGTCAACGCGCACTGCGCCGACGCCATGGTCTGCATCTCGAACTGCGACAAGATCACCCCGGGCATGCTCATGGCCGCCATGCGCCTGAACATCCCCGTGATCTTCGTCTCGGGCGGTCCGATGGAAGCGGGCAAGACGCGCCTCGCGAACCCGGTCACGAAGGCCATCGAAGTCAAGAAGCTCGACCTGATCGACGCCATGGTGATCGCGGCCGACACCAAATACTCCGACGCCGAAGTGGCCGAAGTCGAGCGCTCCGCCTGCCCGACCTGCGGTTCGTGCTCGGGCATGTTCACGGCCAACTCGATGAACTGCCTGACCGAGGCGCTGGGCCTCTCGCTGCCGGGCAACGGCACCGTGGTCGCCACGCACGCGGACCGCGAACAGCTCTTCAAGCGCGCCGGCCGCCGCATCGTCGAACTCGCGCGCCAGTACTACGAGCAGGAAGACGAGCGCGTGCTGCCGCGCTCGGTGGGCTTCAAGGCGTTCGAAAACGCCATGACGCTCGACATCGCCATGGGCGGCTCGACCAACACCATCCTCCACCTGCTGGCGATTGCGCAGGAAGCGGGCATCGAGTTCGGCATGGCCGACATCGACCGCCTTTCGCGCGTCGTGCCGCAGCTCTGCAAGGTCGCGCCGAACACGAATAAGTACCACATCGAAGACGTGCACCGCGCCGGCGGCATCATGGCGATCCTGGGCGAACTTGAGCGCGCCGGCAAGCTGCACACCGACGTGCCGACCGTGCACACGCCGACGCTCGGCGACGCGCTCGCGCAATGGGATATCACGCGCACCCAGGACGAGGCGGTCAAGACGTTCTACATGGCTGGCCCGGCCGGCGTTCCGTCGCAGGTCGCATTCAGCCAGAACACGCGCTGGCCGAGCCTCGACTCGGACCGCGCCGAAGGCTGCATCCGCTCGTACGAGCACGCGTTCTCGAAGGAAGGCGGCCTCGCCGTGCTGACCGGCAACATCGCGCTCGACGGCTGCGTGGTGAAGACCGCGGGCGTGGACGACAGCATCCTCGTGTTCGAAGGCACGGCTCACGTGACCG
Source organism: Paraburkholderia sp. BR10936 (assembly GCF_040965735.1). Lineage (NCBI taxonomy): Bacteria > Pseudomonadati > Pseudomonadota > Betaproteobacteria > Burkholderiales > Burkholderiaceae > Paraburkholderia > Paraburkholderia sp. BR10936. The sequence continues at coordinate 137,997 of NZ_JBFRCM010000013.1, forward strand.
AATCGCAGGACGAAGCGGTGGAAAACATCCTCGCCGACAAGGTCAAGGCCGGCGACGTGGTGATCGTGCGCTATGAAGGGCCGAAGGGCGGCCCCGGCATGCAGGAAATGCTCTACCCGACGAGCTACATCAAGTCGAAGGGCCTCGGCAAGGCGTGCGCACTGCTGACCGACGGCCGCTTCTCGGGCGGCACTTCGGGCCTCTCGATCGGCCATTGCTCGCCGGAAGCGGCGGCAGGCGGCGCGATCGGCCTCGTGCGCGACGGCGACAAGATCCGCATCGACATTCCGAACCGCACGATCAACGTGCTGGTCTCGGACGACGAACTCGCGCGCCGCCGCGAAGAGCAGAACGCCAAGGGCTGGAAGCCGGCGAAGGCGCGTCCGCGCAAGGTGTCGGCGGCGCTGAAGGCCTACGCCAAGCTCGTGATGTCGGCAGACAAGGGCGCCGTGCGCGATCTTTCGCTGCTGGATGATTGAGATTGCAACGGGCTTCGCGCCCGTCGATCGGCAGATCAGTAAAGCCGCTCCCCGGAGCGGTTTTTTTTGGCTGGCGCATTACGGATTCGCGGGAAAGGGCCAGGGCGCCGAGGTTCGGTCAAGCCCGGGACTGGACCGTACGTTTGTCTGAAGTTTTCATAACGTTTACGGAAAACTTACCGATCGTGCCCTCGTTTGAAAAATTCTGTAACGCTTCGTAATACTGTGATATGTTTCATGACCTCGACGGCTGGCCGAATCCTCGCAAGAGCGTTCGTACCGGTCGTCGAATGACTGTTACTGTTCCGTGACGTCCCGTGTATCGAAGATCGGTGAGTGAGGCAATTTTTTTTAAGGACTGCGATGTATCTGCGCAGCACATTCCACCCTCCAGCATTCGGATCATCATCGGGCGCAAATCGCAACGCCGTCACGGCTGCATCGGTTGCCTCCGCGTTTGAGCCATTCACGAAAACGGATCGCGAGTCAATGACACCGATTCCCGAGTTTTTCCAACTCTTGTCCAGGGCTATTCCTGGGAGGCGTCCCGATGCCCTGTTCCGGAAGGGGCGCGTGCTCATGTACGCACTGCTTCATCCGTTTGCAGCTCGCGTCTGGTTGAGTGCGCTGGCGGCAAACTCCCTGCTTGCCGAGATTGTCGTCCGTAATCGTCGCTATCTTGAACGCCCCTTTCGCCGCTTCGTCCAGGCGGACATGCGTGCCTGCGCGCGTGCCGAGCTACTGTGCGGACATTTTCGGGTCGTACGGGAACGCTTCGGCGACGATCTGGTGCGCAGCCTCTACCTGAATTCGGAAGACGTGACCTTGGCGTCGAGCGGAAGGTACGCCATCGTCGTGAGCGAGCCGGTACGTTGTTGGCGCGAAGGGTTGCTGAGCGTCGCCTGGCGCGACGTGGTCGATCGCGTCGATCTTGCGTGGGCGACAATCAGTTTCGAGTGGCACGCCGAAGCGGGGAAAATCGGGGCGCTTATCGGCGGCCTGCAAGGACCTTCCGGCGCGGCCAGGGAGCGGGTGCGCGAGGCCACGCGCGAATGCCATGGATTGCGGCCCAAGGCTGCTGTCATGGAGGCTGTCTGCGAATTGTCCAGGATGGCAGGGGTGGACGTGCTGACTGGCGTGACGAAGAAGACGCACGTTACCGACTCCAGGCGGGCTCAGATACACGCGGACTATGATGGCTTCTGGCAGGAATTGGGTGGCGTCGAACGCAATGGGCGGTATGTACTGCCGCTTCGCCTGCATCACCGCGACGTCAGCGAGGTTCCGTCGAACCGGCGTGCTGCATTCCGCAGGCGACAGACGCTGATTGCAGATTTACTCGCGCAGATCCCTCGGGCGATGGATGCTGGCCTGATTGAAGAGGTCATGCCGCCGCATCTGGGTCATCCAGATTCGAACAAGCAACTGCTGGATCTTGCTGTGGCTCTGGCAACCGATCGTTGCGACCTGGAGCCGGGCCCTGCTCTCGGAGAGAGCGATCCGACGCGGGACGATCGGCCAGTCGAGCAGAAACTCGCCGCCTGATATCGGCCGTCACAATCAACCGGGCAAAAAAAATCGAGCCTCCCACAGTAGTGTGGGAGGCTCGATTCGTTTGGTGGCACGTCCCCCGCGCAATGCACGGGGGGCGGGGTCCATCCCTTACTTCGCAGCGGCTGCGAGTACGGCGTTGAACGTCGCGCTCGGGCGCATGACTTCAGCGAGCTTCGCGAAGTCAGGCTTGTAGTAGCCGCCGATATCGACCGGCTTGCCCTGAACCGCGGCCAGCTCGCCCACGATCTTCTGCTCGTTCTCGGCCAATGCCTTCGCCAGCGGCGCGAAGTGTGCCGCGAGTTCCGCGTCATCCTTCTGTGCGGCCAGCTCTTGCGCCCAGTACATCGAGAGATAGAACTGGCTGCCGCGGTTGTCCAGCTCGCCGGTCTTCGGCGACGGGCCCTTGTTGTTGTCGAGCAGCTTGCCGGTGGCGGCGTCGAGCGTCTTCGCGAGCAGCTTGGCACGCGCGTTGTTCGTCTTGATGCCGAGGTCTTCCAGCGAAACGGCCAGCGCAAGGAATTCGCCGAGCGAGTCCCAGCGCAGGTGGTCTTCCTGAACCAGCTGCTGCACGTGCTTCGGAGCCGAGCCGCCGGCGCCCGTTTCGTACATGCCGCCGCCCGCCATCAGCGGAACGATCGAGAGCATCTTCGCCGAGGTGCCCAGTTCCATGATCGGGAACAGGTCGGTCAGGTAGTCGCGCAGGATGTTGCCCGTGACCGAGATCGTGTCCAGGCCGCGGATCACGCGCTCGAGCGTGTAACGCATCGCGCGGACTTGCGACATGATCTGGATGTCGAGGCCGGTCAGATCGTAATCCTTCAGGTACGTTTCGACCTTCTTGATCACTTCGTTTTCGTGCGGACGGTACGGGTCGAGCCAGAACACGGCCGGCGTGTTCGAGTTCTTTGCGCGCGTGACGGCAAGCTTGACCCAGTCGCGGATCGGCTCGTCCTTCACGAGGCACATACGCCAGATGTCGCCTTGCTCGACGGGCTGCGTGAGCGCTTCGAGCACTTCGCCCGTGGCGTTGTCGACGATGCGCGCCGTGCCATCCTGCGGGATTTCGAACGTCTTGTCGTGCGAACCGTACTCTTCAGCCTTCTGCGCCATCAGGCCGACGTTCGGCACCGTGCCCATCGTGCGCGGGTCGAATGCGCCGTTGGTCTTGCAGAAGTTGATGATTTCCTGGTAGATGCGCGCGAACGTGCTTTCCGGAATCAGACACTTCGTGTCGGCCGGGCGGCCGTCGGCGCCCCACATCTTGCCGCCTGCGCGGATCATCGCGGGCATCGAAGCGTCGACGATCACGTCGTTCGGTGCGTGCAGGTTCGAGATGCCCTTGGCCGAGTCGACCATGGCGAGCGCCGGACGGTGCTCGTGGCATGCGTGCATGTCGCGGATGACTTCTTCGCGCTGCGATTCCGGCAGCTTTTCGATCTTCGTGTAGAGATCGACGAGGCCGTTGTTCACGTTCACGCCGAGTTCTTCGAAGAGCTTGGCGTGCTTGGCGAACGCGTCCTTGTAGAACACGCGCACGGCGTGGCCGAACACGATGGGGTGCGAAACCTTCATCATGGTCGCCTTCACGTGCAGCGAGAGCATGACGCCGGTCTTGCGCGCGTCTTCCATCTGGTCTTCGTAGAAGGCCAGCAGGTGCTTCTTGCTCATGAACATGCTGTCGACGATTTCGCCGGCTTGCAGCTTGACCTTCGGCTTGAGCACGATGGTTTCGCCGGCCTTCGTCACGAGCTCCATGCGGACTTCGCGGTCCTTGTCGTTCGTGATCGACTTTTCGCCGTGGTAGAAGTCGCCGTGCTTCATGTGCGCGACGTGGGTGCGCGAAGCCATGCTCCACTCGCCCATGCTGTGCGGGTGCTTCTTCGCGTAGTTCTTGACCGCGAGCGGTGCGCGGCGGTCCGAGTTGCCTTCGCGCAGCACCGGGTTCACAGCCGAGCCGAGGCACTTCGAATAGCGCTTCTGGATAGCCTTTTCTTCGTCGGTCTTCGGATCTTCGGGGAAGTCGGGGACCTTGTAGCCCTTGCCCTGGAGTTCCTTGATCGCGGCGACGAGCTGCGGCACCGATGCGCTGATGTTCGGCAGCTTGATGATGTTCGTTTCCGGCAACTGCGTGAGACGGCCCAGTTCGGCCAGATTGTCCGGCACGCGCTGTTCTTCCGTGAGGAATTCCGGGAACTCGCCGAGGATACGGCCCGCAACGGAGATATCGCTGGTCTCGACGTTCACGCCGGCCGGCGCAGCGAAGGTGCGGATGATCGGCAGAAACGCGCTGGTGGCGAGCAGCGGCGCTTCATCGGTCAGGGTATAGATGATGGTGGGTTGCTGGGTACTCATCGGCTTCTTGGCGGGGTTCAAAAACGGGGTGATAACACCACCGGCTGCGCGCAGTCGGCGAAACACCTGGATTTTGCCTCAATTTGCAGCGGGCTGGGGACCTGGCGTGCCTATATTTCATATCGTGGAAAGCGCTTGCGCAATGTTAATTGACCAGAAAGTCGGCGCGTTTGCCTTGATCGGCCGGCCCTGCGCCGAAAACGTTTCCGCGCCGGAGCCCCGTTCTATAAGGCTTTGCAAGGTGAGGCCGACGATTCGGAGATGGCTCTCCGGTTTTGTGGATCGTACCCTTGATTGACTGTCAAGCTGGTAAAGACCCTTGTGAAAAGAGAAGTGAATCGGGGAGTCTTATATAAGAATTTTGTCCTGCGGGCCTCGCCGAAGTCTCTGAAAACGGTTGCCTTGCTAATCAATTCGTGGTTTCATTGCTGCCATGTTCGATCACTGCCTTTACTTCAATTCGTCGGCGCTCGCGCGGTTGGTCGAGCGCGAGTGGAGTGCCGCTTATGCGCCGTTCGGCCTCACACCCGCGCAAGGCTTCGTGCTGCGCGTCGTGCTGGCGAAGCCCGGGTGCCTCGCGAGCGATGTCGCACAAACGCTCGGCATTGCGCGGCCCACTGCGACGCGCCTCGTCGACAACCTGTGCGAGAAGGACTTGCTCGAGCGCCGCCAGGGCGAGGCCGATGGCCGCGAATGGGGACTCTTTCCCACGGCGGGCGGCACGGCGCTCGACGGCCCGATCAACGGCGCGAGCGCCGACGTGGCGCGGCGCCTGCGTGCGCAAGTCGGCCCGGACCTCTTCGAGTCCACGGTCGCCGGCATGCGCAAGATACGCAAGGGCCTTGCATAAGGCGTTCGCGCCTTTTTTAAACCTCGAATAATTGTCTTGCTAATTAATAAGGAGAAGGGCAATGAGCGAAGCGGCGCTAAAAGGGACAGGGGAAGAAGCCTGGCGTTGGGCAATCGGCGTGACGATCGCCGCGCTGGCAGTGGGTGGCGTGGTGGCGGCGATTCTCGTGATGCCGCGCGCCGTCCAGGCGAACAACCGCGCGTGCATAACGGCCTACGCCAACGATCTGCACGCGGATCTCGCGGCGTTCGCGCAAGACCCGGCGTGGCAGGCGCAATACGTCGAGGCAATCACGGCGTGCTCGCGTTGAACGGGCACGCCGCGCGCCGCGACGTTACTTGCGGTTCAGGAACGCGAGCAGGTCGGCGTTGACCTGCCCGGCCATCGTCGTACACATGCCGTGCGGGCCGCCCGGGTAAATCTTGAGCGTCGCGTCCTTGACGATCTTCGCGGAGAGCTTGCCCGCGTCGTCTATCGGCACGATCTGGTCGTCGTCGCCGTGCAGGATCAGCGTGGGCACGTCGATCTTCTTGAGATCTTCCGTGTAGTCGACCTCGGAGAACTCATGCACGCAGTCATGCAGCGCGAGGATGCCGCCCCACATGCCCTGCTGCCAGAACGAGTCGATCACGCCCTGCGAGACCTTCGCGCCGCTGCGGTTGTAGCCGTAGAACGGCACGGCCAGGTCCTTGAAGAACTGTGAGCGGTCGTCGATCACGCCCTTGCGGATGCCGTCGAACACATCCTTGGGCAGACCGCCCGGATTCTTCTCGCTCTTGATCATGATGGGCGGCACCGCGCCGATCAGCACCGCGCCCGAGACGCGCTTCGTGCCGTGGCGGCCGATGTAGCGCGCGACTTCGCCGCCGCCCGTGGAATGGCCAACGAGCGTGGCGTCCTGCACATCGAGCTTGTCGAGCAGGTCGGCCAGATCGTCGGCCCAGGTGTCCATGTCGTTGCCCTTGGCGGGCTGATCGGAGCGCCCGTGGCCGCGGCGGTCATGCGCGATCGTGCGAAAGCCGTTTTGCACCAGAAAGAGCATTTGAGCGTCCCAGGCGTCGGCGGTAAGCGGCCAGCCGTGGGAGAACACGACGGGCTTGCCGCTGCCCCAATCCTTGTAATAGATCGACGTGCCATCGCGGGTGGTGAAGGTGCTCATGGAAACTCTCCAGTTTCTTTTACAGCATCACAAAGCAGGCAGACGCCGACGCATTGGCGCGCGGTCGCGCTTCGCGCGGCGGTTCGTGGCGGCGTCCAGGGATGGGCAATGCGGGTGGAACGTGCCGGTGCCTGCGCGTCATGCAACGAGGCAGGGAGGACACGTGGGCCAGTATAGAGAGAACCTATGCGCGATGACGTGAAGTTGCGCGCGCCTCGCTCGTGCCGCCAACGATCACATGCGTGTCGTTGGCGCGGCAATCGGGCTTCCTGGCGGGTTGGCCAGTCTGGTCTAGTCTTCTTCCGTCGTCCACCGAACCGACGCGCTGCACCGTTTGAAACTGCGTCGAACGGCGATACGCGATAATCGCCCTTTATCGACTCTCGCCTGACTCGTATGTCGACGCCTGAACCGGTCGCTTCCGGCCAATCCTGGTGGGGCGTGCTCGTCCTGGCGCTTTCGGCCTTCATTTTCAACACGACCGAATTCGTGCCGGTTGCGTTGCTGAGCGCCATTGGGGACAGCCTGCACATGAAGCCGACCGACGTCGGCCTCATGCTGACGATCTACGCGTGGACGGTGGCCGTGGCGTCGCTGCCCTTGATGCTGCTGACACGCAACGTCGAACGCCGCAAGCTGCTGACCTGGGTATTCGCGCTCTTCGTCGTCAGCCACATCGTGACCGGCGTGGCGTGGAACTTCACGGTGCTGATGGTGGGCCGAATCGGCATTGCCTTTGCACACGCCATCTTCTGGTCGATTTCCGTCTCGCTGGTGGTGAGGCTCGCGCCGCCCGGCAACAAGAGCCGGGCGCTCGCCATGCTCGGCATGGGAACCTCGATCGCCATGGTGGCGGGCATTCCGCTTGGGCGCGTGATCGGCGAGACGCTCGGCTGGCGGCAGACTTTCTTCGTCATTGCGGGCGCGGCGGCGTTTGCGCTACTCATGCTGCGCGTGATGCTGCCCTTGCTGCCGAGCCAGCAAACGGGCTCGTTCAGCAGCGTGCCCGTGCTGTTCAGAAAGCCGATGCTGGCCTCGCTCTATCTGCTCACGATACTCGTCGTGACCGCGCACTTCACGTCGTACACGTATATCGAGCCGTTCATTCACTCCGTGGGCCACGAAAGCAGTCAACGCATCACCTATATCCTGATTCTGTTCGGCAGTGCCGGTATTCCCGCTGCCATTTTCTTTAACCGGCTTTATCCGCGCGATCCGGCTCAGTTCCTCCAGGTGGCTGTGATCGCCGTGTGTGCGTGCCTGCTCGTGCAGTTTCCCGCCGTGCTGAGCATCATCACGTTGTCCGTTCACACGCTGGTGTGGGGCGGCGCGATCGTTTCCTTCGGCCTTGCCATGCAGGCATGGGTGCTCAAGCTCGCGCCCGAGGCCGCGGACCTCGCGGTCTCGATCTATTCCGGCCTCTATAACGTGGGAATCGGCGCGGGCGCGCTGCTCGGCAACCATATTGCCAATGGCTTCGGCGTGTCGTGGCTCGGCAGTTTCGGCGGCGTGGTGGGTGGTCTTGGGGCTGGCGTATGCTGGTTCGCATTGCGCATGTATGCGCGGGCGCATCCATCCGCGCACTGATACACCGCGTGCGTCGACGAACTCGCGCGCCAACGCTTTCGCGAGGCGTTCACAGCGGCGTCACGGCCGGCGTCTCGCCTTCTATGGGAGGAAACGTCAGCTCCACGGCAAAGCCGCCGCCGGCGGGAAACGCAAAGTTCACGCGGCCGCCGTGCGCCTTCATCACCGCCTGCACGATGGCGAGCCCGAGGCCCGAGCCCGTCGTGCGCTCCGCGCCTTCCTGGCCGATGCGCTCGAACGGACGCAACGCGGCGTCCCAGTGTTCGCGTGCGATGCCTTGACCGTTGTCGGTCACGGTTAGCGCGACGGCCGCCGGCGAGGTGCTCACGGTGACGACGATATCGTCCGCCTTGCCGTGCAGCAGCGCGTTGTGCAGCACGTTCGACAGCGCTTCCTGCAGGCTCACGGGGTCGCCCGCGATCCAGACCTGCGGCGCGCTGCTTTCGAATGCCACTTTCACGTCGCGTTCGTCGGCGAGCGGAATGGTGCGGCCCAACACTTCTCTGGCGAGCTTCGCGAGGTCCACGCGCTGCAACGGGACCACTTCCGTGCGATGAATCACCATCGCGTGATTGAGCAACTGGCCGGTGAGCCGGCCCACGTCCGAGCAGGTAGCGCGCAACGCTTCGAGCCGCGCGGCATGGCGCGCGGGATCGGACTCGGTGCTGAGCAATTCGATCTGCGCGTCGAGCCGCGCGATCGGCGTGCGCATCTGGTGCGCGGCGTCGGCGATAAAGCGCTGCATGGCCGTCATGCGTTCCGCGAGGCGGCCGATCAGCCCGTTGATGGCGCCGATCAGCGCGTTGATTTCGCTTGGCGTGTCGTGCGCCACGGGCCGCAGGTCGGCCGGGTCGCGCGCGGCGATGATCTGCTCGATCTGCGCAAGCGGACGCAAGCCGCGCCGGATCGCAAGGCCGCTCGCGCCGATGGCGAGCACGCTCATCAGCAAAATGAGCGTCCAGACCTTGAGGCTCATGTCGTTCGTGAGTTGCTGGCGGGCATGGGTGGTCTGCGCGACCGTGACGAGGGCCCAGCCGGGCGGCCGCGCGTCCGGCATGTAGCGCCCGATGGTCGCCGTGCGCACGCGCTCTCCCTGGTAGCGGGCGTTCGCGAATGTCGGACCCTGGTGCGCGTTCAACGCGCTCTTCGTATCGGCCGGACCGGGAAGATCGCCATAGCCCGCAACGACGAGGCCGCGCGCGTCGACCACTTTGTAGTAGACGACGTCATAGCGCGAGAGCGTGGAGAGCGCGGCCACCGGCGGATTGAGCGCGAGCACGCCGCCCTGCACGTAGAGGTTTTCGGCGACCTGGATGGTTGCGCCCGCAAGCAGCTGATCGTAGGCGCGCTCGGACGCGACGCCCGCGTAATAGCGCGCGATGCCCGCGAGCGCCGCCGCGCCCGACGCCACGACGAGCGCGATGAAGAGCAGCGTGCGCCCGAGCAGCGTTTTCGGGAACCAGTCAAAGCGCGGCAATTTGATATCCCATGCCGCGCGCCGTGCGGATTTCGACCGAACTGCCCTGCAGCTTCTTGCGCACGCGCGTGACGTATTGTTCGACGGCGTTCGCGCTCGGCTCGTTGCCGTAGCTGAACAACTGATTCAGCAGTTCTTCTTTCGGGAAGATGCGTTGCGGACGGCTGGCGAGGATTTCGAGCAGCGCGAACTCCTGGCGCGAAAGCGAAAGCGGTTTGCCGTCGAGTTCGGCAAGCCGGCTGCTGCGGTCGATGGCGAGACCGCCCAGCTTCACCACATCGTTCGCGTGCCCGCTGTTGCGGCGCAGGAGCGCCTGCACGCGCGCTTCGAGTTCGCGGTAGTCGAACGGTTTGACGAGGTAGTCGTCGGCGCCGAGGCCGAGGCCGCTCACGCGGTCGTCGATGGCCGAGCGTGCGGTGAGCAGCAGCACCGGCGTGGTCGAGCCCGACGCACGCAGATGGCGCAGAATCTCGAAGCCGTCCATGGCGGGAAGCATCACGTCGAGCACGACCAGATCGAAACGCTCCACGCCGAGCAGGCTGTTCGCCGTCGCGCCGTTCGCTTCGAGGTCCACCGCGTGACCGAGGCGCGTGAGGCGGCTGCGGACCGCCGCGCCGATTTCCGCGTCGTCCTCTACCACCAGAATGCGCATGATGCCGTTCCTGCCGAAATCTTCATGGGTGCGATTGCGGGTTTTCCCCGAGGTCTACTGTGTGTGTTTCTCAGCATTTTCTCAGACTCGCCCGGTAATCTCGCGAACCATGGAAGATAGCGCGACGTGATTACGACACGAACCAACGGAGACGGCAAGATGCGCGTGAAGTCGCCGCGGCCTTCACCGCGTCGGCGCGCGATCGTTGCGGCCGGGCTTGGCGCGGCTGCCGTTGCCGCGGGGCTCGCGCCTGCCTGGGTCCGGGCCACACCGCGCACGGTGCGCATTTCCAAGGGCTATGGCCTGCTGTATCTGCCGCTGCTCGTGATGGAAAAGGCGCGCCTGTTCGAGCGCCATGCGGCCCGCCAGGGGCTCGCGGACGTGAGCGTGGAGTGGGTGAGGCTCGACGGCGGCAATTCGGTCGACGACGCCATGATGGCCGGCACGCTCGACTTCGCTGCCGTGGGCGCACCCGGCTTCATCGAACTGTGGGCGCGGGCGCGCGGCATACCGAACGTCGAGGTGATCGGCATCAGCGGCCTTTCGGCCACGGCGCTCTCGCTCAACACGAACCGGCCGCAAATTGTGACGCTGCGCGACTTCACGGCCGCCGACCGCATTGCGGTGCCCGGTATTCGCACCTCGCTTTCGGCCGTGGTGCTGCAAATGGTGGCGAGCAAGCTGCTAGGGCCGCAGCACTTCGCGCAGCTCGATTCGATCACCGTCGGCCTGCCGCATCCGCAGGCCATGCAGTCGCTGATCCGACGCGAGGGCGGCATCACCGCGCATTTCGCGTCGCCGCCATTTTCGACGCTCGAATTGCAGCAGCCTGGCATCCATCGCGTGGTCAATTCGGTCGACGTGCTCGGGCCGCTCACGCTCGACGTGGTGTTCGCGCCCAAGCGCCTCGTCGATACCGAGCCTGCGCTGGCAAAGGCGTTCCTTCACGCGCTCGACGAGGCGAACCGGATGATTTCGCAGGACAAGGCGGCCGCGGCGCAGATCTATGTCGATTCGTCGGGCTTCGGCGCGTCGCGCGAGCACGTGGTGCAGACGCTCTGCGCGCCGGAGTCGCGCTTTTCGGTCTGGCCCGAGCAGTTGATGGAGTACGTGGACTTTCTGTACATGGTGGGCACGATCAAGGCGAAGCCGCACACATGGAACGACATGTTCGTGGCGATGCTCGGGGAATTCCGTCCGTCCTAGGCATAGGCGTAGGCAACACACAAATAAACGTAGGAGAACAGAGTGAATACAGACACAACCGTCGATCAACAGTCCGTCGAAGAGCGGGATGTCATGTCGAAGATCGCGCGCCGCCTCATGCCGATCCTCGTCGTGATGTTTCTGATCTCGTTCATCGACCGCCAAAACGTCGGCTTCGCGAAGCTGCAGATGGTGCACAGCCTCAACATGACCGAAACGGCGTTCGGCCTGGCGTCGTCGCTGTTCTTCATCGGCTATCTGCTGTTCGAAGTGCCCAGCACGCTCGCGCTGCACCGCTTCGGCGCGCGCGTGTGGCTCGCGCGCATCATGCTCACCTGGGGCGTGATTACGGTACTGATGGGCTTCACCACGTCGATGAAAGTGTTCTGCGGCCTGCGCCTCGCGCTGGGCGTGGCCGAAGCCGGTTTCTATCCCGGCGTCATCTACTACCTCACGCTGTGGTTTCCGCAAAGCTATCGCGCGCGCGTGCTCGGCATCTTCACGCTGGGCAGCGCGCTCGCCAACATGCTGGGCTCGCTCGTGGGCGGCTGGCTGCTGAGTCTCAATGGCGTATGGGGCCTCGCCGGCTGGCAGTGGGTGTTCATCGCCACGGGCCTGCCCGCCGTGCTGGTCGGCATCGCCGTGTTCAGGCTGCTGCCGGCGTCGTACCAGGAAGCGCGCTTTCTGCACGATCGAGAAAAGCAGATCGTGGCGGCCGCGCACGAGCGCGAGAAGCCCGAGCACGCCGAACACTCGCAGCCCTGGAAGGCGCTGCTCGATCCGCGCGTGATGCTGTTCGCGGCAACCTATATGCTGATGTCGACGTCGCTCTACGGCGTGACCTACTGGCTGCCCACGCTCGTGAAGTCGTTTGGCGTGTCGAGCAGCGTGAACGGGCTGTTGAGCATGCTGCCGTGGGCGCTGGCAGTGCTGCTGCTGCTGTGGCTGCCGTCGAAGCTGCGCCGCGCGAAAAGCATTCTGCGCGCGATGGCGATCGTCGCGGCGCTAGGCACGCTGGGTTTCCTGCTGAGTCTCCTGCTGCCTTCCACACCGCTGCGCTTCATCGCGCTCGTGTTCGGCGGCGCGTGCATTCCGCTGCTGTATCCGTGCTTCTGGTCGATGCCGCCGCGCTACTTCACCGGCGCGCGGGCTGCGGCGAGCGTGGCGGCGATCAACTCGATCGGCAATCTCGGCGGCTTCTTCGGCCAGAACCTCATGCCGCTCGCGGGCAAGCTCACCGGTACCGCGTTCGGGCCGATGATCGTGCCGATCGTGTGCCTCGCCGTGCTCGGTCTGGGCGTCGTGGTGGCGTGGGGACGTTCAGGGCGCGCCATCGAGGGCGTGCCGGCTTGACCCGGGCCGCTCGTCGCGTTCATCGGGCCGGAAAGGGATCGCGATTGTATTTCTCGCCGTAACAGTGAATTCAATCTATGAGCATAGACTTTCGATAGGGCAACCCTAAAATCCACTGTCATATGTGAGCGTATTGCGACGCTCGATCATGAGAGGGATTCATGCAGCAGATTTTCAAGGGGACGGCCAGACTTGCGGACGTGGCAAGCCGGTCCTGGCCCAGGGTCGCCGTATCGCTGGTCGCCGCGTGCACGGTGCTGGCGGGTTGCGCGTCGGCCAGCGACGTCACCACGGCGGACAAGTCGGGCACGTTCGTCGTTTCGGCGTCCGCAACGGGCGGCCGACTCGCGTGGGCCCGCGCCCACAAGCGCGCGGTGAGCGAAGCGAACGACTACTGCGAGAGCCGCGGCATGCAGACGAGTCTCGGCATGGAGCACACCGAAGGCATCGAGGCGCTGCAGCAGCAGGCCTCCGTCATCCGCTTCGAATGTCATCCCAAGCTTTGAGGCCCGCGCCTCAGCGAATCACGAACGTTTCCCTGCGAGCCCCGTACCACTTCGTGACTTCGGAGTGCGCGGTCAATCTGGATGACTTCAGAATCGGGCTCGTGACGCGATACAGCCGGTCCGGGTCGGGCCCATACATGTAGAGATAGCCGTCGTTGCCGTCGATGTGAATTTCGGTTTCGCCGAGTTCGCCGGCATCGGCGCGCTTGATGGCGCCGGCCAGCCGCTGTTCGAGCGCATGAATCTGCGGGCGGTCTTTCGGGTAGTAGTCGAAATGGACCATCATGGCCGGCCCCGGCGGCTTCTGCGCCGGTTGTGCGGCGGCGCTCCCCGCGGCGAGTGCGATGCCCAGCAGCGTGGCGAGTGTTTTCCGGATTTTCGACATGGGGATGGCGTCCGCGAGCGAAGCTGCGATGTTCGCATAACGAAGGGGCGGCGTGGGGCGGCGGTGCCTCGCGGCGGTGCGCTCACAACAGCGGCAGCGTGAGCCGAATGTGCTCGGCGAACGCCGCCGTGAGGAGCGACGGCCGCTTGCGTCCGAACTTGATCGTAATGCCCACGGCCGGCAAGGGCGGCAGCGCGGGATCGCCATTGAGAATCGCCAGATCCGCCGGAACGGCCGTTTGTGTCATGACGGCGAAGGCCTGGCCCGAACGCACGAGCGCGGTGAGACCGGCGAGGCTGCTGCTCGCATACGCGACGCGGTAGGCGCGGCCCATCCTCTCCAACGCTTCACAGGCTGCGATGTGATCGAGGGTGTCCGGATCGGAGAGCGCGAGCGGCAGCGGATCGACATGGGCGGAATCGAGTCCGGGCGAGCCGATCCAGACCAGCTGCTCGCGGCGAATGATCTCGTCGTGCGGGCCGCTTGCGTTGGCGGACCCGATGGCGGTCAAAGGCAGCGATACCAGGGCGAGATCGACCGCACGCTTGTCGAGCTGTTCGAGAAGGCGCGGCGTGGGAACGCATACGACTTCCACGAGCGCATTCGGATGCTGGCCCGAAAACCGGCGCAGCAAGGAGGGCAGAAATACGGCCGCATAGTCGTCCGGGCAGCCGAAGCGCAGGGTGCCCGACAAGCCCGTGCCGCACAGGTCGGCCATGGCCTCGTCGTGCAGGCGCAGAATGCGCTGGGCGTGCACCAGCAGGCGCTCGCCGGGGCTCGTCAGCGCAACGCCGCGGCCGGTGCGCTGAAACAACGGCTGATCGACGATCTCCTCGAGCCGCTTGATCTGCTGACTCAGCGCCGACTGGGTGCGGCCCACGCGTTCGGCCGCGCGGCTTATCGAGCGCACCTCGGCGATAACCGCGAACGAACGCAGCAGATCGATTTCCAGCGGTCGGCTCACGATATTAGACCCTCTTCTAGCTTGCATAAGAACTATTCGATTCAATAAAACCAGAGCGCCGCCTAGACTGCAAGGAAAACCCGCAAAACCCGCTACCCGACGAGGAGAAGCCCGTGTCCAGGAACGACGACGAACAGTTTTGGCGCAACGCGAGACAGCATCTGATCCGCTATGGCGGCACGTTCGAGCCGATGATCATCGAGCGCGCCCAGGGCAGCTTCGTCTACGACGCGGACGACCGGCCGATTCTCGACTTCACTTCGGGACAGATGAGCGCGGTGCTCGGTCACAGCCACCCGGAAATCGTCTCGGTCGTCAACGAATACGCGGGCAAGCTGGACCACCTGTTCAGCGGCATGCTCTCGCGGCCCGTGGTCGAACTGGCCACGCGTCTCGCCGACGTCACGCCCGACGGGCTCGACCGGGCGCTGCTGCTGAGCACCGGCGCGGAGTCGAACGAGGCCGCCATCCGCATGGCGAAGCTCGTCACGGGCAAATTCGAAATCGTGGGCTTTGCGCAGTCGTGGCACGGCATGACGGGCGGCGCGGCTTCGGCCACCTATAGCGCAGGGCGCAAGGGCGTTGGCCCCGCAGCGGTGGGCTCCTATGCGATTCCCGCGCCGTTCACGTACCGGCCGCGCTTCGAGCGCAACGGGCAATACGATTACCTCGCGGAACTCGACTACGCATTCGATCTCATTGACCGCCAGTCGAGCGGCAATCTCGCGGCCTTCATCGCGGAGCCGATCCTGAGTTCGGGCGGCATCATCGAACTGCCGCCCGGCTATATGGCCGCGCTCAAGCGCAAATGCGAAGAGCGCGGCATGCTGCTGATTCTGGACGAGGCGCAAACGGGCGTCGGGCGCACCGGCACGATGTTCGCGTGCGAGCACGACGGCGTGACGCCCGACATTCTCACGCTATCGAAAACACTCGGCGCCGGATTGCCGCTCGCGGCCGTGGTCACGTCCGCGCAGATCGAGGAAGCCGCGCACGAACGGGGCTTCCTGTTCTACACGACGCATGTGTCCGATCCGCTTCCTGCTGCGGTCGGCCGGCGGGTGCTGGACGTCGTGGCGCGCGACGGACTCGTTGCGCGCGCAAATATCATGGGCGGGCGTTTGAGGCGCGGGCTGCTGGATCTGATGGAGCGCTTCGAATGCATCGGCGACATTCGGGGGCGCGGGCTGCTGCTCGGTCTCGAGATCGTCAAGGACCGCCGCACGAAGGAGCCCGCCGACGGCCTTGGCGCGAAAATCACGCGCGAGTGCATGAAGCTCGGGCTCAGCATGAACATCGTGCAGTTGCCGGGCATGGGCGGCGTGTTTCGCATTGCACCGCCGCTGACCGTGAGCGAGCAGGAGATCGATCTCGGCGTGGAGTTGCTGGGGCAGGCGATCGAGCGCTCCCTCTGAGGACCCGAGTCGTCGCGGCTAGGCCTTGCCGCGCGACCCGGCCGGGCTCACTTGAGGCTTCGCGAGCGCACGTGCGGCGAGCGGCGTGGACATGACGATGGACGTGCGCGTCTCGCCGTAGAGATTGATGCGCTGGATCAGGCGCTCCAGGTCGGCCACGCTCGTCGCGACGAGGCGAATGACATAGGAGTCCGCACCGGTCACGTGATGGCATTCGAGCACCTCGGCAATCGTGCCGAGCAGCTTGAGAAACTTCGCTTTCGCGGATTGGGGCACCGTGATGCCGATCAGGGCCGAGATCGGATAGCCGGCGGCGGCCGGATTCACGCGCGCCGTGTAGCCTTCGATCACGCCGGCCTCTTCGAGACGTCTCACGCGCTCCGTGACCGCAGGCACCGAGAGATGCACCTGGCGCGCAAGCTCGGTGTAGGTCATGCGGCCGTTTTCCTGCAGCAGCGCCAGTACTTTCCAGTCCAGATCGTCCATCATGGCGAAATGTTTAAGGTGAAAGGCCGATTTTCCCTTAAATCCCGGCTTCTGCGGATACTCTTCGCGGTCTACGATAGTCCCTATAGAACACGCATTGCGGAGAGAGGGGACATGTTGTTCGTCAAAGCCGTGGCGATGGGGTTTTGCATCGCCGCACCGGTCGGGGCCATCGGCATGCTGTGCATCCAGCGCAGCCTGAGCCGCGGTTTTTACTCCGGCTTCGCAACCGGCATTGGCGCTGCGTGCGCCGATGCGTTTTATGGCTTGCTCGGCGCGCTCGGCGTGGCCGGTATCGTCACGGCGCTGCCGATGCTGACGGTGGTGTTGAAGGCGGCGGGCGGGGCATTTCTGGTGTGGATGGCGTGGACCATCGCACGCGCGTCGTCGACCGCGCCGGCCGCCGTACAGGAGACGCAGCGCAGCCCTGTCGCGCGGGATTTCCTCACGACGTTTGCACTGACGCTCTCGAACCCTCTGACCATTTTTTCGTTCATTGCCGCGTTTGCCTCGCTCGGGCCATTACCGCCCATGCCAGGCGAGCAGGGGGCGCCGGGAGGGTTTTCGATGGCGCTGATGGTGACTATGGTGACGGGCGTGTTCGCGGGCTCGGCCGTGTGGTGGCTGTTCCTGAGCGGCCTGACGTCCGCGTTGCGTACGAAGTTGCCGCTCGCGTTCACGCGGGGCATCTCCCTTTTTTCCGCCGTGGCGATTGCCGCGTTTGGCGTGGTTCAGATGGTGACCGGTCTCGCGCGGCTCGCTTAAGACGTCGTTTCGAAACGTTCGAGGGCTTGCGCCACTTCCTCGATGTAGGCGTCCTTCATTGCGCAGTCCGCGAGCGCCCGCCTGAGCCGGAACACATATTCCGCGTTGCTGCCGAGCGGCCCATGCGCTTGGGCTATCGCACGCGCGGCAGTCGCGGGGCTCGAATCAGCCTCGTATTGTCGCGGGCAGGTGTTCGCCACGAAGGCGAGGGCGTGCCGCGTCTCGCCCGTCGTGAGCGTCACCGAGGTCCAGGCGGGCGTGTAGGCGCCCGTCAGCATCTCGCGGGTCCAGAGGATGTGCAACTCTTCGTCGAGCGTGGCCGCATCGAGCCGCAGCACCACGCCTTGGGTATGGCCGCCGCGCTCCAGCGCGAGCATGCGGCCGGGGCACTGCGGCGTGCCGCGCCCGCCGAACAGGCGGATGCAAAAGCTCCTGCGCCAGCCGTGCAGCGTGGCGTGCGCGCGCCGGTCGAAGTGCGAGAGCGGATTCCACATGAGCGAACCGTAGCCGAACACCCAGACCTCTTCGCCGGCGGGGCGCTTCGCCATCGTTTCGGCGAGCGACTGGGCGATCTGGGCTTGCGTCCAGAGAATTTCCGGCGGGAGATGGCTGAAACTCTCGAGAAACGCGCCGGAGCGAATGGCGTCCCTGTTTAGCATGGCGTTGACGGGTCGGTGGAGGCTACGTGACCAAGTATGCGGTCGGCGCGGGTGGGGATAAAGTGGCTGGAGCGCGATGCTGCGTTCAACTGAGGGCGACAATCGGGGCGGGGCGCTCTTGTCCCCTCCGCACTTCCCCCAGGATCGCGCCGCCAGGCGCGTGCGGGTTATGAAGTGCTGCTCGCGTTGAGCGACTATAGCGCGTCGAACGAAGAGCGCCTGCTCGATACGGTATTGAGCCGCCGCCCCGAAGGCGTGCTGCTAACGGGACTACGCAAGCGGCCGCGCTCATGCCCGGCGCGCTCGCTTGAATCCAGCGCTCAATGCCCCAGACCGCTCGCCGCGATCTGCTGCTCGACGTACTGCGCGAACAGCGAATGCGTGTGCGTGGTCGGGTGAAGGTCGTCGGCGAACATATAGGTTTGGTCCGCATGGGCCGAGACGTAGGTGACGGGCGAGCAGAGCAGCGAGGTGTTGTCCGGCGTTTTCGAAGGGTCGCACGCCTGGGCCGTGTTGGACACGGTAAACCCGTTCGTCTGGAAGTTCGCGACGAGCTGCGTGATCCAGGTGTAGGAATCGATTTCGATGACCTTGCCTTGCAGGCCATCCGTCTGCAACGCGCTGTTCAATGTCGAGTTGAAGAGCTGCGATAGCTGGGTCAGGTTCGCGCCGCCGTCGGCCGAGGTGATGCCCTTGGGCGAGAGGCCGACGTTCGGCACGTTGATCACCACGACATGTGTGGCGCCGGCCTGCACGATCTGCCCGACGACTTGTGCGAGCGTCGTGGCGGCAGTCTGCACGACGGTATTGGCTGTCGGCGGGTTGCCGGCGCGCAGCACGTCGTTCGCGCCTGCCCAGACCAGCACGAGCTGACCGGAGTTGAAGGTGCCGTGAGCGGAGATATAGCTCGACACCTGCTGATTGACCGGCATTTCGATGTTGCCGATCACGTCCGAGAGGAAGTCGTACTGGTTCGCCGGCGTGGCGACCGTCGAGCCGCCCTCTGCGTAGCCGAAGCCGCCTTGCGCGCTCAGCTTGTGATCGAGGCCGACCGTGTATGCGGCGTTCAGGGTGTCCCCATAATATTGCGCGACGTCCTGGGACCAGACCTGACCGGGGTTGGTCGTGAACCGCCCGCCGCCTGCGGCGCTCGCAAGCGGCGCGTAGGTCCCGACGTCGGAAAGACTGTCGCCGAACGAGACGACTTGCAGCTTGACGCCGCCAGCCGGCGTGCTCGTGCCGGGGTTCGAGCCGCCACCGCCTCCTCCGCCACCGCCGCCGCCGCAAGCCGCGAGCAGGTAAATCAGTCCGGCGGAAATTGCCACCCGGATCCGTGTATCGATCGTTGCCATTGTGCCCCCTTACCGCTTGACGCGATTGCACCCGCGACCGGATAGGGCGGGCCTAAGTGGGCTAGCAAAAACAATGCGCGCAGCCTACAAATAGCTGACTGGGAGGCGCGTGAGGCGTTACAGAGCCAGCATTTCGAGCCGGTTGCCGCCCAGCGCCTTCGCGCTGTAGAGCGCGGCGTCGGCGGCAGCCAGCAGGTCGGAGAGCGTGGACGCTTCCTGACCATGTTGCGCCAGGCCGATGCTCACCGTGGCGCGTATGGCGATGCCATCGACCTTGTTCATGGGTGTTTGAGCGAAACGCCTGGCGATCGCTTCGCCCACCGCTTTGGCGCGCACGCGGTCATGGCCTGGCAGCAGGGCGGCGAACTCTTCACCGCCTATGCGCGCGAGGATCGCCTCGGGTCCCACGGCGCTGCGGGCAATGTCCGCGAACGTCTTGAGGACTTCGTCGCCGGTCT
This sequence comes from Paraburkholderia sp. BR10936, assembly GCF_040965735.1. Classification (NCBI taxonomy): domain Bacteria; kingdom Pseudomonadati; phylum Pseudomonadota; class Betaproteobacteria; order Burkholderiales; family Burkholderiaceae; genus Paraburkholderia; species Paraburkholderia sp. BR10936. The sequence goes on from NZ_JBFRCM010000013.1 coordinate 157,656, forward strand.
TGTGGCCGTAGCGATCGTTGATGGTCTTGAAGTGGTCGAGATCGAAGGCAAGCAGCGAAACCGGCTGACGCGCCCCGGGCTGACGCGTCCCGATCTCGTTCATCACGCGCTCGCCTTCTTCGAAGAAGCAGCGGCGGTTGCCAAGGCGGGTCAGGTAGTCCGTTTGAGACTCGCGCAACAACTGCCCATGCGTTTCTTCGCGTACCAGCTTGATCAGGGCCATGGGCAGAATGATCGAATACAGCACGCCTTCATACATCGTGATCTTGCTGACGAGCGCGACGAAGCCGCCCCCATAGCGGCTGCCCAGCAACGGCAGGACAAACGTCCTGAACAGGTAAAAGAGTGCGTGGACTCCGGTGACGAACGTCGCGACGTGGCGCGATTGGCCCCCTTTCATGCCGTCGCCGCGCAGCAGCTCGCGCGAGGTCATGGCGCTTACCAGTGCAATGGGAAACGCGCTCGCGTAGTACCACATGGCCTGCGGATGCCGTGCGCCCCATGTGGCCCATGTCAGTGCGATCAACGCGAGCAGGGCGAACGAGGCCGCCCGGTAGTGCCGCCCGTTCAGCGTCGCGACGCCATGCAGGACCAGCAGATAGCCGGCCATCATGACGAGGTTGCTCAGAGCGGCGCCCCAAACCCCTGGCAAATTGGCGCGCACGAGCACCGCGGCGCAGCCGGCTGCGAGGGTCGCGTAGCCCCCGGCCAGAACCCGCAATGCCTTGCTGCGCGCGGGATGCGTACGATGCTCCCAGAGCGTCATCAGGGAACTGGCTAGCAGGGTCCCGATCAGGAGGAAGTAGATGGTAAGTAGATCGACGTGCATCGCTGGCGTGAGGCTTCTACACCGGTACATCGCGGCGAACGCGCATTTTACGCCGAAACTTAATAGTGCGATGCCCGGTCCCTGATTGTCCGTTACGTGCCCCTGGCGTGCCCCAGCGGCTTCACGCGTCGCGCCCCGCCTCGATGCGTTCTGTATCGAGCCCGAACGGGTCGAGCGCGCGTGTGACTTGCGCAGGAGTGCGATGGAGTTTTTTGTTGTGCTCTGAGTGCTTTGGCCTTTTCTTGTTTTCGCGGCATGCCGACGCGAAAACAAGGAAAGGCCAAAACAGAAAAAGGCGAAAAAACCAACAAGGCTAAGGATAATCCTGCATAGCAAGCCAATGCCGAATCATCCTTGCCTGATCGGCATCGAGCGACTTGAGCACCTGCTCAGCGGGCTCCCGCCGCAACGCCTCAACCACAGGCGCCAGCGCAGCATCGCAAAGATGCCAGATCCCCAGCGGCTGGTCCGGACTAGCGACCACATCCGCTTCGGCAATCATGCCGCCATCAATCACGGGCGCACGCCCCACATTCAACTCGTTGAAATCCGCGCTCACATGCGCGGGACGGTCGTCAGGCCATGCCCCACGCGTTTGCCAGAATGGCTGCGTAGTCCACCGCTGTTCGAGCGCGTAGACATCGCGCCCGGTGCGCGCGAAGCGCATGAACAACTGCTCGATGCGCTGCTGATGAAAGCGCAGCGCGAGCGGCGCACGCTCGGGCCGTGCGAGTAGCGTATGGATCACCGCGGGCGCCTGCAACGCGGAGGTCAGCGACTGGAACACGCCGTTGCCCGCGAGCGGATCGACGGCCATGGCTGCATCGCCCACGCGCAGCCAGTTGTGCCCGCCAGTACGGCCGCACAGCGTGGCAGTGCTGCTGCGCGCGTAGAGGCGCGCGTCGGTCGCGGCGTCGCCCGCGAAGAAGTCGCTGGCAAGCGGCGAATGCCGCATGCGCTCGCAAAACGTGAGCAGTTCATCGCGCTGCGGCAGTTCGGGGTTCGTGACGTCCAGCGTCAATTGCCAGTAGCAGCGGCCGTCGCCCAGGCGCGCCATCCATGCCCATCCGCCAGGCAGGCTTTCCACCGCAGTGGCTGATGCGCCCCCGCGGCCCTTCCATACGTTCAGCAGGCTCACGGTTTGCGGGCCGCGCGTGGCGTCGCGCAATAGCGGCGCGAGGCGCCCGCGCGCTTCGACCAGAAAGTCCGCGCGTAGCGTGAGCGGTCCGTCGGCGGTTTCGATCATGAGATCGTGACCCGCCGATGAGGAATGCAGCGAGCGCACATTCGCCTCGATCACGTCCACGCCCGCGCTGCACAGGTCCTCGCGCAGGGCCGCATCGAATACGCGCCGGTCCACGAGAAATTCTGCGTCGAGCGTTTGCAACGCGCCGTTCCAGAGCGTGGTGCGCACGCACGGTCCTTCGCCGCAACTGGCTGCGCGATGCAGGCCCGCACGGCGCAGCGCTTCGATTGCACGTGCCGACAAGGCTTCGGCCGCGTCGAAGCGGCGCCAGTCGCTTACCACCTCCACGCGATAATCGAGCCCCGCGAGCGCACGCGCAACGGCTGCGCCCGCTGGCCCCGCGCCAAGCACGACGATGCTGGCGGCATTCATGACGCGCGCGCTCGCGAAGGCACACACGCGTGTACGCTCGCAAACATGATGTGCGTGGCGGCATGAAGGTGAGGGAGGTAACCGTGCATGCTGTCCCCCGTGGAATCATGGCGCATCGCTTTGCGACCCCTGCGCTGCGCTCGAAAGGAGTGAAACCTAATCTGGCATAGATGCCGCGATAAAGCTATCCGGTCAAAGGAGGATTTCAGTAGCGGAAATCCCGCATTCCGATGCGCAATGCGTATGAACGATCGTGCGCTGTAATTGCTTTGCGAATTGGCGATGCATGCCGGATAGCGACACGCATTGATCGTCTGTATTCCTCACAAGGATGCTTCGGCGTAACGAGGCAAAGCGGGGCAGCGCGTGGTTGTGGCTAGCGCGGCGGCGCTGCGGACGTATTTGCAGGAATGCCATCCTGCCATGCGCTCCAGTGCGCGACGATGGTCTGCACGAGAGGATGTCCCGCGCGATAGAGATTTTCCAACGCGATGGCGAAGCCGCCCTGGCTCGCATAGTTAAGCAGATTCGCCGCGTTCGATTCTCCTGCATACGGACGATCGAAGTCCGAGCCCGCGCGCAGCACGGCCACGCGATCGAGGTCCACGCGTTGCGCACGCGCTGCGCGGCTCAGTGCTTCGAACGTGGCGTTGTCCTCCTGCTGCGTCATGCAGTAAACGCCTTGGCCGCCCGTCAACTGGCGCGTGAATTCGCTCGCCCTCGCGCCGAGCGCCTTGCCCGACCACCAGGTATCGTCGGCGACCGAATCGCAGCGGATCACCGTAGGCGGCCGGTTCGCGGGAGCGTAAGCATATTTCGCGCGCGCGGCCTGGGCCTGCGCGCTATCGGCGAGCGTCACGTCGCGCGAGATCGCCCAGGCGGCCGAGGTGAGCCTCGGATTCAAGTGGAACACTTCGGTGCGGTAATCGAGCGCGGGCTTGTCGTCAGGGCCTTTCGTATTGATGCCGAGATAGCCGGTGCGCCAGCCGCGAGGGCGGCCGTCGCCGTCGATCTCCCACTGCAGGCCGAAATCGACGAGCCAGTCCGACCAGGCCGCCGAGCCGATCGTGCCGTGCCCGGGGTTCACACCCGCAATGCCCGCGATGAGAAAGTAGGTCTTGCGCAGGTCGAACTGCGGCGCGAAGGCGAGGGCCATCATCGAAGCGGCGGCATTCGCATGGCCCATTCCGGTCGTCATCACGCAGACATCGTCGGCATTGCATTGCACAGCGGGATAGTCGGGCGAGAGGCCCGCGATTGTCACGGACTCCCAGGGACCGAGGCGCTCGAGCCATGTCTTCGCTTCGGGTGCGAACATCGTCACGATCATGACTTTCACCGGGCGTCCGTGTGCGGCGGCGCCCGCTTGTGCGAAGGCCGCGGGTTGCGCAGAAAGCGTTCCGGTGTTCTGTTGCCCTGGACGTGGCTGCGATGCACAGGCAGCGAGCGCCAGCGCGGCGCAGAGGAACGTGAGGCGGGTTCGCATTGCGCAACTCCTTTTCTTTATACGCGTAACAGGCGGCACGATTGATCGGGCGAATGTTCAGGAAAATACGCTCGACTATGACAGTTTTGCGAAGACGCGGCGCCTCGCACGGCGCTGTTGCCCTTGTGCGCCACGCAAAGCGCATTTTCGCGCCAAGTTCCTATACTTCGACTAACGCGCCCAACGAGGCAGCCTCGCCAACACGAAGCGACAAGGCCGCGCGGCCCCCGGCCCGCATGCGGCAGCATCAGGAGGGAGACATGGGACAATCCGCATCCGCATCCGCGGCGCACGGGCACCTTGGCGACTCCGGCCCGCATCGTCCGGCGCTTCCCGCGCTCGCGCTGGCCGCGCTCGGCGTGGTCTACGGCGACATCGGCACGAGCCCGCTCTACACGCTCGCCACCGTGTTCGATCCCGGCAACGGCCTTGCCGTCAATGCTTTCAACATCGTAGGTATCGTCTCGCTGATTTTCTGGTCGCTCATGATCGTCGTTTCGCTCAAGTACGTCGCGCTCATCCTGCGCGCGAACAATCACGGCGAGGGCGGCATCATGGCGCTGCTCGCACTCGCGGCTTCCTCGGTGGCGTCACGGCCGCATCTGCGTGCCACGCTGCTCGTGATCGGCGTGATGGGCGCGGCGCTCTTCTTCGGTGACAGCGTGATCACGCCGGCCATCTCGGTGCTGAGCGCCGTAGAAGGCCTCGAAGTGGCCGAACCCGGGCTCAAGACCTACGTGATTCCGGTGACGCTTACGGCGATCATCGTGCTGTTCGTCACGCAAAAGCACGGCACGGGTGGCATCGGCGCCGTGTTCGGTCCGGTGATGGTGCTGTGGTTCATCGTGATCGCTGCGGCGGGTGTGGCCAACATCGCCTCCGCGCCGGCCGTGCTGTTCGCGCTCGATCCGCGCGAGGGCATCGCGTTTTGCCTGCATCACCGCTGGCTCGCCTTCGTCGCGCTAGGCGCGGTCGTGCTCTCGCTCACGGGCGCCGAAGCGCTCTATGCCGACATGGGCCACTTCGGCAAGCAGCCTATTCGCCTCACGTGGTTCGGCCTGGTGTTTCCCGCGCTCGCGCTCAATTACCTCGGGCAGGGCGCGCTGCTGCTGGCCAACCCAGGCGCCGTGCAAAACCCGTTCTACCGGCTTTTCCCGCAATGGTCGATCGTGCCGATGATCGTGCTTGCGACTGTCGCCACCGTCATCGCTTCGCAGGCCGTGATTTCGGGCACGTATTCCATGGCGATGCAGGCCATGCAACTCTCCTTCCTGCCGCGCATGAATATCGTGCACACCTCGGAGCGCGAAATCGGGCAGATCTACGTGCCCGGCATCAACTGGATCCTGCTCGTCGCCGTGGTCGCGGCGGTGGTGGGCTTCCGTTCGTCGACGGCGCTCGGCTCCGCTTACGGCATCGCCGTGACAGGCACCATGCTTATCACGACATTCCTCACGTTCTTCGTCGTGCGTTACGCGTGGCACTACAACTGGGTGCTGTGCGTGTTCGCCACGGCGTTCTTCTTCGTGATCGACGCCATGTTCTTCTCGGCCAACCTGCTCAAGATCGTGGACGGCGGCTGGTTCCCGCTCGTGATCGGCGCACTGATGTTCACGGTCATGGCGACCTGGGGCAAGGGCTGGGAAATGATGGCGGCCGAGGCGCGCGTGCGCGCCGGCAAGAAGCCCCTCAAGCCTTATCTCGCGACGCTGCTCGAGAGTTCGCCGGTGCGCGTAGGCGGCACGGCGATCTTCCTCACGCCGAACGCCGACGCGGTACCGCACGCGCTCGTCAACAACTTGCGGCACAACCGGGTGTTGCACGAACGCGTAGTATTCCTGAGCGTGAAAACGAAGGACGTGCCATGGGTGGCCGAGAGCGAGCGCGTGATGGTCGAACTGCTATGCCCGGGCTGCTACTGCGTCGTCATCAATTACGGATTCAAGGACGAGGTGGACTTGCCATGCACGCTCGCCGCCTACAAGTCCGCGGATTTGACGTTCGATCTCGACGAGACGTCGTGGTTCCTCAGCCGCGCCGTGGTGGTGCCGAAGCGCGGCCATGGCATGTCGCTCTGGCGTGAGCGCCTTTTCGCGGTGATGCTGCACAACGTCGGGAATATCGCCGCGTTCTTCAAGCTTCCAGCCAATCGTGTGATCGAGGTCGGTGCACGCGTCGAGATCTAGGCGGCTCGACGCGCCTGGGTTGTAGCGCAAACGCGTGGCAGGCTGTCGCGCTGACGGACACTCAGGCGTAGGATGATCGGAATCGCATCGTGGTCATGTGGCAGCGAGCCGGTTGCAAGCGGCTCGCCGCATGACCGAAGGAGGGCCATCATGAGACGCCTCTATTTCCTCGCTCCCGACACCACCACGGCGCAGGCGATCGTCGACGATCTGCTGCGCGCGCGCATCACGTGGCGTCATATCCATGTGCTCGCCAATCATAGTGTGGGGCTCGAGCGCTTGCCCGAGGCCTCGCTGCTGCAGCGCAGCGACGTCGTGCATGCGCTGGAGCGCGGCGTGATGTTCGGCGCGGCGACCGGCGCCGTCGTCGGTCTCGTCGCGCTGATGTTTCCGCCCGCGAATTTCGATATCACGGGCGGGGTCGTCGTCGCGCTGACCCTCGCGGGCATGATATTCGGCGCGTGGGTGGCCGGCATGATCGGCGTGGACGAACCGAATACCCGGCTCGCGCGCTTTAATGGGCCGATCGAGGACGGCCAACTGCTGGTCATGGCCGATGTGCCCGGCTCGCGCGAAGCGGAGATCGAGGCGAACATCGCCCAGCACGTTCCGCGCGCCGATGTGGAAGGCGCGGAAGCGACGACGCCCATCTTCCCCTGAAAGCGCCGGGGCTTGAGTGCGAATCACGGCAACGGGGTAGGCCTGGGCGCTTGCCCGCCGCTTGTCGTCCAATCGCGCCCCATTTCATCTGCCTTGTCGCGCCTTTTTAGGGCCGCAGCTCTCTACCTCGGACCGCCCAGGTTGAGCCGCGCCGCCCGCGCGACGCCCACGCCCGGCGCCCGCCGCCGGGCCCGCCATTCCTTCGCCAAATCCGCATTTTGACCGGCTTACGCCCGCGACAAGGCAAAATACGGGTTTTGAGCCCGAGCCGGGCTCGAGTTTCCCCTGCCGGCCGCCTCCTTCCAGGCATCGATCGGGCCTCGTTGCGAGCCCGGCAGGTCGGCTCGCCTTGTCTGCGAGCCCTCAAGCGATATTGGAGTCGTCTACATGCCCGAATCGAATCTGTCTTTCTTCGGCCGCCTTTCGGTCGCGCTGGGATCGTTCTTCGCGATCCTTGGCGACGGCGAGCTCGCCGCCAACGTGCGCCGTCTGCGCGAAGGCGGGTTCGCGGCCGCCGCCGCTGCGCCTGCCGCGGCTCCGGTCGCGAAGCCGGCCCCCGCGCCCGCACCTGCACCCACCGTCATCAAGGAAGCTACGCCCGACGCCGCGCTCCAGTTGCTCGGGCTGCTCCAGCGCAACGCGCGCTTCGTCGATTTCGTCGAGGAAGACATTGCCGGTTATGCCGATGCGGATATCGGCGCCGCCGCCCGCATCGTCCACGAAGGCTGCCGCGCCACGCTGCGCGACCACTTTTCGATCCGCCCGGTGCGCAGCGAGTCCGAAGGCTCGCGCGTGACGCTGCCGGCCGGCTTCGACGCCGCCGCCGTGCGGCTCACCGGTAACGTGGTGGGGGAGGCGCCGTTCAGCGGCAGCCTCACGCATCGCGGCTGGCGCGTCGAGGAGGTCAAGCTGCCGCAACTCGTCAAGACGCATGACGCGCGCATCATCGCGCCGGCGGAGGTGGAGCTGTGAGCGATCCGCGTTATTCGATTGGCGTCGACCTGGGCACAACGCATTGCGCGCTGTCCTACGTCGACCTCAGCGCCAGCGATGGCGAAAAGACCCAGCAGGGCGTGCTGAACGTGACCCAGCTGACGGCGCCGGGCACGCTGGAATCGCCCGACCTGCTGCCTTCGTTTCTCTACTTGCCGCATGCGGGCGAGCTGACGCCGGGCGACCTCACGCTGCCGTGGACCACTACGCGCGAGTACGCCGTGGGCGAGCTCGCGCGCAGCCGTGGCGCGGGCACGCCGATCCGCCTCGTGTCGAGCGCGAAGAGCTGGTTGTGCCACCCCGGCGTGGATCGCCGCGCGGCCATTCTGCCCAACGACGCGCCGCCCGAAGTCACGCGCGTGTCGCCGCTCGAAAGCTCGGTGCGCTATCTCACGCACCTGCGCGAGGCCTGGGATCACGCACATCCGGAGGCGCCGTTCGGCGAGCAGGAGATCACTGTCACGATTCCCGCCTCGTTCGACCCTGCCGCGCGCGAGCTGACGGCCGAGGCGGCGCAAGCGGCGGGCTACGCCAACATGACGCTGCTGGAAGAGCCCCAGGCGGCGCTCTATAGCTGGATCCAGAAAAGCGGCGGCGCGTGGCGCAAGGAGGTGAAGATCGGCGATATCATCCTCGTCGTGGACGTGGGCGGCGGCACGACCGACCTTTCGCTGATCGCCGTGGTCGAGCGCGAAGGCAATCTCGAACTGCACCGCGTGGCCGTGGGCGAGCACATTCTGCTCGGCGGCGACAACATGGACCTCGCGCTCGCGCACGTCGTCGCGCGCAAGCTCGCGACCCAGGGCACGCAGGCCGATCCGTGGCAACTGCGCGCGCTGACCTATGCGTGCCGCTCGGCCAAGGAAGCGCTGCTGAGCGACGCCTCCGTCGATACGGTGCCGATCGTCGTGCCGAGCCGCGGTTCGAAGCTGATCGGCGGTTCGATCCGCACGGAACTCACGCGCACCGAACTCACGCAGATCATTCTCGAAGGCTTCTTCCCGCAGGTGGACGCCGCCGCGCGTCCCGCCGTGCGCACGCGCGTCGGTCTCACGCAGCTTGGCCTGCCGTATGCGCAGGACGCGGGCGTTACGCGCCATCTCGCGGCCTTCCTCGGCCGCCAGGTGCAGGCGCTCGCGGAACTCGAAGGCTTTGGCGCGCCGCCCGCAGGCGCGACCTTCCTGCATCCCACGGCGGTCCTGTTCAACGGCGGCGTGTTCAAGTCGGCGCTGCTCTCGCAACGCGTGCTCGATATCCTCAACGGCTGGCTCGCGGCCGAGGGTGCGGCGAGCGCGCGTCTGCTCGGCGGTGCCGATCTCGACCTCGCGGTGGCGCGCGGCGCGGCCTACTACGGCTACGTGAAGCGCGGCAAGGGCGTGCGCATTCGCGGCGGCACGGCGCGCGCGTATTACGTGGCCGTCGAATCGGCCATGCCGGCGGTGCCTGGGCTCGAGCCGCCGGTGTCGGCGCTCTGCATCGCGCCGTTCGGCATGGAAGAGGGCACCGAGGCGGCGCTGCCGCCCCAGGAGTTCGGCCTCGTCGTGGGCGAGCCGGTGCACTTCCGTTTCTTCGGCTCTTCGGTGCGGCGCCTGGATCAGGTCGGTACGATGCTCGACTACTGGTCGCCCGAAGAATTGCAGGAGCTGGAGGAAATCCAGGCCACGCTGCCGACCGAAGGCCGCACGCCCGGCGAAGTCGTGCCCGTGAAGCTGCACGCGCGCGTGACGGAGGCGGGCACGCTGGAGCTCGAAGCCATGCCGAGCGGCACGAACGAGCGCTGGAAGGTCGAGTTCGACGTGCGTGGCGGAGCAGGCGACTGAGCCCGATGAAGCAATACGTCGTCGGCATCGATCTGGGGACGAGCAATACGGTCGTGGCGTACGTGGAGGCTGGCGGCGACGCCATCCGCGTGTTCGACGTGGAGCAGCTCACCGGCCTCGGGGAAGTGGGCGCGGAGAAGATGCTGCCTTCCGCGCGCTATCACCCGGCGGCAGGCGAGCTTGCGGCAGGCGATCTGCGTTTGCCGTGGCGCGCACCGACGCCCGGCGACGACGCCGTCATCGGCCGCCTCGCGCGCACGCTCGGCGCGCAGGTGCCGGGCCGGCTCGTGGCGAGCGCGAAAAGCTGGCTCTCGCATGCAGCGGTGGATCGCCTCGCGCCGATCCTGCCGTGGGGCGCGCCCGACGACGTCGCCAAGGTTTCGCCGGTGACCGCGAGCGCGAGCTATCTCGCGCACGTGCGCGCCGCGTGGAACCATCGTTTCCCGCATGCGCCGCTCGAAGATCAGGACGTGGTGCTCACCGTGCCCGCCTCGTTCGACGACGGCGCGCGTGCGCTCACGCTCGAAGCGGCGCGGCAGGCGTTGCTGCCCGCGCTCCGCTTGCTCGAAGAACCGCAGGCCGCGTTCTACGACTGGCTGTATCACCATCGCGCGACGCTCGATGCGGAGCTGGGCGCGTCGCGCCTCGTGCTCGTGTGCGACGTGGGCGGCGGCACGACCGACCTCACGCTCATCAAGGTGCAGTTCGAGGGCGGCGAGCCGCAGCTCACGCGCATTGGCGTGGGCAATCATCTGATGCTCGGCGGCGACAACATGGATCTCGCGCTCGCGCATCTGGCCGAAAGCCGGCTCGCGAACGCGCAAACGCGGTTGAGCGCGGCGAGCCTTTCGCAGCTCGTGGAACGCTGCCGCGTCGCGAAGGAGCAGTTGCTCGACACGAGCGCACCCGAGTCCGTGCCGATCACGCTGCTCGGCGCGGGCGCGCGGCTCGTGGGCGGCGCGCGCACCACGCAACTTGGCCGCGAGGAAGTCGCGCAGATCGTGGTGGACGGCTTCTTTCCCATGGGCACTGCCGGCGACCTGCCGCGCCGCTCGCGCGCGGCGATCGTCGAGTTCGGCTTGCCCTATGCCGCCGATCCGGGCATCACGCGCCATATCGCAGCGTTCTTGCAGCGCTTCGCGGCGCAGTCGCGCGAGGCGCTGGGTTTGTTTGGCGCTGCCGGTGAACCGGAAGCCGCGCTGCCCATGCCCGACGCGCTGCTGCTCAACGGCGGCGTGTTCCGCGCTCGCTCGCTTGCGCAGCGTCTGGCCGATACGCTCGGCACGTGGCGCGGCGAGCCGCTCAACGTGCTGCAGAACGATCAGCCCGACGTGGCCGTCGCGCGCGGCGCGGTCGCCTATGCGCTTGCGAGGGCAGGCAACGCGCCTCGTATCGGCGGCGGCTCGCCGCGCAGTTACTTTCTCGTTCTCGATGAAGGCGCGGGAGCCGATGCCGCTCCGCGCGGCGTGTGCGTCCTGCCACGCGGCACGGAGGAAGGCCACGAGCTGCATCTGGACGACCGTACGTTCGCCTTGCAACTGGGCCAGCCGGTGCAGTTCCACCTCGCATCGACGGTGGCCGACACCGCGTGGCAACCCGGCGAGCTGGCCGACCTCGAGGCAGCCGACTTCGTGCGCCTGCCGCCGCTCGCAACCGTGGTGCCCGCAGGCGGCGATGCAAAGACGGCGCGCGAGCGCCCCGTCAAGCTCACGACCGCGCTCACCGAAGTCGGCACCCTGGAGATGCACTGCATCGCCACCGACGATGCTTCGCAGCGCTGGCTGCTCGAATTTGCGCTGCGCCGCGCGGAGCACGAGGGCGGTGCAGGCGCGGCAATCGGCGAGTCGCGCCATGCGGGCCTCGACGAAGCGATCGAGGCGATCGAGCGCGTGTTCGGCGCGCGTTCCGCCAAGGTCGACCCGAAGGAAGTGAAGCGCTTGCGCGCGCATCTCGAAGAGCGGCTCGGGCCGCGCCAGAACTGGGACGGACCGCTGCTGCGCGAGCTGTTCGGCGCGCTCTGGGAACGCGCGGGCAAGCGGCGGCGCTCCGCCGATCACGAACGCCTGTGGCTCAATCTCGCCGGCTTCTGTCTGCGTCCGGGCTTCGGCTATCCGCTGGACGAATGGCGCGTCGAGCAGCTCTGGTCGCTCTTCGACGACGGCATCCAGTTCGTGGGCGAAGGCCAGGTGTGGTCGGAGTGGTGGACGCTCTGGCGGCGCGCGGCGGGCGGCCTGAACGAGGCGCCGCAGGACGAGGTGCTGGCGGCGATGACGTACCTCGAAGAGGCGGCCGGCGCGAAGCGCCACAAGCTGCCCTTCGACGCCGCGAAGCTGGGCGTGCCGGACATGATCCGGCTCTATGCGTCGCTCGAGCAGATTGCGGCCGAGCGCAAGATCGAGATCGGCGAGCGGCTGTTGCAGCGGCTCCAGAAGCCTACCGAGAATCATCAGACGTGGTGGGCCGTGGGCCGCATCGGCGCGCGCCAGCCGTTCTACGGCAGCGCGCACGGCGTGGTGCCGCCGCCAACCGCAGCGCTTTGGCTCGATGCGATTCTCGCGCTCGACTGGAAGAAGATCGAACCGGCGATGTTCGCCGCCGCGCAAATCGCGCGCATGACGGGCGACCGTTCGCGCGACCTGCCCCCCGAGCTGCGCGAGACCGTGGTGCGTCGGATGGAGTCGGCGAACGCGCCGCCCACGTGGGTCACGATGGTGCGCGAAGTCGTCGCGCTCGATACGGCCGACACGGGCCGGGTGTTCGGCGAGGCGCTGCCGGCGGGGCTGAAGCTGATCGCGGGCTGAGCGCGGACTGAGCGATGTGTGACTTCTGCAGGAAGCCCGGCGCGCGTATGATCGAACGCCTGATTCCAACAGAAACACAGCGGACTGATCTGCCCATGAATTCTCCTGCCGATGCTTCCTCGCCGCGCGCATTGCGCGCGCTCTCGCCGATCGAGGCGCGTATCGTCGGCGTGCTGGTCGAAAAGCAGCACACGGTGCCCGACACCTATCCGCTCTCGCTCAACGCACTCACGCTCGGCTGCAACCAGAAGACCGCGCGCACGCCGGTCATGAACGTGAGCGAAGCCGAAGTGCTGGCCGCCATCGAAGACCTCAAGCTGTTGAGCCTGGTGTTCGAAGGCAGCAGCAGCCGCGTGCCGCGCTTCGAGCACAACCTGAACCGCGTGCTCGGCGTGCCGAGCCAGGCCGTTGCGCTCCTGACGGTGCTGCTGCTGCGCGGCGCACAGACGGCCGCGGAATTGCGCCTGAACTCGTCGCGCCTGCACGGGTTCGCCGACGTCTCTTCGGTCGAAGGCTTCCTCGAAGAACTGGCCGAACGCGAGCCGCCGCTCGTCGTGAAGCTGCCGCGCGCGCCGGGCGAGCGCGAAAGCCGCTGGATGCATCTGATGTGCGGCGAGGTCAACACGGCAAGTTTCATCGCCGCGGGGACCATCGCTCCCGGGGCGCGCGAGGAGGCCGGCGAGAGCGTTTCGCTCGCGGACTTCGAAGCAGTACGCGCCGAACAGCAGCGTCTCGCCGATGAAGTCGCGCGCCTGCAAACGCTCGTCGCTCGCATGGCCGCCGAGTTGGGCATGTCGCTCGACTGAGCGCCTTCGCCTCCGTCGCGCCATGGACGCCGCCGCATCCACCGCCCAGCGCCTGCGCCAGGTGCGCGACCTGCCATGCCCGCGCGGCTTGCCGCTCATCGGCAATCTGCATCAGCTGAATGCGCCCAAACTGCATCGTGTGCTCGAACAGTGGGCGGAGGAACCTTCGATGATCGAGGAAAACACGGCGTTCGCGATGGTGCCGAATCGCATGCCGGTGCGGCTGGAATTGCGGCCAACGGTTGAGTCGCCTCGACCACAGGCGACCTATCAACCGGGCCGTGACTGAAGTCTCAGCCTTGCGTGATGAAGGTATGGACGTGGGTGTTGAAGAGGTCGGGGTGCGTGCCGTTCATGCCGTGCGTGGCGCCCTTGATCGTGACGCGGCGCGCGAACTCGATCCACTCGTCCAGCGCTTCGACGTTGTTGCGGAACATGAGCGGGCTGCGCTGGCCGTCGATCAGCAGTGTGCGGCACTTGATCTCGCCCGCGGCGCGCGGCGCATACGGCGGCAGCGGGTCCTGCAACTGCTTGGGCAGTGTCGTGGCGTTGGCGATGGCCATCTGGCGAAACGCCGCCGAGCCTTTCTTCCACGCGCCCGGCACGCTCACGGAGTCGACGAACAACTCGAGCCCCGCTTCGACTTCGCCGGCATGGATGAGGTCGGCCGCGCGCGTGCGCAGTGCGTTGGTGGCAGGGGGCAGCGCGGCTTCGTCGTCGTCCACGCGCGAGAGCGGGCCGCCCGGGTCGGCCAGCACCAGCGTGCGCACGAGGCGCGGATAGCGGCGCGCCAGATGCCACGCCACACAGCCGCCACGCGAATGTCCCACGAGGTGCACCGATTCGAGACCCAGCGCGGCGATGAAATCGGCCAACTCGGTGACGTGGCTCTCCCAGCCGAAATCGCCTTGGATACAGGCGTCGGCCGCGGGCCAGTAATGGCTCAGGCTCGGCGCGATGCAGCGAAAATGCTCCGACAGGCCGTTGAGCTGCGGCATCCAGTAGCGGTAATCGCAGAGCGATCCGTGGACGAACAGCAGCGGCTCGCCATCGCCGCGCTCCAGGAACGGCAGGGCAATGCCCGAGTGCAACGTCGCGTACGACAGGTCGGGCACAGCAAGTAGGGAGGGATCGATGCGTTGGTTCAAGGAGTGGCTCCGAGCGTATGAGCGTCACTTTGCCGCAACCGAACGATTAAGGGAAACTCAATAAACTGAAGGAATCGATAAGCTTTTCTGATTCGAAAAAGGGACGTAACGCTGCGAGGCCCGTCGCGCGGGGCGGTTCTCTTTCAGCGGTGAAAGCAAGCGGGTGCGCCCGCGCCGCCGGCGGCCTGGAGCGCGGCGGCAGGATCGTGGTTTGTAGCGGCGCCGACCGCGTTCGCGGCGGGGAATTTACGCCTTAGGCGCCACGAGATTGGCGTCACGCGCGAGCAGCCAGCGTCCGCTCGCGTCCTTGCGCACCAGCGTGAGCGTGTAGCCTGCACGGCGTATGGGCTGGGGCGCGCCCGGCGGCGTAATGGTTATATCGATGCGATTGCGCAGAAAGGCCCAATCGCCCAGCACCTGCAGTTCCACGATCTCAGCCGTGCCCTCTATGCGCATGTCTTGCTGCGCTTGCGAGGCCGCCGCGAACTCGGCCTTGCCGAACGGCTCCTGGCCGGGCACCGTGAACACCACGTCGTCGGTCATCAGGCTCAGGACTTTGGCCGTGTCGCCGGCGCGGCTGGCCTCCATCCAGGTTTGCACCAGCTCTCGAATGGCACGTTCGTCATCGGTCATCGTGGACTCCCTCGTCGTTCAGTTCGACGATTCTAGAATGCGGCGCGCGACGCATCAGAATGCACTGCGATAAGCAAACAGGCCCGGCAAGCCGCCAGTCATGACGAAGAGGACGTTCTCGCCGCGTGCAAGGCGCCCCGATCGCGCGGCGTGCACGAGACCCGCGAACGCCTTGCCGCCGTACACGGGGTCGATCAGCAGGCCTTCTTTCGAAGCGACGAGACGCACGGCCTCGCGCATCGCGTCGGTTGGAATGCCGTAGCCTTCGCCGAGCTGGGCTTCGTCGATCACGATCGAGCGGCCCTCGATGCGCCGCGCCTGATCGATCAGCTCGAGCGTCTTGCCGGCCTTTTCGAACGTTGCGGCGTGGGCCTGCCCGGCCTTCGCCAGCACGGTGTACGCAAGCACGAGGCTCGGGTCGATGCCCAAGGCCGCGAAGCCGGCGGCGAGCCCTGCGTGCATGCCGCCGCTGCCGTTCGGCACGACGACGCGTGCGAAGCTCAAACCCTGTGCATGGGCCTGCGTCATGATTTCCGCGGCGCACGCCGCGTACCCCAGACATCCGACCGGGCTCGATCCGCCCAGCGGGCACACGTAGACCTTGCGGCCCTGGGCGCGCAGCTCGTCGGCGCGGGCCTGGGCGAACTCCAGTGCGTTGGCCGTGCCGGGCAGGTCGTGCACGCGTGCGCCGAGCAGGTCGTCGAGCAGGATGTTGCCGTTCTCCAGATACTCGAAATCCGCGCGCGGCACGGCTCGCGTGAGCACGAGTTCGCACTGCAGGCCCGCTTGCGCCGCCGCAGCCGCCGTCAAGCGCGCATGGTTCGACTGGCGCGCGCCCACAGTGATGATGGTGTCCGCGGCCGCAGCCAGCGCTTCGCCCATCAGGAACTCCAGCTTGCGCAGCTTGTTGCCGCCGCCGCCGAGGCCAGTCAGATCGTCGCGCTTGACATAGACATTGACGCCCCCCAGTTCGTGGCGTAGCCGCGGCAAGGGCTGGATCGGCGTGGGTCCTTCCAGCAGTGCGCGGCGAGCATGCCGCGAAAGATCGAGCTGATAGGGGGACGCGGCATGCGTCGTGGCATTCGTTACGGTAGTCATCGGGCTCTCGCTGTTTCGCACTCAGGAATGGGAGCGTGGCTGGCGGCATTTGCGTTTGCCAGGCGTCGAATAGTCACCGGGGTACTTCTCGAATAATGCGCAACGCCTCAGGGTTCTCACGTCCACGTAATTCCGTATTGCGTCGCAGCAAGGAGGTTTTTAGACTGATTCTTATCCAGGCAATCGTCGGAGACGATATTCCCACCACGGGAGGCTTCAAATGAATATTTTTCAATCGCCGAGCCAACCATCGAGTCCGAAGCTACACGTATTTGAACAGGAAGGCGGCTGGCACTGGGGTATCACCATAGAGCGTTCGGCAGGCGGCGGGTTCAAGGTCATCGCGTACAGCGAGAAGACTTTCCGCGCCGAAGACGAAGCGCAGTCCGACGGCGACCGCGCCCTCGTCAATCTCGCCGAACTGGTTTGAGCCGCGCGCCGCGCGGCTTCGTGTTTTTACGTCTGCGGCACCTTTTCTCGCATCCTTCCACGTTTGCGGCCCGCGCTCACCGCGCTGCGCCGGAATCGATGTTTCTTTTCGTCTGATCGCTTTGCCTGCATGTGGGCGGGCCGCGTCCATCGGCCTCACCGACCGGTCGTGCGACGTTTGCTAAAAATCAGCGCGCAATCTCATGCGCCCGGGTATCTTGAAAAATTGCCCGAGTGGGCTTTCGGACCGTTCCTGAGCGCAGTCACCCCCTTGATGAATTCACCCGCGCCGCGCACCTCGCCGACACTTGCGCCCGATCTGCAACTGGGCGAACCCATGACCGATACGATGCATGCCGAATTCGTCGCGCTGGTCGACGCGCTCGCGTGCGCGAGCGACGAAACCTGGCTCGGCGCGTTCGACGCGTGGGCGGCGCATACGAAGCAGCATTTCGCGCAGGAAGAGGCATGGATGGAGGAGATGAACTTTGGTCCGCGCCATTGTCATGGGAGCCAGCATCGGCACGTCCTGAACGTGGCCCGCGAGGTGCGCAGGCAAGTCGCCGACGAGGGGCGCTTCGACACCGGGCGGCAACTGGTGAGCGAACTGCGCGAATGGTTCGCCTGGCACGTGAAGTCGATGGACGCGCTCATGGTCGAAGCCCTGCGCGAACGCGGCATCGCAACGGCCGATCAGGCCGATCAAACCGATCAACCCGTCTGAATCACATTCCAATCGTTCGGTTCATGCAAGCAGATATCGTAATCGTGGGCGCCGGACCGGTGGGGCTGTGTCTCGCGCGCTCGCTCAGTGGTGTTGGCCTCAAGATCGTCATCGTCGAGCAGCAGTGCCTCGCCGACATCAGCGAGCCGCAGTTCGACGGGCGCGAGATCGCGCTGACCCAGAAGTCGGTGCGCGCGATGCGCAGGTTCGGGCTTTGGGATCTCATTGACCCGCACGCGCGTGCGCCGCTTCGCAGCGCGAGGGTATTCAATGGTCCCTCGCCGGGGGCGCTCGAGATCGGGCACGACCTGAGCGGACACACGGAACTGGGCTGGCTGGTCCCCAATCACCTGATTCGCAAGGCCGCCTACGAGGCGCTGCGGCAAAGCGCGGCGGAGCATGGCGACGTGACGCTGCTGGCAGCGCAACAGGTCAGCGCGGTGAACGCCGGTGAGGATCAGGCGAGCGTGACACTGGAGAGGGGTGAAACGCTCTCAGCGAAGTTGATCGTCGCGGCGGACAGCCGCTTCTCGTCTACGCGCAAGATGATGGGCATTGCTGCCAACATGCACGATTTCGGCAAGGCTATGCTGGTTTGCCGCATGACACACGAAGCGCCTCACGAGCACGCCGCGTGGGAATGGTTCGGCTACGATCAGACGCTCGCGTTGCTGCCCATGAACGCGGAGCGCTCGACGAACGCGCATCAGTCGTCGGTCGTACTCACGCTGCCCGTGGGCCACGTCAACGAGATCGCCGCGCTTGCGCCCGACGCATTCGCGCGCCATATCGAGGATCGTTTCATGCACAGGTTGGGCGCGATGAAGCTGGCGAGCACGCGGCATGTGTATCCGCTCGTGGCCGTTTATGCGGAGCGCTTCGTCGGCAAACGCTTTGCGGCCGTGGGCGACGCCGCGGTGGGCATGCATCCGGTGACCGCGCATGGATTCAATTTCGGTCTGCTCGGCGTGGAAACATTAGGTAACCGAATCATCGAGGCGCACAAAAGCGGCTTCGATATCTGGGCTCCCTCGGTTTTGCAGCGCTATGAAACCCAGCACCGCCGCGCGACGAAGCCGCTCTATCTCGCGACCCGGTTCATCACTGACGTCTATACGAACAACACCGCGCCCGCGAAACTGGCGCGCGAGTTCATGCTGCGCGCGGCTTCGAAACTGATGCCGTTCAGGAAGGCCATCGCGGCTTCTCTGACCGGCTGACTTCACGCCCCCTCGCGCACATCGACCGCAACGATGCGTTCGAGGGCGGGCACCGCGTTCGCCACACCACTCGTAGCACCTTTGGCGCCAAACATCAAACAGTAAATGGCGCCAGATTGGTGACAAGCTGTTCGATCATGTTCGTTGCGTGCGCAACAAATCGCTGATTGTCGCGTCTCACCCTTTCCATGCGTTACCCGTTTGCCGGCTCGCGCCCGTCTGCGCCTTGGCCAGCGCGCATTTGCGGCTTCCCAGGACTTATCCGGTCGCCGGGACTGCATTGATTAGACGATTCGTCCTAGTGAAAACGAGGATGCCTTTGACGCGAGTTAGCCTTGCGCACCCAAAAAATATGCTACAGAATCCTCAAAAAATCCCACAGACGCTTTGTGGCATACAAACGGCGAGCCGAACATGACGTACGGTTCACCTCGGAGACACCACAATGAAGGAACTGACGGCCCCGAACATCGGAGCGAGGTCCGAAACCGGCTGGTACCGCAGCTGGTTTCTGCTACTCCTCGTTCTGATCTATGCGTCGAGTTTTGTCGACCGGATCATCATCGCGGTCGTCGGCCAGTCGATGAAGATCGAGATGAACCTGAGCGACCTGCAACTCGGGCTGCTGAACGGGCTCGCGTTCTCGATCTTCTATTCGCTGTTGGGCCTGCCGATCGCGCGTCTCGCCGAGCGTTTCAACCGTGTCGTGCTGATCGCGCTTTCTATTGGTGCCTGGTCGGTCATGACGGCGCTGTGCGGCACTGCCGGCGCGTACTGGCAATTGTTGCTCTACCGACTTGGGGTGGGCATTGGCGAGGCCGGCAGCACACCCACCGCGCACTCGCTGATTTCCGACCAGTTTGGCCCGCGCCGCCGCGCGAGCGCGCTCTCCATCTATGCGTTCGGGCCGCCCATCGGCGTGCTTGCCGGCGCGCTAGGCGGCGGCTTGATGGTGCAGCACATGGGCTGGCGCCCGGTGTTCTTCGTGGTCGGCCTCCCGGGACTCATCTTCGGTCTGCTTGCCTGGGTCACGCTGCGCGAACCGAAGCGCGGCGGGGCGGAGGAGGGCGGTGCGCACGCTGCGGCCCCCGTGCCGCCGCTGCGCGATGTGCTCGCCGTTCTGTTCAAGAGCCGCGCCTTCGTGCACATGCTGCTCGGCACCGTGATCGGAGGGTTCGCGCAGTACGGCGTCAACCTGTTCATCCCCGTCTATCTGAACCGCGTGTACGGCCTGAGCTTCGCGCAGGCCGGGCTGATCTTCGGCCTCATGATCGGTGTGGGCGGTTTGCTCGGCAACCCGCTGGGCGGCCTGCTCGCCGACTCGCTGGGCGTGAAGAATCGGCGCTGGTATGCCTGGGTGCCCGCGCTCGGCACGGCGATCGGCTTTCCGCTCGTGGCATTCGGCCTCACCCTCGGGCAATGGCCCGCCGCGGTGGCACTGATCTTCTGCGCCACGATCATGCTGAGCATGTGGAATGGCCCGACCTTCGCCGTCGTGCACGGCATCGTCGAACCGCGCATGCGCGCCACCGCGTCGGCCTGTGTGTTCCTGCTCATGAATCTGGTGGGTCAGGGTTTGGGTCCGACCACTGTAGGATTCCTGAGCGATCACCTTGCGGCACGCCTGTTCACGCAAGGCCAGTTCAAGCTGGTTTGCGCGGCTGGCGGCGCACACGGCCTGCATGGCGCAGTTGCCGCAGGTCAGGGAGTCTTCGCGTCGGCCTGTCACGATGCTTCGGCTCACGGCATTCGTTACGCGATGCTGGCGGTCAGCGTGGCGCTCGGATGGTCGGCTGTCCATTACTTCCTGGCCTCGCGCCACCTCTCTCGCAGCAAGTAGTTCGAAGCCGGCGCCAGCCGATGGGAATACACCAGCAATAAAAGCGGGTGAAAAAGCCCGCAATTTCAGGAGATCGTCAAGTGAAGAAGAAGGTTTTGGCGGGCGCGATAGCGGCCGTGATGGCGGGTGGCGCGCACGCGCAAAGCAGCGTGACGCTGTACGGGATTATCGACAATGGCCTCACCTATGTGAGCAACGCGGGCGGTCATTCGCTCTGGAAAATGGATGACGGCATCAACCAGGCGTCGCGCTGGGGCTTGAAAGGCGTGGAGGATCTGGGGGGCGGACTGAAGGCGATCTTCACGCTGGAGAACGGCTTTTCGCTGAACACCGGCGCCGCGGGCCACGGCGGCGCGTTGTTCGGACGCCGCGCTTTCGTGGGACTGTCGAGCGACAGGTTCGGTACGCTGATCGCCGGCTACGATTACGACTTCATTTACGACTACATCTCCTATTACACGAACGTCGCGCAGTTCGCGCCTTCGTATGCGTTCCACGGCGCCTACGACATTGACCGCCTCGCGGGCGAGCCGGTGAGCAACATGGTGCGCTACGAAACGCCTAACTGGCATGGCTTCGGCGCGGGCGTGATGTACGGCTTCAGCAATATCGCAGGCGCTTTCGGCGGCACGCCGACCGGTAACCCGCGCGTGATTAGCGGCGGCATCAAGTACAGCCCGACCGGCACGTTCAACGCACCGTACTCGATGGCTGCCGTGATCACAAAGACGGACGGCGGCAACGCAACGCGCGGCGTCGGCACGATGGCGCAGGTTGCGCTCGACGCGGAGTCGATCTACACGGTTGCCGTTGGCGGCATGGTGAACCTGAACGATGCGTGGTCGGTCAATGGGTTGTACACGTACACGAATGCGTCGAAGAGCCCGCGTGGTGTCGTCACGGTGAACGCCTACGAGGTCGGCACGAGCTACAGGATCTCGCCGATGCTCACGGTGGGCGGCGGGTTCACTTATGTAGACCAGCACCGCCTTGGCAAGTACGACCTCTACAGCGCCGGCGTGGACTATCACCTTTCGAAACGCACCGACGTCTACATGTTCGGCGTATTCCAGCATGCGTTCGCAGGGCAGAAGTTCGCGGACAGCTTCCTCGTTTCGACGCCGTACTCGGTTCCGGGAGCTGGCGGCTCGCTGTACGGTAACCTCGCATCGACCACGGCCAACCAGCTGGCTATGCAGATCGGTATTCGACACACTTTCTAATCGTTTCGCGACGCGCCGGTAGCTGGATTGAGTTTCTGGGTGCCGGCGCTTTTTTAAGGAATCCTACTCGACCGGTCGGCCGGTTCAAACCGTTTGTCTACATGCCCGCCAGGACCGCATGGACCTGGCGGGCATTCGCGCGCGAAGCACTGGGGGCGCCAAGCCGGGGTACGGAGAATGCCACTCTCTTGCGTGGGTTGAGTTGCTGTCCGCGCGCACGGATGCCCTCCGGCGACTCGATCATTCCCTTTTCATTGGGGTAACACACAGTTGGGCGTTTGGTATACCTGACGGTATCATATGGATTTTAAACGCCATCGGCAGTTGCAAGCCGCCGATATGGCCCTTCGAACCCACTGTCAGCCATTCAATGAGTCTGCCACCCAAACTGAGCCGGTCCGCCGAAATCAAGGCGCTCCTGGAATCGGAAATCGAGCGAGGCGAACTCGTGCCGGGCGCCGCGCTCGACGAGCGCGCGCTCGCCGCGCGCTTCAATGTGTCGCGCACGCCCATTCGCGAGGCGCTGCAGCAGCTTGCCGCGCAGCAGTATGTGCAGATCGTGCCGCGCCAGGGCGTGTTCGTGACAAAGATGACGGTCCCGCAGCTGCGGAACATGCTTGAACTGCTGCACGAGCTGGAAGCCGTTTCGGCGCGCCTGGCCGCCCGCCGCATGAACGACGAGCAGCGCGTGGAACTGCAGCGCACGATCGACGAAGGCGTGGAAGCGCTGAACCAGAGCGACGCCCGCCGTTTTGCGCGCAGCAATGCCGAATTCCATGAGGTGATCTGTCAGGCCTGCCACAACGACTACCTGGCCGAGCAGATCCGGGCGATTCGCCGCCTGATTTCACGCTATCGCCCCAAGTTGTTTCTGGCGCCGAGCCGCCGGGAGAAGGTGATCGCCGACCACCAGCGCCTCGCGCAAGCGCTGCTTTCGGGCGACGAGGCGACCGCCGAGGAAGTCATGGCGCAGCATTCGCCGGGCGGCGACGCGGGCTTCTCGGAGTTCCTCGCCACCTTGCCGGCCGAGTTCTTCAACGACGCGCCGATGAGCCACGCGCGCGAAACGGCTTCGGCCGAGGCCGGGTCGCTCGACGCCGAGCAGGGCGAAGAGTGAAAGCGTCGCCCGTTCGGCCGGGCGCCGGAACGGCCGCCGTGCGCGTACGCGCGGCGGCTGCGGGACAGCGGTTGCATCAAAGATCGCCGAAGCGGCCGTTCTCCGCCGCGAGCTTTTCCAGGAGCGGTGCGGGCTTCCACCAGTAGCCATACTCCTCATGGAGCCGCTGGATGTCGCGATAGACGTTCGCCAGGCCGATCTGGTCTGCGTAGTACATCGGGCCGCCGCGGTGCGCGGGAAAGCCGTAGCCCGTCACGTAAACTACGTCGATGTCGCTCGCACGCAGCGCGATACCCTGTTCCAGCAGCCTCGCGCCTTCGTTGATCATGCCGTACACGCAGCGCTTGACGACTTCCCCGGCGGATATCGGGCGGCGGGTAATGCCCATGCGTTCCGATTCCTCTACGATGAAGCGCTCCAGTTCTTCGTCGCGCTGCGGCTCGCGGCTGCCCGCCTCGTAGCGATACCAGCCCTTGCCGCTTTTCTGGCCGAGCCGGCCCATTTCCACGAGCTTCATGATGAGATCGTTCCAGCGGCGGTCGGTGGGACGTGTCGCCATCTGCGCCTTGCGCGTCTGGTAGCCCACGTCGTTGCCGGCCATGTCGTGCACGGCGAAGATGCCCATCGCGTAGCCGAACGCCTTGAGCGCCGCATCCACTTCGTGCGGCAGCGCGCCGTCTTCGACAAGAAAGTGCGCTTCGCGGTTGTAGTTGCGAAAGAGCGCATTGCCGATAAAGCCCGGATAGATGCGCGAGAGCACCGACACTTTGCCCATGCGGCGGCCCAGATCCATGAGCGTGGCGATCACGTCGTCGGCGGTTTGCGCGGCGCGCACGACTTCGAGCAGGCGCATGACGTGCGCGGGGCTGAAGAAGTGCGCGCCCACCACGTCGGAGGGGCGCTTCGTAACGGCGGCGATCTCGTCGATGTCGAGGCCCGAGGTGTTGGTGGCGAGGACGGCGCCCGGCTTCGCGTGCACGTCCAGCTCGCGGAAGATGCCCTGCTTGAGCGCGAGGTCTTCGAATACGGCCTCGATCACGATGTCGGCGTTCTTCACGTCGGCGATCGAGAGGGAGCTCGTGATGCACGCGAGACGCTCGTCGCGCACGGCGGCGTCGAGCTTGCCGCGCTTCACGCTGTTTTCGTAGTTGTCGCGAATGCGGGCGAGGCCGCGCGCGAGGCTTTCCTCGTTCGCGTCGATCAGCGTCACGGGGATGCCCGCGGCGGCCAGCGCCATCGCAATGCCGCCACCCATCGTGCCTGCGCCGATCACGGCGGCCTGCGCGACCGGGCGCGGCGCAGCGTCGCCGACCGGGATTTGCGCGGCTGTCTTCTCGGCAGCCTTCACGTGCGCGAGCGCCGCTTCGCGCGCGACCGCTTCCTGCGGATTCAGTTCGTTTGATGCATTCATGATTCGTTGCGCCTCACGCTGTCGTTATGCCGTGGTCTTGCGGGTGTCGGGGCGCTCGAGCGGCTTCGCCTTGCCATCCACGAACGCCTGCAGGCGCTTCGCGGTTTCGGGCGAGCGCGCCATATTCGAGCTCATGTATTCAAGGAAGAGGCCGTCCTCGTGCGAAAGATCGTTCACGCGCGGCAGCAGGTTGGTGATGCGCCAGTTCGTATCGGGCGCGTTCTGGGCGATTTTCGCGGCCAGCTCCTTCGCCTTGGCGAGCGCTTCGCCCGGCGGCGTGAGATACGTGATGACGTGCTCGCGTAAGCCTTCTTCGGCCGAGAGCAGGCGCCCCGTGAGCATGAGGTCGGCCATGACCGTGTAGCCGATCACGCGCTGAATGCGCACCGTGCCGCCGCCGCCCACGAAGATGCCGCGCTGGCCTTCGGGCAGGCCGAAGAACGCTGTCGAGTCGCCCACGCGCACGTGGGCCGCCGTCGCGAGCTCGAGGCCGCCACCCACCACGGCGCCGTGCAGCGCCGCGACGAAAGGAATCGGTCCGCGCGCAATGATGTCGAACACTTCGTGCCATGAGTGGCGGCGGCGCTTGCGCGGGGCCGCGGTCTCACCGGTTGCGCGCGCAAGCGCTTCGCGCAGGTCAAGACCCGCGCTGAAATTGCCGCCGTGCCCGAACAGCACGCCAACGTCGGCTTCTTCGCCCGCGCGCATGACGGCGGCGCGCAGTTGGGCGATCACGTCTTCGTTGATCGCGTTGCGCTTGTCAGGGCGGTTCAGGCCGATCAGGGCGACCGGGCCGTCGAGTTCATAAGTAACCAGGATTTTGCTCATTCTGGATTCCGCTTGAATTGCGTGGAAAGTGTTAGAGGTCGAGCACGAGGCGGCCGCTCTTGCAACGCGACACGCAAACCTGCATGACCTTGCCGCTGGCCTTGTCCGCCTCGGAGAGATAGACGTCGCGATGCTCGATCTCGCCGCTGCTCACTTTGGTCGTGCACAGTCCGCAGTAGCCGGCGCGGCAGTCGTACATCACGTCGGCGCCGTTTTCGATCAGCGTATCGAGCAGAGACTTGTCGGCGGGCACCGTGAAGCATTTGCCCGATGACTTCAGTTCGACTTCGAATGCGGCGTCGCCTTCGTGCGCCACGGCCTCGGCAAACAGCTCGTAGTGCAGATCACATTCATGCCAGCCGCGCTGGCGCGCCGCTGAAAGCACCGCTTCGATCATGCCCGCCGGTCCGCACACGTAGATCGGCTGGTTCACCTGAGCGCCGTCGAGCAACGCGTCGACCGAGAGGCGCGTGGCCGGATCGTCGTCGGCGTGCAGCACGAGCCTTTTGCCCGCGAGCGCGCGGAGTTCATCGACGAAGGGCAGCGCCTCGAGCGTGCGGCCGCTGAAATGCAGCTCGAATTCGCGTTGCTGTGCGGCGAGGGCGCTGGCCATCGAGACGATCGGCGTGATGCCGATGCCGCCCGCGACGAGCAGCACGCGCGGCGGCGCGGCGAGCCGGAAATGGTTGACCGGCGCGCGCACGTTGAGCGTGGCGCCCACTTCCAGCGCATGCATGTGGCGCGAGCCGCCGCGGCCTTCGTCCTCGCGGCGGATGCCGAGCCGGTAGGCCGGAACGCCACCGCGAGGATCGACGGACGGATCGAGATGGATCAGCGAATACGAACGCCACTGCGGTACGCCGCCCGTCGGGGACGGGATCTCGACCTGAAGGTGCGCGCCAGGCTCGAAGCCGGGCAGCAACGCGCCGTCGGCCGCTTCGAGCGTATACGACTTGATGAGCGAAGTCGGGGTGTCGATCGCCGCGACGCGCAGCGTGAGCAGCAGGGGAGCAAGCATCGAAGTCATTCCGGAGATACGGTGTTATGCGGGTGTAATTCGGTGGCTTACGTAGGATTGCATACGATTACGTGGCATCGGTCAGCGAACGCCAGTCCGAACCGACCGGCAGCACGCCGCCGATCGAGATCGCGCGCGAGTAGTCGAGTTCGGGGTTGTCGGCGAGCGTGGGCGTCTTGCCGGCCATGAACTCGCGTGCCGACTTGAGCAGCAGCCCGCGCACGCGCAGCACGGCGCCGTCGGCGGAGCAGAGTTGCTCGGTGGTGCGGTCCGCAATCGGGCCCTGGCCGAGGAACATCGCGAAGTCTTCGGTCCCCAGGTGCTGGTGAAAGCCGGTGGCGTGGCCGCGCTTCATGAGGTCGCGGTTCTGCCCGAAGCCGGTTTCGCGCGTTCCCGGCGGCAGCGGCGGGAAGTTCCACACATCCGGCGTAGCCGACATCACCGTCATGCCGAGCTTGCGCGTAGGGTTGAAGTGCACGAACCAGGCGCGGTGCGTGACGTCATCCACGGGCGTGGAGAAGAACACCGTGCTCGGCCCGTTCGAGTCCGGCGCGCAGATGATGCCGTACCACGGCATCACGAAATTGTTGACGCGTGCATAGACCTTTTCGTCGGGCAAATCGCGTAGCGCGGCGTAGCGATAGCCGTATGGCCGGTCCTCGAACTCGAGGCGTGGCGCGAGCGCTTTCGTCATGTGCATGCGTTCGTTGCCGCCACCAGCCGTGATCTGCGTGGTCGATTCGTGCAGCACGCCCACGTGCGACGAATCCATCGACGCCTCGACGCCCTGCACCCAGTTGGTCGGCACTTCGACGCAGGTGACCGAGCGCTGCCCGGCGGGCAGCTGAGTGAACGGCAGGTCGGGGAAGCGCGGCGGCCCGGCGTTCTCGCCGCCCTTGCCGAGCCATATCCAGACGATGCCGCCGCGCTCCTCCACGCCGTACTGACTCGTCTTCACGCGCTTGCAGAACTGCGCCTGGTCGCCGACCTGGTTCGGCGCTTCGACCACCTGGCCTTCCACGTTCACCTTCCAGCCGTGGAAAATGCAGCGCAAGCCGTTATTCTCGTTGCGCGCCATCATCATCGAGGTCTTGCGGTGCGGGCAAAGCTCGTCGATCACGCCGGCCTTGCCGTCGGTGCCGCGAAACGCCACGTAGTTCGAGCCAAGCAGGCGAACCAGCACGGGCGCGCCATCCGCTTCGAGCTTCGCCGACGGCACGGCAGGGATCCAGTAATGCTGGCGGATCATCTCGCCCATCGGCGCGCCGTTTTCGACGCGCGTGAGCAGATCGTTTTCTTCAGCGGTCATGGCCATGTTCAGGCCTCCTGATAGTGGCGGAACGCACGCGGATAGACGCGCTGGCAATTGCACTCGAACACGTTCCTGCGTTGTTCCTCGGTGAGCCACTCGATGCTTTCGATCACCGGCTTCATGTCGTCGTAGTCGCGGCCCGAGATCGGGTCGCGCGCGCTGCCCGTGCCCGGCTTTTCGGTTCCGAACAGCACGTTGTCGGTGCCGGCCACCTTGAGCAGCAGCTCGATCGAATCTTTCGAGTAGTTGCAGGTGTCGAAGTAGAGCTTGCGCAGTTGTTCGTCGAAAGTCTGTGGATGATTGCGGCGCACGGCCCACGAACGGAAGCGGCCCATCTGGTAGGGAATCGCGCCGCCGCCGTGGCCCACCACGATCTTCAGGTTCGGGAACTTCTGGAACACGTCCGATTCGAGCAGCGAAATGACCGCGATGTTTTCTTCGTTGATGAACTTCAGCGTGTACGACTCGCGCGGGCTGCAACTGCCGGCCGAGTGGATCAGTGCGGGCACGTCGAGCGCCGTCATCGTTTCATAGAGCGGATACCAGAACGGATCGCCGAGGCCGGCCGGCGCGGGGCCCTCGCCTTCGGTCGGATCGGGGTTCAGCAGCGTGCCGACGAAGCCCAGTTCATTCACGCAGCGCTTCAGTTCGGCCACGCATTTTTCGGCGGGCGATTCGTTCATGAACTGCGGCAGGCCGGCCACGCCACGGAAGCGGTCCGGGAACATGTCGACGAAGCGCTTGATCAGGTCGTTGCAGTGACGCGTCCACAGCTCGGTCACGCGCGCCGGCTTCACCGAATGCATTTGCAGGTAGGGGCGCGGCGAGATGAACTGAACGTCGGTGCCGACGGCGTCCATGCTGCGCACGAGTTCCTCGGCCTGCTTGCGCACCGCTTCATCCGGGATGTTCGGGTTGGTCGACGGGTTGGCGCGGCCGCCAACGAGCTCCGCCATGTAGCGGAAGCTTTGCGGTGGCATGACGACGTGGGCGTGGGAGTCGATGATCACGTTGGAACCTTTTTCAATGAATGGAGGGATGCGCTGCGTTGCTTGACGTTGGTGGTGGAGGCCGCGCGTTCAGGGCGCGACGGCCATTGCTTCGAGCTGAAGAGCCATGCCGTGCTGCAGGTCGTGCACGACGATATGGCGTGCGGGCCGCTGCGCCGGGTCGGGCCAGAAGGCGAGCCAGTGCGCGTTGATGTGTTCGCGCACGCTATCGTCTTTCACATAGACGGTGAGTTTCACGACGTCCGCGAGCGTCGCACCGCCTGCGTCGAGAAAGCGCTCGAGGTTGTCGAACGCGAGGCGGGCCTGGTCGGCGGGGCCGGCGGCGAGCTTGCCGGTGGCCGGGTCCTTGCCGGCGATCGCCGACGAGCACAGCACGTTGGCCACGCGGGCGCCCACCGGAATCGGGGCGTTATGCGAGAGGCCTGGGACGTCGATGGAGCGGGGCATGGTGTCTCCGTATGGATTATTCAGGATGACTGGATATCTCAGTCGGTGCCGAAGTCGAAGAAGTGGCGTGGCACGGCGGCGAGGAATTCGGAAAAGCCGGTCGTGCCCGCGGGAACGTGACGCCGCATCACCTCGGCGGCTTTCGCTTCGTCACCGGCCTGGATGGCGCGCGCGATCTCGAAGTGCTCCTGGAGCGAGCGGCTGATCTGGCTGCGGTTGCGCAGGTCGGCCACGCGGTAGCGCGCCGACTGGCGGCGCGCGGCGCGAATCTGGTCGGCGAGGCACTCGTTGCGGCTGCCTTCGTAGATCGTGTCGTGAAAAAGCGCATTGGCGCGTGCGTACTCGCCGGCGTCGCCTTCCACTGCGGCCTGCTGGCACGCCATCAGCGCTCGGTCGAGCGCCTCGCGCAGGGTGTCGCTCGCGCGCCTTGCGCAAAAGCGTGCGCACAGCGCCTCCAGTTCCCCGATGTACTCCAGCATCGAGCGCACCTTGGCGATCGACAGCCGCGCCACGGTCATGCCCTGGCGCGGCGAGATCATCACCAGCTCGCGCGCCGCGAGATGCTGAAGCGCTTCGCGCACCGGCGTGCGCGACACGTTGAAGCGCGCAGCGAGCGCACGCTCGTCGATCGGCATGCCCGGCGCGAGCTGGCCAGTTTCGATCTCGGCCTGAAGCGTCTCGCGAATGTCGTTCGCGAGACTCGCTCGCATACGGGGCGCGGCTGCCGGATGGGCGGGCGCTGCGCCGTCGCGTTCGGCGGTCAGGTCGGCTACAGGTTTCATGGAAAGGACGGTCGTTGGGGTTCGGATGGCTTAAATATACCAATATGATGTTGTGGCATTCAAGTCGGCGTTTTTCTTATACGGTCGCGCCGTTTGCTGGATGTACGTCGAGCGACAATTAAAAGACATTAAAATCAATGAGATGCCGTTTGATAGGTGGCCCGGGTGGGTGCTGTTAGGGGAAAACACTAACCTGGTAAATGTGCTTCTGGTGTATTGAGAAAGCGGTTGTGGTATGCCAGAATGGTTCTCAATCGAACTGATCCTGGTTTGCCAGTGCCGGGATCGCAATCAAGAAGAGGCATGACCTGATGAGTAAGTCACTCTCCGAAGCAGGCGGCGTGTTGTCCGTCGAACGCGTGCTCAAGCCGCGCTCGATCGCGATCGTCGGTGCTTCCGCCGATCCCCGCTCGTTCGGCAACTTCGTGCTGCAGAACCTGGAGCGTTTCGGCTTTGCGGGCGCGATCCATCTCGTGTCGCGCAGCAGCGAGGAAATCAACGGCCGCCCGTGCGTGAAGAGCGTGGACGCGCTGCCCGAAGGCATCGACCTGGTGGTGCTGTGCATTCCGGAAGCCGGTGTGCTCGACGCCGTCTGCACGCTGGGCGCGCGCGGCGCGGGCGCGGCGGTGATCTTCGCTTCGGGCTACGCCGAAGCAGGCGAGGAAGGCCGTGCGAAACAGCAGGCGCTCACTGAGGCCGCGAACGCCGCGGGCATCGCGCTGATCGGCCCGAACTGCATGGGCTTCACCAATTTCCAGGCCGGCGTGCCGGTCACTTTCGAGGCGCTCGCGCCATATCCGTGCGCGGGTCGCAAGGGCGTTGGCGTGGTGGCGCAAAGCGGCGCGATGGCCGCGAACCTGCGCGACGCCTTCATGGGCCGCGGCCAGCCGATCACGGCGGCCGTTTCGACCGGCAACGAAGCCGTGCTTGGCATCGAGGACTATCTCGCGTGGTTCATCGCCGACCCGCAGACGACTGCGATCGCCGTGTATGCGGAGCAGGTGCGCCGCCCGCAGACTTTCCTCGCGCTGGCGCGCGAAGCGCGTGCGGCAGGCAAGCCGATCGTGATGCTGATGCCGGGCAAGAGCGCGCGAGCGCGCGAAGCGGCACAGTCGCACACCGGCGCGCTCGCAGGCGACCATGCCACGGCGAGCGTGCTACTCGCGCGCGAAGGCGTGGTGGTGGTCGATTCGCTCGATGAACTGTTCGACACCACGACGATCCTCGCGCGCTTCCCGGTGCCGCCCGCAGCGGGTACGGCGGTCATGACGGCATCGGGCGCGGTGAAGAACATTACGCTCGACTTCGCCGACGACATCGGTCTGAACCTGCCGCCGCTCACCGAGCCGACGCTCGGGAAGCTCACCGAACTGCTGCCGGACTTCGCCGTGGCCGACAACCCGCTCGACTACACGACGATCGGCGTGCGCAACCCCGGCCTGATCGGCGAACTGATCGACACGGTGCTCGCCGACCGGAACATCGGCAGCCTCGTCCTCTCGATCATGGGCGGCCCTCCCATCGCGCAGCGCGACAAGGCCGACCACCTCGTGCCCGCGCTCGCGCGCGCCACCAAGCCCGCGGTGCTTGCGGTAATGGGCGACAACAACGTGCTGGAGCCGTTCTTCATCGAAGCGATTGCCGCGAGCGGCGTGCCCTTCTTCCGTTCGCCGGACCGCGCGCTGCGCGCCTGCGCACGCGTGGCGGCCTACGGCGAATCGCTGCAGCGAGCGCAGCGCGCGCAAACGGCGCAGCCAGCCGCGATCGCGCTGCCGGGCGCCGTGCCGGCGAACGGTATTTACGCCGAATATCAGGGCAAGCAATGGCTTGCCGCAGCGGGTCTGCCGGTGCCGCCGGGGCGACTCGCGAAGACGATCGACGAAGCGCAGAAGATTGCGGATGAAATCGGCTATCCGGTCGTGCTCAAGGCGCAGGCGAGCGAACTGCCGCACAAGAGCGACGTGGGCGGCGTGGTGGTCGGTCTCGCCGATGCGGCCTCGCTGCGCGCCGGCTGGGACAAGCTGCACGCGAGCGTGGCTTCGCATCGCCCCGAGCTGCGGCTCGACGGTGCGCTTGTCGAAGCGATGGGCCCGCGCGGTCTCGAACTCGTGGTGGGCGCCAGGCGTGACGCCGAATGGGGCCCCGTCGTGCTGGTCGGCCTGGGCGGCATCTGGATCGAAGCGCTCAAGGACGTGCGCCTGATTCCCGCCGACATGGCCGAAACCGACATCGTGGTCGAGCTGCGCCGCCTGAAGGCCGCCGCGCTGCTCGACGGCGTGCGCGGCGCCGAAGGTGTGGACGTGGCCGCCATCGCGAAGGCCGTGGCCGCGATCGGTGCGCAGATGCGCGCGAACCCGCAGATCACCGAGATCGATGTGAATCCGCTCGTTGCCTACCCGGACCGCGTGCTCGCGCTCGATGCACTCGTCGTGTGCGGTTCGCAGGGCGCAAACAGCGGCGCACATCACCAATAAGGACAATGAATCAATGAGACTGGAATTCTCCGCAGAGGACGAGGCGTTTCGCGCCGAGGTGCGCGAGTTCGTCAAGAAGAACCTTTCGCCCGCACTCAAGCGCAAGGCCGAACTGGGCCTGCGCATCGAGCGCGCCGATTATGTCGAGTGGTACACGCATCTGTACGAGCGCGGCTGGATCACGCCGTCGTGGCCGAAGGAGGCCGGTGGCCCTGGCTGGACGCCGCTGCAACGCTATATCTTCGACGAGGAAACGCTCGTTGGCGGCGCGCCGCGCATCATCGCGAGCGGCATCAACATGCTGGGCCCTGTGCTCAACGCGTTCGGAACGCCCGAGCAGAAAGAGCGCTACCTGCCCGCAATCCGCCGCAGCGAAACGTGGTGGGCGCAGGGCTTCTCGGAGCCGGGTGCGGGCTCCGACCTCGCCAGCGTGCGCACCACCGCCGTGCTTACCAGAGACAGCGACGGCGATCACTTCGTCGTGAATGGCCACAAGGTCTGGACTTCGTACGCGCACTGGTGCGAGATGATGTTCGCGCTGGTGCGCACCGACCCGACCGCCAAGCCGCAGGAAGGCATTTCGTTCCTGCTGATCGACATGAAGTCGCCGGGCGTGGAGCTGCGCCCCATTCGCATGCTCGAAGGCGGCACCGACCTCAACGAGGTCTATCTCGACAACGTGCGCGTGCCGGTCGAGAACCTCGTCGGCGAGATCAACAAGGGCTGGTCGTACGGCAAGTATCTGCTCGGCCACGAACGCACCGGCATTGCGGGCATCGGCTCCTGCAAGCAGCAGCTCGCGCGCGTCAAGCAGCTTGGCAAGCAGCAGGGCCTCGCCGGCGATCCGCTATTCGAGGCGCGCGTGAGCCGCTTCGAAATCGAGTTGATGGCGCTCGAATTCACGGGCCTGCGCATGCTGAGCGCAAACCAGCAGAGCCCCGTGCCGGCGGTAGAGGCGTCAATGCTCAAGGTGCGCGGCACCGAGCTGCGCCAGGCGATCTACGCGCTGCTCGCGGAAGTCGCAGGGCCCGACGGCATTCCGTTCGACGAAGCCGCGCTGCTCGACCAGGCGGGCCACGAGCCGCCGAGCCCGGAAGAGACCGTTGCCGTCGCGGCCAACTACTTCGATGCACGCAAGCTGTCGATCTACGGCGGCACGAACGAAGTGCAGCGCAACCTGATCAGCCGCGCGTTCTTCAATGCCTGAAGCGGGACACGAATAAACATGGACTTTTCTCTAACTGAAGATCACGTCGCGCTGCAAGACGCGGTACGCCGCTTCTGCGACGGCGAGTTTCCCGCGCACCGGCGCGGCGACACCGAAGACGCGGCGCTTGCGGCACACCGCCGCCAGGGCTTCGCCGAACTCGGCATCACGGGCCTCATCATCGACGCCGGACAGGGTGGCAGCGGCTACGGCGCGGTGGAAACGATGCTCGTCGCGCAGCAACTCGGCCGCGCGTTGGGCGGTGCAGGCTGGCTGTCGAGCGGCTTGCCGGCGGCTGCGCTGATCGGCGCGGCGGGCAGCGCGCAGCAGCGCTCGCAATGGCTCGAAGCGGCCGCGTGCGGCGAGAAGGTGCTTGCGCTCGCGGTGGGCGAAGCCGATGCGCGCTACGAGCTTGCGCGCATCGCGGTGCGCGCGAAGGAAACGGGCGACGGCTGGCGCATCGACGGCACCAAGACACTCGTGTTCGACGGCGCTATCGCCGACGCATTCGTGGTAGCCGTGCGCACCTCGGGCGAGCGCGGCGACATGCATGGCCTCTCGCTTTTCCTCGTCGACGCCAAAGCGCAAGGCATCACGCTGCGCCGCTTTGCGACGATCGACGCACGCGAAGCGGCCCACGTGAGCTTCGCCAACGTGGTCGTGACCAAAGCCGACCTGATCGGCGAGGCCGGCGAAGCGCACGCGCTCATCGAAGCCGCGCTCGACCGCGCGAACGCGGCGCTGTGCGCAGAGTCGGTCGGCGCGCTGGAAGCGCTGCTCGAACTGACCGCCGAGCACCTGAATACGCGCTCGCAATTCGGCGCGCCGTTGGCGAAGTTTCAGGCGCTGCAACACCGCGTGGCCGACATGCTGATCGCGCTCGAACAGGGCAAGTCGATGGCGTGCGCGGCGGCCATGGCCGTCGATGAAAACGACCCGGCGCGCCGTGGCCGCATTGTTTCCGCCGTCAAGGCCTTTATCGGCGATGTGTGCAAGAACGCGGGCGAATGGGCGATTCAGCTGCATGGCGCGATGGGCATGACGCAAGAGTGCCGCGCGGGCCACTACGCAAAGCGCATGTTCGCGATCAACATGACCTACGGTGACGCCACCTGGCATCTGAACCGCTTTACGGTGCAACGACTCGATAAGGAATCCGAATGACTCTGAACGGACAAGCCTGTATCGTCGGCGCCTATGAGCACCCCACGCGCAAAGCGGACGACCTTTCCGTCGCGCGCCTGCACGCCGACGTCGCGAAGGGCGCGCTGGAAGACGCGGGCCTGACGAAAGACGACATCGACGGCTACTTCTGCGCGGGGGATGCGCCCGGCCTCGGCACGACGACCATTGCCGAATACCTCGGCCTGAAGCTGCGCCACGTCGATTCGACCGAATGCGGCGGGTCCGCGCCGATCCTGCACGTCGCGCACGCGGCGCAAGCGATTGCGGCCGGCCGCTGCAATATCGCGCTGATCACGCTTGCGGGCCGCCCACGTGCGGCGGGCGCAGCGCTTTCGCTCAAGGCGCCGGACCCGGACGCGCCCGAAGTGCAGTTCGAGCTGCCGTTCGGCCCGGCCACACAGAATCTGTACGGCATGGTCGCGAAGCGCCATATGTACGAGTACGGCACCACGAGCGAGCAACTCGCGTGGATCAAGGTCGCGGCGTCCCACCACGCGCAGCACAACCCCAACGCGATGCTGCGCAACGTCGTGACCGTCGAAGACGTCGTGAACTCGCCGATGGTCGCTGACCCGCTGCATCGTCTGGACTGCTGCGTGATGAGCGATGGCGGCGGCGCGCTCATCGTGGCGCGTCCCGAGATCGCGAAGCAGTTGAAGCGCCCGCTCGTGAAGGTGCGCGGTACGGGCGAAGCGCCCAAGCACGCTGGCGGCGGCAAGATCGACCTCACGTGGTCGGCGGCGAAGTGGTCAGGCGCGGCAGCGTTCGCCGAAGCAGGTTTGACGCCCGCCGACATCAAGTATGCGTCGCTCTACGACAGCTTCACGATCACCGTGCTCATGCAGCTCGAAGACCTCGGTTTCTGCAAGAAGGGCGAGGGCGGCAGGTTCGTGCAGGACGGCGGCCTGATTTCGGGCGTGGGCAAACTGCCTTTCAATACCGATGGCGGTGGCCTGTGCAACAACCATCCCGCGAACCGGGGCGGTGTCACGAAGGTGATCGAGGCCGTGCGCCAGTTGCGCGGCGAAGCGCACCCCGCCGTGCAGGTGCCGAACTGCGATATCGCACTGGCGAACGGAATCGGCGGCGCACTGGCTTCGCGTCATACGGCCGCGACGCTCATTTTGGAACGGGCTTAACGATGAGTACGACTAATCAGAACCCTGCTACGGAAAAGGCGGCCAAGGCCGCCGCGGCCACCGGCCGGCGCCGCATTTCGCCGCCGCGCGTATTGCCCGAGGCGATGCCTTTCTGGGAAGCGGCGAAGGATGGGCGCCTGCTCGTCAAGCGCTGCGCCGACTGCGGCGAGACGCACTACTACCCGCGCGACATCTGCCCGCATTGCCTGAGCGCGAACACGGAGTGGGTCGAGTCGAAGGGCAAAGGCGCGATCTACTCGTGCAGCACGATGGGCAAGGAAGAGGCGCGCTACACGCTGGCCTATGTGACGCTCGACGAAGGCGTACACATGCTCAGCAATATCGTCGACTGCGACCCGGCCACGCTCGCCATCGGCCAGCGCGTGCAGGTCGTGTTCGAGCCGAGCGATGGCGGCTATCCGGTTCCGATGTTCACTCCGGCCTGAGGAAAAACGCCCATGAGCGCAGAAAACAAGGACACCCAGCACGACCAGGGTGCGGCCACCGCCCGTAAAGGCGCGCTGTCACGCTTCACGATCATCGACGCCTCGCGGGTGCGAGCGGGCCCGACCGCCATGCGTCTTTTCGCGGACATGGGCGCACGCGTAATCAAGCTCGAAATCCCGCCCGGAGCGCCAGGTGGCGACGACATGATCGGCGGCCGCGACCACAATCGCGCCGATTATGAAAACCTGCATCGCAACAAGGAAAGCCTCACGCTGAACATGAAGGACCCCGCGGGCCGCGGGATTCTCCGCGAGCTGGTACGCCGCGCCGACGTGTTCATCGAAAACTTCCGCCCCGACGTGAAGGACCGCCTCGGCATTGGCCCGGACGCGCTGCGGGCGATCAACCCGCGCCTCGTCTACGCGAGCATCTCGGGCTTCGGCCAGGACGGTCCCTATGCGAACTGGCCGGGTTTCGATTCGATCGCGCAGGGCATGGGCGGCCTCATGAGCGTGACGGGCAAGCCGGGCGAAGGCCCGATGCGCGTGGGCATCCCAATCGCGGACCTGTGCGCGGGCCACTTCTGCGCGATGGCGATTCTCACCGCGCTACTGGAGCGTGACGCGTCGGGTGAAGGCCAGTGGGTGCAAACCTCGCTGCTGGAGGCACAGCTCGCAATGCTCGATTTTCAGGCCGCACAGTGGCTCGTGGACAAAAAGGTGCCGCAGCAGGTAGGCAACGAGCATCCGCTCACGGTGCCGACCGGCGTGTTCGAAACGAAGGACGGTTACCTGAATCTCGCTGCCATCGGCCAGACGATGTGGACACGGTTGTGCGAGGCGCTCGGCCTCGAACATCTGGCGCGCGCCGCGGGCTTCGATTCCGATCCGGCGCGCGTGGCCAACCGCGACGCCGTGAACCGCGCTGTGGGCGAAGTCTTCAAGACTCGGACGACGAAAGAATGGACTGCAGTGCTGATTAAATCGGGCGTGCCTTGCGGCCCGATTCACCGCATCGACGAGGTGTT
Source organism: Paraburkholderia sp. BR10936 (assembly GCF_040965735.1). NCBI lineage: Bacteria > Pseudomonadati > Pseudomonadota > Betaproteobacteria > Burkholderiales > Burkholderiaceae > Paraburkholderia > Paraburkholderia sp. BR10936. The sequence continues at coordinate 194,574 of NZ_JBFRCM010000013.1, forward strand.
CGAGGACCCGCAGGTCAAGCATCTCGGCATGGCGTGGCCGGTCGAGTTGCCGGGCAAAGGCGAGGTCGCCTTCGTGGGCCAGCCGTTCCGGCTCTCGCGCTATCCGCGCGAAGCGTCGCCGCGGCTTGCGCCCGAGCAGGGCGAGCATACGCAGGCCATCTTGCGCGAACTCGGTTACGCGGACGAACAGATCGAACAATGGCGCACGGCATTCGTGGTCTGAGCGCGCGCCGGCAAAGCAATAACGCACAGGAGAAGGAGACGAAATGGCACGTTTGGTAGCGGCATTCGGCTCGTCGCACAGCATCATGCTGGTGTCGCAGCGCGAAGACTGGCAGCACGGCTTTCGCGCGGTGGACCCGAAGAATCCGCATTACTACGACAAGGCGGGCAATCACGTTACGTACGGCGACCTGCTGGAACGCGCACCGGCCGACGCCGAGGCGATGGTCACGCCCGAGCGCATGGGCGAGCGCTACGACCAGTCGGAAGCGGCGATGGATGAATTGCGTGAGCGTATTCGCGCAGCCCGGCTCGATGTGCTGATCGTGGTGGGTGACGACCAGACCGAGTTGTTTCGTACCACGAATAACCCGGCATTCGCCATCTACTATGGCGAGACCATCCGCAACGCAAAGCGCGAGACGAGCCCGAACGACAGTTGGTACGCCCGCGCCCGCACCATGCGCCAGGAGCCGGATGCCGACGTGCACTATCCCGTCAAGTCGGAGATGGCACGCTGGATGATTCGTGAACTCTGCGAGCGCGACTTCGACATGGCGGCGATGGACGGTCTGGAGCGCGGCCAGTACGAGGGCCACGCGTTCTCGTTCATTCACCGCCGCTATCTGCAGGGCCTCGACTTGCCTGTCATTCCGGTGATCGTCAATACCTTCGATCCGCCGAACCAGCCCACGCCGCGCCGCTGCATTCAGCTTGGCGCCGCGCTGCGCGAGCTGATCGAGGCATACCCCGAAGACCTGAGGGTGGGCGTGCTCGCGTCGGGCGGCCTCTCGCACTTCGTGGTGGACGAGGCGCTCGACAACGGCATTATCGAAGCGATCCACCGCAAGGACAGCGCGTGGCTTGCCGCGCTCGATCCGAAGCAGCTACAGGCGGGTAGTTCGGAAATCCGCAACTGGATCATCGCGGTCGAGGCGGTCAAGTCGCTCGACCTCGAATGGGTTTCGTACACGCCGGGCTATCGCAGCCCCGCGCTCACCGGCACGGGTCTTTGCTTCGCCGCGTGGCGCACGCTGGACTGATCCGCTTCATTTGCGCAAGACCTTCACGGAAGACTAGAACATGGCTGACCAAAATGTACAGCGCCTGCGGCGGCTCGACTGCTGCGCCGTCTCGGACGCGCTCGACAAACTCAAACTGCCCGGCGTGGTGAGCGGGTTGCCGCAGCGCTCGGGCCAGGGCCGCATTGCGGGCCGCGCGATCACCGTCAAGCTCGGCACCGGTGACGCGCCGCCCGGACCGCCCGTGCACCTCGGATGTACCGCAATCGAACAGGCCGACGCCGACAACGTGATCGTGGTCGAGCAGCGCAGCGGCGTGGAAGCCGGCTGCTGGGGCGGCCTGCTCTCGCTCGCCGCGAAGGTGCGCCAGGTCGCCGGCGTCGTGGCCGACGGGCCCGTGCGCGATATCGACGAGGCCATCGGCTACGAATTGCCCGTGTTCAGCCGCGCCACCACGGCGCGCACGGCACGCGGCCGCGTGGTCGAAAAGGGCACCAATGTGCCGGTTCAGATCGGCGAGGTGCAGGTGGAGGCAGGCGACTACGTCGTGGCCGACAACAGCGCCGTGATCTTCATTCGCGCTGCCGATATCGGCCTCGTGCTGGACACCGCGGAGACGATTGTGGCGAAGGAGGCCGCGATGGCAAAAGCGATTCTTGCAGGCGTCCCAGTCGGCAGGGTCATGGGCGGCAACTACGAACACATGCTCGCCTGAGCGCATATTCACAATTCACGCAAGCGATCCAGAACCATGACGACGAACGACAACCGCAACGTGGAGCGTGCCGGCAAGCTCGACACCGCCACGCTCTCCGACGCGCTCGACAAGCTCGGCATCAACGGCCAGTGCTACAAGATCAAGGCGCGCAGCACGGACTTCCGCCTCGCGGGACGCGCCTGGACGCTCAAGTACGGTCCCGCCGCCAACCCGCCGGGCACGGTGGGCGACTATATCGACGACGTCCCGGAAGGCGCGGTCATCGTGCTCGATAACGGCGGACGCGAAGATGCGACCGTGTGGGGCGACATTCTCACCGAGATCGCGCACCGCCGTGGCATTGCGGGCACTGTGATCAACGGCATCTGCCGCGACGTTTCGCTGTGCCTGAAGCTCGGTTATCCGGTGTTCAGCCGCGATCACTGGATGCGCACCGGCAAGGACCGCGTGCAGGTCGAGGCGACCAATATTCCCGTCAACATGGGCGAGGCGCGCGTGCAGCCCGGTGACATCCTGCGCGGCGACGCCGATGGCGTGCTCGCGATTCCGCGCGAGCACGAAGACGCTGTCCTCGATGCCGCGGAGGCGATCCATCATGCCGAGGAAGCGATTCGAGAGGCGTGCCGCGGCGGTATGCGTCTGGACGAAGCGCGCAAGCAGTTCAAGTACCACCAGTTGCAAACGCGGGAGCAAAAGGTATGAAAGAACACGATTCGGCAACCACTATCCGCACTTCAATCGAACGCGTCGAGGCACGCGTGGTCGACGCGGCCCGCCAGGTGCCCGCAGCCACGCTGCACGAAGCCGGCGGCAAGATCGGCGCGCTGCCCGCTGCGATCAAGCCTGTCGCGCCTGGCTTCAGGATCTGCGGCACGGCAGTCACCGTGCATTCGCCGGGCGGCGACAACCTCTGGCTGCACCGCGCCATCCTGCTTGCTCAGCCGGGCGACGTGCTGGTGGTCTACACGAACGGCGTGTACGAACACGGCTACTGGGGCGAGGTGATGACGACAGCCGCGAAGGTGCGCGGTCTTGCGGGGCTCGTGATTGACGGCGCGGTGCGCGACGCCGACCTGCTGGAGTCGATCGGCTTCCCGGTGTTCTCGCGCGGGCTGTCCATTCGCGGCACGGGCAAGGACTTTGGCGCGATCGGCTGGATCAACGAGCCGGTGATGATCGGAAACGTCACGGTTTGTGCGGGCGACCTGATCGTCGGCGACCGCGACGGTGTGGTGGCCGTTCCGCGTGCCCGCGCGGCAGAAGTGGTGGAGAAGGGCGTGCAGCGCGAAGCCGACGAAGCCGCGATCTGCAAGCGCATCGAGGGAGGCGAAACTACCATGCAGATCTACAACTTCCACTGAGGCTGACGATGACCTCGAAACCCGCTCATTCAGCAGGTCAGGCGCCGGAACTCACCGTCGCCGGGAAGATCGCGACCATCACGCTGCGCCGCCCCGAGATGGCGAACCGCCTCGAATTCGAAGACCTCGCCACATTGCGCGGTTTCATTCGCGAAGTGAACGCGCAACGCGAGGTGCTCGTGCTGCGGCTGTGCGCCGAAGGCAAGCACTTTTGCGCCGGGTTCGACATTGGCAGCGTTGCCGACGAGAACGCGGGGGCGAGTTTCGAGGCGCTCGCCAACGAACTCGAAGAAGCGCGGCCTGTGACGATCGCCGCGATCAACGGCGGCGTTTATGGCGGTGCGACCGATCTGGCGCTCGCGTGTGACTTCCGCGTCGGCGTCGAAAGCAGCCAGATGTTCGTGCCTGCGGCCCGGCTCGGCCTGCTGTTCTATCGCGGTGGTTTGCGGCGCTACGTGTCGCGGCTCGGACTGAACGTGGCGAAGAAGCTGCTGTTGTGCGCCACGACCCTCGATGCCGGACAGATGCGGGCTTGCGGTTTTCTCGACACAGTCGTTGCGCGTGCAATGTTATTCGACGAAGTCGAGCGCCTGAGCGGCGAACTGGCGGCAATGGCGCCGCTCGCTCTGCTGGGTATGAAGAAGCACCTGAATCGGATCGCGAGTGGAACGCTCGACGAAGACGAATTCCAGCGCGACGTGAAAGAAGCGGATGCCTCGCGCGATCTATGCGAAGGTTCGCTCGCCTGGAAGGAGAAACGAAAGCCGGTATTTCGCGGCGAGTGAGCCGCGAGCGGCAAAACACGAGCACCCCCGCGAAGCTATACGAAAAGGACGGCATTCATGGAAATCGAAGATAACCCGGCTCTCGCGCGTCTATACGGCGTGAACGGCGCGCCGCCGATCACGACCACGCTGGGCGCCACGTTTCTCTCGCTGAGCGACAATGCGCTCGAGGCCGAGTACGAGGGCGCCCTGTCGTTTCGCAACCCGGCGGGGCAAGTGCAGGGCGGCATGCTGTGTGCCATGCTCGACGACGTGACGGCAACGCTGGTTACCTCCACGCTCGCCGAAGGCGAGCACTGCGCGACGCTCAGCCTGAACACTTCATTCCTGAGGGCCGCAAGGCCCGGGAAGCTGACCGGCCGCGCAAACCTCGTGCGCAGGGGGCGCGGCGTATGCAACGTGCACGGCGAACTCTGGCAGGAAGACAAGCTCATCGCCACGGCAACGGCAGTGTGCATGATCGTCGCACGGTAAGTGCCGCCGCGCGCGGGGCAGGGTGGCGCTTTGTTGAGTCTGATTCGTTATCCTTAAAAAAATACAAACATGACGTTGAATCGCAAGCTCCTGTCGATGATCGCCGTGCTGTGGATCGGCCTCGTATTGATCGGCGGCTTTGGTGCATGGCAAATGCGCTCGACCATGCTGGACGACCGGCGTGATCAGTTGAAATCGCTCGTGCAGCAGGCCGAAACGCTCGTCAAGCACTACCACCGCCTTGCACAGCAAGGAGTGCTCAGCGACTCCGACGCACGCAAGCAGGCGCTCGCCGCGCTAGCGGGGCTGCGCTACGGCAAGGACGGCTATTTCGCGGTCATCGACTCGCATCTCGTGATCGTGATGAACCCGTTCCTGCAGCAAATGACCGGCAAGGACGTGAGCCGCATGATGGACGGGGCCGGTCAGCCGCTGTTCCCGAAGCTCGTGGCCGCGGGCAACAAGCCAGGTGGTGGCTTTGCCGACTATGTTGGCCGCAAGAACGCAGCACTGGTCGAAGAAGCCGCGGCTGCTGCGCACTCGTTGCGCGATCAGGCCGCGAGCTTGCGCGAGGCGATTGCGCGCTTCGTGCTGCCTGCACAAGGATAGGCAGCATGACTGTAGCCATCCGGGTGGCGGCCGATGTGTTCGCGACTGAACCGATGTCACTGCCTGCGGGGCGGATCAGTGATGCCAGAAGAGGGGCTCCTGCCGAGAGCGGCTGTCGCCTGCCTGCGCATACTGGCTTTCCCCTGGCCATGTACGGCGATTGCGCTTGCCGGCGGCCGGCTGGTGCTCGGTGCCGGCGAGCGTGAGCAGGTGCCTCGCTTCGCGGCTCGATGCGTCTACTTCCACCGCATGCCCCGCGTCTTGCCGCACACAAGCCCATTGGCGCTCGTGCTCGCATTGCCGCGCCTCGCCGATCAACGCGTCGCGCTGCTGCTCGCGCGTGACGAGTTCGGCTTGCATCTGCTGCGCTTCAGGGTTGCCGGGCTCGACGGCGAGCGCACTCGTGAGCGCCCTGCGTGCGGGCCAGAGGTTGTTCTTGTCGAGACTCAGACGCGCGCTGGCCAGATTGCTCGCGACCTCGGGATGCGCACTCGCATAGCGCGGCGCGGCGAGCGGACGCGAGACCGCCGGCGTATTCTGCTGGGCGACGCGGCGCTGCGCCGCGTTCGCATGCGGCAGGACGGCGGGTGGCCGATTAGTCACTGCGGCGACACTGCGGCTGCTGCCGTGAGTGCCCCGCGTGCCCTTCGACCCGCTCACGGCCCCCTGGACCACCTGTACGCCGAGCTTCGGCTCCCATTCGCCGCGATGCAGGAACGCGTAGCCGGTGAGCGCGATCGCGAGCGCGCCGAGACCCGCCCAGGCATAGCGCGGCAACCGCTTACGCTCGGCGACGTGTTCCTCGTCGATCGAAGGGTACTCGCCGTCGTAGGGCCGATTGGCGCCAAGGGCCAGGTTTGCACGCAGGCGCTCGGCTACCCCGTGCGCGCGTTCGTCCGGCAAGCCTTCGTCAGCGCCTGCGATGCGCGCGGCAGCGGCGTGTTGATTCGCTCCGCATTGGGGGCAGAGTGCAAGCGGCGCATTGAACCTGGTCCCACAGTAGGGGCATTCCGACGGATCGGAATCGTCGTGACCAGGGGTGTTGAGCATGGGAGGAGCGCGCTTTCGCTTCGATTGACGAATTGCCGCAAAACCGGTGCCTGATGTACGCACTCATTTGAATATGGGCCACTTCGCCGCGAAGATCAATCGGCGGATTCCGCCAGTTTGGCGGATACGGACAGGCGAAACGGCGGCGAGGGCGCCTTTGCCTTATCCCTTCACGCAGCCGATGACCGTGGCGATTGCAGTGGCATCCAGCGTCAAGCCGATGTGCCCCACGCCGGGTACGATCGTGACCGGCACGTGTGCGCCCGCTTCCTCGAACGCCGCCGCGTATTCGCTGGCGTGAAAAACCTCGTCGTCGGCGCCGGCCAGCACGTGCACCGGCTGCCGCGCGCCGCGTATGTCCGCGCGGTAGTCGTCGTGCGGGCGGAAATTCTGCATCAGGTTGAACGAATACTGCGGCGTGAGCTCGTCTCGGACCTCGGGCGCGAGCGCATAGGCGATCGTCGGCAGATGATTGAAGACGCGGATGCGCAAGCCGTTAAGCATAGCGAGCACGATGAGGCGAGGTATGCCGACCGAGACCCAGCCGCCGACCTCGTTGCGCGTGGTGCGCGCCTTGTGGTGCAGGAAGGGTGCGAGCAGCACGTAACGCTCGAACAGGCGCTGACGTGTACCGCCCGCAAAGCGCAGCGCAAAGCCGCCGCCGGACGAGAAGCCGATCAGCGTCCTGGGCAGCGCTGCCAGCTCGCCCGGCAGTGCGGCGAGCAGATCTTCGAGATCGTCTTCCAACTGACCGATGTAGGCAATCGTGCCCTTGCGCCCCGATTCACCGTGGCCGCGCATATCGGGCACGCAGACCGCGTAGCCCGCGGCGGCGAACTGGCGCGCAAGCGGGTGGAGACTCGCGCTGCTTGCCGACGATCCATGGATGAGCACGACACACGCTTGTGGCGCGCCCGCCTGCGGCAGGTAGGCGCGCCAGGCGAGCGACGCACCGTCTCGCGCCGGATAACGGCGCACCGCAGGAAGGTCGGAAAAGTCGACTTCCTTGAACGGCGCGTTGATCGATTCGAGCGGCTCGGGCTGCCTCGGGCCGCCCTTGACGAGCGCGACGGCCGCGGCGGCGATGGCAGCGAGCGGAACGGCTTGCGAAGCGGCAAAGGCGCTGAGAGCCACGGGTGGACCTCGTGTACGTTATGGGTTGATGGTCTTGCCGGCAGTGATGATAGCCGACTTGCCGCCCATATCATCGGGCCTCCGAAACATTATGCGCTCCGGATTGCGGTGCAGCGCGCTCAGATAAACAGCGAAATGATGCCGCCCAGTGTGATGCCCGCCGCGATCCAGCGCCCAAGCGTATAGGTGTGGTTCGGGTCGGCGGGCGCGTCGGGACGCTCGAGGCCTAGCGCGCCATAGACGAGCGACTTCACGGGCTGCGCGTTGCCCGGCGTCGATGTCGTGTCGGTTGCGTCGCTCGTGTCGGTGGCATCGCCGGTATCGCTCGTGTCGCTCGCATCAGTTGTATCGGTTGCATCGCTCGTGTCGGCCGCTGCGTCGCCGCTGTCCGCGCTATCGTCGGTCCATGCAGCCGCATAGCCTTGCGGCGAAATCTGCACGGCCTCGTCCTGCGATGTCGACGGCGCGACATTCGTCGATGCGTGGCTCGACTGCGTGCCGTCCTGTTCTGCCTGGTCTGAAGCCGCGCCCGCACGGAGTGTGCTCGTGTTGGCGCTACCGTTGGCGAACTGTGTCGCCGCCCCGATTTGCATGGTCGACTCCTTTCGACTTTCTTATGCCTGCAATAATCGCAGGTCCAGCGCTGAAGCGACTCACGAATAACGCCGAAAAATTCGCGATATTCGGCGGCCAATTCTTTTGCAGAGCCTGCGACAATATCGGTATCCGTAACGTCGTGCGCGTATTACCGCGCGACGTCTGTGTGATCCTCCCCACCCGCAAGAAGAAGCACGCCTCGACGTCGAATGTGGATGAAGTCTCTGCGCCTCACAAATCCGTTCACGTTCGCGAAGAGGCGAGCTTGAAGCGCCCGTCACGCCGCGAGATTTTCGAGGCGCTTTATCGCACGCACTATCTGCAAGTCCACACGCGCCTGCCCGATGCGCTCGAGCGCGATCAAAACGACGATTATTCGCAAAGCGGCGCGCAGATCGCGTGGGAGATCTGGCAGGCCGCGCACTCACACGCCATCGAGCTTGCGGCGCAGCAATGCGAGCGTCGTCAGAATCAGCACGCTCATCAGGATCACAAAGCAATCTGCCGGATTTGTGCGTGCGATATTCGCGCTCTGCAGCCGGATGCAGAGCGCGACGAGGATGTGACGTAAGGAACGTGCCGCTTTAACCTAGACGGGGACGGAGGCGACGAGGCGCAGGCGGTTCGCGGAACGCTTTGGATCGAGGGCGCGCGTGACTTCGGCGAGCGTGTCGCGCATGGTTTCGCGCATGGTGCCCGAAAGTTCGCCCAGTGCTGCTGCGGCGCGGCCCCGCGTGGCGGAGGCGGCTGCCGGGGCATCGGATTCCGTCGTGCGACTCGCGCGTGCGGCACGCGTCATGCCGGCGCGCGCGGGCGGCATGCAAATGCAGCAGGCGGTGGGCTTGTGTGCGTCGCGCACGTGGCGCACGAAGCGGCCGTGGCAAACGGTGCAGCTCGACAGCGTGAGCAGGCCGCCTTCGAAGAAGCGCAGCAGCGTCCATGCCCGCGTGAAGCTCAGCACGCGCTCGGTTTCGGCGCTCTCGCAATGCTCGAGATAAAGGCGGTATGCACGCGTGAGGGCATCGAGCCGGCTGCATTTCGCTCTATCCGTAAGAAACAGATAGATGTTGTAGAAGAGCGACGCATGAATGTTCGGTAGCCATGTGAAATACCAGTCTGCCGAAAACGGCAACATGCCCTTGGGCGGCGAAGCATTCTTGAGTTCCCGATAAAGCCTGATCAAACGATTGCGCGAAAGCGTCAGTTCTTTTTCGAGCACAGGCATGCGTGCGCCCAGCTGGATCAGCTCGATTGCGCGCAGCACTTCACGCGCTTCTTCGGTCACACTGCCTTTGTACATGACGTGGTACTCCCAGGGGCAGCCGACGACCGCCACGGTGGTCCAGGCGAATGCCTGAATTCACGGGCGATTATAAAAGCGCGACAAAGAGCGTCAAGAATAATATTTGGAAAGAATCTGGAATATCTATAAAGAAAATGGCCTGTGCAGCCGATATTCAGGTGTGGATTGAAATGGGAAATAACCGCGCATTACCACGGCAATTACCTGTTCGGTGTGAATAGAAAGGTACGGTAAGAATATAAGTACAAACCGACGGAAAATATCAGTGCGCAATGCACCATGGATCGGAAAAAATTATTACCGCGTTTTGCGCTTTTACCTTTTCAGGCGCATCTGCCGGTAAACTGCGGCCTTTCCGAACGCATGCGACGTGCGACGTTGCAGCGGCCCGCGCGAACTGCGGGTTCCCTACATAAGCTGCCAACCGATGAATTTGTCTTTCTCCGCCTACACTTCTTCGTTCGCGCAGGCGCGTAAGCGTTTGCCTGTGGCCGCGACCGGCAACTTCAACCGCAGTGGCGGCGGCGCGCTCGACAACCCGCCGCGCCGCGCGCTGCTCAAGGGCACGGTGAGCCTGCTCGCGCTGAGCGGTTGCGCGAGCACGTTGTTGAGTGCGTGCGGCGGCGAATACACGGGAGGCGACGGCGCGCAGGATGCGCCCACGCCGGTGATCGGCTCCGTCGCGAACTTCCGCGATCTGGGCGGCGCTGCGCCTGGCTACTCGACGAGCGACGGCGCGCACGTGCGCCGCGCCTTGATTTACCGCTCCGACGCGCTCACGCCGAGCGCCGCCGACGCCGCGACGCTCGAGCGCATGGCGCTGTCCAACATCTACGATCTGCGCACGCCTGCTGAGATCGACGCGGCGCCCGACGTAACGCCCAGCACCGCCAGTTACCTCGCGCTGAATGTGCTGGGCACGCTCGAGCCGCCGTCGTTCGGGGGCATGCTGGCCGGCGAACTCGATGCGGCGATGCAAATGCATTGGCGCACGCTCGTGACAGGCCGCACGCAATGCTCGATCTACGGCGCGCTGCTCGAACACATCGCGGATGCACCGGGGCCGCTGCTCATCACGGGTGGCACAGGCGTGGACGTGGCGGGCTGGGCGTGCGCCCTGTTGCTGCTGATCGCAAACGTGCCGCTCGAAATCATCGTGAAGGATTTCATGCTGACCGATGCGTGGCGCTCGACGGGTGTGGATTCGACCAATCTCACGCCGCCCGTGCAGGCCAGCTATCTGCAGGCCGCGTTCGACGCGGTGCAGGGCAGCTACGGCGACCTCAACCGGTATCTCACCGCGGGTCTCGGCCTTGCGTCCGACACGGTGAATCGTCTGCGCGGCCGGCTCGTGGTCTGAGCGGCGCGCAGCGCTGAATCAACAGGTAATCCGAGCGGGCTTACACGGCGGAGCGTGCATCGGCCGGCAGCGCGATACGCACGCGCAGCCCGCCTTCGGGGTGATTGGTCAGCTCGCAGCGGCCACCCTGATTGCGCGTGAGGCGCGTCACGATGGCGAGACCCAGCCCGCAATGGCCTTCGCCGCCGCGCGCTTCGTCAAGGCGTACGAAGGGTTTGAGCGCTGCGGCCACGCGCTCGGGCGGGATGCCGGGGCCATGATCGCGCACTTCGATGATCCACTGCGTGCCTTCGCGGCGCGTGGCGATTTCCACGGGCGGCACGCCGTGTTCGAGCGCATTGTCGACGAGATTCGACACGAGCCGGTCGAGCAGCGTGCGCGGCAGCCTGAACGCCGAGCCCGCGCGCAGATCGAGCCTGAAGAGCGCATCGTCGTCATCGCCTGCATCGGAAAAGAACTGCTCGCGCAGCAGCGCATCGACATCCACCTCGGGACCCGATTCGGGCCGCTGGCGGGCAAATTCCAGGAACTGCTGGACGATATCGTTCAGCGAATCGACTTCGCGGATGAGCTGTTCGCGCTCGCGCTCGGAGCCCATCATGCTTGCACGCAGCTTCAGGCGCGTGAGCGGCGACTTCAGATCGTGGGCGACGCCCGCGAGCATGACGGCCTGATCGTCGTCGGCTTCGTTGAGCTGCTTCATCATGCCGTTGAATGAGCCGATCAGTTCGCGCAATTCGCGCGGCCCGTGCTGCTTGACGGGCGCGGGACGATGGCCGGTGCCGAATGCGCGCGCGGCTTGGGCCACGAGCGAAAGCGGCCGCTGCATCTGCCACATGGCGAGTAGCGCGAGCAGCAGCGAAATGGCGAGCATCGAACCGAACAGCGGCAGCAGGTTTCGCGGTGGCGGCAGATCGACGGGCGCGACGATCCAGGTGGATTGCCCCGCGAAACGCACCCACAGGGCTTCGCGATGGCGCAGGTCGGCGAGAATCTCGGTGCCGGGCGGCAAATCGCGCAGGAGTTGCTTGCGCAAGTCGGCAAGCGGCTCGCGTTTGGGCACTTCGAGCCGTACATCGGCGGGCATGTTCCAGGTGGGCACGAGATGCACGCGCAGGGCTGGCGCGAGGTCCATCTCGTTAGGGGGCGTGCTGGGTGCGGCGCTCGTCGCCGTACCGGGCGCTGCGCTGGTTGCCGCGTGCAGCATGAGCAGCAGACCGCGCTCGAAGCCTTCCACCTCGTGGCGGCGCGGCTGCGGCGCGAACACGATGAACCAGCATGCCTGAATGGCGAACAGCAGGAGCGCGGACATCAGCGCCATGCGTCCGAACAGCGTATTCAACGGATTGTTCATGCAATTACGCGTTCAGGCTGCGGCCGCTGTCGTCTGCTGGGGGATTGCCTGCGTCGCCTTCGATGCCGACCCCGCCCTGCGGCACGAACACGTAGCCTTTGCCTCGCAGGGTCTGCACGTAGCGCGGCTGTGCGGGATTGTCTTCGATCACGCGGCGCAGGCGCCAGACCGGTACATCGAGGCTGCGCTCGTTGAATTCGAGGCCGTCTGCATGGAGCAGGTCGTGAATCAGCACGCGTGAAAGCACGCGATACGGATGCTCCGTGAAAATCTTCAGGAGGACGAACTCACTGCTGCGCAACGGCACGCGCTTGCCGTCGCGTTCGAGCGTGCGCGCCATGAAATCGAGCTCGAAGTCGCCGAAGCGGTAGCGTTCGCGCGCCACGGGTGCGCCCGCGGGGCCGTTGCCGCGCCTGCGCAGCACCGTCTGGATACGCAGCAGCAATTCCTGCGGATCGAAGGGCTTGGCGACGTAGTCGTCCGCGCCCAGCGTGAGACCCGCAATGCGGTCGCCCACCGCGCCGCGTGCGGAGGCGAAGATCACCGGAATGTTGTCGCCCTGCGCGCGCAAGGCGGCGAGGGCGCGCAAGCCGTCCGTGCGCGGCATCATGACGTCGAGCACGACGACCGATGGCCGCTCGCGTTCCAGCCGAGCGCCGAGATGCGTGCCGTCGTGGAGGACCGAGGCCTCGAAACCGTTGGCCCGAAGAAAGCTGGAGAGGAGATCGCGCACGACCGGATCGTCGTCGACGATGAGAACGTGTGGACTCATCGCCGTATTTTATTTGATATCGACAACCGGCAGAACAGCGCGCGACCGCAGATTTCTTGCCGTAGCTTACATGGCGTGTTACTTCATGGCGACGGCGCCTGGCTCGATCGCTGCCTGCGTAGCGTGCGCGGATTCCGTCGACGCGACGGATGCGCAATTGAGTGCGCTCGCCTGGTCCGCCGGCTTCGCGGCTGCTTCATTGGCCGCGGGGCTCGCGGGCTGTGCGGCCGGCGCGTCGATGGATGCCATGCCTGCCGCTTTGGCGAACGCCGAGTTCGCGCCAGCCATTTTCGCGGTCATCGCCGAAACGTCACCCGTCGGGGCGACATCCTTTTGGGGCAGGCCATGCGCGTGTGCCTGCGCTTGCGCTTGCGCGAGTCGCGTCTGGCGCGCGTCGGCGGCCACGCCGCTCGGCATCTTTTGCAGGTGCAGCGACGCATCGGCTTCGGCACCCGCGACCTTCGCGCCCGCCTTCTTCACACTTTTCGTGCTGTCCGCAGCGGGCGCGGTCGCTGCGCTATCGTCCTTCGGCGCGGGCGGGATGCCGTGCATTTCGAGCACGGCGTCTTGTGCCGACGGGGCGAGGTGCTGGTCGACGACGCCCTCCTTCACGCGGCGCGCGGCAGCCTGCTTGCCATGCTTGAGATCGCCTTCGAGTTCGGCGATGCGGCGGTCGTACCAGTCCGACACACACGCCTTGTCCTTGCAGTTGTGCTGACGCCATTGCCACTGGCTCACGCGGTCGGCTTCGAGCGCGGTGGTGTCGGTGCTCGCGTCGAACGCGCTGCGATAGAGCGCGGCGAGTTTGTCGTCGAGCGCGGAGAGCGTCGGATCGTTGCACACGAGCCGCTCGGAGGCGGACGCGTTATGCGGGCAGTGAAAGCTTGCAGCGTGCGCGAACGGCGAGCCAGCGAGCGACGCGAACAGCGCGATCGCAGCAGCGTTCAGGCCTCGCTTGAAGAAGTGGGCGCGACGGATTTTCGGTTCTCGGTTCATGGCAGCCATGATGATGTTGAAAGAGCAGGAGAAAGACAGGAACAGCGTGTGGCTCGTCCGGCGTCGCAAAGGCGCGAGGCGCCGCAGTGAGAACCGCAGTGAGAACGATAGCGCGGCGGTGAATCCGCAATGTCTCGCTCAGCGGGGAGAATGCAGGAGCGCTTACGAAACATTACACGCGCAGCCGCCCGCGGTCGTGACCGAAGGTCGTTGAGCGCTTGTGGTGCGCGCCTCCGCGTTGAAACGGCGCACACGAGTGCCGTTCAACGCCTTACCAGGCGGGAGGTTTTTGAAGAAGTGGAAAGTGGCATTCAACATTGACCGATGTCCCGGCCATCGCGCGCATCGCTTTGCGCCGATCATGCGTGGCGAGTCCTGCAGGGAATGTGTCATGTTCCGCGCAGCCCATCAACGCATCGGGTATCCGCTCCCATGCCACATGAAATCGTGTCATACGTCAGCCGTGCGAGGGCGCGCGCGGTGAAACTCGGCGCCCCGTGCGCCGCGGCGCTTGCGCTCAACGGCTGTGCATGGACGCTCATCACCGCGGCCGATGCGACCGGCTCCGTGATCCAGGCGGGCTACGCAGTCGCGTCGAATTACTCCTCGCCTAAATTCGTGTCGGGCCGGCCGGTCAATCTCAGTTCGATCTGCATCGAGAACAATCCCATGGTCACGTCGGGAGACTTCGTGCCATCGCTGCAGCTCGTGCTCGCGCAGCGCGGCGTGACTTCGGACGTCTACGGCGCCGGAACCGAGCCGGTGAGTTGTGAAGGACGCCTCGTGTATAACGCATCGATCGAATTCGGCAAGCCGACGTTCAGCGACGAAAGCCGGGCCTATCTTTCGACGATCAATCTGACGATCTTCATGCACAATCATATTGCCGTTACGGGGCGTTACGAAGTGCACGGCCTTGGCACCGACCGCTATTCGAGCGCGGCGGTGAAGCTCAAGGGGCTGTTGGACAGCATGGTGGTCGACCAGACGCAATTGGGCAATTCATTCCAGTCCGCTTCGAGCGACCAGTAAAACGGGTGTCCCACGCGAGGCGTGGGAAAGGATTGGTAAGGCTGCGGGCCTGTACCGGCTTGTTCTCGTCCCTTACGATTTACGCATGGCAAATAATATCTTTCTCGTCGACGACGATCCGGTCGTGCGCGACGTCACGGCCGAATATCTGCAGATGCGCGGCTTTACTGTCACGACGCTGCCTTCCGTGCGCGCGATGCAGGAGCGGCTGCGCTCCGAGCGGCCGCAGGTTGTCGTGCTCGATATCATGATGCCGGAAGTGGATGGCATCAGCGCGCTGCGCGCTTTGCGCGAAAGCGGCGACGACTTGCCGGTCATCATGCTCACCGCGCGTAACGAAGTGATCGACCGCGTGCTGGGCCTCGAATTCGGCGCCGACGACTACGTGGGCAAGCCGTTCGATCCGGGCGAGCTAGTGGCGCGCATTCGTTCAGTCATGCGCCGGCGCAGCATATCGAATCTCACGGGCGCGCCGGAGAGCCGGGAATCGTTTCGCTTCGGCCCTTTTGAACTCGATTTTCGTTCGCGGGAGTTGTATCGCGAGGAAGTTCGCATGCCGCTGCGTTCCAGTGAATTCGCGTTTCTCAAGCTATTCGTCAATCACTCGATGACGATTCTTTCGCGTGAGCGCATTATTGAAATCGTGTATGGGGAGGCGGGGCGGTATCGGAACCGCAGTCTCGATGTCGCGATCTGGCGTTTGCGGCGGCTCATAGAAACCGATCCTTCTGAACCGCGGTATCTTCAGACTGTTTGGGGGCATGGGTATGTGTTTGTGCCGGACGGTGAGGTGGGGTTTGCCGAGCGGTTTGGTGAACATGCTGCTCGGGAGCCGGCCGGTGAAGGCGGCAGTGAATATGCCGATGAGTTTGAAGGTGAAATGCCTGATGATGAGGAGGACTGAGCGGATTTTTTGTGCTTTTCTTTAAACCGTTGGCCTTTTCTTGTTTTCGCGGTGGTATGCATGCGTTGCCCCTGTGCGGGGCGGCACCTACTTTCTTTGCAGCGGCAAAGAAAGTAGGCAAAGAAAGCCGCTCACACCGCCAGCGCCTGCCACAGTTCACATCTCGACGTAAATGGTGAATGGCTCCGGAGCGTCTGTCACCTCGCACCTTCAAAGGTAGTGACAAGGCGCTCATCCTTCCGGCGGGCTGCGCGCGCCGAAGGGCATAACCCAACACCAGCGGGGCGCGTGCATTCTCGCGAACCTTGGCAATACCCCTTGGTTTCCCATGCAGACCCGACCGCAGTGCGCGCAGCGAGCAGCGGGATGAATGACTGCCTTGTCACTCACTTGGGTGGTGCGAGGCGACAGACGCTCCGGAGCCATTCACCATTAGTGGTGCGATGTGAACCGTGGCAGGCGCTAGCGGTGTGAGCGGCTTTCTTTGCCTACTTTCTTTGCCGCCGCAAAGAAAGTAGGTGCCGCCCAGCACAGGGGCAACGCATGCATACCGACGCGAAAACAAGAAAACAAGAAAAAGAAAACAAGAAAACAACAAAACACAAAAACAATCAAAACGTCAGCACACTAAGAAACATACGCTGCAACCACCCAACAGTAGTCGCATCATTCAGCAACCCACGCCCCACCTGCTCGATCCGGGCATTGGCAATCTTCCCCGACTCAACGTAATTATCGGCTTCGACATCGTTAGGATTAACGATCCCGGAAAGCCGCAACCGTTGATGCTCACCGCTCATCGCGATAATCTTCTCGCCGGACACAACCAGATTACCCGTAGGCGTCTTGCTGATGACCGTGACGGCCAGCGTGCCAGTCATGTCGCTCGAAAGCGTGTGACTGCCGCTGCCGTTGAACGAGGTCGAAGCCGAGCCGATATTGAACAGGCGCGCAAGTCGCGCCGCCGCGCCGGTCGACTGGTCAGCGGCCGTGGCCGTGATGTTGCTGTCGCGCTTCGCAGCCGCATTCGCGACATCGTTGCCGCTATAGGTTTCGGAAAGCCGGATTGTGAGCACGTCGCCGATTCGCTGCGCCCGCGGTGTTTCGTACAGCGAGATGGCGGTGCCCGACTGATAGATCGCGCCGCTGGTGTTGACGTTCAGCAGCGGTTCCGCGAGCGGCGGCGTCATCGGCGTGTTGACGATCGACTCCGGCGTCGCGCAGCCAGCCAGCGCCGCGCCGAGCGACGCGCACAGCAACACGTACCGCAAGCTTTTCGAACGAGTCGTCCGGCATGCGCTGGACATTGAGGATTCCGATTGATCGTAGGGCATGGCGGTGGGGCGGGTGCAAGAGTGATTCATCGGATTTGGCGAATTCAGCGAAGTCAGCAGATTCGTCGAGTTCGTTCGGGCGACGGGTTGGCGCGCATCGTTTCAGCCTTCGTCGAACTGGCTCAGCTTGAGCGTCTTCTCGCTGCCTCTGCCGCGCAGCGTGGCGGGCTTGAGCAGGTAGGTGAGCGTCGCGCGCTGGCTGTCGGGCAGCAGGCAGATGGTGATCGTGCTCGATGCGTTCTCCCACACGAGCAGCGGCAGCGAAGACGCGCCGAGCACGCGCGGCGCGCCGTAGCGCGAGGCGAGCAGATTGCGCAGGTCGAATGCCGTTGTCGAGTCCACGACGAACGACATTTCATAGAGCCGCAGCGGGTCGCCCGCCGATGCGTGCGCAAAGCGCAGGATATGGTCCACCGCGGGCACGCCGTCCACGACGGCGCGCGAGGGCGTCCAGCCTTGCGCCGTATGGTGAGCCCACCGGCAAGCGACCGTCTGGCTCGTGTAACTCTTGACCATCATGCCGATGTCGCTGCCCGCGATGTCGGTCTCGCAAAGCAGTTCGCTCTCGTGCGGCGTTGCGCGCACCATGTCCGTTTGCCGTAGCGCGCTCAGCGGCGTACCGAGCACAATGCCGCGAAACGCAAAGGGCGATTCATACGGCGCCGGAACGCGCGGACGGGTGGGCGGTGAAGCGGGCGACGGCCGCCGTTTTCTCGGCTGTGCCGCGGGCGGTTTCGCTGCGCTTGCCTCATGCACCGCGTTCGCGGTAATCAATGCGCTCGGCGGGCTCGCCGGCGCGGGGGCCTGCGGCGCGACGTACATTTGCACGCGCCCTTCGTAGTGCGTGTCCGCATGCGCGGGCGAGAGCGGCGCGGCCAGGCATGCGCCGCTCAAAGCGCAAGCGATCAATGACGCCCGTTTCATCGGCTAAACCTCGATCAGTCGACCGCCGCCGCGCACGCGTCGAACGGCACTGCTGCGGGATGGCCGACCAGCGGCACGATCTTCAGCGTGGCCGATGCGACCCGGCATGGAAAGGCCACCACGGCGCAGCCGTCGAGCGGCAGAGCCAGGCAGGCGAGGGCAATGGCCGACGCGGCGCGCGCCAGATGCGTTGACAACCGGGGTGTCAGGCACATGGGCGAGCGCTGCGTCGACGGCTCCCGTGACAGCGAAGTGGTCATGCCGAAGTGTTGATGTTGTGGCCGAGCGGACCGATCGGTGGGGCCGGATTCACGGTTTCCTGCTGCGGAAAGGGGTTACCGGCGGTACCTCCCGTGCTGGAGTTCCTGGTGTTGCGGTTTTCGCCCAGCGTCGTCAACGAGGACGTGTGCGCGATGTTGCTCGAACCGATAGGGCTGGTCATGATGGGCCTCCTTGGCGCAATGGAACAAAAAAGGGGCGCGCCGAGAAGGGGGAAGCGCGCCCCGCCTTACGCCGATCGGGGGGCAATCGACGTGCGGCGAGGCAAATCTTCGCTTCCAGAGCGTGTGCATGAAGCGGGAATCAGCGTGGCCTTTGGCCAATCGCTTACGAGTCCTTCCAGGGGTATACGAATGTGCAAGTTGGAAAGGCGGGAATTCGGCGGGGAGCCGCTGACGAGGCGCAGAACTAGGTTGGAACCGAAGGAAATCCGCAAACGCGATTTGCGCGCGGCGTGTAAGGGGTGGGGAGGACGAGAAAGGTGAGGCGAGCGCACGTTCCCAGGCTGGCTGCCTGGCTCAGCAGCCTGGGTGAAAGCAAAATAAGGTGGAAGCAGGCGGCGTCAAACCCTCTTCATGCGTTCCCAGCCGTGCCGCACGGCCGCCTTGAATCTTTCCCAGCCGCTTTCCGGGTAGCGCGACTCCCAATCCTCGCGAGCACTCGGCTCAATGCCTTGCCAGTCGTGTCCGCGATACCGCTCATCCTGGCTGAGCGTTGCGCCGTGCTCGTAGGCCGCGCAATATTCTTCGTAGGACATGCCGGAGTCCGCGTAATTTGCGTCATAGTCTTTGCGGACTTCCGTCTCGTCGGATCCGTTGTCGAGCGGGGTGCCCATGACGGGATCCCCTACGAGGCCTCTCGCCGATGTCTGTGGCGCATTGGCCGCGGTCTGTGGCGCATTGGCCGTGCTGGAGGTCCGTTCGGGTTCCGTCGCTGTGCGCGTCGAGACCTGCTGCATGCCGCTGACGACAGTTGGCACTGCAGATGAATAGGCGGCGTGCCGTGTTTCGGCGGGCGCTTCGGGCGACGTCTGGTGAAAATTGCCGGCCGCGCGAGCCGTACTCCTGGAGGGTGCAATGCCCGACGAAGCTTGGTGCCAGGCACGGCTGCGCTCCTCGATGTCCGCTGCACCCGCGCTGCGCATCACATCGCGGGCCAGATTTACCTGCATTTCGGAAACGTCTGCACTGACGACGGTTCCGCCTCGACGGATGAACTCCCGGTAATCTTCGGTCACCGGCGGATACGCGCCGGGCGTGAAGAGCCGCGCGAACAAGCGTTCGAGTTGATCGAATACCGGCGTGCGTTGCTCAGTATCGCTCGCGCCCGCTGCATACACCCTCGGTCATTTTTCCACCGGGGCCTCCATCGACATCGAGTAAATGGCGATATCGGCTTGCGCGACGCCTGCGTCGCCTAGTGCCTTTTGCGCGGAACATGCGCTCCCATAGCTGTCGTAGACGCCCAATACGGTTTGCCTCATGACTGTCTCCCTTCGCTTTCGACGGGCGGTGCCGCCGCGTACGAGGCGTGGGCGCAACGGTCATGCCCGATTGCGGGACTGGCGATACGGGCGATCTGGCACCCGGGGAAGACGTCCGATTCAGGTGCAATCGGCACAACGCGCCAATCCATGCCAACGTGCGCCTGCGCTCGTCAAGGCGCGATCGTATAACGCAGGATCCGGTCGCGCGACTGCTCGAGCAGGCGCGTCATCGCAGCCGCCGCAGCGTCGGCTTCGCGCGCGACGATGTGCCGGCGCACGGCATCGTGCAGTTCGAGATCTTCGCTAGGTTTCGCGGCCTGGCGCTGCATCATTTCCGACGACACGCGCAGCGCGGCCTTGATGGCGTTGCCGATCGTGATGAACATGCCGTTCTGCGAGGCCGTGATGATGGCGAGGTGGAACTCGAGATTCGCGTCGGCGGCCGCGCGTATGTCCGAGGCGCCATGCTGGGCAGACTGGCCGTAAGCGCTAGCCAATTCCAGGTAGCGGCGCTCGATGATCTGGAAGGTCTCTTCCTTGCCGTGGCGTGCGGCGAGAAAGCTCGCGCGCGGCTCGAAGCAGATGCGCATTTCGAAGATGTCTTCGACGATCTTCGAGTCGAACTGCGCATTGAGGCGCCACGCGAGCACATCGCGGTCGAGCAGGTTCCAGTCGGAGAAGGGCAGGACACGTGTGCCGATCTTGGGCGAAACGGCAATGAGCCGTTTGCCCGCCAACTGCTTGATCGCTTCGCGCAGGGTGGTGCGGCTCACGCCGTACGCGCTGCACAGTTCGCTTTCGACCGGCAGCGCGTCGCCGGGCGCAAACTCGCCCGAGACCACGCGCATGCCGATAATCTTGGCGATCTGCGTTGTTATATTGCCAACGATCGGTTCGCGCTCGAACATCACTTCCCCTTCATGGACGTCGTGCACAGCGTGTCCGTGCTGTGTTATCGGGCGGTCGTCACAATCACGTTCCACGAGCCCGGTTTGAGCTTCGCGCGCACGCGTTCCCCCTCGACCGTCACGGCGTTGTTCACTGCCGGCGCCACCGTCGTTGGCGCTTCCACCGTGTTCACCGCTTTCATGTTGGCATGATACAACTCGAGCGCGTGATCGAGCGTACGTTCCTTGCCGAGCCCGCGCAGCTCGACATCGAGTTCCATTTCGTCGCTCAGGTGGCGGTTGAGCGCGAAGAGGGTCGTCGTGCCCGTGACGCGATCGTCCACCACCGCTGCGCAAAGATAGGGGATCTCCGGAAAGGTTTCCGCTTCATAGGTGGGCGATTCGATCACCGGCTTGAGCACGCGGCCATGGCCGAATTTCGAGGCCTGAGCGAACGGATGGAAGATGGTCTGGCGCCACGCGCGGCCGCCAGGCTCCGTCATGATCGGCCCGATCACGTTGACGAGTTGTGCGAGACAGGCGGTCTTCACGCGGTCCGAATTGTTCATCATGGTGATCAGCGCGCCGCCCACCACGAGCGCGTCTTCGTGGTTGTAGACCTCCTCGATCAGCCGTGGCGCCTCGGGCCAGCCTGGCTTGCGCAGGTCGTTGATGGTGCGCGCCTTGTACCAGACATTCCATTCGTCGAATGAAAGCATGATGCGCTTGGACGAATGCTTGCGCGCGGCCACGCTGTCCGCCACCGAGACGATTTCCTTGATGAACAGATCCATCACTTCGATGTTGCCGAAGAATTCCGCGGTCGAATCGCGCCGGTTCTCGAAGTAAGTATGTAGCGAAATGAAATCGACCTGCTCGAAGCAATGGTCGAGCACGCGGTCCTCCCACGCGCCGTAGGTGGGCATTTCGTGCGTGGAGGAACCGCACGCGGCGAGCTGAATGGTCGGGTCGACCGAGCGCATGAGCTTGGCCGTCTCGAGCGCGGCGCGCCCATATTCTTCGGCGGTCTTGCGGCAGATCTGCCACGGGCCGTCCATTTCATTGCCGAGACACCAGAACTTGATGTCGTGGGGCTGTTCATAGCCGTGCTCGCGGCGCAGGTCGGAGAGCGCCGTGCCGCCTGGATGATTGCAGTATTCGACGAAGCGACGCGCTTCGTCGGGGCCGCGCGTGCCGAGGTTCACGCCGTACATGGGTTCGATGTCGAGCGAGCGGCACCATTCGATGAATTCGTTCGTGCCGAACTGGTTGGTTTCGGTGGAGTACCACGCAAGATCGAGCCGGCGCGGGCGTTTTTCGCGCGGTCCCACGCCGTCTTCCCAGTTGTAGCCCGAGAGGAAATTGCCGCCAGGGTAACGCACGATCGTCGGACCGAGTTCGCGCGTGAGCGCCATCACGTCCTTGCGGTAGCCGCGCTCGTCGGCGTCCGGATGGCCGGGCTCGAAGATGCCGGTATAGACGCAGCGGCCCATGTGCTCGACGAAGACGCCGAACAGGCGCCGGTCTAGCTCGGAAATGACGAAGTCGCGGTCGACGATGAGGCGGGAAGCGATCATGGTGTTCCTCTATCCATCCTGTAGCGGTGTGAAGTGAGGCGGCCGCGCCGGGCGGGCGCGGACCTAACGTGGCGTTATCGAGCGAGCAGGGCGTTGGTGCGTTGTTCGGCTTCCTTCTGCACGTCGGCGACCGACTTGCCGGTCGAGAGCATGTTGCTGATCTCTTCGCCCACGATCTGCTGGATCGCGAACTGGCGCGGCACCGTGTTCGGCAGTGCGTAACCGGTGGTGGAAATTTCCTTGATTTCGGCGCGATGCGGCAGCGCGTTGAACGTGGCGCTCGTGATGATCGACTGGCGCGCGGGCAGATGGCCGGTGCGCGCCCAGTCGCCATCGTGGTCGTAAAGGAACTTGAGGAAGACGAGCGCGGCGTGGCGCGTCTTTTCGTCCTTCGCGCCGCCCTTGAGCATGACCCACGAATGGCCGTCTGCCCAGACCGCCTTCTTCTGATACAGATTCGGGAATGGCACCACGTCGTAGCCATTCGCGAGCGGGGAGTCGGGCTTCTTCGCGAGATTCGTGAAGTCCTCGATCATCCACGTGCCGACCATCAGCACGCCGGCCTTGCCGTTCTCGAACGCCTGGTTGGCAGCGCCATAGTCGAGCCCCGGCGTGACGTCGCCCGCCTTCATGAGCTTGTCGTAGAGCGTGAGCGCGTTGGCGGCTGCCGGCGTGTGCATGTCGATCTTCGTCGGGCCGGCGGGGAACAGCGTGCCATTTTGCTGATAGACCCACGTGTCGAACGTGCGCGTTTGCGCGGCCGATTCATTGGCGATCGGCACGGCGAAGTAGGGCAGACCCGTCTTGTCCTTGAACTGCTTCGCCTGCGCAAGCAGTTCGTCGGGCGTTTTCGGCAGGATGGGCTTGCCGCTCGCGTCGACGAGTCCCGCCTTCTTGAACAGGTTGACGTTGATGTGCCAGAGCCACGAATGCGTGTCGAACGGCAGCGCATAGGTCTTACCGCCGAACGTCACGGCGCGGTGGGCCTGGGGCGTGAAATCGTTGGTGTCCACGCCGACCGACTTGAAGCCGTCGTCGAGCGGCTCGACCAGATTGCGCTTCACGTAGTCGCCCAGGACCGCCTCGTGCATGACCGAGATGGTCGGCACGTCGCGACTCAGAATGCGCGCATCGATCTGCGTATAGTAGGGCGCCCACTCGATGATCTGCGGCTTGACGACGATGTCTTCCTTATTCGTCGCGTTGAACTGGTTCACGAGCGTCGTGATGATGCCGCATTCGCCCGAGGCCTGGCTCACGTCATTGACCTTGCCGTATTCGGCGTCGCAGGCGCCGAAAAAGCGTGACAGTGTGATTTCCGTTTTGGCGTGGGCCGGCGCGGTCAAGGTCGCCGCGAGGCCGAGCGCAGCCAGCGTGAGTACGCCGCGCACCAACGATCTTCTCATGTCTCTCTCCTGTGCTAGACCCCGCTGGCGCGTTGTTCACGTGCTACCAGTGGATCGTTTGTTTGTACTGCGAATCAATGGGCGACCGGCCGATGTATGGTTCGGTGTCACCGCCTACCGAACTGCGGTGCCGGCTACGGCCGCCACGATGTACTTCTGGAAGAACAGATACAGCACGAAGATGGGCAAGCCGGCGAAGACGGCCTGCGCCATGAGGTAGCCGATGCCCTCGGACTGCGCGAAATTGCCTTGCGTGGAGGCGAGCCCGATCGTCAGCGTGTACATCTCGGGCTTGGACGCGGAGACGAGCGGCCAGAGATAGTCGTTCCACGCACTGAGAAACGTGAAGATGGCGAGCGTAGCCTGCGCCGGCAGCGAAAGCGGCAGCACGACGCGCCAGAACACCTTGAAGCGCGAGGCATTGTCGAGCAAGGCGGCCTCCTCGATCTCGATGGGCACGGCCTTGAAGTACTGCGTCATGAGATAGACGCCGAACGGCGAGGCAAGGCGCGGCAGGATCAGCGCGCCATAGGTGTTGTGCCAGTCGAGCGTGGCGAAGATATGGTGCAAAGGAATCACGAGCGCCTGCTCGGGCACCGCGAGTCCGCAGAGGCAAAGCACATAGATATAGCGCTTGCCGGGAAACTCGGTGCGCGCGAAGCCGTAGCCCGCGAGCGAGGCGATCACGAGCGTGAGCAGCGTCTGGCCGATCGAAACGATGAGGCTGTTGACGAGCCACCCGCCGACCGCCGAGGTATTGAGGATGTTCGTGTAGTTCTGCAGCGTGAAGGGCGGCGAGAAGAGCACGTCGGTGTGCCGTTCGAGAAATGCATTCGGCTTGAACGAGAGGCACAGCACCCAGACGAGTGGGGTGATCCAGAAAAGCGCGAGCACGACCACGGCGCCCAGCATCAGGCGGTCGCCCATGCGGCCCGTCAGCGAACCGAGGGAGCGGGTTTCGAAAGCGAGCGTGCTCATGCCCTCTCCTTCTTGCGCAGAAGCCAGGCCTGTGCAACCACGCCGATCAGCATCAGCGCGAACAGCACTTGCGCGGCGGCGGCGGAATAGCCGAACGACCATTGGCGGAAGCCGGTTTCGTAGATGAATTGCACGAGCGGTCGCGTGGAATTGTTCGGGCCGCCGTCCGTGAGCAACTGGGCCTGGCCGAACAATTGAAACTGCAGCACGGCTTCGATCACCGCCACGAGCGCGACGGTGCGCCAGATGGAAGGCAACGTGATCTTCGTGAACGTGCGCCAGCGCGAGGCGCTGTCGAGCGCCGCGGCCTCGTAGAGTTCCTGCGGAATCTGCTGGAGCGCGGCCAGGAACAGCATCATCGGCAGGCCCATGATCCACCAGACCGTGACGACGGCGATGGCGGGCAGCGCGGTGGCCTCGTGCATCAACGGAACGAATTCCGGCAAATGGAGCGCGTGGCTCAGGTCGGCGAGCAGGCCGTTGCCGGGCATCATCACGAGTTTCCAGACCAGCGTGACGATTGTGACCGATAACACGGAAGAGCCGAAAAAGAGCGCGCGCAGCGCGGCGCCGAAGCGCCCTGGCCGGTTCAGCACCAGCGCGAGCGCGAGGCCGAGCAGCACGAACACGGGAACCGTGAGGATGACGAAGTAGAACGTGTTGCGCAGCGCGCCGCGGAAGATCGGGTCGAGGGTGAGGTCGAGATAGTTGCGAACGCCGATGAATTCGCTCGTGCCGGCGAGCAAATCCACGCGTTGCAGGCTGAGCCACCAGCCAAAGCACAGCGGAACGATCAGCAACAGGACGTAGACGATCACGAAGGGCAGCACGAACAGCGCGTTGGACCACGGCGCCCGCAGGTTGCGCCGCCGGCCCTTGCGCGATTGCGGAAGCCGCATGGCGAGCGAGCGGTTAGAGGCCATGCCAGGCCTTGCCAGTTTCATCGAACACATGCAGGTGGGCTGCGTCGAGACTCATGCGGATGGTGTCGCCCGTCTCGATTTCGAGCTCGCGTGCGCGCGGCAATTCGGTCACGAGCAATTGACCGTTGGGCATGCTCACATGCGCGAGCGAGCGGTCGCCCAGCCGTTCGATGACTTCGGCGCGGCCAACCAGCGGCCCTTGCGGGTCCAGCAGCACATGTTCGGCACGCACGCCCAGCGTTAGCTTGCCTGCTGGCAGGCTCGCCGCGGCAATCGCGGTGGGCGCCTCAACGCCACCGAACGGCAGAGCGACGATTAGCCGGCCCCCGTTGTCGCCAACGCGCTCGACATCGATGAAGTTCATGGCCGGCGTGCCGATGAAGCCCGCGACGAAGCGCGTGGCGGGCCGCTTGTAGATGTCGAGCGGTGCGCCGATCTGCTCGATACGCCCGCGGTTCATGACGACGATGCGCGTGGCGAGCGTCATGGCCTCCACCTGATCGTGCGTGACGAACACCATGGTGGAGTGCAGGCGCTGATGAATGCGCGCGAGCTCGAGCCGCGTGCGGGTGCGCAACGCGGCGTCGAGGTTGGAGAGTGGCTCGTCGAAGAGAAATGCTTCGGGTTCCTTGACGACGGCGCGGCCGATGGCGACGCGCTGGCGCTGGCCGCCCGAAAGCTGGGCAGGGCGGCGCTGCAGCAGCGGGCTGAGTTCGAGCATGCGCGCGGCCTCGTTGATGCGCTGGTCGACTTCGCCCGCGCTCACGCCGGTATTGCGCAGGCCGAACGCCATGTTGTCGTACACGGTCATGTGTGGGTAGAGCGCGTAGTGCTGGAACACCATCGCCACGCCGCGCTTGCCTGGCGGCTGGTCGTTCACGCGCCGCTCGCCAATGTTGATCTGACCGTCGCTCACGGTTTCGAGGCCGGCGATCATGCGCAGCAAGGTGGATTTCCCGCAACCCGAAGGGCCGAGGAAGACGAGGAACTCACCGGATTGAATGTCGAGGTCGAGGCCGGTGATCACCTCGGTTTCGCCATACCGCTTCGTTACGCCGCTCAGTCGGATGCCCGTCACGGTGCCTCCTGTGGAGTAGTCTCGTACCGCCGCATTCAGTGCGTTGATATTATGAAAAGAGTGGCGTGCTAACCCATTCGTGTAAACACTTAATCATTCGACGTCCCAAATAATGGGTTTATGCGTATTGCGTCGAAGAGGAGGGTGATTGCGCGCGCGTATTCGCGAGGCAAAAAAATACCCGCACGAGGCGGGCAAGAGGTTTGAGGAGACACCAAGAGAGGACGCAGGGGCGCCCTCGATGCAAACTGTAGCCTGTGCCGCGGCATTCCACACCTATCAGAACGGAGAGGGCTAGCGAAATGTCTGCGTAAGTAGATCGCGTGAATATTAATTTGGAATACTGAGAGCATTAATGCGGAAACGGGATCTGTTGGAACAACCGTGACAGAGCGCGGGCTCTGCCCGTTGACATCGTTTCCGCAGCGTTGTCGCCCATTAAGCCCAAAGCGAGCCAGACTCAATGCGACGAAACATATATCGCATCCGCTAACGGCTCCGGAATGGCAAAGCTCGCGCGCATCCGCTTCGTTTCCGCTGCAGGCGTCAGGCCGAAGAGTCTTTTGAACTCCCTGCTGAACTGCGATGCACTTGTGTAACCCACTGCGAGGCTCGCTGCTTCGGCGGTCAGGTCCTGGCGGAGCATCAACAGACGAGCCTGATGCAAACGCGTCGACTTGACGTACTGCATAGGCGAAACCTGTGTGATCGCCTTGAAGTGGCTATGGAAGCTCGGAACGCTCATGCCCGCTTCTTGCGCCAACTGCATCACGTCCAGCGGCTTTGCATAGCCGGCATGGATCAGGCGTAGCGATCTGCCAATTCGGCCGAACTGACCGCGCATCGCCAAAGCCTCGCGCATCGAGCCGCCTTGTGCGCCTGTGAGCACCCGGAAATAGAGTTCGCGCAGCAGGCACGGGCCCAATACTGCGGCTTCGAGAGGCCGATGCATCGCTTCGAGCAAGCGCAGCACAGATACCTGCATTGCGTAATCCATCCGCGTCGACATCATGCTTTGGGGCGCTTGCACGTGCCCGGTTACGCCTTCGCGATCGATCTGTACCGCCAGTTCCGCGGCCAGCGTGAAATCGAGATGCAAGTAGAGCGCAAGCAATGGCCGCTGCTCGGTCGCATCGGTTTCCATGCTGAACGGAACCGGCACGGACACGGCGAGATAGTGCTGTTCGTCGTACAGGTAGAGATGGTCGCCGAAATAGCCTCGCTTGCTTCCCTGGCAAACGATCACGATGCCGGGGTCGTAGAGCACCGGTGTGCGTGACAGCGGCCGGTTCGAACGCAGAATACGCACGCCGGGCAGCGCGGTGAGGTTGTAGCCCTCTTCGGGCGCCAACGCGCGAAGCAACGCAATGATGCGCTTGCGGCTGCGCGACGGGAGGTCGGGATTGTGGGTAGAGGCCCGCTTCGTGATCATAGTTTTAGGCAAGAAAAATAGCGGAATTTGGCTTTGCTCGCTCCGCGCGTCAGACTAGTATGCACTCACCAGCCAACATTCGGGAGAAGCTTCAATGGAGTCCAGCAAAATTCTGCTCATCACTGGCGTAAGCAGCGGCTTTGGCCGCGCGCTTGCGCAAGAGGCGCTTGTGGCAGGTCACAAAGTCGTCGGTACCGTGAGAAGTGTGGAGGCGAAGCGCGAGTTCGAGTCTCTCTCTGCGGATTGCGCATTCGCACGCGTGCTCGATGTGACCGACTTCGATGCGATCGACGGTATCGTCGAGGAAATCGAGGCGAGCGTCGGGCCGGTCGACGTGTTGGTCAATAACGCCGGCTACGGGCATGAAGGCGTCATGGAAGAATCGCCGCTGGCCGAAATGCGCAGACAGTTCGACGTCAATGTGTTTGGCGCTGTCGCCATGATGAAGGCGGTTCTGCCGTTCATGCGTGCGCGCAGGCGTGGCCACATTCTGAACATCACGTCGATGGGCGGCTATATCACCATGCCGGGCATCAGTTATTACTGCGGGAGCAAGTTCGCACTGGAGGGCATTTCCGAGGCGCTGGGTAAAGAGGTCAAGGCTTTGGGCATCGCGGTGACAGCCGTCGCGCCTGGCTCCTTCCGCACCGACTGGGCCGGTCGCTCGATGCAACGGACGCCGCGTTCGATCCCGGATTACGACACGATATTCGACCCTGTCCGCAAAGCGCGCGAGGAGAAAAGCGGCAAACAACTGGGCGATCCCCAAAAGGCTGCACGCGCGATGCTTGCCGCAATAGCCGCGGACCACCCGCCCGCGCATCTTTTGCTCGGTAGCGATGCTCTGGGGCTCGTGAGGGACAAGCTGTCGGCGCTGGAAGACGAAATTCGTGCCTGGGAGAGCGTGACGGTCTCGACTGACGGCTGAAGATTGCCGGTGTATCGGGGCTTCTCACCCGGCTTGAGACTGCTGGCACTCCGTTGCAAACCACTGCTCGACCCGGTGCTGCGCCACTTGTAGATCCTCGGGGTAGTACGGGTCGTTCCATGGTGACGGGGCGTAGCCTGCCTTCCTCAACGCTGCAACCTCGCTTTGGTGTTGCGCCATCGTCGGAGGCGCGTTGCTCCTGAGTGCGGCGAGGTCACGGCACTCCGTTGCGCTCAGATGTGGCCCGCCTGGTGGGACGCCGCCGGCGGCACATCCAGCCAGCTGGAGCGCCAGCGCCGTCAGCATGAAGCGGTTTTTCGGGCGGCGTTCCATGGCGCATCTCCACGCGTGCGATTGGCGCGACGAGCGGTGCCACCCGTCGCGCGTGATTTCCGCGTTATTTTGCCTTAGACAAGTCGCGGGGGAGGCGCAGTAGATACCGAAAGACTCGCGAAGCCTATGAGGCAGAGTTGCGCCGCTCGATCGAGGAGGTCTCGGCGGGGCTGCCCGACGAACCCGGCGCGGTGCGCGACGACCGTGCGATCGCGCTGCTTGCGATGTTGTCGGGCGGAGTCACGCTGGCGCGCGCGGTGCCGGATCCGGCGCTGTCGAAGCGGATCGCCGACGCTGTCGAGCGATCTGCGGTCGCGCTGACTTCGGCGCGACGCAAGCAAGGACGACGACATAGCAATGTATTCCACCGATGACGTTTCTGGACGTCGATCCAGGCTATGTAAAGCTTTCAGCGCGCGGGGAAGCAACATTTCAACCCTCTTGGCGGCGTCCACGGCGGCTTCGCGGCAACGGTACTCGACTCCGCAACGGGCTGCGCAGTTCATTCGATGCTGGAAGCGGGCGTTGGATACGGCACGATCGATCTGCAAGTCTAGATGTTGCGACCCGTACCGATCGGTCAGGATCTGGTGGCCGAGGCTCGCTCGGTCCACATCTCTCGAAACATCGCGACCTCGGAGGGTACATTGAAGTCCTTCGATGGAAAGCTGTTAGCGACCGCTACCGCAACCTGCTTTTTGAAGAGAGGGCACATCCCGGCTCAACCCATCGAGCCGGGCGCAAGCATCACTCGCTGATCCGGAAATACTCGCCTGGAACCACCCCACGAAGCGGAAGATGCAACGGCAGCACCAACCCTGTCGCTATGACGCTTCGGCGTGGCAGCCGTCCTCGATCACTTGACCGGCCCGTTGGGGGTCAGGATCGGTGGTTCAATACCGCCCGTATCCACGGCGAAGCCGCCCCAGGGACCCGAACCGGGACTCGGGCTGACGCCACCCGGCGGGCCGTACTGGCTGCTGACCGGTATGGCGGCTGCCGTACTACGAGTGCCCGTGCCCGTGCCAACGGCGCCTGGCGGGCCGTAGCCGGTATCCGAGGTCGCCGTCGAGGAGGCGTTTGTGCTACCGCCCGCACCCGCCCTCGGTTGGCCGTATGTTGCCGGCGCGGGGTGCGCGATGGAGTTCGGCGCGGTCCGGGGCATTACCGCGACTACGTTCTGCCTCATGCGCAGCCGGGCGAACATGCTTCCCAGGGCGCTGGCCGATGCCACGCCAGGGCCGCCAGCACTCGCATTACCACCGCCGGCGCCTCCACCTGCGCTACCCGTGCCCGAATTGCCTGCACCGGAGCTGCCTGCGCCAGAGCTGCCTGCGCCAGAGCTGCCTGCGCCAGAGCTGCCTGCGCCAGAGCTGCCGGCACCGTGGCCGCCCCCTCCCGAACCCGCACCATTGCCACCCGAACCGGCACCGGCGCCACCGGAGCCGGAACCGCTACCCCCCGAGCCCGCACCATTGCCGCCGGAGCCCGCACCCGCACCCGCACCCGCACCCGCACCCGCACCCGCACCCGCACCCGCACCCGCACCCGCACCCGCACCCGCGCCGCCCGAACCGGCACCGGCACCACCGGAGCCGGAACCGCTGCCTCCCGAGCCCGCACCGTTGCCGCCTGACCCGGCACCATTGCCGCCGGAGCCCGCTCCCGATCCCGCACCTGCACCGTTGCCACCTACACCCGCACCGACGCCCGCACCGACCCCCGCGCCATTGCCACCCACGCCCGCACCGACGCCCGCACCGACGCCCGCACCGACGCCCGCACCGTGGCCGCCATTGCCGTTGCCATTGCCATTGCCGTTGCCGTTGCCGTTGCCACCCACGCCTGCGCCTGCGCCAGCACCGTGGCCACCGCCGTTGCCGCCCGCGCCGCCACCGTGGCCGCCACCGCCACCGCCACCGCCGCCGCCGTTGCCACCCGCCGCTGCGTAAGCCGCACCGGACAGCGCTAAAGCCACCACCCATGTCGCCGTGTATTTCGTCGCTCGGTTCATCGTCCGCCCCTTTCTTCCTACAAACCGCTTCGAAAGTGCGCCGGTGCACGCTCGAATTCTGCGCGTAGGCCAGCAGCCGTCTCGCGCATACGATGTGCCACGATGAGCAGGGGAATCGATTCTAGTAAGGATAACTACGAAAAATACGATGCATCGCCCGATGCAGCCGCGCTCACCCTGGCGTTTCCTGGTACGGTGGGGTGTTTTCGCCGATGGCATTTTGAAGAATTGGCATCGGCAAAGTCTCCAGGCGTCATGTACGGATCTGACCACATGTCACGTGCGTGATCCCTGCCGAGTGCTGGGCTTGAATAAGAGTCTTTATCAATCGCCGGGCCAGCATGAACCGTGCGCAGATTCCCGGAGAAGAGGAACCTGGAGGAGCCACAGAGTTCCTCGGAACACCGGGGCTGACGTTCCGATCGGCGTCAGAGTTTCCCGCTTTGCGCAAATTCGCGGATGCGCGTGGCGAGTGCCGGTATGCCAGCATTGCGGGCCACGTAGTGGGAAAGCTGGCGTGTGGCCAGATCGACGGTCACCTGGTCGTCGGGCGCTTTGGTATACGGTCCGTCGACGGCAGCGTGATATTCGATCCGCAACTGCGTGGCGTTTGCGACGATGCGCAAATAGCCGTAATTCTGGTCGTCGTAGTTTTCGATGACGACGGCATCGGTGGTCTTCGTTGCCGCCTGGATCAGTTGCGGTGCACGAAGCGGCGGTTGCCCGTTGGTGGTCAGTCGTTGTACGTTGTGTCCGCCGTTGCCGCACACGATGTACGGAATGTGGGTGCCGTCCGGACGCGTGCGAGTAAAGCGCTGATAGTTGTGCGCGTGTCCCGCAAGATCGGCATGAGGCCATACGCCCACCTCTTCGCATATCGCATCGATCTGCTGCTGCATCTCGATACTCCAGCCGTGACGTCCGCGAGCGACATACGGCGGATGATGATGCGCGAACAGTAATGCGCCCCTGTAGCCCTCCTTTTTCACCCGCGTCAACGCCGCCTTGAGAAACTTCAGCTGGCTGTTGCCGATGTCGCTGTTCGAGATCACGCCAGGATCTTCGAGCGTATTGCTATACAACGCGATGATGCGCACGAACGGCGCTTCGAATGTAAAGAAGACGCCCGGCTGAATTTGCGCAGTACGCGAAAGATTGCCTGCATCGGGAGAGACCTGAAAGCAGTCGGAGCAGAAGTTTCGCAGAAACGCCTGCAAACTCTTTTCGTGCTGCAAAGGCGAGATCATCCCGTCATGATTGCCGGCAACGGCGAGGATCGGTGCGTGATAGTCGCGATAGGGTTCGTAGAACTGGTCGTAGTAGTACTGCGCTTCGCCGAAGCTGTAGACAATGTCGCCCAGCAGAAAGTTGAATTGCGGCACTTCGGCAGGATCGGTTTCGTCGAAGTCGCTGACCATCTTGTCGGAGACTTCGTTCTGCGTTTTGGGGCCGCGGGTACTGCCGCAATCGCCCGTCGAGTGAAAAACGATCTGTGCGTTCGCGTTGATCTGGTCGAGGACGGTCTGATCGTTGTCGATCACGTCCGCGAGTGTCAGGCGGGGCTCGACGCCGCCGCGCGGCGCAGGAAACGGAAGGGCCTTGAGTTTGTGCTCGCGGTTGAGTTCGTCGATCATCCGGTAGGCCGCCACATCGGAGGCGTGCCTGACGATGAAGGTTTGCGGATCTGGCGTTGGCTGCGGTTGCGAGAAGACGGGGGCGGCGAGAACGCGGCCGTTGCCGCCGTCACTGCCATTGCTGGCTGACGTTCGAACTGAGCGCTTCTTTGGCATGTTTTGTTTCCTCCGATCGCGGTTGAAAGGCGGGACCGCGTTTGACTGACGCGATCCCCTGCCGAATGCTCCGGGTGAGACGGTGGCTTGCGGGAGAGGTTCAGTCGTAGTCGTTGCAGGTCGTAACAGGCGATTTTTTTCTCCGCTTATACTCACTCTCGCCTGAATGGCGCATGCCCAGGTCCCACGCTGCACGCCGAGAAAAAACCACGACCTCAGTCGACAACACGGCACGCGATTCACGTTTCGTAACCGCGGTTCTTACATGACAGGTGGGACCTTTTATGCTAAATCGTGCTTTTGGCGCAGTGATTTCATCGTTGCTCGTGGCCGGCGCGGCCGCTGCACCTGCCATCGCGCATGCCGAAGACAGCTTCGCGCAGGACGACGACGCGTCGCATGGCCGAGCAGTCAAGGTGATGATCATTTCGATGTTCGGTCCGGAAGGGCAGGTGTGGCTCGATCATCTCGGACCGTGGCAGGACATCACCGTCGCGGGTCTGTCCCCCGATTACCCGGCCGTGCATTGCAACCGGCAGGATATCTGCGTGATGACGACGGGCATGGGGCACGCGAACGCCGCCGCGTCGATCATGGCGCTGACGTTCTCGCCGCGTTTCGACTTGCGCCACACATACTTCATGGTGGCGGGCATCGCCGGTATCGATCCGCTTCAGGGGACCGTGGGTTCCGCTGCGTGGGCGAACTGGCTCGTCGACTTCGGGATTCAGTGGGAGATCGACGGACGCGAAATTCCGGCGGGCTGGAACACCGGCTATCTCGGCATCAACACGACGGGCCCGACGCAGAAGCCGCCGCTCGACTATCGCACCGAAGTGTTCCAGTTGAACCCCGCGCTCACGAAGGCGGCATTCGCGTTGTCTCGCAACGTGACGCTCACCGATGACGCCCAGGCGCAGGCCGCGCGCGCCAGGTACAGCTATGCACCCGCGAACCGTCCGCCGAGCGTGATCCAGTGCGACACGCTCGCGGGCGACACCTGGTGGTCAGGCACCGACCTCGGCGAGCGAGCGCGGCAATGGACGAAGATTCTGACCGACGGCAAGGGCACCTATTGCACGACGCAGCAGGAGGACAACGCCACCTTCGAGGCGCTGACACGTGCGGCAAACGTGCATCGCGTCGACCTGAATCGCGTCGCGGTGCTGCGCGCCGGCTCGGACTTCGACCGGCCGTATGCGGGCCAGTCGAGCGCCGATAATCTGCTCAACTACGCGTCGCAAGGCGGCTTCACGATCGCGATCGATAATCTGTTCCTCGCGGGCAATCCGCTGGTTCAGGACATCGTCACGCATTGGGGCGAGTGGCGCAACGGCGTACCGCAGCGGTAACGCAATGCAGGTGCGGTGACGCGGGCCGGGTGCCGGCCCGCGCACGCATCGCGTGTCTGCGCCATTGATTCATGTGCTGCGTCGTGGGCGGTGGTCACGTGTAAACCAGCGCAGGCGGGTGGCGTCTTGCGGCACCGGCTCAACTTTCTTCATCTATCCAGGCATTCTTTCGGATGCCTTTCCATTGGCGCGCCACAACCCGGCGGGAATATTCGAGGTGCCTTCTCGTTTACGCAGGACGCGAGTCGCGCGAAGCAACGCTGCGCGACCCGTCATGATCGATCAGGTCCATCGTACGCGCAGGAGGTGTCGAATGGAAACTTCACGTTTACTGTCCGCATTCAGTTCATGTCGCTAGCGAGCCCCCTACCAAAAATAGAGGGGGTTGACCCATCGCGATTCTGATTGCGCGTTTGCACAATGAAGACGTCGCGTGCGTGCAAAGGGTTCATCGTGAACGGTTTCACCAGTTGGAGCCTCGCGCTCCTCGATCGCCGCGGCACACGGAATACGGACTCCAGCTCTCACTGCCGACGCGATGTATTTGCTCCATGCGGCGCAGGAGTGGCAGCCATGACAAAGTTACTCGTCAGCCATGCAGCATTTCATCACTGGCTGTTCTGTGGCTGGGCACTCGCATTCGTGTTGCTCGCGTTGTTGCCGGCGACCATCGCACACGCGCTGCCGATCTTCGCGCGCCAAACCGGCCAGAGTTGTGTGGCTTGCCACGCCGGGGGACAATTTCCTGAGCTCACGCCATATGGGCGAATGTTCAAGCTCACCGGTTATACGCTCGGTGAACGCACGATCCCGATTGCCGCAATGGCAATCGGCAATCTGAGCCAGACGCGAGTCAATACTGATGCGAGCGGCAACACCATCAACACCAAGAATGGTCTGCCGATCTTCGACTTTGCGAGCATCTTTCTTGCCGGAAAGATCACCGACAAAATTGGTGCATTTACGCAGTTCACCTACACGAACTACGACCATCAGAATGGCGAAACGAACAAATGGGAAGGCCACTGGGCATCCGACAATACAGACTTCCGGTTCGTGGACCGGATCATGGGCGAAGCGAACGACCTGATCCTCGGAGCAACGCTGCACAACAATCCAACCGTGCAGGATGTCTGGAACTCCGCGCCGGCATGGGGTTATCCGTACATTTCATCGACGATCAGTCCGGTTGCCAAAATCCCCAATCTTCCCGTTATCGAGGGAAGTCTTGCGTCGCAGGTGGTAGGTTTCGGCGGCTACCTGTACTGGAACAAGACGGTCTACGCCGAACTGACCGCGTACAGCACGGCCGATGGCATCTGGTCGTTCATGAGTCACGGCAACCGGGAAGGAAACGCGGCTCACCCGCAAATTTATCTGCGCGGTTACAACCCGTATGCACGCATTGCGTTGACGCGGGACTGGGGGCCTCATAGCGCAATGGTCGGCGCGTTCCTGTTGAACGTGAACATCTATCCGAACGACTCGAACCAGTTCCCGATCTTTACGCAGGGCGTGACGCGCTACCGCGATTACGGCGTGGACGCGCAGTACGAGTACCTGCTCGAGCCGCACACGATCACCGCGCAAGCCCGCTACGTGCGTGAGAACGTCCACGATCCGAATAATCTGGTCCTGAGCGACAGCACGTCGGGGAATCTCGACTCGTTGAGGATCAAGGCATCGTATGTGTATCAGGCCAAGTACGGGTTCAGTCTTTCGTTCTTCAATACGACAGGTAGTCCAGACAGCACGGCCTACGCGGCCAGCGCGAATTTCCACCCCAATACGCAGGGATGGACGCCAGAAATATTCTGGATACCGAATCAACGCATCCGGATAGGTATTCAGTACACGCACTACACCAAATTTCTCGGTGCGACGTCGAATTACGACGGCGCGGGCCGTAATGCGAGAGACAACGACACGCTTTTCATCTATCTGTGGGCTGCTTCATGGTGATGTCCCAGTGGCTACCGGGGACAGCAAAGGCTGCAGCAAGGAGGTTGTTGCCATGAACAAGGTGACGCATATCGTCTCCATTGGGATGCTGCTGGCCGGGTCGGCGTGTCAGGACCTCGAGCATTCGCGACAGGTCGATAACCCGCAGGTGCGCGGAAAGACCATCGCCTTGCAGGTGTGCTCGAACTGCCATGGTGTGAACGGCGTTTCGGTGTCGCCTACGTTTCCGAAGCTCGCCGGGCAGCGCAAGGAATATCTGGTCGATCAACTGACGGACTTCAAGAGTCATTCGCGGGCCGACCCGAATGCGCAGCGTTTCATGTGGGGATTCACCCATTTGACCGACGCGCAGATCGACGAGCTCGCGACGTACTTCTCGAGTCAACCCGCGGTTCTCGGCGAAGCGAGCGATCTCGCGCTCATCAACGAAGGCAACGCGATCTATCATTCGGGCCTGCCGGACAAGGGCGTCTCGGCGTGCATGGCTTGCCATGGACAGCATGGCGAAGGGATAAATCAGTTTCCCCGGCTCGCGGGCCAGCACGCGGACTACGTCATGAAGCAGCTCAAGGTCTTCCAGCAAACGGATACCCGGCCTCGCGGCGCAGTCATGAAGGCTGTGTGCGCCAACATGTCGGACCGTGACATGCGTGCCGTCGCGGCCTACGTCGAGGTGTTCCCGCCGGAAGGGGAGGCGTCCGTCAGTCCGGCAGACGATCGATGAGCAATCAGGCGCGCAGACCGCGATCTTTCGACGTCGTCTTTGAATAGCGAATGCCATGAAATCATCCTCACCGTCTTCCGATGCTGCGATGGCGACGCCAGCGGCACTACATCGGCCACGATCCACGTGGCGAGCGGCTCAAACGAGCCTGCTGTCCGACGAACGCCCCTTTGCGAGGCGCCTCGGTGCATTCGACTGGCTGTTTGCCCTTGCGATGGTTGGAGGCGCTGGCTTTGCCTTGTCGCGCTACCACGCGTACATGAGCGTCTATGACCAACTGGTGCTGGTGTGCTCGGTGCCGGCCTTCGTCGTGCTCGGCTGGCGCTGGAAGCCGGCACGGCTGCTGATCGCGGCAATCGCAGCGCTGTCGCTGTTTGCAATCCAGTTGTACCAGGGCGACCTGGGGCGCGCCAACAGCACGTTCTTCCTGAAGTATTGCCTGTCCAGCCAGTCGGCCATTCTCTGGATGAGCGTGCTTTTCGTGCTCGCCACCTTGTTTTACTGGCTGGGCACGCTGTCGCGCTCGCCGTCTGGCGGCGCAATCGGCTCGAAGCTGACGTGGGCCGCGGTATTGATGGGTTTCGTCGGGATGATGGTGCGGTGGTATGAGTCGTATCTGATCGGTGCGGACGTCGGCCACATTCCGATTTCGAATCTCTATGAAGTGTTCGTGCTGTTCTGCGTGATCACGGCGCTCTTTTACCTGTACTACGAGGAGCACTACAACACGCGCTCGCTTGGCGCCTTCGTGTTGCTCGTGATCAGCGCGTCGGTCGGGTTCCTGATGTGGTACTCGATCGCACGCGACGCGCAGCAGATCCAGCCGCTGGTGCCGGCGCTACAAAGCTGGTGGATGAAGATTCACGTCCCGGCCAACTTCATCGGCTACGGCAGTTTTGCGCTGTCCGCAATGGTCGGCGTGGCGTACCTGCTGAAGGAGCGGGGTGTGCTGTCGGACCGGCTGCCGACGCTCGATGTGCTCGACGACGTCATGTACAAGTCGACCGCTGTCGGTTTTGGGTTTTTCACCATTGCGACGATTCTCGGCGCGCTGTGGGCTGCCGAGGCGTGGGGCGGTTACTGGAGCTGGGATCCGAAGGAAACGTGGGCGCTGATCGTCTGGCTGAATTATGCGGCCTGGCTGCATATGCGGCTGATGAAGGGGTTGCGGGGGCATGTTGCCGCGTGGTGGGCGCTCACGGGCCTGATGGTCACCGCCTTCGCATTCCTCGGGGTGAATATGTTCCTGTCCGGGTTGCATAGCTACGGCCGCCTATGAGGATAACGAACGAATGCGATGACGTATGAAGCTTCTGTTCTCGCCACAAGGCCCTATCAGGGTTTGAGCTTCGCGAGGCGCGGTGCGAAGCGGCACATTACGAGGGGGAGCAGTGCCAGGACGGCGTCGGCAAAGAATGTGGTGGACGCGCCGTGCCGATCCCACAACCAGCCGGCGATGACGCTTGCAAACAGCAGGCAGATGCCGCTTGCGAGATTGAAGACGCCGAACGCCGTGCCCCTGAGCGATTGCGGCGCGGTTTCGGCGACCATCGCAGCGAGAAGGCCTTGCGTGAGCCCCATGTGCAGGCCCCACAGTGCGACGCCGATGAGCACGGTGATGATCGACGCACTCGCGCCGAGCACCAGATCCGCCGCGATCAGTGTGACGATGCCGAGCGCAAGCAAAACGCGACGGTCGGTTCGATCGGACAGCGCGCCCGCGGGGTACGCACTAAGTGCATAGGCGAGACTCATCACCACCATGACGCCGGGAATCCACGCGATATCGATGCCGGTCTGCTGGGCGCGCAACACAAGGAACGCTTCGCTGAAGCGCGCGAGGGTGAAGGTCGCGCCTATCGCGACCACGAACCAGTAGCGCCCCGGAAATTCCCGCAACGCTTTCCAGCGCAGCGGTGACCGGAAGCTGCGAGACGCCTGTTCATGAGCCGGCTCCTCGATGCCGAACACAATCAGACCGACCGCAATGACGGCTGGCACGACAGCGAACCAGAGGACGGCGCGGATGTGATCCGAGAAGCGCAGCATCAGCACGATGGCCACGAGGGGCCCGGCGAACGCGCCTATCGTATCCATCGACTGTCTGAGCCCATAGCACGCACCGCGAATCTCCGGCGGCGCGACATCCGCGAGGAGCGCGTCGCGCGGCGCACCGCGAATTCCCTTGCCGGCACGGTCGATGAGACGCGCCACCGCGACAAGCGCGGGCGTGTGCGCCAGCGGAAAAAGCGGCTTGGACAGCGCGCCCAGCCCGTAGCCGAGCAGCAACAGCGCCTTGCGCTTGCCGAGCCAGTCGCTCACGGGGCCCGAGAAGATCCTGACGATCATCGCCGTCGCTTCGGCGGCCCCTTCGAGCAAGCCCAGCGCGCTCACGCTCATACCCATCGTGGTGACGAGGAAGACAGGTAGCAGCGCGTGAATGAGTTCGGAGGAAAGGTCCATGAAAAGGCTCACGTATCCCAGCATGCGTACCGCGCGGGGAATGGGGATGCGTGAGGTAGCGGGCGTCTCAGGCAGCACTGCGCTTGCTCCGGAGATACGTGTACTCGTGCCACGTGAGGGCGATGACGACAATGTCCAATGCCGTCACCAGCAGCGGCTCGTGCAGCAAGCTGATCCTACCGCAGTTCTTCCATGCGTTGCGGCTGCATCGGTCGCGACTGATTCGTGTTTCCGCCTCGCCTGCCCGTTGGCTCGCATGCACGTAACATGGAGTTGCGGCGCGATGGAACCCTGGGTTGCGCTGCGCCCATCAGACGCGTGGAGATGCGCCATGAAGAGCCTCTCGAGAATGTCCCCGACGCTGACTGCGTTGGCGCTCCTGCTGGCGGGATGTGCCATCGGCGTGTCACAAAGCGTGCAACAAAGCGGGCCACATCTGAGCCCAACCGAGTGCCGTGACCTGGCTGCGCTCAGAAGCAACGCGCCACCGACGATGGCGCAGCAACAAAGCGAACTGGCGGCCCTGAGGAAAGCGGGTTACAACCCGTCACCCTGGTACGACGACCCGTACTACCCAGACGATCTGCAGGCGGCGCAGCGCGTGGTCGACTATTGGTTCAACACGGAGTGCCACCCGTCTGCGCCCGGGTGAGAAAGGTGGATTCGCTCCACTTCCCGGCAACAACGCGGAGTTCTGCTACCGGGTCTCTCGCGAGTGGACTATCCTGAAAGGATTAGTGGAGGCTGGTTTTCTTCTCCGCATTCGACAGGAGGTGTGCCATGTCGATGTCGACCACTTTGCAGGAGCGCCTGCGCAGCAAGGGCTCACGCTACGAAATCGTGCGCCACCCATACAGCCATTCGAGCATGGAAAGTGCTGCTGCGGCGCACATTCCCGGCGACCGTCTAGCAAAAACGGTGCTGCTCGAGGACGAGCACGGCTATGTGGCCGTCGTGCTGCCGTCAACCTATGCCGTGCAATTGTCCGAGCTTTGGAACAAGACAGGGCGCAGGCTCGGCCTTGCTACGGAAGACGAGCTGCGTGAGCTGTTCAAGGACTGCGATGCGGGGGCGCTGCCGCCGATCTGTGCGGCGTATGGGATGAAAACCTACCTCGAGACGAACCTGGCCGGCCAGCCGGACGTCTACTTCGAGGCGGGCGATCACGAAGAACTGGTTCATATGGACGGGGACCAGTTTCTGGCGCTAATGGACGACGCGGAGCGAGCCCATTTCGCAAGACGCATGCGAGGCATGGGTGGACGTGCGTGAGTGAGTAGTCGAACTGCGTACGTTCAGGCGGGGGCGGTGCCGATTGACCACATCGCGCCGGGGCAATCGCGTCCTGGTTTCGTGCGCATGGGTGGTTGCGTAAGCAACGATTAACGGCGCCGTCCTCGCAATCGTATCAATTAACCGGGAACAGGAGAGAAAATGCCTATCGCCAGACAAATATCGGCCCTGCTCGTCGCGGCATCGCTTGGGAGTGGCACAGTGACACCAACCTTCGCGCAGGACGACGCTTCGGGTGCAGCCAATGTCGCAGTGCCGGGGGGCGCGTCGTCTGCGAAGCCAACCAAAGCGGAGCGCAAGCAGGCCCGAAAGGAAGCCCGGGCGAAAAAGAACGCCGAATTGAAGAAGCTGGAGGCCGCGGGCTATCAACCCGGCCGCGCCAATGATCAGAACTATCCGCAGGATCTCCAGAACGCGCAAAAAAAGGCGGGGATTGGGCAGGGAGCCAGTCAATAGCGGCCGAATGCCTCAAAAATCCGCATGCAGGGTAACGTAGGCGCTAAGGGGCTCACCAAGATAGGCGCCGGCCTCATTGGCGGCGATGAAGTAGCGCCGGTTGGTCAGATTGTGGACATTGAGATCCACGCCCCAGTGATTCGCCTGATAGCCGAACGCCGCATT
Source organism: Paraburkholderia sp. BR10936 (assembly GCF_040965735.1). Lineage (NCBI taxonomy): Bacteria > Pseudomonadati > Pseudomonadota > Betaproteobacteria > Burkholderiales > Burkholderiaceae > Paraburkholderia > Paraburkholderia sp. BR10936. The sequence goes on from NZ_JBFRCM010000013.1 coordinate 236,051, forward strand.
GGCGATGACATAGGATGGCACCGAATTGATGTTCGAGATGTCGCTGTACACCTTGCTCATGTAATTGATGCCCGCTCCGAAATGAAACCCGGGATGTCCCGCGATAGCGAATGTGTAGGTCGACCACAGATTCGCCATGAACGCGGGCACGTCCTGCGGGCGGTGGCCGACCGCCGTTATCCCTTGGGGATTGCTCGTGACATAGGCGTGCTGCGCCGTGAAATTGGCGATCACGTGCCAGTTGTCCGTAATGCCGGCATCGAGAGACGCCTCGCCGCCTTGTGTGCGCTGGCTGTCGTACACGACGGTTTCGATGTTGTTGACGGTCGTCGGCGTCGCCACGTTGTCGCGCGATACGTCGAAGAGTGCCGTGTTCAGCACGTATTGGCCGTCGAGCAATGAAAACTTGACGCCCACCTCGTACTGCAGCGCCGATTCAGGCGCGCCGATACCCGTCTGCGTGTTCTCCGAGTTGAAGTTCGTCAGATAGCTCTTCGATATGCCGAAGTACGGCGACATCCACGGCGTGAGCTTGTAAAGCGCGCCGATATTCCAGCTCACCGGCGCATCATTGCGCGAGTAGGTATTGCCCGCCAGTATCGGTACGCCTTCGTTGTCCACCCGTCCAGGCACGGTGATATTCGGTGTCAGCGAAGTCTGCCACCAGTCCTTTCGCACACCGACTCGTATTTTCAGCTTGCTCGTCGCATCCACCTGATCGGTGGCGTACAGGCTGTAGAAGTTGGCAACCAGATGATCGTTGTCGCATGAATGCTTCGCATCGCAAAGGAAATGCAGGCTCGCAATCGAAGTTTCAGGCGGCACCGGTGCGAACACATCTTCGATATTCGGAAGGTCCGCCGTGGAGCGATCGGTATTGATGGTCTGATGCTGATACTCGAAGCCTGTCAGCAGCGTGTGCTTGACGTTTCCCGTTGCGAATTTCCACACAGGTTCGAACTGATAGTCGAGCGTATTGTCCGAATCGTTTTGTTGGCGCAACTGCCGGTTGACGACCTCGTTGCCGACCACCTTCGTCTTCGAACTATCCCCATTGCCAAAGAACTCCAGGGAGCGGTGAAGGAACGAGAGCCGGTTGTTGATCGTCAGCACGTCGCTGACCTTCCACTCGTCGGTGAGGGTCGGGCGAACGTAGCTTGCGCGCGCATAGGCGAACGGCGTCGAATATTTCGCGTCGAATGGAACGTTCCGGATGGGGGTGCCGTTGTAATAGATGATGCCGTACGAATCCGGCGTCGAGCGGGAGTCTTGCGCCTCGAGCGAGAAGTCGATCTTGTGGTCGCCGAACTTCCATTCGACTGCAGGACGGATCTCCTTGTCCCAGTACGACAGGCTGCGGTATCCGTCCGATCTCGCACCCGTCGCGTCGACGCGATAGTTCAAGCCAGAGAGGCCGGTCGGCCCCGTGACATACGTGCTGCCCCAGACCGTGCCGAATGAACCGGCCTGGATGCTGCCTCCATATTGAAGCGTGGGAGACGGCGTGTAGTGGACGATATTGATCGTGCCGCCCGGCGGTCCGCTGCCAAAAAGTGATGAACCCGGTCCTTCGAGAACCTCGATGCGCTCGACACCATTCAGCGAATGCGAAACGCCGTTGACCTGATCGCCGTCGGAAAACCCGTCGGTGTAAATCTGCGCCTGGAGGCCGCGGATCATGAAGTGATCGAAGAAGCCCTTGGCATCCGGTCCGCCGGAATTCACCCCGGTGGCGTTGCTGAGGCTCTGCTGAAGCTTCGTGGCGCCTTGCTCCTTGAGCAGCCCGCTGGGGATTTCCTGCACAGTCATGGGCAGGTCGCCTATCGGCGTTCCGGTCTTGCTGACGTCTGCAGTCTGGTCAGGATCGTTGACGTTGTCGGGGGCGGTCGTCGGTCTGGTTGCGCGGACAACGACCGTGTCCAGTGTGGATGGCGGTTGAGATTGTTGGGCCTGTTGAGCGTTCGCTGCGCTAGAAAAAGACAGCGTTGAAAACGCAACCGATACGGCGATTGCGATGCGAGACGGGGACGATTTCATTAACGTCATCCTGTTTTTGGGGATTTCTGATAATTCGTCGCCCCCTATATTCTTGAACGGAAATGACTTGCATATGTAAGCTGCAAATAGACAACGCGTGGGCCGTTTTACGAGCAGCCCGCCCGCTACCTCGAAGCAGCTTGGTGAAGCAATGGTCTATGGTTTGGGCTCGGTGACGAATCCGATCTTCGTCAGGCCGCCTGCATAGGCAGCTGACATCACTTGTGCCACCGCTTCGTATGCCACCTTGCGATCTGCGCCGAGATGCAGTTCGGGAAGCGGGTTCTCGTGTGCGGCCGCGGCGATTTTCGCGCGCAGCGCACTGGGGGTGACTGGCTGCCCGTCCCATAGCACGGTGCCATTGGCCTCGATCGAAACATTGACCTGCGCCGCCTTCGCGTCCTCCTTCTGACTGCTTGCGTGTGGTAGTTCAATTTTTACCGCATGGCGCAACGCAGGGATCGTCACCATAAAGACGATGAGTAAAACCAGCATGACGTCGACGAGCGGCGTCATGTTGATTTCGCCCATCAGACCATCGTCTTCGTCGTCACTAAACGGGGTTATGGCCATTGCCGTATCTCGAGGTCAGTCGCTGCCGGTGGCGAGCCGCAGGCCGCTGTCGTGGACAGTCGGCGAGAGGCTCGAACCGGTCACGAAGTACGCGTGAAGCCGATGCGCGAACCGCCTCAGCTTTCCGGCGAGCGCCTTGTTGGCGCGCGTCAACGCGTTGTAGCCCAGCACGGCGGGAATGGCCACGAAAAGGCCGAATGCCGTCATGATCAGCGCTTCGCCGACGGGGCCCGCGACCTGGTCGATCGACGACTCGCCAGTCGCCCCAACCGCCAGCATGGCGTGATAGATGCCCCACACCGTACCCAGCAATCCGACGAACGGAGCAGTGCTGCCGATCGATGCCAGGATCGAAAGACCGCCCTGCATTTGGGCGACACTCTCGTCCATCGTGTCTTTCAGGCAGCGCGTTATCCAGTCGGATACGTCCATGCGCTCGCGCAAAAGCGGCTGCGCGCTGCGATGATGATCGGCGGCCTCCTTGCCGGCCAGCGCGAGTGCGAGAAACGGATTGTCTCGCGTGGTGCTTGCGCGGTTTTCCGGTTGCCATGCCCCGTCCGTGAAATCGTCGAGTTGTGCGATTGTCGGATCGATGTCGCGAGAGAGTTTTTTGAGCCGGATGACATTCCAGCCCTTGACGATGATCACGCTCCACGAGAGCACCGACATGACCAGCAGTACGAGCGCGATGCCGCGCGTCACAAAGTCTCCGGCTGCCAGGAAGTGCGAAATACCATAGTTTTGCATGGCGGGTTCCCTATAAACGTCCGCACTAGTTGTTCAGGGCGAATACGAAAGGTACAGACGTCGGCACACGGCGTGGCGTTCCGTTCTCGAGATACGGCTGGCACGTGCTGTCGCGCACAGCGGCAAGCGCCGCTTCGTCGAGGCGGTCGTGCCCGCTGCCGCTCTTCAGTTCCACGGATTCAGGCTGGCCCGTCAGTCCCACGATGAATTTCACCATCACAGAACCTGTTTCGCCTCGTCGTTGCGAGAGCGCCGGGTAGGGCGGTTGTGCGATGCTGCAATGCAGATGCGAGATATCCTGCGGAGCGGCCAGTGCGATTGTTGGGCGGGCGGAGACGGCATCGGGCGACGACGCGGCTGCCTGCTGTGCAGCGGCCATGGGTGCCGCTGGTGTCGAGGTGGAGGTAGAGCTCGACTGCGCCGAGACGGGTTCGGTTGCAGCAAGCCTGCGCGGTGAGGGAGTCATGGTTTCACGCAGTGTCGTCACATGATTCGGTTTCCTGATATTTTGCGGCTGCACCTTTGGCTTCGCAATGTCGACGGATGTCGCACGGTGCTCGAGCGGGGAAGGAGGCGACTGCGCGACGGCAGGTGCCGTAACCGGCGCGGGACTCAGCAGCTCGGCCGTGATCGTGCGCGGCTCGGCGGCCGGCGGCACAGGATCGTTGCGACTGCTCGACACGACCGCGAGTAGCGCCGCGTGTATGGCAGCGACGACAACGATGGCGCTCGTTGCGCGGACATTCGGTCTGTCGGGCCATGCCGGCTCGCGATCGGCAATAAAAGGAAGCGAAATGTGCATGCGTTAGATCCGGTTCAAGCGGTTCGCTTTATCGAACGTCTGCGCAGTCGATGCCAACGGGCGGCTGCCCCTATGGACAGCCGCCCGCCGATGCCAGCTACAGTGCGCTTAACGCAGCGGGCGTCACGATCCCGTCAACGCAACGCCCGGACGACGTGATTCGCTCAATCGTCATCGTCGTCAGCAGCGGCGACCGTCTTCGCGCCATCGGTCGTGGGCTTCGTATAGACCGAGTGCGGCTCCGGATACGGCTTATTGCCCATCACGCCCGCCCACAGCACGCGGTTGAACACTTCCGGCGGGACGCGATCTTCCTTGGAGAAGTCGAAGCCCTTCGTCGCGTTCGCCCAGTAGGTCGCGTCATGCAGCGGATGAATGTCCGGACCCTGTGCATACTGGTTGCCGTCGTTGCCGCTCGACGTCGGGCCAGTCGCCACGTTGCCCACGTTCGTGCCCTTCAGGATCGTCGACGCAACGGCGGTGTAGGTCCACGAACCGTCCGAACCGGTGTCGAAGACATCGGCCATCGGTTGCGCGTACGCCGTGTTCAGGTCGATGTGCTGGGTGCCGAGCACGTCTTCCATGGTGCGGACCGCGTTGACCTGGCTGTAGGCGGTGCTGACCACGGCGTTCTTCTTCACATACGCGCCAACGACGTAGGCCGGAGCACGGTGCGAATCGACGTGATCGGAGCCGGCCTGCGAGTCGTCTTCGACCACCACGATCAGCGTGCTTTTCGCGTACGGGCTGTGCGCGACCGTCTCGATCAGCTTGCCGACCGCGAAGTCGTTGTCCGCTTGCTCCTGCTCGGCCGTGCCCATCTGGCCGACGTTCTGCGCATAGCTGCCGGTGTGATCGGAACCCATGCGGACGAATTCAAACGACGGGAGATGGCCGTTCGCGACGTACTGCTGGAATTCGCGGTTCCATTCGAGTTCGCGGAACGTGTCCGGATAGGCCTGGTCGAAGCCGCGATAGTACGGGTCCGTCAAGGTGACGAGCGACGGCTTGAGCGGGTAGACCTGAATATTGCCGGAGGCAAACGGGGTGAGGAGGGGGCTGGCGATCGTGCCGATCGAGCCGGTGTTGTTGACCATGCCACCGTAGTTGCGGACCGTACCGCCGGCTTGCAGCACCGCATCGTAGATGCTCGCTTTCTGATAGCCGAACGGGGCATCCGGCACCGAGATATCGGCGATTCCCGGCAACGCGTTCGCCGTGCCGCCCGGCAGCGACGACGTTACCGTGGAGTAGGCGCCGCCCGAGACGGTGTCGCGCATGGCAGTCGTGGCGAGGCCGACCGGCAGACCGCGGTTGGCGCCTTCGGATTCATACGACATGCCGCGGCTTACGCCAGCGTAGTTTTCCTGCTGCGAAACCTCCTCGGTCGGCGTGACGTGCGCATGCTGCACCCACGACCAGCCGTCCATCGAACCATCGCCCGGATCGGTGAAGTTGTCGATCGTGACGAAGTTGCCGGCGATATTGTGGAAGTTCGGCGTGGTCGACTTGCCATACATCGTCAGCGAGGGATCTCCGTTCGAGCCGTTGCCAAGGTCGCCGAGGATCTGGTCGAACGTGCGATTTTCCTTGACGACATAAATCACATGCTTGATGTGATCGCGCAGGAAATGCATCGTTTGGCGCTCGCTTTCCGACTCTCTGATCGAGTAGTGATTGTTTTCAGCGACCTGGCTGGTCAGCCGGGCAAGCGCGTCGCCCCGCGGAACCGGTGCGCTCACGAGGCTGCTCTGCTCGAGACCGAACTGGTACTGCGCCGAGGTACCCGAGGTGTACAGCGGGTTCGGTCCGGTGTTCGACTTGCCATTGATGATGTACATCTGCGACCCGTCGGCGCTCAGCGTGATGTCCTTGGGCGCATAGGCCGTCGGGATCAGGCCGGTGACGTGGTAGCCTTCGTCGCCATCGAGCGAGATCACGGCGATCGAGTTGTCGCCATTGTTGACCGCATACAGGGTTCTGCCGTCGCGTGACACGGTCACGTTCACCGTGTCGCGGCCGCTGTATTTCCTGTTGTTGCCGTGGCCCTGATCGTCGCGGTCGCCGTCGCCGGACTGGCTGGCGATGTCGATCGTCCTCTCGACCCTGTGGCTGGCGGTATTGATGACCGCAACCTGGTCGGTGTTCGCTACGGCGACATAGAGTTTCGACTGATCGGGCGAGAGGGTCATGCCATAAGCATTGCCTTTCACCGGGATGCGAGTGATGAATTGCGGTGCGGCCGGGTTCGACAGGTTCAGCACCACGACTTCACGGTCCCGCACCGACGAGATAAACGCGGTGTCGTCGGACTTCAGTGAGACGGCCCACGGGTATTCGCCACCTGCGGCGCCTTGCGTGCCCGATGTGTTGAACGGACGCAGATCGTATTCGGACGTAACCGTGTTCGTCGTCGTGTCGATGATGGTAATCGAGTCGTTGTAGTTGTTCGCAACGACGAGGATCCGGCCATTGCCGGAGAGGGCGAGACCACCGGCGTTCGGTTTCACACCGTTGCCGATCCCCTTGCTGTGATTCAGGGCGATGGCTGCGGTTTGCGACCATTGGGCCGACGGAAGCGCCGATGGGCGGCCGTACACGTAGACCGCGTCGTCAGCGCCGCCGGTGCCGTACAGGGTCTGGTTTCCATTCCAGACGAGGCCATCGAACGCGTTGTTCTGGTGAATGGCCTGGACGAACTTCGGATTGGCCTTGTTGGCGCCCGACACGTCATAGATGAATATGTACTGAGTCGAGTCAGTCTTGTCGAGCGTGCTGTTACTGGGGCCCGTGTAGACGGTGTTGTAGCCTGCCGTGATCACGGCGAGGGTATTACCGTCCGGGCTGAGTTGCGACCGGATGGCGCCGCTGACGACCTGGGTCGGCTTTGCGGCGAGTTGCGGGTTGAGCAACTGCTGCACAGCACCCGGAATGGCTCCCGGGGAGATGAACTGGCCCGTCGGCAGAAGTTCCATGTTGCCTTGCGGCGGTGCTGCAAATGCAATACAGCTAGTCAGTAATCCTAATGCAATGCCAGATTGAACGACGTTTCGATTCATTTTGGTTCTCTCCAGATAATCAAAACAGAAAAGCCAAATTCGATTCAAGCGGAATCATTTGTCAGGTCTGTTGCCCCTGATTGCGGAGACGTGCAAGCGATTGGACCAGGTGGGATGTATTGCAGTGGCGCCATCCCGGCGCTTTCAGCCCGGTAACATTTAGTCAGTTTCGAATGTCAATCGAATGACATGTTCTGAGCGTGGATATTCAGAATGCGAATCGTTCTCTGTTGCTTCGTCGGTTATTTCGGCATACTGAGTTATATATGTGCCGAAAAGTGAGGTCGAGGTGCGATGCAGGGGGTGTCGCTAGCCGTCTTTGGTGCGCGGTCGGGGCCCGGTGCATTGTGGCACTCAATGCCTGTGTGGTTGCGCAACGGTTCGCCATAGAGGCTACGAGTCTTGCATGACAGATAGGTGAAGGTTGCAGAGGCCGGCTATCGTCTCGTTGTGTCCGCAAGCAAGATGCGCAGATTCTTCGATACGTAAGATGGCATGTCTACTCGCATGTTGTCCCTCGCGTCGAAATCAGGTTGCCCAAAATGGGCAGTTTTACCGTGTTGATGGCCGGGATGCGCCACGTCGAGGACACGCCATACCTTTCTCTACCCTTTTATTTGCCTTTCATTTCGCAAGATTGACGGAGCTTCCTCGGCACTGCCCGCGGAATTCCCTAAACAAGAAAGAATAGATGCCGCTACGCCTAGAGCTTTGACGCGAGGCAGATCGTCGTCGCGGGCAAGAGCATGGATCAGCGAAAAGGAATCTGAGCGACAACCGGTAACTCCTACGCAAATCGCAAATCCCACAACACATCGAGTACGTGTTGCGTGGAACGTTCAACGTACCCCGCGCGATATGCAATGCCGAGCCGTCGCCACAACGCCGGGCGCAGTGGACGCATGACAATGCGATTGTCGGGTAATGGCGTGGTGGCCTCATGGGGCAAGAGCGCTGCGCCGTAACCCGCCGCTACCAGACTCTTGATCGCGTCGTTGTAGTTGAGCTGTATGCGCGGCGAAGGATGGTGCCCCGCGGTCGCGAACCACTCCGCAGTCAGACGCGAGAGACGCGTGGTCGAGTCATTGAGAATGAGCGGTTGGGCGGCGAGCCATTCGGGGGTGACGCGGGCCGGACACCGCCAATGCGCCGGCACAAAGGCCATCACAGGGTCGCGGCGCCAAGGCTTTATCACGAGTCCTGGCACCGGGGGCTGAGGCAGCGCGACCAGCCCGACATCCAGCGTTCCATCCACCAGCCGGGACAGCGTTTCTTGCGAAGTCAGCACTGCAATCTGAATGTCGATGGCAGGGTGGTGCTCGCGCAGGACCTCGAGCGCTTGCGGCAGCAGGTGCGCAATCACGCCCGTGGACGCGCCGAGACGCGCACGCCCTTCGAGCCCCTCTACCTGGCGTTGAATATCGTCTAACGCCTGCTCCGCGTCGGCCAGCAGTCGGCGCGCGCGCTCCACCAGCACCTCGCCGATCGAGGTCGGCCCCACATTTCCGCGCTTGCGTAACAGGAGGGGAGCCCCAACGCGGTCTTCGAGTTCGGCGATGTGAAGGCTGACCGTTGGCGGCGCCAGGTGCAATGCACGCGCCGCATCGGCAAATGAACCACGGTCGGTGACGGCGACCAGAGTGCGCAGGCGGTCCAGGCTGATCTCTCGCATGACGACGTCCAGATTCAGAAAAACTGAATGTTTGCGTTGTGAAATTCAACTTTCCCTATTCTAGCCGTCCGCGCAACATAGGGGTTCGCTTTACCTCGGTTCAACTGTTCCGATCCATAGTCAGCGGAGTCATCCACATATGAGCTCTCCCGTAGTTTTCATCGACGGCGACCAAGGCACCACCGGGCTGCAAATCCACGACCGGCTGCGCAACCGGACCGACATCAGACTGTTCACACTTGCCGCTGCGCAGCGCAAGGATTCGCGGCGTCGCGCAGAAGCCATCAATGCCTGCGACATCGCTATCCTCTGTTTGCCGGATGCCGCCGCGCGCGAGGCAGTGGGCGCCATTGCCAATCCTGCCGTCCGGGTGATCGACGCAAGCTCCGCTCACCGCACGCAGCCGGACTGGACTTACGGTTTTCCGGAAATGACGCCGGGGCAGGCTGAGAAAATTGCGAACGCATGTCGGGTCACCAATCCTGGTTGCTATCCGACCGGTGCAGTCGGCCTGCTGCGTCCGTTGGTGCACGCCGGGCTCATACCGGGCAATTACCCGATCAGCATTCATGCTGTATCCGGCTACTCCGGGCGCGGACGTGCCGGTGTGGAGGAACATGAGGGGCCGCGAGCCGCCAACGCGCCCTCATACCAGGTCTATGGCCTGGAACTCGCGCACAAACACACGCCGGAGATCCAGCAGCATGCCGGGCTTGCGCAGCGTCCCATCTTCGTTCCTGCGTACGGATCGTTCCGTCAGGGCATCGTGCTGACGGTGCCGCTGGCGTTGCCGCTGCTGGCACCCGGCGTGGATGGCGCCACGCTACACGCATGCCTCGCACGCCACTATGCCGAGGCAACTCACGTACGAGTTTTGCCGTTGCACGAATCGAGCGCCTTAAAACAGCTGGATCCGCAAGTACTGAACGGCACGAACGACATGCACTTGAGCGTATTTCACGACGAGGAACACGGGCACGTCCTGCTGTCGGCAGTTTTCGACAATCTTGGCAAAGGCGCATCCGGAGCTGCGGTTCAGAACCTGAACCTCATGCTCACGCGGCAATAGTGGCCCATGCCTCGAGCTTCCGTTTTCGACGCTGAATGTCTCCTGGTTTTCGCGGCAGCAGACATTCCTGTAGCGACGCGAAGGAGCGTACCCTTTCGTTGTGAGCCGACTGATGGCGTCGGCGCGCAACTGCCAGTCTTCTATAGGAGACGACCATGAAAAAGGAGCGAAAAACAGCCCGGCAAATTCTGTCCGGGAACCCCCGGGAGGTGATCTCGGTCGGCCCCGCGGACTCAGTGCTGACAGCGCTGCGTCTGATGGCCGATAAGGATGTCACCACCGTGCTGGTGCTGCAGGGCAGCAATCTTGTCGGCATCCTGTCTCAGCGCGATTACGCGCGCAAGGTCGAACTGGCCGGGCGCAACGCGGCAGAGACGAAGGTCGGCGAGATCATGACTTCCGAGGTGATTTACGTCACGCCAGAGCATATCTGTGACCAGTGCCTGGCGTTGATGCATACGAGGCGGATCCGGCATCTGCCGGTCATCGATTCAGGACAGGTAATCGGCGTGCTATCCACTAGCGATGTCCTCGAAGAATTGATCCAGGAAGACGAACATTTCATCAGCATTCTCGAGCATGACATGCTTTACCTGACCGTCGATACGGGTGGCGCCTATTAATTCATTCGCGGGCGGCGAGGAGCGCGCCAACTGATTCCCGGCCAGATCACCAGCACGCATTTAGCGATGCGCGTGGCCGATCTGACTTTGTCGCAACGCGCCGCTATTTGAACTTGACGAGATCCTTGAAGATCAGCTGAGCCCAGCTATTCCCCTTGGCCTGGACAAGCGATCCGCCATCCTTGAGCGGGCCTAGCGCAATGGGCGCGAAACCGAGCTGTTCGGCCAAAGCTGCGACCGGTGCCACCGCATTTTCGTCATCGCTCGACAGAAATACGACACGGCAGCCGCCCTTCACGTTCGGATCAGCGGCCAGAACGGCAGCGGGCAGATGGTTAAAGCCCTTTACGAACCTGGCGCCGGTAAACGCCCGGGCGACAACCGCGGACGACGGCAGTCCTTCCAGGTCTGCGACGGGAACGCCGAAAGCATTTGTCGTGTCGATGATCGTCTTGTCCTGCCAGGTCGTGAGCAGTTTCGCGACTTCGCGATGTTCCCAAAACGGAACTGCCAGGAAGATCGTGTCGGACGTGATCGCATCCCGCAGCGTTCTCGGGACAACGGTGGGGCCGATCGCTCGTGCCTGCTCCATCAACGCATCGGGTGGGCGCCGGCTGGCGACGCTCACGTCGATGTTCTTTCTTGCAAACGCTCGGGCGAGCGCCTGGCCTACGGCGCCAAAGCCAATAATCGAATAGCTCATGCGAACTCTCCATGCAGGCGGAAAATCCGCCTATTGATCAGGAATCCATATTTATATACACAATCTGGATCACTCACTCCTGGCTCTACGGCACGATTTCAGATAGCCGACAGGCCGCCGTCGACGGACAACTCCACCCCATTCACGAAACTCGAATCGTCTGAAGCAAGAAACAGCGCGACCGTCGCGATTTCCTCGGGGCGCCCCATCTTTCCCCGCGGGATCACGGATTCGAACATCCGCTTCGCCTCTTCGTCGAGAACCTGGTCTTGCATCGGTGTGGCGATCGGCCCCGGGCTCAGCACGTTCACGCGGATATTCCTGCCCTTTAGCTCGTTGAGCCACGTGCGTGCGAATGAGTGCAACGCCGCCTTGCTCGCCGCATACACGCCGTAACCAGGAAAGCCTTTTACCGAAGCGACTGACCCGGTCATGAAGATCGATCCGCCATCGTTGAACAGCGGCAACGCCTTCTGAACCGTAAACAGCGTGCCGCGCGCATTCAGGTCGAAGATCGCGTCGTAGTGCTGCTCGGTAATCTCGCCCAGTGGTACGGCTTCGCCCCAGCCGGCGCTCGCGTAGAGGATATCGATCTTGCCTTTTTCCCGCTTGACGGTATCGAACAAGCGGTCGAGATCGTTGAGATTGGCGGCGTCGCCGCGCACGCCGGTGACGTTCCGGCCAATCGCGTTGACGGCTTCGTCCAGCGTTTGCTGCCGCCGGCCCGTGATGAAAACGTAGGCACCTTCTTCAACGAACCGCTTGGCGCTTGCCAGCGCCATGCCGCTCGATCCACCGGTGATGACTGCAACCTTACCCTCGAGCTTTCCCATAATGGCTCCTTTCGTGGTGTCGGACAGCGTCTCTGTTCCCATTTGCACAAATTCGCTGTATCTTGTGGATCACTGATCCACATCCAGATTCCGAAGATACGGATCACCGATCCACTTGTCAAGAAAACTATGCGGGCCGACGCCAGAAAGAATTACGACCATCTATTAGCAGTCGCGCGGGACGTCGTCACCGAGCATGGTGCCGATGCGTCAATGCGAGATATCGCCCGCCGGGCCGACGTCGGGTTGGCCACGCTGTTTCGTCATTTCCCGACTCGAGAAGCCTTGTTCGAAGCGTTGCTGCGAGAGGATCTGGACGCGCTGACGCAGAAGGCAGTTGAACTCGAAAGGTCGAATCCACCTGATGAAGCGCTCGTGTCCTGGTTTCGCGAAGGGGTGGCATTCGTCCATAGCTATAGCGGCGTTGTCGCGATGATGGCGAGTGCCCACGCGACCCCGGACTCCGCGCTTTACGCTTCATGTGCAGCGGTGCACTCAGCGGGCGAGCGCTTGCTGCTCCGTGCTCAGGCCGAGGGGTCCGCGCGTGCCGATGTGAATGGCGACGACCTGTTCGCCCTGATGTCGGCGCTCGGCTGGCTCGGTGACCAACCCTCATTCGCACCACGGGCCGACCATCTCTTTCAGGTCATCGCGAGCGCCATTCTGTCTGAGCGCACGAGCGGCGATGTCAGGAAAGCAAGGTGTTGAATCGGATCGGCGATCGGATGCACGGGGCCGAGACGTCGCACATTTGCGGTTGATGGCGTAAGTGCCGGCCCACCGTCTCGTGCGCCGGCAACTGACCGCTATCGCGCCGGCGAGTCGAAACCGGTCGAGTTGTGAGTTCAAGTCTTCGCCCTTGCCCCCTTCTTGCTCAGCGTTGACTCAGTCGGGCTACGGTTCTTGCAGTATCGGGATAGTGGATAGTTCCTTCCCTACGACATGGGTCTTCGTCTGATGGCGGGTCTCCCCATTGCCGAATTCCATATGTTCAACCGCTGTGGTCACTGGGTGCAATGGGAACACGTGGACAAGTTCAATCGCATGGTGCTGGACTTCCTGTCCAACTAAGCGTCGCTTGTGTGGAAGCCGCCTGTTCTTCGGTCCGGGTAGTTTTGCAACCGTGACCTGAGACGGATTGTGTAGCCAATCGGCAAATGAGTTTGCCAGTCCTGGAGGTCAGGGACGGCTTCAACCGCGCGGCATGCCCTTCGGCGAAGCGATCTTCAAACGGCTCAGCGGCACCGATTACGAAGCCGTCTTCGTCGCCATGCGCTGATAGACGCGCAGCACCTCGTCGTTGTCACCCGGACGGCTGCCTTCCCAGTACAGTCGCCAGCCCCCGACGGGCGACTGACCGTCTGCAGGTCGACCCTGTTCGATGAGCCAGTTGCAGGACGTGGTCTGAGGGTCCGCGGTGGGCACGTGCATGACACCGGCGAAGTAATAGAGCATGGGCGCTTCAGATTCGCCCAGCCCACTGCTCGCCATGCAGTCTCCGGCTTTCCAGGTGCTGTTCAGTTTGGCACGCAGATCCTCGAACGGTGCGCGATAGCTCTTCGCGACGTCGAGCCAGGGCAGCAGCAGCGTGCCGACGAGCCCCCATGCGACGATGGCGCCCAGACACCAGCTGAATGCGCCGCGCCAGTTGCCCGCTGACTTGAGCCGGGGAAGCAGCAATACCCACCCGAGCGTGAGGGCGAGCGCCGCGATGATCAGCTTCGGCTGAATGGGCATCACCCATTCGAGCGGCAGCCAGCGGCCAAGCAAATGCAGGACACCGTGGGTCTCGGGGGCGCCCGTCATCTTCCACCACACGACCCATACAAGCACCACGAACGATCCGAACACGATACGGCTCGTGATATCCCACGCGAGGTGCACGCGCGGCGGCAGATAGCGGATTCCCTGCATGGCTAACAGCGAGAGCGGGGCAATGAACGGCAGGATGTAGAGTTCGCGCACTGTCGACGACGCCTGCAGTACCGCGAAGCCAATCCCCGAAAACAGCACCGGCAGTGCGACTTCGGGATCGCGTAGACGTCGCCATGCGCCGCCCGCAAGCGCCACGAGGGCGAGCGGAACGACCGGAAAGCCGACTGTCAACGCCGTGCGCAGCACAAACAGGTGCCCGACGTTTTCCGAGCCGAGTTGCGCCACCGAAAAGCCGAAGAAGCGGCCGATGTTGTTGTCCCACAGCCAGATCTTGAATAGCGCTTCGGAGCGCAGATAGAAGCAAAGCGGCCAGATCAGCGCGAAGGGAGCGAAGTAGAGCGCCGAACGTGCCAGTGAGCGCGCAAAACGGCTGCTGCGGCACGCAGGGTAAAGCAGCATCGCCGCGCAGATGGTCGCACCCAACACGAGCGGCACGAACAGGCCTTTCGCCAGAAAGGCGATGCCGACGCCAACACCGAACATCGCAGCGGCATGACGGGCAGCGCGCCCTTGAATGCGGCTGTTCTCGCAGTCGCTGGACACTTGCTGTGAAGTTGTGGATGCTGGCCATGCGGGTGCTGTGTTGCAGCCTCCGTTAGGAGAACGACGCAAGCCGCCGTCCATCCACAAGTGAGCGCAGACAAGCTCGTAAAGTGCGCAGAATGCCAGCGCGGCGCCGGCCATCAGCGCGACATCCGTCATCATGTCGTGGATATGCTTGACGACTACCAGCGTGCTGGCGAAGAGTGCGAGTGTTCCGGGCACGCGCGGATCGGTCCACCGCACGGCGCCGGTAGCGCGCCGGGCGAGACGCGCCGTGCAGGCAAGCGTGAGTGCAGCGAAGACGACGCTCGCGAGACGGGCCGCGTCGTGCAGCGGCAGAAAGCGGCCGAACATCCACGCGAGTGAGGCGGCTACCCAATCGTAGACGGGCGGTTTTTCCACGAAGGGCTGCCCGGCGCTGGTCGGGACGACCAGATCGCCGGTGTCGAGCATGTGCTCGATGATGCCGAAGGTGTACGTTTCGTCCTGCTTCCAGGGATCGTGGCCGAGCGTGCCAGGCAGGAGCCAGGCGCAAACGAGCGCGAATGCAAGCAGCCCGACGAACAATCGTGAAGTCGCCAATGCCCGCGCGCCTTTGCGGGTAGCTGGTAATTCCGGGGGCAACGGAGTGACGGGCGGCGCCGGCTGACCGCCCGTGGTCAAGTCCCGCAGGTGCGCCACGCCAGTGGAGACGGAAGCCTGTTCGAGGCTAACTTGTGCGACGCCGGCGTCACCCTTGCTTTCCTGCATGTAACCTCTGCTCCCGGCGCGCCTATCTGGTCAGCACCTTTCGTTATCGCCGTCGACGGACAGCTGTCACGAATACGATTGTATGCGCCGATTATTACCAAACATTACAGGGTGTAGTGTATTTGAAGGGTTTGCTTCCCACTACGCAACTGGAGCACTACACAAGCCGTCCGGCCTGCCTCATTTATTTGCATCCCTAACAAGCGCCAGTGACGCCGTGCAGGACGTCGCAAATTTTCTAGCACCTCGTTAGTGGAGCAATGAGCCAATTCGGGGCACGACCGCTCCGTGGTTTCCGAAATCAGTTTCTGGTATTTGTCGGTGGGAACGACCGATGCGGCGAAGTAGCCAACTGTATGGGAAATAGCGATGAGCCGCGTACTACTGGCTGACGACGATACCGCTTTTCGTGATGCACTTCAGACCTTGCTGGGCGACGCCGGCCATGAAGTCGCGACCGCCGGCAATGGCCTGGAAACGGTTTCGGCGGCCCTGGCCGCCACGCCAGAGGTGATTGTCTCCGACGTCCACATGCCTGTTCTCGAAGGGCCGGACGCCGTATCGATGTTGCGAGCTATCCCACGGTTTTGCGATGTTTCAGTCATTCTCATGTCTGGAGACGACACACGCGCAGGTATCGTTGCCGAAGGTTTTCTCCACAAACCTTTTGACCCAAGCCTGCTTCTCGATGCCCTTGCGAGCCTTTCAGAGCGCAAGAAGTATGGAAGCGCAAGCGAATTCACGAAGTCGCATCGCGCCGCGTACGGGGTGGGAAAATCGGGCATGACATCGGCAAGCGCGAATCGGCAGCATCAGCGCGTTGCGCGCGCCTTCGAACTGGTGGCCGAGCAGGAGCGCCGGATATCCGGGCTTGAACGGCGCGGTATCGAGACCGGGCTGGCAATCGACTTGTACGAGATCATGGTGTGTAGCGTTGCGACGCTGACGCGCTTTGAGCAGATTACAGTTGACCCGATCAATACCGCCCCAAGCTGATCTTGCGTCTGCGATGCCGATAAAGCGCGGCGCGCGAAATGTCGGTGCAGCCGGGCGGACCGGTGCGCCTGGCCGTGCCGATGTCGTTCGGCCTGCGCTGGGTCGCGCCGCTGCTGCCGGGCTTCTACCCCGAGGTGTCGATCGACCTGCATCTCTCCGATGCGACTGTCGATCTCGTGCGAGCTCGTGGATCATGTTACGCGCATATCGGTCACGGCCTACAATCCAAGGCGTGCGAGCTTCTTCGTGGCGGTCTATACGACGAACGCGGGCACGAGTTATGCGGCTCGCGCCGACAGGCGGCGAGGACGCCGCGCGCAATTGCGGAGGGGAAAGTCATGAGGCCAACCGTGTTAGGCGTGTACGACAGCTACGCGAATGCGAGTTCGGCGCAGCGCGCACTGGGCGAGGCTGGGATAGCGCAGGCGGATATTGCCATCTACTCGATATCGGCTGATGCTCCCCGCGAAAAGGGGCCACGTGTCTATGTGCAGGGCGCTGTCGATACGCACCACCACAAGAAAGTCTTCGATCGACTGGAGCAGTTGTTCACGCGCATCTTCACGAAGGGAGCGTATCCACCCGATGCGGAGGATTACAGGGAATTCATCCGTCGCGGTGGCACGGTAGTCAGCGCCGATGTTTCTGAATCACAGGTCGATCAGGCGATTGAAACGATGAGCCGCATGGGCGCTGCCGACATCGAGGAGCGCGCCAATGCGTGGCGTACGGGCTCTGCGAAGGCGCAAGGTCCGGAACACACAGCGCATCCAGGCGGCGGCGTGATCGGCGAACGCGCCAAGCCGCTGGAAGTCACACACGGGTGGCCAGGCGACACGCGGGCCGCATCGGCGGCGCGGCCGGCGTCTTCCCCGGGTGCTCCTGCCGCGGCAGGGCGAGGGCCGACCCCGGCAGGGGAGAAGCAGCCTCACGCCGCGCAAGCGCCCGACGGCAACGCCGCCGCGGCAAACGCCCAGCGTCCAATGACGGGCTTCATGGGCGACCCCGGTCTCGGCGCCCAGCATGACGACCCACACCCGTACGACAGCGAATTTAAAAAGGACTACGACGCACATTACGCGAACACGGGTGCGTCATTCGACGAGTATCGACGTGCCTACTCACACGGCGCCACGCTCGGACGCGACGAGCGGTTTCGCGGGTCAGACTGGCAGGGCGTGGAAGCGAGTGCGCGCGCGAACTGGGAGTCGCGATATCCGGAAAGTGGATGGGAACGCTTCAAGACGGCTGTGAGGCACGGTTGGGAACGTGTCAGGGGCGGTGTATAGCTTAGAAGTCGGGCGCGCCAGGCTCCGAAAGCATCGACAGATTCGCTGCACGCGGCGAACGCCTGTCAATTTAGTTAAGACTCCTACTGGTCACACGAACAAATCCACGCCGAATACTGGGTTGATGGCGCGAGGTCCGTAACTTGTCTGCACGAGAGCCTGCGGGAATATCAAATCAACCTGTTCCGCTTGCCAGTCCTCCGCCGTTTCATACTCGCCAACGCAGGCAATCCTTGCGAATTGAAAGGCGGGTATCCGCAATTACCCCAAGGAAAAGACGCTGGCATTTCTCCGGCGGGCATACTACGATTGCGCCCAATGTTACCGGTTACAGTAAACGGTAACATTGCGGCGGGCAAAGCCGGGATTCACCCCGGCGCGGCCGGAAGCGACCATTATTAATAGAACAGGAGACACGAGATGCATCTCGCCACCAACGCGCGGAGCCGTTCCAGGATTCGCTGGTGGGTTGCCGGCCTCATGTGGGCGGCGATCGCGATCAACTACATCGACCGCACGGTGTTGTCGGCGGCGGCGCCGCGCATCCAGTCGCAATTCCATTTGAGCGCGGTCGAAATGGGTGTCGTCATGTCGGCGTTCTTTTGGTCATACGCGCTGCTGCAATTGCCTGCGGGGTTTCTCGCCGATCGTTTGGGCCAGAAGAAAGTACTGGGTTTCGCGGTGCTCTGGTGGTCGCTGGCGACGGCGGCCACGGGCGTGGCGAACGGTTTCAAATCGCTCGTCGCGTTGCGCGTGGCGCTTGGCGTGGGCGAGGCGGGCGCGTATCCGAGCAACGCGGGCATTGCGTCGAAGTGGTTCCCGCGCAGCGAGCGCGCGACGGTCGCGGGCATTTTCGACAGCGGTTCGAAGCTCGGCGGCGCCATTGCGCTGCCGCTCATCGCCGCGATGCTCACGGCGTTCGACTGGAAGATCACCTTCGCGCTGACTGGATTGCTCGGCCTGATCTGGTACGTCGTGTGGCAGTTCACGTTCAGCGATTCGCCGCGTGACCACAAGCGGGTCAATTCCGAGGAACTCGCGCACATCGAGAGCGATTTGCTGGCGGAGCAAAGCGACCGGGCGGCGAGGCCGCCGCTGCGCAAGCTGCTCGCGCATCGCAACATCTGGGCGATGTGTATCGGCTTCTTCATGATCAACTACAACTCGTACTTCTTCATCACGTGGCTGCCCACGTATCTCGTGAAGGCGCGTGGCATGACGATGATGGAAATGGGCTGGATGGCGTCGCTGCCGCTGCTCGCCTCGATCGTGGTGGAGATTTTCGCGGGCTGGGCCTCGGATCGCGTGTTTGCCTCGGGCAAGCTTTCGCTCACCGCCACGCGCAAGCTCTTTCTCGTGATCGGCTTGCTGATGGCATCGAGCATTGGTTTCGCCGCGTTCGCCGACTCGGCCGCCGTTGCGGTGCTGCTCCTATGCATCGCGAAGTCGGGCACGACCGTGGCGGCTTCGCAGGTCTGGGCGCTCCCAGCTGACGTCGCACCGCGCAACGCCGTGTCGATGGTTGCGGGCGTCCAGAACACGGTATCGAACATCGGCGGTGTGGTTGGCCCGATCGTGACGGGCGCGATCGTCGGCGCGACGGGTTCGTTCGTGCCCGCGCTCGTGGTGTCGTCGGCGCTGATCGGCGTGGCGATCATCAACTATCTGTTCCTGCTGGGCAAGGTCGAGCCGATTCGTCTCGACGGTGCCTCGACGCAGCCGCAGGCGCGCGAGTACAGCAACGCCCCGTAAATCCACCGGCTCGGCCCTCGTTTTGTCGATGGAAAAATTCCCGCTAATTCCTTTCAAGCCGGAATGCGTAGTACTCCTGTAAATATTAAAACCAGACAGGTCACCTGTATGAAAAAAGCACTTTTCACAGCGGCCGGGCTTTTGTCCGTCGCACCCGTCGTGGCGCAGGCCCAGAGTTCCGTCACGCTGTATGGTCTCGTCGATGCCGGTATTGGCTACGTCAACAACATCAAGGGCGGCTCGGCGTTCCAGCTGACGAGCGGCCGCCTGAGCGGCAGCCGGTGGGGCCTGAAAGGCAACGAGGATCTCGGCGGTGGATTGAGCGCGGTGTTCACGCTCGAAGGCGGTTTCAAGCCCAACGACGGCACGGCCGCGCAAGGCGGGCGTTTGTTCGGCCGCAGCGCGTTCGTAGGCATTGCGAAGAGCGGCATCGGCACGTTCACGCTCGGCCGTCAGTATGAACCGCTGGCGGATCTCGTTGCGCAGTACGCAGGTCCGGGCACATGGTCGCCGTCCACCCATGTGGGCGACAACGACAACCTGAACCAGACGTTCCGCATCAACAACGCGTTGAAGTTCCGCAGCGACACCATCGCGGGCTTCACTGTCGACGGCATGTACGCGTTCAGCAACCAGGCGAGCGGCTCGGCCGGGCAAGGCTTCGGCAACAATCGCGCCTGGGGCGTCGCCGCGAATTACGTGAACGGACCGCTCTCGATCGGCGGCGGCTACGTGCTGCTCGATCATCCGAACACGACGACCAACACGAGCGGCGCGATCGGCGGCGCGTCGAGCACGACCGGCGACGACTACAGCGGCGGATTCTTCTACGGGCTCGACGGCGGCGTAGCCCGTCAGCAGATTGCGGTGGCCGGCGCGAACTACAAGATCGGCAGCGCGATTGCGGGCTTTGCGTTCAGCCACACCGAACTCAACTACAACGACGGTTCCACGCGCAAGTTCAACAACTACGACGCGAACCTGCGCTACCTGCTCACGCCGGCCACGACGCTGATCGGCGTGTACACGTTCACCGACGGCCGCGCAAACGGTCTGCCGGGCACGGGCGGCGCGACGCTCAAGCCGAAGTGGCATCAGTTCACGCTGGGCGTGGATTACGCGCTCTCGAAGCGCACGGACGTCTACCTTTCGGGCACGTATCAGCTCGCGGCCGGCGACGCGTCGACGCGCGTGGGTTCGACTTACAGCCGGATCGCGGCGATCGCCTATGCGGGCGGCGCATCGTCCACGAATCGCCAGGTCGACGTGTTCACGGGTATCCGCACGAAGTTCTGAGCGCGCTTTCAGGCGCTAAAAGCAAAAGGCCTCGCGATGTTTGCGAGGCCTTTTTGCGTAGTCATCGCGAGACGACGAATCTCAGGCCGAGCCGCGCTCGATCAGCGTGAAACCGACGTCCACTTTCGCGCGCTTGCTCGTGCCGGTCTCGATTTTCTCGATCAGCATGGACGCCGCCAGCTTGCCGATCTTCGTGCCGTCGATGCGAATCGTCGTGAGCGGCGGGTCGGCGTCGGCGGCGAAATTCTGGTCGCCGTAGCCAATCACCCTGAGGCGTCCCGGCACGTCGAGCTTGCGCGCATGGGCTTCCATGAGCACGCCGAGCGCCATGATGTCGGCGCCGCAGAAGATTGCGTCGATCTGCGGATGGTCGTCGAGCAGCTTTGCGAACGCGCGTCGTCCGTCGCCGAGATGCGCGGGTGAGGGCACGGCGGCCACGGGAATCTCGCGCTCGCTGCCGAAGGCTTCGATGAAGGCGTCGGCGCGCAGCTTCGCCCGGCGGTCGCCCGGGGTGACGATGGCCGGATGCCGCGCGCCGCGCTCACGCAGGTAGCGCGCAGCCGCTTCGCCCACGCGCGTGTGCGAGAAACCGATCAGCATGTCGAGCGGCGAGCGCGTGATGTCCCACGTTTCGACCACGGGAATGCCGGCCGCGCGCAGTTTCTGCCGCGACGCCTCCGAGTGGATCACGCCGGTGAGCACGATGCCGGCCGGACGCCGGCCGATGATGGCGTCGAGCAGCGCCTCTTCGCGCGATTCGTCGTAGCCGCTCTGGCCGAGCAGCAACTGATAGCCGGCCGTCTCCAGCTCTGCGGTCAGGGCCGCGACGGTTTCCTGGAACACGCTGCCCGCCATCGCCGGGATCAGCGCGACGACGAGGTGGCTGCGATTCGAGGCGAGCGAGCCCGCGATCAGGTCGGGCGTGTAGCCAGTTTGCCGCACGGCCTCGCGCACGCGCTCCAACGTTTCGACCGAAACGAGCTCGGGGTTGTTGAGGGCGCGCGAAACCGTGACCTTCGTGACCCCGGTCAGACGGGCCAGATCGCTGAGCGTGACCCGGCCGGTGTTCTTGCGGGCACGCCGCGACGCGGTCCCGGTGGCGGGCGGGGCGAATTCTGTCGAGGTCTTGGTCACGGGCGCGGGCGCTCCTGCTGCAAAAAGGTGTTGGCAATTATCCCAAAACTGTACTACGATGGCATCTATGTTACCGGTTACATTAACCGGTAACTTTGTTCCAGAACGATAGGCAGCGCGTTTCCCGGCGCCGCCAGCAACCATCTCGCATGGGACCGGAGCAGGTGCCCCTGCGCGCCGTCCGGATCGTCAGCGGAGACAGGCGAATGCTCCAGTCCAACAAGTCCTATAGCGGGCCGTTGATCCGGCTCAACCCAAACGACAACGTCCTGATCGCGCGCGAGCCGCTGACGATCGGGCATCAAGTCCTGATCGAAGGCGAAGCGATTCGCCTGCGCGCGCAGGTCGCCGCGGGCCACAAGGTGGCGGCGCGGCGCATTGCGTCGGGCGAGCCCATCCGCAAGTACGACACCGTGATCGGGGTGGCCGCGCGCGACATCGAGCCCGGCGACCACGTTCACACGCACAACATCACGCTCGTCGATTTCGACCGCGATCCAGGCTTCGGTCTCGACGTAAAGCCAGTCGATTACGTTGCGCCCGAGCAGCGCGCGACGTTCAACGGCATCGTGCGGCCCGACGGCCGCGTCGCCACGCGCAACTTCGTCGGCATCATCGCGTCGGTCAATTGTTCGGCCACGGTCATTCGCCATATCGCCGATTACTTCACGCCCGAACGCCTGCGCGATTATCCCAATGTCGACGGCGTGGTCGCGTTCGCGCAAACCAGCGGTTGCGGCATGTCCTCGCCGAGCGAGCACTTCGACGTGCTCCGCCGCACCATTGCGGGCTACGCGCGTCATCCTAACCTGGGCGGCGTGCTCATCGTCGGACTGGGTTGCGAGCGCAACCAGGTCGGCGATCTGCTCGACTCGCAAGGGTTGGAGACGGGCAAGGCCGTGCACGCGCTGGTGATGCAGGACACGGGCGGCACGCGCGCGACGATCGAAGCCGGCATCCAGGCCGTGCAGGACATGCTGCCTGCCGCAAACGACATCGTCCGTACGCCGGTGCCCGTCAGCCATCTGAAGATCGGTCTCGAATGCGGCGGCTCGGACGGCTTCTCGGGCATCACCGCGAATCCGGCGCTGGGCGCGGCGATGGACCTGCTCGTGCGGCACGGCGGCACCGCGATCCTCTCCGAAACGCCCGAGATTCATGGCGTCGAATACATGCTCACCCGCCGCGCCGTGTCGCCCGAAGTCGGCCAGAAGCTGCTCGACCGGCTCGCGTGGTGGGAGCGCTATACGCGCGGCCAGAATGGTCAGTTCAACGGCGTGGTCGGGCCGGGCAACCAGCAGGGCGGTCTCGCCAACATCTTCGAAAAGTCGCTCGGTTCCGCGATGAAGGGCGGCACGACGCCGCTGCAGGCCGTGTACGAATACGCAGAACCGATCGATCGCGCGGGCTTCGTGTTCATGGACTCGCCCGGCTATGATCCCGTCGCGGTGACGGGGCAGATCGCGAGCGGCGCGAACCTGATCTGCTTCACGACGGGGCGCGGCTCCATGTTCGGCTCGAAGCCCGCGCCGACGCTCAAGCTCGCGAGCAACACACCTATGTTCACGCGCCTCGAAGAGGACATGGACATCAACTGCGGTCTCGTGATCGACGGCGAACGCACGATCGAGGAAATGGGTCAGGACATCTTCGATCTGATAGTTCGCGCGGCTTCCGGCGAGCGCACGAAGAGCGAACTGCTCGGACTCGGCGACAACGAATTCGTGCCCTGGCACATGGGCATCGTGAGCTGAAGGCGCGTAACTGCGCGCCTCGAATCGGTATCAATAGAACAGGAAGGGAGACAGCAGATGCTCGAATCTGCACGACGGCATGGCCGATCGAAGATGCGCTGGTGGGTCGCGGGCCTCATGTGGGCCGCCATCGCGATCAACTATATCGATCGCACGGTGCTCTCGGCGGCAGCCCCGAAAATTCAGTCGGAGTTTCATCTCGACGCGATGCAGATGGGCATCGTCATGTCGGCGTTCTTCTGGTCGTATGCGCTGTTGCAATTGCCCGCGGGCTTGCTCGCCGATCGCCTGGGCCAGAAGAAAGTGCTGGGTTTCGCGGTGCTCTGGTGGTCGCTCGCAACCGCGATGACGGGCCTCGCGAGCGGCTTTCGCTCGCTCGTCGCGTTGCGCGTGGCGCTGGGCGTGGGCGAGGCGGGTGCGTACCCGAGCAACGCCGGTATCGCCACGCGCTGGTTTCCGCGCAAGGAACGCGCGACCGTCGCGGGCATCTTCGACAGCGGCTCGAAGCTGGGCGGCGCGATTGCCTTGCCGCTGATCGCGTGGATGCTGGCCGCATTCGACTGGAAGATGACCTTCGTGCTCACGGGCCTGCTCGGCGTTGTGTGGTTCGTCGTGTGGCTAGTGAGCTTCACCGATTCACCCGCCGATCATCGGCGCGTGAATGCGGCGGAACTCGCGCACATCGAAAGCGATAAAGGCGTGCACAGCGCGCAGCCGCCCGTGCGTCCGCCGTGGCGCAAGCTGCTTGCGCACCGCAATGTGTGGGCGATGTGCATCGGCTTTTTCATGATCAATTACAACTCGTACTTCTTCATCACGTGGCTGCCCACGTATTTGATGAAGGAACGCGGCATGAGCGTGCTGCAAATGGGCTGGATGGCCTCGTTGCCGCTGCTCGTGTCGATCGTCGTCGAGATTTTCGCGGGCTGGGCGTCGGATCGCGTCTTCGCGAGCGGCAAGCTTTCTCTCACGGCAACGCGCAAGCTCTTTCTCGTGATCGGGCTCGTGATGGCGTCGAGCATCGGCTTCGCGGCGTTCGCGCATTCGGCGCTCGTGGCGGTGCTGCTGCTGTGCATCGCGAAGTCCGGCACGACGGTCGCGGCCTCGCAGGTGTGGGCGCTGCCCGGCGACGTCGCGCCGCCCAATGCGGTTTCGATGATCGCGGGGCTGCAAAACACGGTGTCGAATCTCGGCGGTGTGGTCGGCCCGATCGTCACGGGCGCCATCGTCGGCGCGACCGGCTCGTTCGTTGCCGCGCTGCTGTTCTCGGCGGCGCTGATCGGCATAGCGATCCTCAACTATCTGTTCCTCCTCGGGAAGGTGGAACCCATTCAATTCGGCGACCCCTCACAGGAGACACGCATTCATGAACCCGCAGACGTCAGGGCTTAATCCGTTCAAAGCCGCGCTCGCCGCGCGCAGGAAGCAAGTCGGCTTCTGGCTTTCCATGGCCGATCCGTATCTCGCCGAAGTGAGCGCGACGGCCGGTTTCGACTGGCTCCTCATCGACAGCGAGCACGCACCCAACGAACTGCGCACGATCCTCGCGCAATTGCAGGCCGTGGCGGCGTACCCGGCCGAGCCGGTCGTTCGCCCCGTGAACGGCGATCCGGCGCTGCTCAAGCGGCTGCTCGATATCGGCGCGCGCAACCTGCTTGTGCCGATGGTCGATACCGCCGAAGAAGCACGCGCGCTCGTCGCCGCCGTGCGCTATCCGCCGCATGGCATTCGCGGCGTGGGCAGCGCCGTGGGCCGTGCGTCGCGCTGGAGTCTACGGACCGATTATCTAGATATTTCGGATGACGAAGTGTGCCTGCTCGTGCAAGCCGAAACGGCGACGGCGCTGGGCAACCTCGAATCGATCTGCGCGGTGGACGGCGTGGACGGCGTGTTCATCGGACCGGCCGATCTCGCGGCCTCGATGGGCCATCGCGGCAAGGCCACGCATCCCGAAGTGCAGCAGGCGATCGACAACGCGATCCGCACGATCGTCGCGTCGGGCAAGGCGGCGGGCACACTCACGTCCGACCCGGCGCTCGCGCGTCACTACCTGGAGCTCGGCTGCACGTTTGTCGCGACCGGCGTGGACATCCTGATGTTCGCGAACGCGGCGCGCAAGCTCGCGCGCGATTTCGCGGACGTGCGCACGGCGGGCTAATGCCGCGCGCGTTCGGTTCGCCGGTCACACCCGTCGCGACGGTTTAACGGATCACGACATCCCTTGTAGAAAGGAGCACGCAGTGAGTTTGGAGTTGACGCGAGGCGAACTGCTTCGACAGGATAATTTCATCGACGGCAAGTGGATCGCCGCCGCCGGAGGCAACCGTTACGCCGTGACGAATCCGGCGACGCAGGGCACGCTCGCGCAGGTGGCCAGCAGCAGCGCCGCCGACGCCCGCGCGGCGACGGACGCGGCGAGCCGCGCCTTGCCCGCCTGGCGCGACAGGCTGCCCCGCGAGCGGGCGCACGTGCTCAACCGTTGGCACGCGCTCATTGTCGAGAACACCGAGGACCTCGCGCGCCTCATGTCGATGGAGCAGGGCAAGCCGCTTGCGGAGGCGCGCGGCGAGGTTGCGTATGGTGCGTCGTACGTCGCATGGTTTGCCGAAGAGGCGACCAAGGTCTACGGCGACATCATTCCGCAGACACAGCGCGGCAAGCGCATGAGCGCGATCAAGGAGCCGATTGGCGTGGTCGCCGCGATCACGCCGTGGAACTTCCCGCTCGCAATGATCGCGCGCAAGATCGCACCGGCGCTCGCTGCTGGCTGCACGGTCGTGGCTAAGCCCGCCGAGGACACGCCACTTACGGCGCTCGCACTGGCCGCGCTCGCGCAGGAAGCGGGCTTGCCCGACGGCGTGCTCAACATGATCTCGGCCGCGCGGGACAAAGGGATCGCCGCTGTTGCCGACTGGCTCGCCGACGACCGCGTGCGCAAGATCACCTTCACAGGCTCGACCGCAGTGGGCAAGCATCTGGCGCGCGAATCGGCAGCCACGCTCAAGAAGCTCTCGCTGGAACTGGGCGGCAACGCGCCGTTTATCGTGTTCGAGGACGCCGACCTCGAGGCAGCCGTCAACGGCTTGATGGCGGCCAAGTTCCGCAACGGCGGGCAGACCTGCGTGTGCCCCAACCGCATCTACGTGCATGAATCGGTGTACGAACGATTTGGCGATCTGCTGGCGAAGCGCGTCGCAGCGCTTCACGTGGGACCCGCAACGGACCCGAAGGCGCAGATCGGTCCGATGATCAACGAGCGTGCGATCGAGAAGATCGCGAAGCACGTCGAGGACGCCGTGGCGAATGGCGCGCGCGCACTAGCGGGCGGCAAGCGGCTCGCCGAGCTGGGGCCGAACTATTACGCGCCCACCGTGCTCGCCGACGCGACCGACGCAATGGTGCTGTGCTGCGAGGAAACGTTCGGCCCTGTCGCGCCGCTGTTCCGCTTCACGGACGAGAACGAGGTCATCAGGATCGCAAACGACACGCCTTTCGGTCTCGCGGCTTACTTCTACACGAACGACGTGCGCCGGATCGATCGCGTGGCGCGAAAACTGGAAGTCGGCATCGTTGGCATCAATGAAGGCGCCGTGGCCAGCGAGGCGGCGCCTTTTGGCGGCGTGAAGGAGTCTGGCTATGGGCGCGAAGGCTCGAAGTACGGCCTCGACGACTACCTGAGCATCAAGTATTTGTGCCAGGGCGGGCTCGACTGATCACCCGCGAAGTGCGCGTGGGCTGAAGCGGCCCTGCTGGCCTGCGCGGCATGCAGCATCGATCAAAGCCGCGCAGGCCGGCGAGTCGGTACGAGGAAACGCGTAGAAACGCGCAACTGGCAACGCGGGCAGTCCTTCCTTGCGACCCAGCAAGCGCAAGCCATCGACTCGCTGACTATCGGCGATGACCGTCACTGCGAAACCCGATCTCGCCGCCGACAGGCAGCCCGCCATGCTGCTGCTCTCGAACACCAGGCGCCACGCTCGACCGGCTTTGTTCAGTGCGGTGATCGCCGACTCGCGATAAATGCAGGGATCGGGGAAAGCGGCCAGCGGCAGCGGCTGGTCGAGATCCAGATCCGCATCTTCCGCGTAGGCCCAGACTAGCGGCTCTTCCCACAGCAGCGTGCCGCCTTTGCCGACACGGCTGCATTGCTTGCCGAACACGAGATCCAGACGGCCGCGCTCCTGCTGACGCAACAGATCGGCCGTGATGCCGACTCTCAGGTCGATTGTCGCTTCGGGATGCTGGCGGCGAAAACGCTGCAACACCTGGGGCAGCCACGCGCCCGCGAAATCTTCCGATGCACCGACTCGCAGCAGCCCGCGCAGCGGCGTACCGCGTAGTTTCGCGCGGACTTCGCGTTCCAGATCCAGGATGTTTCGGCCGTAGGCGTACAAGGTGTCGCCGGCTTGCGTCAATTCCAGGTGGCGAGTCGTGCGTGTCAGTAGTCCGACACCGACGATCTGTTCGAGGCGCTTGATATGTCCGCTCACGGCCGAAGGGGTCAGCGCCAGACGCTCGGCGGCCGTGGCAAAGCTGCCGCTGTCCACGACTTCGAAAAAAGTGCGCAGCAACACGGTATCGAGCGGAACACCGTCGGCAGTGGGCAGCGTGTCCATCAGATCATTCAACGCGAAAAATCACCAATGATTAGTGATTATTCACCAATCGGCACGAGGCGTCGAGCTATCGTGGGACTTCCCTGTTTGCACGAGGAACACGATGAACACCTACCAGCATGCCGCCACCGGGCGGCTCGACATCGCCTGGCTCGAATGGAACCCGCAGGGGGCGCGCACAGCGGTGCTGGTGCACGGCTGGCCGGACAGCCCCCAGTCCTGGAAGAACGTCGCGCCCATTCTGGCCGATGCGGGTTACCGCGTTCTCGCGCCGGCGCTGCGGGGCTTCGCACCCACCCGCTTCCGCGATACGGCCACGCCGCGCAGCGGCCAGTTGTCCGCGCTGGGCCGCGATCTTCTGGATTTTCTCGCCGTGCTGGGCGTTGAGCAGCCGGTATTGGTCGGCCATGATTGGGGCGCACGCGCGGTCGCGAATGCGTGCGGCCTGCGTGACGGCGTGGCTTCTCATCTGGTGATGCTATCGGTGGGATACGGTACCAATGATCCGAACCAGATTCTGACCCTGCAGCAGGTGCGCAATTACTGGTACCACTGGTTCATGGCGACGCCGCGAGGCGCTCGCGTGGTGCGGGACGAACGTGAGGTTTTCGCCCGGCAGATGTGGGATACCTGGGCGCCGGCTGGCTGGTATGCGCCGGCCGACTTCGACGAAGCGGCGCAGGCATTCGAGGGCGACGATTGGGCAGAGGTCGTGCTTCATAGCTACCGGCACCGTTGGGGCTTTGTCGACGGCGACCCTGCCTATGCCGAGGATGAGGCGCGTCTGAATCCCGCGCCGAGGCTGTCGGTCGCAACGTTGGTGCTGCACGGCGGCGCGGACACCTGCAACCATCCCGAAAGTTCCAGCGGGCGGGAGTCGTTGTTCCTTGGACGGTATGAGAGGAAGGTACTCGATGGCGTAGGCCACTTCCCGCAGCGCGAAGCGCCAAAGGACGTTGCCGATGCGATTTTGCGGTTCTGCCGATAGGCGCTACGCGCAGGGGCTTGGCGGCGGGTACTTGGCGACCCTTCGTCAATCTGCCGGAATAAATTGTGTCCACGCCGTCCTCGATACGGCGCTCCCTGCTGCCATGAAGGCGAAACGCATCGTGACTACGAAATCAGTCAATCCGACGTTGGGGAACAGTGGGCGGCTCCTCGCCGCCCACCGTCCGAAGCGTGCGGTTGCAGGCGACGTTCACGCGTTGATCCAGGCACGCGCCTGTTCCAGCTCGTTGACGTGGAACGCCTTGATTTCAGCCTTGGTAAAGAATCGCGCCAAATGCATCGAGGCGCGAATCCAGGCCGCATCGGCCACCACCGCGGCGCGCGTGACCTTGCGGGCGACGGACACGCCTAGCGTCATGTCGGTCCACACCGCCTTTGGCTCGATACCGCTGAAATGCTCGATGCGTTCGAGCACACGGGTCTTCCCGTTCAGTTCAAGATCGCCACGCATGCGCTCGATGGCTTCGCGCAAATCGTGGTCGGTGATTTTGCCTTCGACGGTGATTTCGACGACGGGCGAATCGGGAGTGGAGTGATACTGGATCATGGCGGGCCCCCACGGTAAGGAGACGTTACACGCTCAGGCGCGGCGAGGCCTGGCGTTCGACAGCACTTTCATAGTACCCCTTTTCATGCGCCATGCTGCCCGCAAGAAAGTGGTGTGCCTTTTGAAAGCCGCCTCAAATGTTTGCAGTGCAGAAAAAAAGCCGCATACAGGGACGCGGCCGAGGGGGGCACCTGACGGGGGCTATTCCGTGTGCAGGCGCATAGCCAGATTACTCAAGCTGTGTGACATTCATCTAGCCGACAAAAATAACGGCGCTTCGTGTCGACACGGCGCAACAACAAATTAGGGAATCTTGCGGTGCGCTGCAGTCTGGGCTAGATCGGCCGCGTCGCTTTTGATGAAGGTGCTTCAGCGGCGGCCCCTCGTTCACCACGGAATCGTCTGATTTTCCCAGCGGGTGAATGTCCCCGACGGGCCGTTCGGACCCAGCAGAATGACGCGTACCGCTTCGCGGGCACCTTCCTCGACGGTCTCCGTGCCGGTGAAGCCGTTCAGGTTCGTGCGCGTGTAGCCCGGCGAAACGGCGTTGACCCTGATGCCCTCCGGTTCCAGTTCGATCGCCATGGCAACGGTCAATGCGTTGAGCGCCGTCTTGGACGCGGGGTACACCGGACCGAAGATCGAGCGCCACGGGAACGCAGGGTCCGAGTTTGTCGTGAGCGATCCCACACCACTCGACACGTTGAGGATGCAGGCGGCCATCGATTTGCGCAGGAGCGGCAGCATCGCCTGATAAACGGCCAGCACGCCGAACACGTTGGTGTCCC
This sequence comes from Paraburkholderia sp. BR10936, assembly GCF_040965735.1. Taxonomy (NCBI): domain Bacteria; kingdom Pseudomonadati; phylum Pseudomonadota; class Betaproteobacteria; order Burkholderiales; family Burkholderiaceae; genus Paraburkholderia; species Paraburkholderia sp. BR10936. The sequence goes on from NZ_JBFRCM010000013.1 coordinate 266,577, forward strand.
ACACCGCGCGCATTTCGTCGAAAGAGACATTGCTCGGGCGGGTGGTCTTCGCGAAGTCCTCCACGGACTGGCCGGGCTGCCGGTTCGTGCTCGAAATCGCGGCGTTGTTGACGAGCACGTCGAGGCGGCCATGCTCGTCGCGAATGCGCTGCGCGGCGGCGGCGATCGAAGCCTGATCCGTCACGTCGAGCTGGAGCGCACGCGCGTTCGGCCCAATCTCCCTGGCCGCGGCCTCACCGCGTTCGAAATTGCGCGACCCGACGAGCACCGTGAGGCCGTGTGACGTGAGATCCTTCGCGATCTGCAGACCGATTCCCTGATTGGCGCCGGTGACGAGCGCGATGACATTGTCCTGCATGCAAATCTCCTGGTGTTGATTAGCTCGCCTCAGCTGCCCACGCCTGTGCATCGGCACCGGCGGGAATGTGCATCGGAGTCGAGGGATCGGTCGCCGCGCGCCACACGGCTTCGGCGACGTCCTGTGCCTGGGTGAGCGGGGACGCCGTGTCCTCCAGACGCGCGATGACTTCTTTGACGAGACCCGCATAGGCCTCATTGTCGAAGCCGTGGATATGGGCACGCGCGTTCTCTCCAAAGCGCGTCTCCAGCGAACGGCCTGGTAGCACGAGGCGCACGCGCACGCCGAACGGTTCGAGTTCCAGCGCCATCGACTCGGTGAACGCGTTCACCGCCGCCTTGCTCGCGCGGTACGCGCCGATCAGCGGCAGCGCCTTCAGCGTCACGCTCGACGTAACGTTCACGACGACGCCGGCCTTGCGCGCGCGGAACTGGGGCAGCACGGCTTGCGTCACCGCGATCGTGCCGAACGTGTTGGTCTCGAAGACCTCGCGCACGGCGTCGATCGGAACAAGCTCAGCCGGGGAAGCCGCGCCAAAGCCCGCATTGTTGACGAGGACGTCGATCGGGCCCGCAGCCATGACGGCCGCGCGTATGCTTTCCGGCTTCGTGACGTCGAGCGCCAGCACGCGCAGATGTTCCGAAGGCGGCAGCACGTCGTCACGCGGCGTACGCATCGTGGCGACGACCCGCCAGTCACGGGCCAGGAAGTAGCGGGCGATCTCGAGCCCGAAGCCGGACGAGCAGCCGGTGATCAGCACGGTTTGCATGGAATCTCCTTTGGTTTGCGTGTGTCCATACGATAGATCGCGCAGACCGTACTTGCTACAATCAAAGGTCCGAATTTCGTTTGCAGGAGTCCGGCCATGATCGATCCGTTGGCTGAAGTCGTGACGCTGCTGCAGCCGAGTGCGCGCTTCTCCAAACTCGTCCTCGGCGCCGGCCCCTGGCGCATCAGTCGTTCGGGTGCGGGCGAGCCTTTCTATTGCGTCATCCTCGATGGCGGGTGCTGCATCACGATCGACGATCACGCGCCGCTCGAACTCGTGGCCGGCGACTTCGTCCTGATTCCTGCGTCCTATGGCATCGAGGTGAGCAGCCTCGAGCCTCCCCCGCCGGACGTCGAGCCAGTGACGCCCGTCGCGCTGGGCAACAATGAATTCAGAATCGGCGCCGCGGACCACCCGGTCGATTCGCGCATGGTGGCGGGCCACTGCAGCTTCGGGTCGCCGGATTCATCTTTGCTGGTTTCGCTGCTGCCGCAACTCGTGCATGTCCGCGGCCAGGAACGGCTGGCCACACTCGTCAAGCTCGTGCGCGAGGAATCGAGAGCGCAGCGGCCTGCGCGTGAAGTGGTGCTCTCTCGCCTGCTGGAAGTGCTGCTCATCGAAGCACTGCGATCCACGGCGGGAACGTATGCGCCACCGGGGCTCGTGCGCGGACTCTCCGACAGCCGCCTCGCGGCCGCGATCCGGGAGATGCACGAGCACCCGACGAAGCCGTGGACGGTTGCCGCGCTCGCGAAGGAGGCCGCGCTCTCACGTTCGACGTTTTTCGAACGCTTCAGCCGCGCAGTCGGCGTCGCGCCGATGGAATACTTGCTGACCTGGCGCATGGCGCTCGCGAAGGACCTGTTGCGTCGCAATCACGGCCGTATCGCCGAGATTGCGCAACTTGTCGGCTACAGCTCGGCCAGCACGTTCAGCGTTGCCTTTACGCGGCACGTCGGCCGGCCGCCTACGCAGTACGCGCGTGAGGAGCAGGTGGCCCCGGATGGCGCGTAAGCAGGCGCGAGCGGGTTGCCGGGAGGGCTGTTCGCGTCGGCAAATTTCCAGGCGGTACTGCGGCGACTACTGTCCGAGTATGGAGAGCGCCTCATGCACGGGCGCGAGGGAGACAGCGACGATGCCGCCGAGCGGCGTGTTCATTTCCAGAATCAAAAAAATGGCGATAGAGGTGGATATCGCGCCCAGAAAGAACGTGATGACGACCGTCGTGTTGGGTGAGGTGAACAGCCCAAACGAGCCGAAGATGATGCACAGCCACAACACGAGCGTGAGCAGCAGCGGCATCGGGGTCGAGCCTGCCGCCTGCAGCAGTGCAAGCTCGCGCATCGCCAGGACGTCGCCGGCGATCTGAATGGCGCGCGCCTGTAGCCGGCGTTGCGTTTCACTGTTCGGTGACAGTTGCGCCAACCGGCGTTGAATATTTTCCCCGCGTTTAAGCTCCTCGGGGCTGCGCATGCTTGCCAGCTGAGCCGGATCGCCGGAGGTGATCTTCTGGATGCCAGTGGCGACGCCCTGCTTCAGCAAGACCCGGATCTCCTGCGTCTCTGGACCGTACTGGGCGAGTGTGCGATCGAGCAGAATGATTTCGGTGGCGTCGCGTACGACCGCGGCGTTCGCGGCATCGAATGAGTTTTTCGCCGACGAGATCAGCAGCCCGAGCACCAATGCGGCCATGGTGGCTATCAATCCAATCGTCAGCTTAATGACGCTGACCGATTCGTCGCCGAGATGATGCGCTGGCAGCATGGTATGCAGATACAGGCCGAGCAGGGCGCAGCTAAACACGCATGCAAACACAATGATCGCAATGCCCAGGTGTGGCACGGTTCGATTCTCCGTTTTCGCTGGAGGCGTGGTTGCCTTCGCCGGATGCCTGAACGACTATTTTGTATTACACCCCATGTAATTGGCGAGGCTGCGGCGCATCACTACTCTTTGTTTGTCGTGTCATCGCCCCTTGATGCATGCGTCCGACTCCCAAGGAAAAATCATGGCTCACTTTCCCGTATATACACTCGATTCGGCTCCGGAAGGCTCGAAGGCGGCATGTCGAGGTCTTGCCGAAGCAAAGCACTCTTTCAGACGCCGTGCGCTTCCAGCCGCCTGAAGATGAGGTAAGCGCGGAATAGTCTTCGCCCGCAAGGTGTTCTGTTGACGCAAAGACGATTCGTGTAGCAAAGCAAAGCCATCGAGAAACTTGCTATCTCTGCGAAAGGAAACAAGACAATGGAAACGCAATTGAGCACCTTGACGTCTGAAACCGCGAACGCATCTGCCGCCTCCCCACAAAAGCTGCTTCAGCTGGCCATGGGTTTCTGGGCCTCGAAGACGCTGCTCTCCGCGGTCGAACTCGACCTGTTCACCGTTCTGGGAAGGGGTCCGCGCACAGCAACACAACTGATGGATCAAATGCAGTTGCATCCGAGATCGGCACACGACTTCCTCGACGCTCTGGTCGCGCTAGGGGTCCTGGATCGAGACGACGGGCTGTACCGGAATACCGCCGAGGCCGATGCATTTCTGGACAGATCCAGGCCGGGTTGTATCGCCGGATTTTTGCTCATGGCTAACAACCGCTTATATCCGTTCTGGGGCTCGTTGACCGAAGCATTGCGCACGGGGCTCCCGCAGAACGAAGCAAAGGAGGGCGGTAACCCGTTCGATGCAATCTATCGTGACGAACGCGGACTCCGTGAGTTTCTGGGCGCAATGAGCGGTGTCAGCATGGATCTGGCAAAGGAGATTGCGCAAAAGTTTCCCTGGCAGAACTATCGCTCGGTCGTCGACGTCGGCACCGCGCAGGGCGCCCTCGTGGCCGAGATTGCGCGTACGCACGAGCATCTTGCGGGAATCGGGTTCGATCTGCCCGCCGTCGCTCCGGTATTCAACGACTACATCGCGGCGAACGCGCTAGGGGATCGAATTCGCTTTCATCCGGGCGACTTCTTCGTGGACGCCTTGCCTTCAGCCGACGTTATGGTGATGGGACACATTCTGCACGACTGGGATCTCGAACAGAAGCGCGAACTGCTCGCGAGGAGTTATCAGGCGTTGCCCGCCGGCGGATGTCTGATCGTCTACGACGCGATGATCGACGACGAGCGCAGGCGCAATGCGTTCGGCTTGCTCATGAGTCTGAACATGCTGGTCGAGACGCCCGGCGGTTTCGACTATACCGCCAGGCAGTGCCGCGAATGGATGACCGAGGCTGGCTTTCGGGAGATCAGGGTCGAACCGCTGGGCGGGCAGAACTCGATGGTGATTGGCGTTCGCTAGCGGTCGAGATGCGACAGCATGGGCGGCAGGTAACGTGTGCCCGCGGTCTGGTGTCCGGCAAGGAAACTCCGAATGTGATCCAGATCCGCCGGCGTCAGCCGAACTGAAGCTGCGTTCACGTTTTCCTCGAGGTATTGGCGCCGTTTGGTGCCGGGGATCGGCACCAGATCGTCACCTTGCTTGAGCAGCCAGGCGAGCGCGAGCTGGCCCGGTGTCACGGACTTCTCGTCGGCAAGGGCCTTGATGAAATCTGCGAGCTTGACGTTCGTATCGAAGTTGCTGCCCTGTATGCGCGGATCGTTGGCTGCCCGCCAGTCGTTGGCGGGAAGGTCCTCCGCCCGCCTGGCGTTGCCGGTCAGGAAGCCCCGGCCAAGCGGACTGTAGGGAACAAAGCCGATACCCAGTTCGCGCAGCGCCGGCAGCACCTTGTCTTCGACGCCGCGCTCGAACAGCGAATACTCGCTTTGCACGGCCGAGACGGGTTGCACGGCATGGGCGCGCCGGATGGTATCGACGCTCGCTTCCGACAAGCCGAAATAGCGAACCTTGCCCGCGGCGATCGCGTCCTTGACCGCGCCCGCCACGTCCTCGATCGGCACGTCGGGATCCACGCGATGCTGGTAGAGCAGATCGATGTGATCGGTCTGCAACCGGACGAGCGACGCGTCGATCACCTCCTTGATATGCTCGGGGCGGCTGTCGAGGCCGCGTACGCCGTTGTCGATCTTGAAGCCGAATTTCGTCGCGATCGTCACTGCGTGACGACGCCCTTTTAGCGCGCGTCCGAGCAGTTCCTCGTTGGCGAAAGGACCATAGATCTCAGCGGTATCGAGGAATGTGCAACCGAGCTCGATCGCCCGATGAATCGTGGCGATCGACTCGGCGTCGTCGGGCGTGCCGTAGGCGTAGGACATCCCCATGCATCCCAGCCCGATCTCCGAAACGGCGAGTCCTTCACGTCCAAGCTTGCGCGTGTTCAGCATATTGCCCTCCTGTGGTGGCTAGCTACCTAGCATGGCACGCGCGTCGGATACGTGTTAGCACGATACTCCTGATTGCTTGCACGATTCTCCTGCAGATAAGGGACGCTCACCAACTCCATTGAGTCGTCGCAAGGCGATGCGAGTGCGACCTCGCAGTCAGCGCAATAGACACGACCCATGCCGTCGAGCTGCGCGCTTGGCTTGCCGGCCTGGTCGATGATGTCACTCGCATCGATCTGCGCTTGGGACATGTGCCGGATAAGGTCCTCCATCTCGTCCAGAAGCACGCCGGGAATATCGTGAAACGCTTCCTTTGTGACGCTTGTGGAAGCGCGATCATTCTCATTTCAGGTAAATAAGCATTCCGAATAAAACGACGATGTTTGAAAGAACTGAGCCGTCGAACACGCAGTCGTCTATGGCTCCCATGGAGTTCCGTCACCATGCTTCTGCAAGCGTATACATGATTTGACCGTGGATCTGCAATCCTCGTACCAAGCCAATATTAGTGAGGGCGCCGCGTGATGAATCGGAATCCGTAATGTTTTTTTCACACAAATGCGCCTACAGCGACCTAGTGTGTTTTGGTAGTGGCATCTTCGCTGCATGTTTACGCGGACGGTAGCAAGCGTTGGTTTTGCGGTGGGGGCAAGTCGGTTTCACATATACCGGAAGATCACGATATGACAGTCATGGCTCCGGTGACGGACAGCCGGAAAGTGCACAGGCGTTTTCCCTTTTTCGCGAGGCTCAGAATGAAAATCAATATCAGGTGCTTATCCCGGTTTGCCTTCCAGGGCGTGGCAGGCGGCGGGGTCATTGCGCTCGCATGCTCGATCGGCCCAGGCGCGAACGCGCAAACACTCGGATCGCTCGTCCAGGTAGCCGCGGGCGACCCGTTCAGCGGATGTGCCGCCGACCAGGTGCATGCGCAGGAATCGGCATTCGGCAGCGTCCTGTATCCGGCGACCTCGATTGAGCCATGGATTGCGGTCGATCCGACCGACCCGTCTCGTCTCCTCGCCGGCCACCAGCAGGATCGCTGGAACGACGGCGGTTCACGCGGGCTCGTCGGCGTCGCCTCGAGCGATGCGGGCACAACCTGGTCCAATACGATTCCGTCCGGCGTGACTGCGTGCACCGCAGGCAAATTCCGGCGAGCTTCCGATCCCTGGGTAGATTTCGCGCAAGACGGAACGGCCTTCTTCTTCTCTCTGGTACTGGACCCTGCGCAGCCGACGACTCCATTCGGAGCCCGAAATAGCGGAATGCTGGTCAGCCGCTCCACTGACCATGGCGCGACGTGGCAGCCTCCCGTTACGCTGATCCGCACCAACTCGCCGCACGTGCTCAATGACAAGAACTCACTCACTGCGGATCCGACCGCGAACAAATACGTCTATGCGGTCTGGGATCAGTTGAGCGTGTTCCCGCCGACGAAGGAGGGCGCCCAACTGCTCGCGCAAAGTGACGGTGTTGAGATCGCGCGCCAATTGGCGGGCCTCTCTTCGACATGTCGGACGCCGCCGTGCGCGGGTGGTGCCCCCTCCTCCAAATTCAGTTTCACCGGCCCTAGCTTCTTCTCACGGTCCACCGACAATGGCGCGACGTGGAGCACAGCCGCACCGATCTACCAGCCTGGCACGAACGCGCAGACAATCGACAACATGGTGCGCGTGCTGCCTGATGGAACCGTGCTCGACTTCTTCACCGCGATCAACGTCACGCCATCGCCACTGAGCATCGGCTATATCAAGTCGACGGACAAAGGCGCGAGCTGGTCGGGGCCGACGTTCACCAACAATATTCATACGATCGGCGGCGTGGTCACCGGCGTGGTCACACCTGACAGCGGTCAGCCGATACGCGACGCCGCTATTCTCTACAGTGTCGCTGTGAACCCGGTCTCGGGGGCTATCTATCTTGCCTGGCAGGACGATCGCTTTTCGTCCGGGACCTGCACCACACCCACCGGATCGATTCCGATTGTCGGGATCGTCTTCAGCGAGTCGGATGACGGCGGGGCGACCTGGTCAGCACCCGTGATGATCAACAAGACGCCGCCGAACGGTACGAACCCCTGCCGTCAGCAGGCGTACATTCCGGCGATAGTGCCTTCGGGCGACGGCAATACGATCGTGGTGACCTACTACGACTTTCGTAATGACACGAACACGCCTGTGGGCTTCGAGGGCAGCGACTATTTCGCGGTGTTCTGCTCGACCGCCACTGCCTGCACGAACTCCGCCAACTGGGGTAACGAACGGAAACTGACTGACGCCTCGTTCAACATCCTGAACGCACCCGTAGCGGGCGGACATTTCCTCGGCGACTACATGGGTCTGGCCGCTAGCGGACCGAAAACTATTTACCCCTTATTCGGTGTTGCCACGAGTGCCAACGTGACGGCCGAATACACCCGTAAGATCACCTTGCCGTAAGCGCTAACGGCGGCGGCCGGCGGAGGTCGCCGCCCATGAATCGGGAAGCACGTGTAGACGACCGATCCGGCCGACGCGGGAAGTTGGACACGCGCGCATTCCTCGTCAGGACGGCGGCGAGAGCGCCTCGTTGACCTGCGAGAGAAACTGTCATGAAGTAACAGCGGTGTGCTCGCCGGATCGCATCAATCCTTGCAGGGTTGTGGATTAAATCCAGCCTTGGCCAAGCCTTCCGTGAAAACGGCAAGATTTTCGTTGCGCTGGATCGGCATCCATTCGGTCAAGTTGCCGAGACGCAAATCGGGAACCAGTTCACGTAGACGAATCGCAGCTTGTCGAGCCTCCCGTTGATTCCCGAGCCAGGCCTGACTCGCGGCGAGCGTTGCATGGGCAAGGCCGAAACTCGGCAAATCCCGCATCGCCTTTTCTGCCCACGCGGTGGCCTCGACGAAGTTGCCCATGAACAAATGCGCAGCAGACAACCCAAACTGCATCCGGTAGCGTTCTGGATCCAACGGGCTCAGCTGCATCGCATGGGTAAATTGCCTGATCGCCTGTTCGGTTTCGCCGTGCCACAAGCGAACGAATGCGCCGAGGAACCACGCGGCGGCGAGATTGTGATTCAGCTCCAACGCCCGATCCAGAAGCGCAATGCCTTCCGCCAGGTGGTCACCGGCAAGATGTCCGAGGGCGTGCCCGCTACGCGCCAGGGCCACGGCGTCATATCTGCCAAGCTCGACCGCGCGGCGCGCCAGACGCGCGCCTTCGGCCATTTCCCGCGGGCGATCCTGCATCCAGCCGTTGACCTTGCGCCAGCAATGACACCAGGCCGCCATTGCATACGCCGAAGCGTATTCCGGGTCGCACTCAAACGCGCGCTGGAATAGCGGCAACGCTTCGTCAATCGCTTCGCGGGTGCCTCGATGAAGCCGCGCCATGCCGCGTAGGTAGAAGTCGTACGCATCCAGACTTTCGGTCGGTTTGAACCGGGCGCGAGCGATCTCCGCCTGTTCGAGCTGCGGCGCAATTGCGCCGACCACGCTGTCGGCGATCTGATCCTGGAACTCGAAAATATTGTCGAGCACGCCCTCGAAGCGACCAGCCCAATGAGTCGCGCCGGTGCTCGCATCGACGAGCTGACCGGTGATGCGAACGCGGCCCTGTGCCCGGCGCCAACTTCCTTCGAGCACGTAGCGCACGCCAAGCTCGCGCCCGATCTGCTTCACATCCACGTTTCGATGCTTGTACGTGAAGCTGGAATTACGTGCCACGACGAATAACCAGCGGTATCGCGACAACGCCGTGATGACGTCCTCGATCACACCGTCGGCGAGGTAATCCTGCTCCGGGTCACCGCTGAGATTGACGAACGGCAGGATGGCGATGGAAGGCTTGTTGAGCTGCGCCGCGTGCGGCGACGATGCTTCGGACGGCGTGGTTGTCTCGCCGGACTGAAGCGCCAGCGGTCGTTCGGTGATATCGGCGACGAACCGGAATCCTTTGCGCGCCACGGTTTTGATCACACGCTGCTGCTGACCGTCATCGCCGACCGCGGTGCGCGCGGCATTGACGTGGCTCGCCATGGTGGATTCGGAAATCACGCGTCCGTCCCACACCGCATTGATTAACTCGTCACGGCCCACGACACGGTTGCGATGACTCGCCAGATAAACCAGCAGATCGAACACCTTCGGCGTCGTGGCGACCGGTTGGGAAGCACGGCACAAGTCGCGACGTTCCAGGTCCAGCGTGCAGTCAGCGAAAACCCATTGCATTCGGGGCTCCAGCGCGAGAAGGCCGCCGGGCATGGGGTGCCCGGCGCGCCGATGAAGCAGATCAAGGAATTTTGGACGGAAATACAAGGTGCAGGCAAAGCGGCGCCCGCGTCCGGAAATCATACTGCACTCATCGGATAAGGCGGCAAGCCCTTCGTAAACTTGGCCAGCGGGAGTGCAACATGAAAGTGGTCGTCATAGGTGGCAGCGGACTGATCGGCTCGAACGTGGTGCGGCGGCTTGGCCGCGATGGGCACGAAGTGGTGGCCGCATCCCCCTCGACCGGGGTGGACTTGATGACGGGCGAGGGGTTGGTGAGGGCGCTTGAAGGCGCGCAGGTCGTTGTCGATGTCGCCAACGCGCCATCCTTCGAGGACGACGCCGTGATGGCCTTCTTCCAGACAGCGGGCCGCAACCTGTTGGCCGCCGAATACGCTGCGGGCGTCGAGCACCACCTCGCCCTCTGCGTCGTGGGCACCGAACGCCTGCAGCAAAGCGGCTATTTTCGCGCCAAGGCCGCGCAGGAGACGCTGATCAAGGCGTCGCCGGTCCCGTACACGCTGCTGCGCGCCACCCAGTTCTTCGAATTCGTCGGCGGCATCATCGCCTCCGGCACCCAGCGAGACGAGGTGCACCTTTCGCCCGCGCTGATCCAGCCGGTTGCTGCCGACGACGTCTCCGCAGTCCTCGCCGATCTTGCGGCGGGGATGCCATTGAACGACACCATTGAAGTCGCCGGTCAGGACCGCTTCCCGCTGGACGACCTGGCCCGCAAGTTCCTCGCCGCACACAAGGATCCACGCACGGTGATCGCCGATGTCCACGCGCGCTATTTCGGCAGCGAACTCGACGACCGCACCCTGGTCGCCGGCAGTGGCCATCGCGTCGGCCCGACGCGCTTTCACACCTGGCTCAGCCTCTCCGTTGCGAAAGACTGATTCCTGCAACGATTTTCCTCTGTTTAACCCCATAAAGGACATGCCATGACCCAGCGCATCGATTACCAGCAACAATCCCCGGAACTGTTCAGAAAATTTGTCGAATTCAGCCTCGTGCTCAAGAAGTCCGCTATCGAGGAATCCATCGGCCATCTAGTCGATATCCGGGCCTCACAGCTCAACGGCTGTTCGTTCTGCGTCGACATGCACGTGAAGGAAGCCACGATCCATGGCGAGCGTCCGCTGCGCCTTCATCACGTCGCCGTGTGGCGCGAGTCCAACCTGTTCACGCCGCGCGAGCGTGCCGCGCTGGCCTGGACCGAAGCGCTGACCCAGATTTCACCGCTTGGCGTGAGCGATGAAATCTACGACCGCGTGCGGACCCAGTTTTCGGAGAAGGAGCTGTCCGATCTCACCTTCCAGGTGATGTCGATCAACGCGTGGAACCGGGTCAACATCGGCTTCCGCATCCCGCCGGGGATCTACGACAAAGCCTTCGGCGTGGACAAGTCGGGCCTGGCCTGACCGCGGCGCAAAGGGGTAGCGTCATGCAAATTTCTAGATTGCTGATCGCATCGCTGCTGCTCGCTGGGGGCGCTGGGCAAGCGCACGAGCCGGCGCAAGCACAAGTCACGCCGCTGATGACCAAGGCGCTGGACGACTATCCGGGCAAGGAAGCGCTGATGATCCGCGTGGAATATCCGCCCGGCGCGTCGGACCCCGTGCATCGGCACAATGCGCACGGTTTCATCTACGTGCTGGAAGGCAACATCGTGATGCAGGTCAGGGGCGGCAAACAAGTCGCGCTCGGTCCGGGACAGACGTTTTATGAGGGGCCGAACGACGTTCATACGGTTGGGCGCAATGCGAGCCAGACGAAGCCCGCGACGTTCATCGTAGTGCTGCTCAAGGACAAGGGCGCACCGGTTCTCGTGCCAGCGAAGTAAACCATGCCGTCGCCCGGCGCGGCTCACGAAATCTATTAATAGGATTACTTAAAATGACTAAAGCAACCCGCAATGTGCAGCCTGTCACCGCCAACCTTGGCAAAGCAGGTTCAGTCGAACTCGTGCCTTCCCGCTACGCCGTGCGCGTGGGTGACGTCGACGTCGTGCTGATCAGCGATGGCATTCTGCCGCTTCCGACCTCGACCATGTCCACCAACGTGAGCGAAGCGGACCGCAACGAATGGTTCGACGGTCGTTTCCTGCAACGCGACATGTTCGACTGGGCGCTGAATATTGCGCTCGTGCGCAGCGGCGAACGCCTGATCCTGATCGATTCGGGTGTGGGCGACGGTTTCGAATACTTCACCCGTGCAGGTCGGTCGGTGATGCGACTGGAATCGGCTGGCATCGACCTGGCTACGATCACCGATATCGTGATTACGCATATGCACATGGATCACGTCGGCGGACTGAACGTCGATGGCGTTAAGGCCAGACTGCGCCAGGACGTGCGCATTCACGTATCTGCGGCCGAAGTGGAATTCTGGAAAAGTCCGGACTTCAGCAAGACGGTGATGCCGGAAGCCGTTCCTCCCGCGCTCCGCAAAGCGGCTGCGAAGTTCACGGAACTCTACAGCGAAAACATCATGCAGTTCGATCAGACCGTCGAAGTCGCAACGGGCGTGTCGGCGCGCGTAACGGGTGGGCATACGCCGGGGCATTGCGTCGTAGACGTCGCCTCGAACGGCGAGAAACTGACGTTCGCAGGCGACGCGATTTTCGAAGTCGGTTTCGACCATCCCGAATGGCAGAATGGCTTCGAGCACGATCCTGACGTGGCTGCGGACGTGCGTATCGCGCTGCTCACCGACGCCGCTGAAACCGGCGCTTTGCTGGCCGCAGCACATGTGGCGTTCCCGTCCATCGGTCACGTTGCAAGGAACGGTAAAGGCTTCCGTTTCGTGCCGGTGCAGTGGGATTACTGATTGATGAACGCCTGTCAATCATCGGCGGGCGTGAAGGCCGCCTTCATGGCAGCACGACGATCTTCCCGCCGGCCATGTTCTCTTCCATGCACCGGTGTGCTTCTACGATTTCGTCGAGTCGAAAAACCTTCCCAACGGGGACGCGAAGTGTTCCGGCCTTCACCTGCGCCAGCAATTCGTCATACGGCGTCGCCATGAATTCATTGACTCCGCCGTCGTAAATGGTGAGTTTCACCGTGCTCGGTATCACTTCCATCGGACTGAAGGTGTCGAACGACCACTGGTTGCCAACAATGCCAGTCATGCACACCACACCGCCTTGTTTCGCGCAGCGCAACGAGTCCTTCAGCGTCGTGGTTCCGATGAGTTCCAGCACTTTATCCACGCCGCCGGGCGACACTTCGCCGATCTCCTGCGCGATTGTGCCCGAGTCTATGACGACACGGTCGGCGCCGTTCGCACGCAGCGCGTCGCCTTTCTGCGGATTGCGGGTCGTCGAAATCACAAACGCACCGTGCGCTTTGGCGATTGCCGCAGCGGCAAGTCCAACCGATGTCGTTCCGCCCCGAACCAGCAGCCGGTCCCGCTCTTTCAGCGCGAGGGCCTTGAACAGCGAGCCCCACGCGGTCTGAAGCATTTCCGGCATTGCGCCGAGCGTTTCCCAGGGCAAGCCAGTGACTAGTTTTTGTACCTGCCGGGCAGGTACGCAGGTGTACTCCGCATAGCTGCCGTCGAACTCACGCCCCAAGCCTCCCATCGCGGTGGCAACCGTCTCGCCCTTGGCGAACTCCATTCCCGGTGCGTCTTCCACGATGCCGACCGCCTCGATTCCCAGCACACGTGGAAACTTCACGCTCTGAGAAAATCCCTGGCGGGTAAACATTTCGGATCGGTTGAGTCCGAACGCCTTCACGCGGATCAGTACCTCGCCGCGCTGCGGCGTCGGTATAGGCCGTTGTTCGAGCTTGAGCACCTCAGGACCACCGGGCTCGTGGATCACTGCTGCTTTCATGGTCGTCATCGACGCCTCCTTTGCGGCTCGCGAGTGTCTATTCGAAACCATAGAGCAGCTGCGATTTTCCGGTAGGCGGTAATGCAGAAAATCGTTTTCCACTTCCGGAAAGATCAGCGTGCCATGATATGTCACGTGGGCGCTCGTGCTCCGGGTTGGCATCTATCCTTGCGGCGCCGCCGACGATTGGCGCACAATGGTTTTCCAAGGATGGAAAAGCGATGGCGAACCTCAACTCGCTGGTGATATTCGCAAAGGTGGTCGAATCGGGCAGCCTTTCCGGGGCGGCACGCCGGCTTGGCATGCCGGTCTCTACGGTCAGCCGGCACATCGCTGAGTTCGAGCAGGCGCTGGGCGTTCGGCTCCTTGAGCGCTCCACGCGTAATCTCACCCTTACCGACCTCGGCAAGGAGGTGTATGAGCAAGCCGTGCGAGGCGTCGAGCTGGGTGAGGCCATCGACAGCGTCGCGTCCAGCCATCTCTCGGACGTGTCGGGGCTCTTGCGCCTTTCGGCGCCGCCAAGCGTTTCGGACACCTTGTTGACGCCGCTTGTCCTGGAATTTCAGAAGCGCTATCCGAACGTGCGTTTTCAGATACTCGTTACCGAGCGCTACGTCGAACATATCGCGGACGGCGTCGACCTTGTGTTCCGGGTTGGCGCATTGCGCGATTCGTCGCTGGTCGCGCGGCGCCTTCTGGCCTATCGTCATCGCATCGTTGCGACGCCTGCGTGCCTCAAGCGCTGCGGGGCGATCCGAAAGCCGCAGGATCTGCTCGAGCATCGCCTCCTTGCGTTTTCGCACTGGAAGGCGGATTGCAGCTGGTGTTTCGTGCACGAGAATGGAGGGGAAAAGCAGACGCTCACGTTCCAGCCGTTATTCGCGATGAACGATTTTGCCGGCCTCGCTTCCATGTTGCTGGCGGGTGCCGGCATTGGTGAACTGCCCCCTGTGGTCCGGCCCGATCTTGTTCGCGAGGGCAAGCTGGTGGAGGTGATGCCGCAGTGGCGCCTCCCGACATACGACCTCTCGCTCGTGTACCTGGGCAACCGGCACATTTCGAAACCGTGCAGGCTCTTCAAGGAATTCGCGATTGAAATGGCACCCGTGTTGTTTCCGGATTTTCCGCAGTAAGATGCAGACCATTCGAACTCCTGAATGATTTCGAATGGTTGAAACGGGTTCGATGGTATCGCCTGTTTTCGCCTTTCAGGATGGTAAGGTGCCAAAGAGCCCGGGCACCATCTTCGAGGCGAAGTCCCTGAAGATGCGTACCTGCCGGGGCAGATAGCGGTCGCGCAGGTTGGCGATGGTCAGGTCGAACACAGGCAGATGCCAGTCCGGCAAGACCTCGACGAGCTGCCCGCTGCGCACGAGGTCTGGCTGGACGATGGGCGGCAGTTCCCCGATGCCGCAGCCCTCGAGCAGCGCCACAATGAGCCCGGTGTAGTCGTTCATGGCCATTGTCGGCTGGAAGGAGACCGTTTCGGTATCCCGGCCGTTGACATGAACGAAGCTCCAGCTATAGTCCGGCTTCCAGAAAGAGAACGCGAAAAGCCGGTGCGCGGGAAGGTCCCGCGGCGACTGCGGAGGCGGGCATCTGGCGAGGTACTTCGGACTTGCAACGACCTGATGCCGGTAAGTCAGAAGCGTGCGCGCTGCGAGCGTCGCGTCGGTGAAGGTTCCGACCTTGAACGCGATATCGACGTCCTCGGCTATCTGGTCGACGATGCGTTCGGTAATGAACGCCTTGACCTCCACGTTCGGGTAAGACTGCTGAAAGGCTTCGACGACAGGCACGATCAGCGAGTCGGAGAGGTTTGGCGGCGCACACAGCCGTACGGCGCCGGACACCTCGGGCAGGCGGTTCGAAATGACATTGTCGACGGCTTCGCTGACCTCGGTGGCCTGTCTTGCGAGCTCGAATACTTCGGTGCCGAAGTCCGTGAGCCTCAGGTGATGCGTGGATCGATCGAGCAAACGAACACCCAGCTGATTTTCGAGTTCGGCAATGCGGCGGCTCACAGAGGAAATGGGCATCTTGAGCCGCCTCGCGCCCTCCGAAAAGCTGCTCGCCTCGACGACCTTCGCAAAAATGAGCAGCGTATTGAGATCTTTCATTACCGTTACGCTCCGTTCGACCTGCAACTTGCTGGCGATCTGCAGCTTCCATCGTCTGACGCAGATTACCGCCGCAACCGGGCGGCAGCAAGGCGGCAGTCCGCCTGGCGAGGTAAAGGAACCAGTCGGCTAGAGCACGACTCGCTCGCCGTTCGGATTGCCTTGAAAAGTCCAGCTTCCGCCGCTTCGGAACGACGCGCCTGTCGCGAACGTGTCCTCCATGAACTGGAGATACGTGCAGCGGCCATGTTCGACCTTGGCGAACACCGCGAAGGGCGTCGTCACGACCTTTGAGAGTACCGTCGACCGGTACGTGAAACGACCGAACATGGCGGCGTATTCGTCGGTGCCGAACAGCGCCTCCGGCTCGAAGGATTGAATCTGCCAGTAGCGGCCGACATCCATAAAGGTCTTCACGATGCTCTCGGGACCACGAGACGTACCGGCCCACGGCATGATCCGCTTCAGATCGGGATTGTCGTAGTTGAGCGAAACATAGATCACGTCAGGTGTGACGAGCGAACGGACGCGCTCGATATCGGTTGGCTTCTCGAGTATCGAAGACAGCACTTCGGTTGGCGCGAGCATGGGCTTTCTCCTCCTCATCAGGGCACACGCTCAAGCATACAAACGCGGCCGCTCGCGTGAGCTTTCCAGAAATGGAAATCCGATTTCCGCACTGTCCGTTAGCGGTCGACCGAACGGTTGGCTACCATTCAGATCACATTGCGGTCACGCAAGCGGGAAACAGAAAGGAGCGCAACTGTCATGAGCACGGCAATCATCGGCCTTGGAAACATAGGCTCCCGGCTGGCGAAGAATCTGGTAACGGGTGGCGAGACGATCATCGTCGCGGCAAGGACGCCGGACGAGGCAGAGGAGGTGGCCCGAGACCTCGGCAGCCATGCCGAAGCGCTGACGGTCGAGGATGCAGTCGCCAAGGCGGACGTCATTGTCCTGGCGATCCAGTTCGACGCGATCAGGCAATTTCTCGTTACGCATCGTGAGGCGCTGGCGGGGAAGATCATCGTGGACCCGTCAAACCCGATCGCCCCGGACGGTAAGGGCGGATACAGAAAGACCATTCCTGACGAGCAATCTTCTGGCGTGCTGATTTCCGGGCTGCTCCCGGCTCGGGCGCGTCTCGTCAAGGCGTTCGGCACGCTGGGTGCGCAATCGCTGGAGGCCGGCGCGAACCGGTCGCCGGAGCGGGCCGTGCTGTTTTATGCAGCGGACGATGCGCAAGCCGGCGAGGTCGTAGCAAGACTCATTACCGTCAGCGGGTTTTCTCCTTTGCGCGTGGGCGGCATCGACCAGTCGATCCGGATCGAGGTTGGCGGCGATCTGCACGAGTATGGACAGCTCGGCAAGCTGGTCAGCGCCAAAGAGGCCGTGTCGCTCGTCTAAGCGGCATGCGCGCCGTTCATCAGATCATGGAGGAACGACTCATCGTGAACACCGAAACGCGCACCGTCTCCACGCTCGCCGAATTGCAGACGGCAGTCGACGACGACCAGGTTCTGCATATCGTCGTTTCAGCGCAGATCGATGGGGTGGCAGCCCTTCGCCTGCGGCCCGGTTTGGCTCTGACCGGCATCGACGCACATGCCGCCCTGCGCTTCGCGCCCGGCAGCGACGGGCTCCAGCTTTCCGCCGACAATCGGGTAGAAGGCTTACGGCTTGCCACAGACGCCGATCGGCGCGCCATTTTCAATGACACGCGTGTCGACGGATTCGGTCGGCTCGTGCTGCGCCATCTGAATGTTGCGGGCGTCGTGCAACTGCTGGCCCGCGACAGTGTGGCTGGCGGCCATGTCGAAGCACACGATATCGACATTGGGGCCGCGGACGCCCGCGGCTATGAAGAGCGCCCGAAGGGATACGGCGTCGAAGTCGTTCCCGGCGTCTTCACGCTCTGGAATCAGCGCGAAGACCACGGCGTAGTCATCACGGCGGACCTCACCGGGCTTTCGGCGGGCCGTGCCGGTGCGCCGGTTCGCGGCAGCGGCATCTTCGTTGGCGGCGCCGGAGAGGCGGGCGGGCGCGTCGTGGCGAATCGGCTGGAGACAGGCGCCGTCCATAGCGATGGCGGCATCGCGCCCGGCACGCCGGATCGCATTACCGGCGGCGTATTCGTCGTGTCGGGCGCATTCGTGGCCAGCGTGCACAATCACGGCCCGGTGACGACCTACGGTCCGAATGACATGGTGCTCGACAACTGGGGAGCCGTCGATCGCTGGATCGTCGACGGGGAGGTCACGTCCCACGGGCCGAGCGGCATTGGCTTCGTGAATTTCGGCTCCCTCGAGCGGCTCGAAGTCAACGCGTTGATCGAGACGTTCGGCCAGGGATCGCGCGGTTTCAATGTCTACACGGGCACCGTGCGGTCGGCGCAATTCGAGCGCGTCGTCACGCATGCCGATGGCGCAGTGGGCATTCAGATCAGCCAACCTGTCGGCGAAATCACGGTCCGCCGGGGCATCGAGACGTGGGGCGGTACCGGCGACTCATTGGTCAAGGGCGTCGTTGTCCGGCTTGCGGCGGCAGCGCTCAGCATCAAGCCCGGAGGATCGGCGCGCAAGATCGCGATCGCCGGCGGCCTGATCACGCATGGCGAAGGCGTCAATCCGCTGGAACTGCACGGCGCAATCGACGCGCTCGAGGTCAGCGGTGGATTGACGGCTGCCGGTGGCGGATTCGCCACCATCTAGCACCGAACGACAACCAGGGAACGCAATGGATCACACGACAACATCCGGTATGGCGGAAGAGGCCCGTGCGCGGCGCGAGTTTCTGCGGGCTGGCTCGGCTTCGGCACTCATGCTTGCCTTGGCGGGCCCGGCGCTGGCCGCGGGCGAAAAGACCAGGGCTGATGTAGAGGAGGGCGGCACACCGCGGCCGGGCGGTCCACTCCAGTCTGCGGGAGCCCTCGAGTTCGGGCCCGGCAATGTCCTCTTCGTCGGCGATATCACAGGTGCGGCCGTTCATGCGTTTGCACTGAAGGATTCGGACGTGACCTCTCAGGCCGACGTGGAAATGGGAAATTTTCATAACTTCGAAGGCCGCGATCTGGTCCTGGGCGTGGATCAGAAGCTCGCTGCGCTCTTCGGGACGACAGTCGGCAATATCGTCATCAACGATATGGCGATCCATCAGCCGTCGCGACAGATTTTCATGTCGGTCGAGCGCGGCAGCGGACCAGGCGCCATGGCTGCGATTGTGAAGGTCAATCACGGCAAGCTCGAGTTGCTGGAACTCGACGGTATTGCGCACTCGAAAACGGTAATTCCAAACGAGCCGGACCAGAACGCGATGCTGGAGTTCGAGCCCCAGCAGGTCTATGCGATTACGGACGTCAAGTACTACAACGGCGAGGTTTTCGTCACAGGAATCTCGAATCAGCGCTTTGCATCGACGCTGTATCGCATCCCGTACCCGTTCCGTTCCCGCCTGTCGACGAGCACCGTCGAAATCTGGCACCCGACGCATGGGGAGTTCGAAACGCGCGCCCCGATCGTGCGGCAACTGATCCGGGAGATGGATGGAAAACCGTACCTGTTTGCCGTGTACGGTTGCACGCCGCTCGTTCGCTTCCGCCTGGAAGATTTGAAGGATGGCGCGCATGTGCGTGGGGACACGATCGGCGAGCTGGGCTATGGGTCGAATCCGCTGGATATGCTGACTTATACCGATCCGACGGACAATAAGGACTACTTGCTCGTGACCATCGACGTACGCAGCGCGTCGCGTATCGAAGCTGCGGAGTTGACGACCGCGAAACCCGAGCCGACCGGTGGTCCCATCGACTTCGGGCCGGGCGGCCTCGGGCGTACGCAGCGCGATCTGCCGATCCGGGCGGAACATATCGCGATTCTCGATCCACGGTGGGCAGTCGTCATCTGGCGGCATCCGAAGACGTCCTGGCGGCTGGACATCGGCACGCTGATGGTTCCGTACTTCTTCGACCGCCGGTTGGGAATGGCGGAAATGAACTGGCCGAATGGTCCCGATCCGTTCCACTACCGCGAACATCGCAACGAGATCGACCACGCGTAGCCGGTTGCGAGATCAGCCGGCCGCAGAATATCGCGCAACGCGACCGAGTAAGGATGCCGATGACACTCCAGCCAACACTGCGAGTCGAGCACGAGACCCAGAGGAGCGGGGTGGCTTGCGTTTGCGTGCACAACCTCGATGCAGATCTTGCTGCGCTTGTCGTCGAACGCCCGGGGACGGGCCGCCACCTGCAACCCGTGCTGCGTGTGAACGTTATCGATGCAGCCATGCGGGAAGGCGACGAACTTCCCGATGTGGCTGGCTGCTGTCAGCTTCTGGAGGCCGGGGTGCGATTCGTTCCGCGTTTTCCGTTCGAACCGGGCGTTCGCTATCGAGCAAGCTTCGATTTGCGGCCGCTCGGCTGTATTGGGCATGCGGACGTGCTGACGCTCGAATTCTCGCTACCGAACCCCATCGGGGTCGACCCGGCTTCGGTGTCGGAAGTCTTTCCATCCGCCGATGTCCTGCCGGAAAACCTGCTTCGCTTCTACGTTTGCTTTTCCAGCCCGATGCGGCGTGGCGGTGCCGAAACGCAGATTAGTCTTATCGGCCCCAATGGACGGCCTGCGCACGACGTGCTCTATCGGCCTGCGCTGGAGCTTTGGGACAGGAGCATGCGATGCCTGACGGTTCTGCTGGATCCGGGCAGGCTGAAACGCTGGGTCGGTCCCAATCGGGAACTGGGTCCGCCGCTGAGGTTGGGGCAACGCTACGCGTTGGCCATCGGCTCGGCAATGGTCGACTCATCCGGTCGTCCGCTTCGGCAGAATTTCTACAAGCCGTTCGTTGTCGCTCAGGCGGTCCGGGAGCCCGTTGCGCTCGCGCATTGGACGGTTCTGCCTCCTGCGGCGCAGAGTTGTCAACCTCTGGAGATCGTGTTTCCCAGGCCGCTGGATTGGGCGTTGCTGCGGCGCGCGATTGTGGTCGTGGGCGACGACGAACGGCCGGTAACAGGGCGAGTCGCGATCGAAAAGGGCGAAAGACGCTGGACCTTTACGCCGGATTCGCCCTGGACGGCGACGCGGCCCGCCATTCGCGTCGCGCCGGACCTTGAAGACGTCTGCGGCAACACCCTGTTCGAGGCTTTTGACGGGCCGCTGCGAGCGCACCGCGAATCGAGCGCGCAACGCACCAACCGCACGATTCGCTTCGAACTCACACGGCCGGCGAATTCCGCGTGACGATTGTGGAGGCAACCCTTGGCCTCGGCGGCCAGTCGTTTGCCACGGGACGTGTGGATTGGCAACGATTTCGAGCGAAGGAGCCGCATCAAGCTAGTTGCCCGATTGCTTAACGGTCTCGGTTGAGCAGTACGTTTTTGTAATGTAAACGGGCGACATGCACCGTCGCTTGTCCGAACACGAATCCGCCAACACCGCCGCCGATCATCGCTCCGACGACAGTGTGATTAGCAAGCGCACCCAGTCCAGAACCTACTCCGGCGCATATGGCGCACCCGAGGAGGCCGGCCCATGTCTCCCAATGCCGCCATGTTCGACGAAAGGCACGTCGCCAATACGCGCGTCTCTCTCTCGCGCTTAGATTTGCCAGCTCAGGGATGCTTTTCAACGTCCAAAAGATCGTCATTTCCCATCTCCTACCCGTTTATTCGCGCCGAGGCATTGTCGACGAACTTCGCCCCGTTGTCGACTGGCCGAAGTTGGCCGAACCTGGAAATGGCACAACGGCCATTCGCCTGGACACGCCGGTGACGGATGCTGGGTGCGGATTCACCGCTGGATCCAATATGAAGGTCGAAGGCCTCCAACGAGGTGTCCGAGGGTTTATGCGGGTGGTCGAGCCGCCGCTTTGATAGTTGCACTCACAACCGTACGACGATCTTTCCATTCGCGCTGTCGGTCTCCATCAGCCGATGGGCCTCGCGGATTTCCTCAAATCGGAAGACCCGCGCGGCCATCGCTTTGTATTGACCATGTTCCACGCGATCGACGATGAGTTGCATTGGAATCTCCGCCGTCGGAAACGCTGGCGCCCCAAACATAAAACTGCCGAAGAAGCTGAAATGCACCCCACTCGGCATCTGGGCCACGGGCATGAAGCCGTTAATCGGATCGGTGCCACCCAGAAATCCCGCCAGACAAAGGCGACCATGCCGCCGGGCCATGGTCAGCGAACCGATTACCGTACTGTTGCCCAACAATTCCAACACTGCGTCAACGCCGTCAGGATGCAAATCGCGCGCACGCTGTGGAAGATCAGGGGCCTCGAGCAACACCTCCTTGGCGCCGAGCGCTTCGAGCGACGGCGCGCGTGCCGGGTTACGCGTGGTGGCGATAACCCGAACGCCGGCATGAGCGGCGATATCCACCGCCGCCCGACCCAATGCGGACGTGGCGCCACGAACAACCAAGGTCTGTCCGGACTCAAGATCAAGATTGCCAAAGAGGGCTGCCCATGCCGTCGCATACGACTCCGGAATCGCCGCGAGTTGCTCCCAGGTCAGATCGGTATTCACGGCAACGACATTGCTTGCCGGGACACTGGTCAACTCGGCATAGCTTCCATTTATCTTTCGGCCCATGCCCCCCATGAATGCGACGACCTTTTGACCCGGCACGAACCGGCCATCCGGATCGGCACGCACAGTCCCGACACATTCGATTCCGCTTATCTCAGTCGCCTCGGGCCACTTTCCTTCGCGCATATGCATCTCGGCGCGATTCACGCCAAAAGCCTTCACCTCGATGAGAACATGGCCGAGCCGCGGGGACGGATCAGGACGCTCCTCGATGCTCAGTACCTCGGGTCCCCCGTACTGTTTGATAACGATGGCACGCATGAAAATCTCCATATCAGTGAGTGTCGTCTAATATTAGAGATCGGAGATTCTGTTAAAAATAATGAAGTTTTGATCAAGTTAATAGGACTCGTCGATGATCGAGGGCCTGACGTTGTATCAGCTGCAGTGCTTCGACGCAGTGGTATCGGAAGGCGGTTTCCAGCCCGCGGCCGAAAAGCTCTTGCGCACGCAGCCGACGGTGTTTGCCGCGGTGAAGAACCTCGAAGGACAGCTTGGCTTGACCTTGCTCGATCGGAGCGGCTATCGCGTGGCACTGACCGACGCGGGTCGCTCGTTTCATGACCACGTGCGCGTATTCCTTCAAGAGCTTCGCGGACTGAAGAACCATGCCGAGCAACTGGCCATGGGCGAGGAGCGCGAACTTCGCGTCGTGATCGGCGATCTCTCACCCGTGCGTGAGGTACTCGCACTGCTTCGTTCTTTCTTCGACGGTCATCCTGCGACGCAACTGCATTTGCATGTGGAGGCCATTGCAGGTCCGTGGGAACGCTTGTTTGACGGCGAAGCCGATCTGATCATTCATCACATCGACAAGGCGGATCCGCGGCTCGAGTACATCGATCTGTGTCCCGTCAGACTCATCCCTGTCGTCGCGCCGGGTTTTCTTCGCATGCCCATTTCGGAGGAGATCACGCCGGAGCAAATGCGCGGATACGTTCAGTGCGTCATTCGCGACACGGCACGCCATATCGCGCGGCCGAATTACTACATCATTGAGGGCGCCCAAACGTGGTCGGTCGGCGATCAGTTGATGAAGAAGGAAATCATTTTGCAGGGCGCGGCCTGGGGTCATCTGCACGATTTTCTGATTGAGAGCGATCTACGCGATGGACGTCTTCTCTCAATCGGCGGGCGACATCTGCAAGGCGGACGCGTCGAGATAACCGCGGCGCGCCGACGCGATTTGCCCCACGGGCCAATCGCCAATTTGCTTTGGCAGCACATCAGAGACCGCGCCCCGAGCTTTAAAATCTCAACCGCGGACTGATTCCAAAATGGCGGTCTATTGCCGTGTACGAACTTGACAGCACGGCATACAACCTCGGTGTTCGCGCTTGAGCTAATTCGGTTGAACGGCCGTTGCTCGAATGTTACCTACAGCATCAACGTCCACTGTCTCTTTCTGGTCCGAGTAGATCCCGACGGCGCCGCGCGCTGAACACTTGGCACATGCGCGTCATGCAAAAGGCATAGTCCGACCCAGAGTGTGTGGAAACACCAACTTTTTCCGGAGGTGAGCGGTAGGCAATCAGATCGATCGAGTTCGATACGCCGAATTTGCGCTAATCGGACGTCGCGAGTACAACAAAGCCCCTCGGGGC